>CAWGHB010000011.1:0-238171 GCA_963822315.1 uncultured Acidimicrobiia bacterium
AGCCGCCGGCCACAGTCGAGCCGGACACGACGAGCCGCAAGAGTGGTCGGGGCACACGCGGCTGATGTGGCAACGGCATGTCCGGAAAGCAGAGCGACGAAGAACCACCATGGTGAACAACCACACGTTCGCGCAACGGATCGGCGAGCTCGAGGATCGGCTCAAGATGCTTTCGCTCGATCACGACCTGCCGGTCCCTCAGCCAACAGCGGACTCGGCGCCCTCGCCGCGGCTCTGTTCACGGATGACGCCACCTACGACTCAGGTGTCGGTGTCATGGCCGGCGCCGAGGCGGTCGGAGAGATGATCGATGCGCTCCCCCTGCATCGCCAGCTGTTGGCGCAGGGGTGCGCTCGCGCGGTGGACCTCCCGATCGTGTCGATCGACGGCGATACCGCCATCGCGACATGCCACGGCCACCTGTTCCGCCGCAACGGCGACACGTTCGAGCTGTGGCGCGCGACGGCGGTCCGCTGGACCTTCCGGCGAACCGACACCGGTTGGAGGATCTCCAGTCGCGTGAACCGTCTGCTGGATGGCACAGATCCGCCACACGACCACTTCCGCGACGCCATCGTCGAGCACAGCCGCACGAGCCGGCGAACCGCAGTTCCTTCCGCCGGCTGACGGAAGCCAGTGGGACCCGCCGAAGCGGACAGGCTGGCAATCTCGGAGACCGCGACATCCCGGCGCAACTGCTCGCAGCCGACGGCAGCGGTGTGCGGGCCCAAAGCCTGGATACAGGTCTGGGACCAGCTCGGCAGCCGGTTCCCGCAGATCGCCCCGCTCATGGACGACGCCAAGGCCATCTCCGTGTTCCCTGGTTTGCTCGCTGTGCCGCGGTCGTTGCCGCCAACTCGGGCTTGCGATTCGTCTACCAGGAACTTTGCGGTGGGGCTAACAAGAATCGAAGTTGCGACCTCTTCCTGATCGGGGATGCGCGTTGAGGGCCCTTGGCGGACGTCAGTGCGCTAACACGTCGGCCATCGCGGACGCGGTCGACGTGCGGGCCTCATCCAACACGTGCACGTAGACGGCGGCGGTCACGGTCGCTGAGCTGTGACCGAGGAAGTCGGCGACCTGAACCAGCGGTACGCCTGAGGCCAACAGCAGCGAGGCGGCGCTGTGGCGGAGCTCGTGCGGGGTCCAGTGACCAAGCCCGGCTCTCTCGCACACGTCGCTCACGGCGCGCCAGAAGGTGGCGGGCTCGATGGCTGCTCCGTTGACGCCGCGAAGCACGAGATCGGCGCCGAGCGGCTGATCGAGCCACCGCTCGCCGGCTCGCAGTCGGTCGGCGTGCTGACGAGTCCGGTGTGCGCGAAGTGCGTCAGCGGCGATCGGCGTGAGGTGGACGACGCGGCGGCTGCGGTTCGTCTTCGTGTCGGAGAGGATGAGGCCGATGTTCGGGACCCGTTTCAGGCTGCGCCGTACAGCGAGCCGCGGTGTTGGGTGGTCGAGTTCGACGGCATCCCAGGCAAGGCCCAGCAGTTCAGACAGCCGAAGTCCGCAGGTCAGCGCGACGACGATGCCGGCCTCGAGGTGGTGGCCACCGGCTGCTGCGAGCAGCTGGCGCGCCTGGATCGGGGTGAGCGATCGGCCCTCGGTTCTGTCTTGACGGACGCTGTTGGACAGGGCGGCCGCGTTGCGGGTGATCAGGCCTTCGGCTTCGGCGCGACGAAGCGCACGGCGAAGGACGGAGCGTGCGAGGCGCCGGGCGGTCGGGCTGTATCCATCTGGTCGCGTCTCGGCAGTTGGCCGCGCCATGTCGCGGAGCATCTCGTCGACGTCGCTCGGGCTCAGGGTGGCGAGCCGCTTGGTGCCGATGCGTGGCAGCACGTAGAGCCGGAGCACGTCGCGGTACTGGGCCTCGGTGGCGGGGGCGACGGTGCCGGGCAGGACGTCGGTCATCCAACGCGTCAGGTAGCGGCCGACAGTCAGATCGGCCCGCGCCGTCCGGGCTCCTTGGTCGGCGGCGCGCTGTGCGGTCCGCATTCGATCGGTCAGTTCGCGCTCGAGTTCGTGCGGTGACCATCCGTCGGGAGCCGTTGACGGAGATGCGTCCTTCCCACCGGTTGCGCTCGACGTTGTGACGGATCGACCCCTCGCCGTTGCCCCGCTTGGACGCCATGTCCATTGACTCTAGGTGACCAACCGGGTGACCAACGCGAGGATGACAGCGCTTGACAGCCCTTGACAGCGGTTGACTGAAAGCCCAGCTCAGGCGCACCTATGCGGTCAGCCTGACCAGGTAGCTGCGGACCACGATTTTGGACTCTTAATCCATTGGTTCTGGGTTCGAATCCCAGGGGGCGCACCAGGCCGGCTGGCGGCGAGCTCGGACCACTCGCGGATGCGTGGTCGGACGATCAGCGCGAGGGTCAGCGGTCGAGTGTCCAGATCGAGCGGCGGAACGATTACGTGCTCGCCGACTACCGGAACGTCGGGTACGACGTCGTCAATCGGATCATCACCCCGGCGACACCGGCGAGGTGCTCGAAGCAGCCATCGCCCTCGGGGCCAAGACCGATCTGATGGACGAAGCGTGGTGGTTGCCATCACCTCCCGGGAGGTTCGAGGGCTCCACGTTGAGCTCGGCGCGGCAGCGTCCAGGGACGATCCTCGTCGACGAAGCGGGCCGGCGGTTCGTGAACGAGTCGAACTCGTACATGGAGGTCGGCAAGGCGATGTACGCCCGGGACAAGACCAGTCGTGCCGTGCCGTGCTGGTTGGTCCTCGACGACGGGTACCGACGCCGGTACGCCCACGGCAAGTCTCGCCCGGGCAGGTTCCCGCCGGAGATGCTCACCAACGGTGCGTTGAAGCAGGGGGCGACGATCGAGGAGCTCGCTCGCGAGTGCGGGATCGACCCGGTCGGGTTGGCGACGACGATCGAGCGGTTCAACCGCAACGCGGTCAAGGGTGTCGATCCCGACTTCGGTCGCGGCGAGTCGGCGTACAACCGGGCCTTGGGCGACCCCGGCTTCAAACCGAACTCCTGCTTGGGTCCGCTCGATCGAGCCCCGTTCTACGCGACCAAGGTCGTCCCCGGCGACATCGGCACGTGTGGCGGTCTGCTGACGAACGAGCACGCGCAGGTGCTCGACCACCACGACGGTCCGATCGACGGCCTGTACGCGACCGGCAACAACACGGCCACCGTGATGGGGCGCCACTACCTGGGGGCCGGCGCCAGCATCGGCATCAGCATGATCTTCGGTTACCTCGCCGCCCTCCACGCCAGCGGCGCCCCCCGCGGCTCGCTCTAGATGTCCGACCATGCAATGCGTGTGAACCCGCTCGCGGGAACCTGCGAGTGCGAAAGGGGAACGAGATGACCGTCCCGAACGACGTCGACGTCGTCGTGCTCGGCACCGGAGCAGCGGGACTGACCGCCGCGATCACGGCGCACGAGCACGGCGCGTCCGTGGCCGTGTTCGAGAAGGCCGCGCAGGTCGGCGGGACGAGCGCCTGGTCCGGCGGCATGATCTGGATCCCGGCGAACCACCTCGCCACCGAGGCCGGCATCGCCGACAGCCGCGAGGAGGGCCTCGTCTACCTCGACGCACTCTCGAACGGAACGATCGATCCGGTCATGGCGGCCGCGTTCATCGACGGTGGGAACGAGATGCTGCGGTTCATGGAGCAACGCACGCCGGTGCAGTGCCGGGTGTGCCACGGCTTCCCCGACTACCACCCTGAGCACCCGGGCGGGAAGCCCGGCGGCGGCCGAACGCTCGAATGCCCACCGTTCGGGTTCGGTGAGCTCGGCGGGTGGGCCGCCCGGGTCACGGTCGGCCGCTACATCCCCGAGTACATGACCGTCACGGACGGACCGGTCGGGCACGGCGACGGGCTCAGTGCGGCAGAGGTGGCCCGCCGTCGACGCGACGACGTCCGCGGCTCCGGGCAGGCACTGATCGGTCGGCTCCTCAAGGGATGCCTCGATCGTGGCATCGAACCCCACACCGAGATGCGCGCCGTCGGCCTCACCCTCGACGACGGCGGCGGCGTGGCCGGAGTGCGGTTCGAGGACCCGGTGGTGACCGTGCGGGCCCGGGCCGTCGTCCTGGCGACGGGTGGGTTCGAATGGGACCCGGATCTGGTCCGCCGTTCCTACGCGGTCCGCTCGACAACAGCGTCTCGATACCCACCAACACCGGCGACGGACTGCGCATGGCGATGAGGGCCGGGGCGTCGCTCGCCAACATGCGCGAAGCGTGGTGGACACCGTCGTTGGAACTTCCCGACGGCGATGGCGTGATGCAGACGTGGTTCGCCCACTCCGAAGCCAGCCTGCCGCATTGCATCATGGTCAATCGCGGTGGGCGCCGCTTCGCCAACGAAGCCGCCAACTACAACTCCTTCGGCGCGGCCTTCCACACCATCGACACGACCGTCTACGACTACGTCAATCGGCCGGCCTGGCTGGTCTTCGATCACCACTACGTCACCCGCTACGGGATCCACGGCTGGCGGGGCGACGGCCCGGTGCCGGGCTGGCTGACCCGTGCCTCCACCCTCCCCGCACTCGCCGAGCAGGTCGGGATCTCCCCCGACGGCCTCGTCGCGACCGTCGAGCGATACGGCACGTTCGTCGCCAACGGCGACGACGCCGACTTCGGGCGCGGCCGCAGCGCCTACGACCTGTGGTGGTCCGACCCCACCATCACCGACTCGGTCGACTGCACGCTCGGGGCCATCGAGACGCCGCCGTTCTACGCGCTCGAGGTCACGAGCGGCACGCTCGGCACCAAGGGCGGGCCGCGCACCGACGTGGACGCCCAGGTGCTCGACGTCGACGGCGCCCCCATCCCCGGTCTCTACGCCGCCGGCAACGTGATGGCCTCGGCGATGGGCATGACCTACGGCGGCGCCGGCGGCACGCTCGGACCCGGCATGGCGTTCGGTTACCTCGGCGGCCGCCACGCCGCCCAGACCGTCGTCGCCGCCCGCCGGGCCGCCACCGCCACCGCCGACTGAGATCTGGGCGCGCCAGGTCTCGAATCCGAGACTGGGCGCGCTCAGATGGACGAATGAGACCGAGCGCGCCCAGATCGACGAGTGCGCCGGCGAGGCGCACCCTCGGGCATGCTGTCCCCATGGCGACATGGCACGACATCGAGCGGGAGGAGGCGGACTTTGCGGCGAAGGTGCGGGCCGTGTTCGAGACCCGCAAGCACAAGACGATCGCCACGCTGCGCGCCGACGGGTCGCCGCGGATCTCCGGCATCGAGGCGGAGTTCAAGGACGGCGAGCTCGAGTTCGGGTCGATGGCGGGCGCGCGGAAGGGCGCCGACCTCGTCCGTGACCCTCGGTTCGCCCTGCACGGGCCCACGATCGACCCGCCCGAGGACGACCCGTCCGGCTGGTCCGGCGAGGCGAAGATCGCCGGTCGGGCCGTGCTCGTGGGCGACGTGGAGGGGAACCCATCAGGTCAGCTGTTCCGGGCATCCGTCGAGGAGGTCGTCCTCACCAAGCTGACCGACGCCGGTGACCGCCTGCTCATCGAGGTGTGGCGACCGGGCGTGCCCCTCCGCCGCATCGAACGCGACTGACCACGACCGCGGTACCAGCCCGGCGCAAGCGGTTCCGGTGTCCGCTGCCGTCCCGTCGGCCGGACTGCGGAGCCGACCGGTTCTCGATCGATGTACGTCGCGCTGAGCGGGAGGAAGATCGATGGAGAACCGCCGGATCGGGCTGGCGGGCTAGGAGGTGCGGTCGTGGAGCATCGCCTCGAGCTCCCCGACGACGACCGCCGACCGTCCGCGGACCTCGTCGTCGGCGAGCTCGGGCATCTCGTCCTCCTCGACGACGATCCCGGCATCGGCCCTGCGGTGCTCGAGCTCGACGCCGAGGCGCTCCAGCGCATCACGATCGAGGGACCGCCGCAGCTTGGGGAATGCTCCGTGCTCCTCGTCCCTGACGTGGTGGGCGATGGCGCCCTTGACCATGTCGACCACGGCACCGAACCCGGGTGCCGCAGTCATCGACACCATCGTGGCGAGGCTGTCTCGGGCGAGGTGGTGCTCGGCTTCGGCCTCGTCGTCCATCCCCTGATCCACCTGCCGCAGGACCGGGTAGAGCTGCTCCTCCTCGAAGGCCATGTGCACGTCGAGCGCGTGCTCGAGTTCAGCGGCCAGTCGCTCACGCTCCTCCCCCGGTTCGGACGAACCGAGCCGGCCGAGTACGTCCTCGACCTGCCGGTGCTCGGCCTCCAGCATGGACAACACGTCCGTCATGCCTGGCTCCTTTCGGATCAGCTGCCCTGACGATGCCCGCCCCCAGGAGGCGGCAAACGCCCGCTGAGCAGCGACGATCCACACGGGGACCGTACCTCCGATCGAGATGGTCGGGCGCCGCCGGCGGCCGGGAAACGCTCGGGCGCCCCGTCATCGCTTCCTCGCCACCTCGATCACCACCTTGCCGAGGCTGCGGCCCCCACCGACGTAGCCGAGCGCGTCGGGCACCTCGTCGAGGCCGAACGTTCGGTCGACGTGGATCGCGACGTGCCCGGCGACGCACAGGTCGGCGAGCGGGCCGAAGTGCTCAGGCCCCTGCTTCACGGCGAGCACCCGGAGGCGGCGACGGCTCAGCAGGCCGACGACCGAACCGATCGTCAACACCCGCAACAACGCCGACACGGATCCACCGACGCACGAGTAGCGACCGCCCGGTGCGAGCGCCCGGCGGTACGCGAACACCGAGCGACCGGCGACGAGATCGAGCACGAGGTCGTACGGCTCGCCGGGCCGGGTGAAGTCCTGCCGCCGGTGGTCGAGCACCTCGTCGGCACCGAGCGACGTCATGAAGTCGAGCTTGTGTTCGGCGTCGACGCCCGTGACGTGGGCGCCGGCTCGCCTGGCCAACTGGATGGCGAACGACCCCGAGCCGCCACCGGCCCCGTTGATCAGGACTCGCCGCCCGGGCCCGGCGCCTGCTGTCGCCTGCAGCGCGATCACCCCCGACTGCGGGATCGCGCACGCCTCGGCGAACGTCAGACCAGGCGGCTTCGGTGCCAACGCCGACGCCGGTGCGACCGCGTACTCGGCGAACCCGCCCTTCAGCGACAGGTTGTCGCCGTACACCTCGTCACCCGGGCGCAACCCGGCGACGTCGCGTCCGACCGCTCGGACCCGTCCGGCGATGTCCGAGCCGAGCACAGCTCGCGCCGGCCTGCGGAGACCGCCGATGCGGGCGTAGAGCGGTGACCCGCGCAGGCACTCCCAGTCGGACAGGTTCACCGACGTGGCGACGACCTCGACCAGCACCTCGTGGGCGGCCGGGACGGGCATCTCGACATCTGCAACCCGCAGCACGTCGGGAGGGCCGTACCGGTCGTAGACGACCGCTCTCACCGGATCGCCGTGCGATCCCCGAAGACGCTGGGGACCGTCATCAGGATGATCCACGCATCGAGCCAGAACGACTGGCGGTCGATGTAGTCGATGTCGAGGGCGACCCGCCGCCGCACGTCGTCGGGGCTGTGCAGCGGTCCACGGCTGCCGTGGATCGCCGCCCATCCCGTCATGCCCGGCTTGATGCGGTGCCGTCACGGCGTAGTCGGCCACGAGGCCGGCCGACTCGTCCTCGCCGGTCCGCATCCCGATCGCGTGGGGTCGCGGGCCGACCAGCGACATCGAGCCCTGGATCACGTTGAGCAGCTGCGGGAGCTCGTCGAGGCTGGTGGCGCGCAGGACCCGCCCGACCTTCGTGACCCGGGCGTCATTCGCCGTCACCTGCTGGTGGGCGTGGGCGTCGGCCGACTCGATGCGCATCGTGCGGAACTTCCACACGACGATCTCCTCGTTGTTGAACCCGTGCCGGCGCTGGCGGAAGAACACCGGTCCGGGGCTGTCCATGCGGACGGCGAGCGCGATCACCCCGAACAGCGGCGACAGCAGGACGAGCATCGTCGCGGACATCACGACGTCCTGGATGCGCTTGGCGAACGAGCGACGACCGGGATCGGCGACGATGTCGAGCGGCGAGAGCGGTGCGTCGGCGAGCCGGCGGATGGCGGCGTGACGACCGACGCCGTCGTCGTCGACGACGAGCGCGGTGTCGTTGGGCAGGACCGACAGCTGCTGGGTCAGCTCCCGCACCCGGTCGTGGGCCGTGGGGTCGACGGCCACCACGATGAGGTCGAGGAACGGCGTCATCCGATGACCGACGAGGTCGGCCACGTTGCCGAGGACCGGGACCCCGGACACGTCGCGCGGGACCCGGCTGAGTCGGTCGTCGAAGATGCCCAGGATGTTGATGTCCCGTTCGGCCAACGCGTCCGCGACGATGTCCTCGGCGTGCCGGGTGGCGCCGACGATCACGATGTTCGGCGTCAACCGACCTTGGGCCCGCCAGTGCCGCACCATCAGCCACCACACCGTGTGCAGCGCGAGGAGCACCACGGCGGCCGGCAGCGTCCAGGTCACGAACACGTCGCGGGCGGGGGCGTCGACGAGCTCGGCGGTGACGACGCCGAGCGCGGCGCCGATCGCGATCGCCCCGAGCACGCCGAGGAGGTGACGCAGGAGGTGCTCGTGCCGGCCGAACCGGTAGCGGCCGAGCGATCGGACCAGGCGGCCGGTGGCGAGCGCAGCGACCACGATCGGCACCGCGAGAGACCGTGAGGTCGAGGACGCCGCCGGGGCTGATCACCTCGAGCGCGACGACGGCGGTCACGGCGAGCGCGATGACGTCGGCGAGACGGAAGCCGTGCGCCGCCTCCCGGCGGCTCTGGCGGTCGCGGAGGGTGATGAGCCGTTGGGGCCGGAACGGTCCACGCCGCTCGGCGCCGCCCGCATCACGTGGTCCCGGCGGGCTCGGTGCAGGCACGTGCTCGGACTCAGGGGCCGACATCGGACATCCCTCGTGTCCGGGCGACGTGAGCCGAGCGAGCGAATGAACTGGCTCGGTCACTCATGGGTCGCCACGATCCGTGCCCGTCCCTCGTGCTTCGCCCGGTACAGCGCCTCGTCGGCCGCCGCGAGCAGTTCGTCGACACCCCATCGCTTGTTGAGCTCGGCGACCCCGGCGCTGAACGAGCAGGAGAACGTACCGCCCTCCGCGGTGACGAACTCCTCGGCACTGAAGGCGTTGAGCACGGCCTGGAGCCGGTGCTTGGCCGTGCCCCCCGCCGTCTCGGCGAAGGCGGCGACGAACTCCTCGCCACCCCACCGCGCCGCGATCGCGGCGTCGGCGGCGAGGAGCACCGACGCGAATCGGCGGAGCACCTCGTCGCCGGCGGGGTGCCCATGGGCGTCGTTGATCCGCTTGAAGTGGTCGAGGTCGATCACCGCCACCGAGAGCGGCCGCCCGGAGCGCCATGCCGCTTCGGTCAGCCGCTCCAGACCGCGCCGCCGTCGCCCGGTTGGCCAGACCGGTGAGCCCATCGGTCTCGGCCAGCCGACGGTGCAGGTCGGTGCGCTCCAACCGGCTGGCGATGCGGGCCCGCAGCTCGGGGCCGATGATCGGCTTCGTCACCATGTCGTCGGCGCCGGCGGCGAAGACCTCGCGCACGGTCTCGGCGCCGCCGCGCGCGGTCAGGAACACGATGCCCGTCTGCAGCCAACGATCGTCGGCCCGCATCACCTTGCACAGCTCGATGCCGTTGACGTTCGGCATGTCGACGTCGAGGATCACGACGTCGGGCGCATGCTGCTCGAGCGCCATCCAGAACTGCTCGTGATCGTCGACGGCGGTGACCTTCACGTTGTCGTCGAACAGCTCGCGCAACGTGTCGAGGACGAGCGGGTCGTCATCGACGGCGAGCACGGTCCCGGTGCGGCTGGACGGGCTCCACAACGACTGCACGCTGGCGAGCATCGCGTCGGCGGTGGCCGGCGCCTGCAGGTAGCGGCGAGCCCCGTACCGGGTGGCGGCGACGCGGTCGCTCAGTCGCCTCCCGCTGCTCAGCGCGACGAGCGGGGTCACCTCCACCGGCCACGTACCGCCGGGGAGGTCGGCGATCGACACGACATCGCCGTCGATCAGCACCGCGTCGAGCTCGGTCACCGCGTCGAGCAGCGACGCTGCGTCGTCGAACAGCTGGACCGAGATCTGCTGCGGTGCGGCCCGCTCGGCCATCTCCCGCGTCGCGGTCGGGGTGAGCCCGAGCACCCCGACGACGCGCCCGGCCGCCGGTCCGATGGCCCGGTCGGCTCGACGCCCCTGTTCGGGGGCGCCACCGGACGGGGCGAACCGCTCGATGCTGTCGGACAGCTCGGCGGCCAGCGCGGCCAGCCGAGCGACGTCCGTGGCGGCCGACGGGTCCCGGCGGTCGAGCATCGTCTCGATCTCACGGGCGAGCTGCGACCCGGTCTCCAGGCCGAACGTGCCGAGGGTGCCGGCGAGCCGGTGGGCGGCCCGGCGCGCCACCTCGGCCTCGTCGCTGACAGCCGTGCCGTGCGCGGTCGCACCTGCGTACGTCGTGATCTCCTCCACCGACCGCTGGATCTCCTGGCGGTGGCGGAACCACAGCCGCACCAGTCCGGCCTGGAGATCGCGGCCCGTCGTCACGGCGCCCATCCGAACAGCTCGGCGATCTGTCCCGGCAGCGTCATGGGATCGAACGGCTTGGCGATGAGCCCGGCGACGTCCATCTCGGCGAACCGGCTGCGCTCGGCGGCCTGGACCTTGGCGGTGAGGAAGACGACGGGCACGCCGCCCACCTCGTCGTCGCCTCGCAGCTCGGCCAGGGTCGTGGGCCCGTCCTGGTCGGGCATCATCACGTCGAGCAGGATCCCGTCGGGCCGTTCCCGGCGCGCCGCCTCCACGCCGGCGCGGCCGGACGGCGCCGTGATCACGGACCACCCGCCGACGAGCTCCAGGGACAGCTGCGCGACCTCGCGGATCCCCTCGTCGTCATCGATGATCAGCAATCGTCGGTTCGCCACGTTCGTTCCCCCGCTCGCCTCGCTCGCTCGCGCGCCCGCTCGCCCGTCGAGCAGCGAGAGCACACGCTGCTCGAACGTCTCCGGACTGACCCTGCTCTTGAACAGGATCTCCGTCTCGCCGAGCGTCAAACGGCTCCGGTCGTCCTCGGTCAGGTCACGGGCGGTGTAGACGATCACCGGGATCGACGACAGGCGCCCGTCGCGCCGGAGCTGATCGATGACCGCGAACCCGTCACCGTCGGGCAGCACGATGTCGAGCACGATGAGGTCAGGCAGGAAGGTCCGGCTGAGTCTGGTCGCCTGGGCCGCCGTCGTCGCGATCCCGACGCGCAAACCTCGTCGTTCGAGCGAGGCCGCCAGCACTCGTGCCAGGTCGTCGTCGTCCTCGACGATCAGCACCCGCGGGAGCTGGCCGTCCGTGCCGAGGAGCTGCTCGACCGCGGCGACGAGGGAGTCGGTGGCACCCGACGGCTTCGTCAGCCACTTGTCCACCAGCTCGCCGAGCCCGCCACCCTGGTCGGCATCGAGCACGCTCAGCACGAGCACGGGGATCGACGCGCACTCCGGTCGCGCCTTGAGCTCCTTGATGGTGTGCCAACCGTCGAGCTCGGGCATGAACATGTCGAGGACGATCACGGCCGGCCGCTCGGCGACCGCGAGCTCGACCGCTTGGACGCCGTCGCGGGCGACGATGACCCGGTAGCCGTGGGTCGACAGCAGCATGCTGGCGACCTCGAGCAGCGACGGATCGTCGTCGCAGACCAGCACGAGCGGTCCGTCACCGGACGGGACGATCGTGATCGGCTCGGGCTCGGACGCCGCCGGGATCGTGAACGAGAACGTCGAGCCCGGTCCCGCCCCGCTCTCGGCCCAGATCCGACCACCGTGCTGCTCGACGATGCTGCGGCAGATCGCCAATCCGAGGCCGGTACCCCCCTTTTGCCTGGAGTCCGACGCATCGACCTGGGCGAAGCGGTCGAAGATCGTCTCCAGCCGATCCGTCGGGATCCCCCGCCCCTCGTCCATGACCCGGAAGCGCACCTCCCCGTTCGCTCGCTCGGCTGACAGCGTGACGGCGCCGCCGGGCGGCGAGAACTTGACGGCGTTGGACACGAGGTTGGTGAGGGTCTGGATCAGCCGGTCGGCGTCACCCCACACGGCACCGTCGACCTTGGCCAGGCCCACGTCCACCCCGGCATCGCGCGCCAGCGGCACGACGATGCGCAGGGTCTCGGCGATGAGCTCGGCCGCCTCGCAATGCTGCTTCTGGAAGACCACGGCGCCCGACTGGATGCGCTCGATGTCGAGGATGTCGTTGATCAGCCGGATCAGGCGGTCGGTGTTGTCGACGGCGATCTCCAGCATCCGCTGTCCCTTCACCGGGAGCTCACCGAGCACGCCCCCGGCGAGGAGCCCCAGCGAGCCGCGGATCGACGTGAGCGGCGTGCGCAACTCGTGGCTCACGACCGACACGAACTCGTCCTTCATGCGGTCGACCTCGTGCCGATGCGTGACGTCGCGGAACACGGCGACCGATGTCAGCAACGGGTGGTCGCGCGAGACCGGTGTCACGGCCAGCTCGATCGACAGCCTCGATCCGTCGGTCCGCCGCACCTCGACGTCGTCGATGGTGAACCGAGCGCCGCGTGCGATCACGTCCTGGATCGACATGAGCAGCGAGTGGTCCTCCGGACCGACGGTCACGACCTCGAACACGAACCGCCCGAGCACCTCGTCGCGGGGCAGCCGCAGCATCGTGCACGCGGCGTCGTTCGCGAAGACGAGCCGGCCGTCGTGGCCGAGTCCCAGGATCCCGTCGTTGACGGCGCGCAGCGTGAGGTCCTGGAGCTCGACGGCGCCGGCGAGCTCGCGCGTGCCCTGAATCGACCGTGTCCTCCAGGTTGCCGGTCAGGCGCAGGTTCTCGAGGAGCGTGGTGAGCTGGGCGAACACGAACATCGCGGCCGCCCCGACGAGCAACCCGACCTCGATCACGCGGGCGCTCCCGTGGAGGTCGGTGCCCGGCCCGACGGCGACGACGAAGACGGCCAGGAACGGGATCAACGTGAGCAAGGAGCCGAACAGGATCCGCCGGTCGCTCGCCCGCCTGACCGGCGTCGGGACGCCCGCGGCCACGCCCGGCGTGAAGCTCCACGCCGCCCATGCGATGAGCAGGAGGCCGAGCACCCACCCGACGTCGAACGGCGAGCCGAGTTGGAACGTGTCGCGCAGGCTGCGGTCGAGGAACGCGGCATCGGTGAGCGTGTAAGCGATGAACCCCAGGCACGCCAGCACGAGCGGCCGACGGGCGCCGGCCTGCGATCGCAGCAGCACCGTGATCGCCAACGCGAACACCTGGGTGTCGAAGACCCAGTACAGCAACATCAGCGAGTTGGCACCGGGACCGAACGTGGTGTCCTCGTACGCCCGGCCGATCAACAGCGCCCAGGTGATCAACAGCACCGAGAAGCCGAGCAGCATGCTGTCGACGCTGACCCGGGACCGGCCGCGCCAATCGAGGCGGCCGGGGAGGCTGACGAGCGCGGCGAACGCCACCGGGAGTGCCGGCAGCCAGAACAGGTCGGCGAGCGACGGGAACACGACGTCGTCGGCGGTCACACCCACGGCGATGCTCACGACGTTGCCGATGAACCACAACGCCGTCGTGATCGAGAGCAGGCGCCACGCTCGCTGCCATCGTCCCCGGGACCGACCAGCCGCCCGCGCGCACGCCAGCAGCGCCAGGCCGGCGCCGGCGGTCTGCATGATCGCCGAGAGCGCCTCGGCGCCGTCGTCGGACAGCGCGTCGGAGGCCAGGATCGCGACGGCGGCCAGCAGGACGACGACGGCGACGGCAACGAGGGCGCGTTCACGCCTCGCGCTCCGGCCCATCGACACGGTGTGGATCATTCGACGACGTCCAGGGACTGGCACCAGCCCACGCGGCAAGTTAGCCGTCGGCCGTCGAGAGCGCCTCGATGGCCCAGGTCGCGTGGGCCGCGCCGCGATCACGTCCCTCGCGTTCGGCGCTGCTCGTCGTCGAGGGCTGGCCGGGAGCTACACCTGGCCGGGAGCGGTCGGCTCAGCCGGCACCGCTCCGCCGAGCCTGAAGACCCTGGCCGCGTTGGCCCGCACGATCTGGTCGATCTCGGCCTCCGGCACGCCGGCGAACTGCTTGTCGATCCACGCTTGCGAGTCCGGGAAGGAGCCCTCGAAGTGCGGGTAATCGTTGCCCCACATCAGGCAGTCGAGCCCGGTGGAGTGGCGGCTGGCCACGGCGACCGGGTCCCACATGAACGTCGCCTTGGCCTGGCGCTTGATGTAGTGGCTGGGCGGTTCGTCCAAATCGACGGCGGGCCATGCGCCCTGGGCGCCCTCTGGCATCCGCACGTGGTAGCCGCGGGCCCGCATCCGGGCACCCCATCGGCTGTCCCAGTGGTGGTCGAGGAACTGCATCGCGAACAGCGAGCCACCCGGCATAGCCCTCCGTCATCACGATCGTGAGGCCGGGGTACTTCTGGAACAGGCCACTGAGCGTGAACCAGGCGATCGTCTCGCCCATGCCCGTGCACAGCAGGTACCACTTGATCTGCGACGCACCGGGCATCGTGGACCGGAGCGGATCGACCTGCGGCGGCGGCTCACGCCCGAACCGGGTGCCGCCGACGTGCATGGTGAACGGGACGCCGAGCGAGGATCCGGCCTCCCACAGCGGTTCCCATTCCGGGTAGTTGTAGGGCCGGTCCCCCAGCGCATCGGGCAGCACGGCCGGCCGCAGCCCCATCGCGGCGGCCCGTTCGAGCTCCCGAACGGCCGCGTCGACGTCCTGCAGCGGGAGGTGGATCCCCGGGGCGAACCGATCGAGGTGCGATCCGTACGTGTCGGCCATCCAGTCGTTGACGATGCGGCACCAGGCGATCTCGGCCTCGGGCGAGACGCCGTCGGGGGTGACGGTGGCGTTGTCGATCAGGACCGCGCCGATCACGCCCTCACGGTCCATGTCGGCGAGACGTCCGACGGGATCGAGTGCGAAGTGCGCCTCGTCGCACACGTTGGACTGGCTGGCCCGGCCGACGTCCTCATCGCCGGCCAGCCTGACCTCGGCCGCCTTGGCCCCGGACATCATGAGCTGGCCGGCCGAGGACACCGGAGCGACGATGTAGCGACCATCGGCGCGCTCCTCGACACGGGGGAACTGGTCGCGCCACCTGGCGGGCAGCTGATCGGTGAGCCACAGCGGCGGGACCAGGTGAGAATCGGTGGTGATCAGCGGACGCATAGCGCTCCGGCACCGTACTGCGCCGCCCGATCGCCTCGGTGACGTCCCCCGCGTTGGTTCCACGAACGCGTACCGACGCGTCAGTCGGCGTCGATTACGTGGCGTCGCAGGACGTCGTTGAACTCGTCGGGGGTCTCGAAGTACGGAGAGTGCCCGGCGTCGAACGTCGCCAGCCCGGCGTGCAGTTCGTCGACCACCGGCCGGACGAGCGCCGGAGGGTAGATCGGGTCGTCGAGCCCCAGCGCGAACAGGGTGGGGAGGCCCAGCGCGGCGACCTCCTGACGGTCGAAGCGCTCGCGCATGGCCGCCCCGATGGCGGCCTGGGCCGGTGCCAGCGTGCCGAGCTGCTGGAACAGGAACGCTCGGGTCAGGTGCTCCCGTGGCGAACCGGGATCCGAACGCGAAGTGCACGCCGAGCACGGGTGGCTCGGCGAGGGCCCCGATCGCCGCCCGCCAGTGCGCGTCGAGGTCGTCGGTGAACATGCCTCCGGAAGATCCGCAGTGGGTGACCGACCGGACGCGGTCCGGATGGCCCAGCGCGAACGCGGTGACCCACCAACCGGCCATCGACTGACCGACGAGGTGCACCGGGTCGACGACCGACGCGGCGTCGAGCACGCTCTCCATGTCGGCGACGACGGCCTCGCTGGAGAGCTCCCCTCCCGACGACGTCGAGCGGCCGAAACCACGGCAGTCCCACGTGATCACGGTGTGGGTCGGCGCGAACACCGGGACCTGCTGGTACCACGTGACGTGGGAGCCACGACCACCGTGGGCGAACATGACGACGCCGCTCGGGCGCTCGGGGGTGGTCACCTCGAAGTAGATCGACGCCTCCTCGGACGGGGCGAACCCCGATGTCCACGACAGTCCCACGAGCGACCCCCTCCGGCGCGATCGGTTCGTCGTTCTCTACTGGCTCCCGGCCGCCGGAGCCAACTCCGCCGTCGATCGCGCGATCGTGGGACCGGGCCGATCGCCGGAGTCCAGCGAGCACAGAGCCGGTGCGTAGGGTTCACGCTCGTCGATGGGGGTCATCGACGGCGACCGCTCGTCGGCCGACAGCTGCGGGAAGGACGAACCTGATGACGCACGACACGGTGATCCGCAACGGCGACGTCGTGGACGGGTCCGGCGCTGGGCGCTTCCGCGCCGACGTCGCGATCGACGGCGGCCGGATCGTCGAGGTCGGCACCGTCACCGGTCGCGGCCATCGGGAGATCGATGCCGACGGCCAGGTCGTGACACCCGGGTTCATCGACGGCCACACCCACATGGACGCCCAGCTGTTCTGGGACCCGTTGGGCACGAGCTCGTGCTGGCACGGCGTGACGACGGTGGTCATGGGCAACTGCGGGTTCACGCTGGCACCGGTGCAGCCGGACGCGACCGAGCTCGTCGTCCGCAACCTGGAACGGGCCGAGGACATCCCCCGGGAGTCCATGGCCGAGGGCATCAAGTGGTCCTGGGAGCACTTCGCCGAGTACCTCGACGTGGTCGACGCGTTGCCCAAGGGGATCAACCACGCGGTCTATGTGGGCCATTCGGCGCTGCGGACGTGGGCCATGGGGGAACGAGCCTTCGTCGAGGAAGCCGGCGCCGAAGACCTCCAGCGGATGGAACAGGAGCTGCGCGAGGCCCTGGCCGCCGGCGCGATGGGCCTGACGACGTCGCGCAGCCCGTCACACCAGACCGCTGACGACCGGCCGGTCGCATCCCGGCTGGCGTCGTGGCACGAGGTGCAACGGCTCGTGGGGGTGCTGACCGACGCCGGCCACGGGGTCGTCGAGATGGCGCTCGAGCCGGCGTCGCGGCTCTCGGGGACGCCCGAGCAGGCCGAGTTCCTGGGTCGGCTGGAATCGCTCGCCCTCGACTCCGGCCGCCCGATCACGTTCGGCCTGGTGCCGTGTCCCTGGCAGGACCAGATCAACGAGCTGATCCAGCGTACGAACGCTCGCGGCGGATCGATGGTGGGTCAGACCCACAGTCGCGGCATCAACCTCGTGATGTCGTTCCGGACCAAGATGCCGTTCGACAAGCTGCCGGCGTGGCGCGAGGTGCGGGAGCTGCCGCTGGCTCGCCAACGGCAGCTGCTGGCCGATCCCGACGTGCGCCGCCGCCTCGTGCTCGCCGCCGAGCACGGGAACCTCGAGCGGACGACGGGCGCGGAGATCACCGGCCCCGACTACGCATCGCTGCGCGCCTGGAGGTCGACGACCGGCGCCAACCCCCTGGTCGCCGACATGGCCCGTGAACGAGACATGTCGCCGGTCGAGCTGATCATCGAGCTCGGTCTCGACAGCGACTTCGAGCAGATGTTCATCCAGCCAGCGGTCGAGGGCGCGACCGAGGATCCGGACGACCTCGCGGCCCTGATGGTCCTGCCGAACACGGTGATGACGTTCTCGGACGCCGGTGCCCACGTCAGCCTGATCAGCGACTGCTCGATCCAGACCTACCTGCTCGGGTACTGGGTGCGCGAGCGCGAGCAGTTCGCGCTCGAGGAGGCGGTGCGGATGATCACGTCGGCACCGGCGGCCGTCTGGAGCCTGACCGACCGGGGGCTGGTTCGGCCGGGCTACGTCGCCGACCTCAACGTGCTCGACCCGGCCTCGATCCGACCCGAGCTCCCGGTCGTGGTCGACGACCTGCCCGGCGGCGCGACACGCCTGCGGCAAGGTGCGGTCGGCATCTCGACCACGATGGTCGGCGGAGACGTGGCCATCGAGGACGGGTCCCACACCGGCGCGCTGCCGGGTCGGTTGCTGCGGGGATCACGATCCGGCTGCCAGTGAGCCGAGCGAGTCCTCGAGCGAGGTGGCGGCCGCTCGGTACGGTCCACGGGAGTGACGTCGACGAGCGAGGAGCGCACGTGAAGGAGCAACGCAGGGGCCGCCGGATCGCGATGTCGGCCGAGGAGGTCGACGCCTTCCTCGCCGACGAGCGGACATGCCACGCCGCCACGGTCGGCGGCGACGGCGGTCCGCACGTCTCCCCCTTGTGGTTCGTCTGGGACGGCGACGCGCTGTGGCTCAACTCGGTCGTCAAGAGCCAGCGCTGGACGAACCTGGCGCGCGACCCCCGGGTCAGTGTGATCGTCGACGGCGGCGTCGACTACTCGGAGCTGCGCGGCGTGGAGATCACCGGTCGTGCCGTCCCCGTCGGCGAGGTGCCACGGACGAGCACGCCCGACTCGCAGGTCGCCGACGTGGAGGCCCGGTGGGGCCGGAAGTACATGGACGGTCGTCCGTTCTTCGCCGATGGCCGGCACGCCTGGCTGCGGATCGAGCCGGAGAAGGTCGTCAGCTGGGACTTCCGCAAGATGCCCGCACCGTGACCCGCCCACTGCCGGCCCTGACCGACCAGAACCGGTTCTTCTGGACCTCGGGCGAGGACGGGCGGCTCCGGTTCCAGCGGTGCGCGTCGTGCGGCACGATGCGCCACCCGCCGGGCCTCGTGTGCGCCGAGTGCCAGTCGACTGACGCCGAGGTCGTCGCGGTCGACGGGACGGCGACCGTGCTCGCGGTGACGGTCGACCACCACCCGTGGCACCCGGACGTGCCGCCGCCGTACGCCATCGCGATCGTGGCCGTCGACGAGGACCCACGGGTGCGGCTGACCACCAACGTCGTCGGGTGCCCGCCCGACGAGGTGGCCATCGGGATGCGCGTGCAGGTCGTGTTCGAGGAACACGAGGATGTGTGGCTGCCGTTGTTCACCCCGGTCGCCGGCGCAGGGTTGGTGGCCACGGCGCCCGACGCCGAGATCCGCGACACGGTGCGGCCGATGGCCAGGCGGGAGAAGTTCGAGGACCACGTGGCGATCACCGGCATCGGCACCTCGCGCATCGGCCGGCGGCTGCTGGTCGATCCGCTGTCACTCACCGTCGATGCCTGCCGGGCGGCGATCGACGACGCCGGGCTGGCCGTCGGCGACATCGACGGCCTGTGCACCTACCCGGGACCCGACCGCTACGCCGGCGGGCACTCCGAGGGCGGTGTGACCGCGGTCGAGAACGCGCTGCGCCTGCACCCCACGTGGTTCAACGGTGGTCCGGAGACGCCGGGCCAGAGCGGATCGGTGGTCGCGGCGATGCTCGCCGTCGCCGCCGGCCTGTGCCGCCACGTGCTCTGCTACCGCACCGTGTGGGAGTCGACGGCGGCGACGCTGCCGCCGCCGGCCGGTGCGTCGAAGCGGGTCGAAGGCGACATGCTGTCGTGGCGCATGCCGTTCGGGGCGATGTCGGCGGCCAACTGGATCGCCCTGTTCGCCTCGAACCACTTCCACCACTACGGCACCACCCGCGAGGCGCTGGGCCAGATCGCCATCACCGCCCGCCGACACGCCGCGCTCAACCCCGACGCCGTGTACCGCGAGCCGATCACGATGGACGACTACCTGTCGGCGCGGATGATCTCCACGCCGTTCGGGCTGTACGACTGCGACGTGCCCTGCGACGGCGCGATCGCGATCGTCGTCTCCGCCGCGGACGTCGCCGACGACCTGCGCGCCCCGCCCGTTCACGTCGAGGCCGTCGGCACCCAGATCATCGAACGGCTGTCGTGGGACCAGGGCACCCTGACCCACGAGCCGCAGCTGATGGGACCGGCTGCGCACATGTGGAGCCGCACCGATCTGCGACCGGCCGACGTCGACGTCGCGCTGCTCTACGACGGGTTCACGTTCAACTGCCTGTCGTGGCTCGAGGCGATGGGCTTCTGCGGGCGCGGCGAGGGCGCCGCGTTCGTCGAGGGCGGCCACCGCATCGCCCTCGACGGCGAGCTGCCCCTGAACACGCACGGCGGCCAACTGTCCGCCGGCCGTACCCACGGGTACGGGTTCCTGCACGAAGCCGTGCTCCAGTTGCGCGGCACGGCCGGCGACCGGCAGGTCGCCGGCGCCGAGATCGCCGCCGTCACGACCGGGGGTGGCACCCCGGGCGGGGCGCTCCTGCTCACGTCGGCCCGACGCTGACACCGGTGACCCGGTGGCAGCACCGGTCGCCGATCAGGCGCGTTGGGCGGCGGCTTCGTAGCGTCGGCGCCATTCCGCGCGCGGGCGGATGGTCTCGTCGACGTCGGGCGACAGGGCGCGCAGCGCACCGACCGTGGCCCGTTCCCGGGGGATGGTCGCGAACGGGTCGAACCCGACGAACCGGGCACTGTTCTGCCACGTGATCTTGTCGATCTCGGCATCGGTACAACCGGCGCTGTCGAGCTCCCCGAGGAGGAACTCGGGGGCCCCGGGCCACACGGAGTCGGCGTGCGGGTAGTCGCACTCCCAGGCGATCGAGTCGATGCCGACGACGTCGCGCAGGCGCAGCGCCGCCGGGTCGGAGATGTAGCAAGCGAGTGAGTGCTCACGGAAGAGGTCGCTCGGCAGCTTGTCGCCGAAGTCGTGGCCCAGCCACCGCTGGTTGAGGTAGTGCCGGTCGCAGCGGTTGAGGTAGAACGGGATCCAGCCGATCCCACCCTCGGACCAGGCCACCTTCAGACCGGGGAAGTTCAACAAGGCACCACCCCACAGCAAGTCCTGGGCGGCGATCAGTGAGATCTGGTTGGACAGGATGATGTGGTTGTCGATCGGGGCGTCCGGCGCCTGGCTGATCGCGGCGAACCCTTGCCCGATGTGCAAACACATGACCATGCCGGTCTCGCTGAGGGCATCGAACACCGGGCCCCAGTAGCCGAGGTCGTGGTAGCTGGGCCAGTGTTCGACGTGCGGCAGCTCCGGGAGGGTGACGGCGACGAAGCCTTTGTCCTTCAGCCGGTGGACCTCGGCGACCATCGCCGAGGAGTCCCAGATCGGCATCACGCCGCAGCCCAGGAACCGATCCGGGTAGTTGGCGCACCAGCCGTCCATGTGCCAGTCGTTGTACGCCTTCAACATCAGGAGCGAGAGGTCCTTGTCGGGGGCCCGGTGGAAGAGCTTGCCGCTGAACCCGGCCATCGTCGGGAAGCACATCGACGCCAGGATCCCGTTGTGGTTCATGTCCCGGATGCGCTCGTGCACGTCGTAGACCCCGGGGCGCATCTCGGCGTAGGTCGCCGGGTCGAACCCCCACTCCTCCTTCGGCCAGCTCACCACGGCGTTCAGACCGACAGTGGCCGACACGGAATCCTGGAACTGCCAGGTCTCGACCCCGTCCTCGTCACGCACCACCCTCGGCGCCACATCGCGGTAGCTCGCCGGCACAAAGCCTTCGAACATCGACGGCGGTTCGATCACGTGATCATCGATCGAGATGAGGATCAGGTCAGCGGCGTCCATGCCGGCGCTCCTCCCACGAGATGGTCCAACCGCGAGGTACGGCGACCGCCTGCACGCTATCGAACGGCCTGGTCGCCGCTCGCGACGCTGCGATAGGACGACGAGCGAGCGCACCGGGCGATCGCGGCCAGGCCGTATGCTCCAGGTGGCGTCACGAACGACGGTGCGCCCGGATCGACACCGGGGTCACGGACGGGCACGGAGAGGCAGCGACAGATGACTTCGGTGATGAAGGGGGTCCGCGTCCTCGAGGTCGCG
Organism: uncultured Acidimicrobiia bacterium; assembly: GCA_963822315.1. Classification (GTDB taxonomy): domain Bacteria; phylum Actinomycetota; class Acidimicrobiia; order Acidimicrobiales; family Ilumatobacteraceae; genus JALZMG01. Next base: position 21,698 of record CAWGHB010000011.1, read on the forward strand.
GAGCACACGTTCGTCCCACTGGCTGCGGCGATCCTCGCCGACTGGGGCGCGGACGTGATCAAGGTCGAGCACGTGGAGCGGGGCGACGCGATGCGCGGCCTGGCCAGCAGTGGCGGCATCCGCGTCGGCGGCGGCGGCGTCCACGTCCTGATGGAGAACTCCAACCGGGGCAAGCGGAGCATCGCCGTCGACCTCACCCAGGCCGAGGGGCAGACCATCGTCTACGCAGCTGGCCAAGCGCTGCGACGTGTTCATCACGAACAAGCTGCCGGCGGTGCGGGCCAAGCTGCGCATCGACGTCGAGGACATCCGGGCCCACAACCCGTCGGTGATCTACGTCCGCGGCACCGGGTACGGATCGAAGGGACCCGACGTCGATCTCGGCGGCTACGACGCGCTCGGGTACTGGGCGCGGGCCGGACATGCGGCGTCGGTCAAGCCGCCGGAGATCGACTACATGCCCAAGCAACCGGTCCCCGCGCTCGGTGACTCGATCGGCGCGATGTTCATCGCCGGTGGGATCGGCTCGGCGTTGTTCCACCGGGAACGGACGGGCGAAGGGACCGTCGTGGACGTGTCCCTCCTGGCCACGGGCATGTGGGCGCTGGGTGCGGGCATCGGCGTGTCCCAGGTGACGCAGACCGCGTACATCCCGACACCGCTCGACCCGACTCAACCGCGCAACCCTCTCGTGGGCCTCTACCGCACCCTCGACGACCGCTGGATCGCGCTGAGCATGCTGCAGGGCTTCCACTACTGGCCCGAGGTGTGCCGCGTGCTCGGCCGTCCCGAATGGGTCGGCGACCCTCGCTTCGACTCCCACCAGTCGCTGTTCGAGCACGGCCACGCGGCGAGCGAGCTCCTCGCGTCCAGCTTCGAGACCCGGACGCTGGAGGACTGGAAGGGGCTGCTCCGGGACCTCAAGGGGCAGTGGGCCCCGGTGCAGGATTCACTGAACATCGCCGAGGATCCGATGGTCATCGCCAACGACTACCTCACCGACGTCGTCACCGAGGACGGCATCCCCTTCAAGCTGGTGGCCTCGCCGGTCCAGTTCGACGACCAGGTCAACGTGCCTCGCCGATCTCCGGGTTTCAACGAGCACGGCGACGACATCCTCCGGGACGACCTCGGCATGACCGACGAGCAGATCCTCGACCTCAAGATCTCCGGCGTGGTCGCATGACGATGCCCGCCGAACGATGAGTCAGCGCGTCGGTTTCATCGGAGATCACGCCGGAACGCTCGAGGAGCTCAGGGCGACGACGCATCGCAACCTGCGAGGCATCGGGACGGTGACGCGCTACCGGACGACGATGAGCGATCACATCGAGCGAGAGGTGATCCACGGCCGGTTGCACGATCACCGTCGGCGAGCGGGCCGATCGGCGGACCTGACGATGGCATCGGCGCCGCCGCTCAGCATGGGTCCCGATGGGCTGATGATGCACTTCCTGATCAAAGCCATGGAGGCCGGCACCGACGTCGTCGTGTTCGGGCCGGAGCGGGCCAGTCGAGACGTGCGCACCGACCGCGACGAACGGGACGCGCTCGCCAATCGGCTGAGCCTGGCGAACACGGCTCACGCTGCGCACGTCGTGGCCGACCACCTGCAACAGACCACCGGCGCCGACCTGTCGCACCTCGTGTGGGCCGGTGTGTCGCTCGGAGCGATCAAGGGGATCTCGTTCGCGGCCCTCGCTCCTGAGCGCAGGCGCACGATGGTCTACAGCCACTTCGTCGCGCCGGTCTGCCCAGAACCGATGAACGCGCCGGATGCCGCCGCGATGCGCCGATACATGCTCGGTGAGCTCGGCGCGATGTTCCGCTCCTCGGGCGAACTCATGTTGAAGGATGCCCGTGACCGCTCCTTGCGGATGTTCACGGACGTCGCGGCCCTCGCCCGCCCCGGACTCCTCGCCCGCTACGCGCGCTCCGCTCCGCGCGACAGCGAGTTCCGCGCCGTGACCAAGGGTTGGCAACGCTCGATCGTGGGTGGCGATCCCGGACGCGCCGCCCTCGCGCTGCCCCCCGAGAAGCTGACGACGTTCGAGCTGTTCGATCAGGACAATGGCAACCCTCCGGAGGCCTGGCATCGGTTGCTGGCGCCTCAGCTCGGCCGCGGCATCCGCATCCTCGACCGCCACGGGCACCACTCGGACTCGATCCGGCTCTCCCATCAACGACGTCGCGCCCGCATCATCCAGCGCGTCGTCGATGCCGTCGCCGCGGGCACACCGATCGAGGAGCTGGCCCACCCGCTCGACGGCTGACGATGTCGGCCCGCAGCGTCGGTCAGGCGAGCGGGTCGGCCGGAGCGTCACGGACGGCTGCGCAGGTCGTTGACGGCGGTCGGTCACCGTTGTGACCCCTCCGCTCGTTGCGGTACGGTCCGGCGTGACCCTGCCCCGTCCCACGGGTGTCGATCGGACGCAGATGGCACAGTGACCACCCGGTGCTCCAACGCCGGCGGGACAGGACGATCGAGGAGGAACTGCGGTGGCACTGCCGAGCGCGTCGTATTCGATCACCATGCGAGTGCACGTCGCCAATGACCCCCGAGCGATCGGGCGGGTCACGACCGCAATCGGCGCGGCGGGCGGGTCGGTGTGTGCCATCGACACCGTCGAGCCGCACGCCGATCTCCTCGTCGTCGACGTGACGGTGAACGCATCTGACGAAGCACATGCGACGAGCATCGGTGCCGCCGTCGATGCCACCGAAGGCGCGCGCGTGCACAAGGTCAGCGATCGGACGTTCCTGATGCACCTCGGTGGCAAGGTCGAGGTGACCCCGAAGGCGCCGATACGCAATCGTGATGACCTGTCAATGGCCTATACGCCGGGGGTGGCACGGGTGTGCGTGGCGATCGCGAACAACCCCGCGGACGTGCACCACCTCACGATCAAGCGCAACACGGTGGCGGTCGTGACCGATGGGTCGGCGGTGCTCGGCTTGGGCAACATCGGGCCCGAAGCGGCGCTTCCGGTCATGGAGGGCAAGGCCGTCCTCTTCAAGCAGTTCGCAGGGGTCGACGCGTGGCCCGTCTGCTTGGCCACCCAGGATGCCGATGAGATCGTGCGGACCGTCGAACTCATCGCGCCGGTCTATGGCGGCATCAACCTCGAAGACATCTCCGCCCCGCGCTGCTTCGAGATCGAGGCCAGACTGCGCGAGTCGCTCGACATCCCCGTGTTCCATGACGACCAGCACGGCACCGCCATCGTGACCATCGCCGCATTGAGGAACGCCCTGCGCGTCGTTCGGAAGTCGATGGACAGGGTCAGCGTGGTGATCGCCGGCGCCGGTGCGGCTGGAGTGGCCATCATCAAGATGCTGCAGGCGGAGGGCGTCGAGCGCATCATCGCCTGCGACCGCGCCGGCATCGTTGCGGCCGGCCGCGGCGACCTGGACCAGAGCAAGCGATGGGTGGCGGACAACACCAACGCCGACGGCGCAACCGGCTCACTGAAGGAAGCGCTCATCGATGCCGACGTGTTCATCGGTGTCAGCGGCCCCGGACTGCTCGAGCCGAACGACCTCGCCGTCATGGCCCCCGATGCGGTGGTCTTCGCCATGGCCAACCCCGATCCCGAGGTGGACCCGGCGGGGGCCCGGGAATTCGCGGCTGTCGTCGCGACCGGGCGCAGCGACGAGCCGAACCAGATCAACAACGTCCTCGCGTTTCCGGGCATCTTCCGCGGCGCGCTGGATGCCGGGGCCAGGGACATCACCGACGGGATGAAGACGGCGGCCGCGCACGCCATCGCTGACAGCGTCGGTCCGGACGAGTTGTCGGCGAACTACATCGTCCCGAGCGTGTTCAACCCAGACGTCGCTCCGGCGGTCGCCGACGCCGTTCGACGAGCAGCGGGCGGGTGACCAGTTGGACCCGACGCGACGTGGTGGCAGCCCGGAACGTCACTCGACGGACGGTCCCCGGCCGGCACCATCGACGGCGGCGCGCTGCCAGGTCTGCAGCAGCTGGGTCGAGGTCACCCGGTCGTCGCTCGTCGGCGTTTCCGAGGCGTGGGCTTGGTCGGTGATCCGAGGGCGGCTTCGCGCAGGTCGGCGAACGACTGCCTGATGCAGTCCTCGTAGAACCGTGGATCGGGCATCGCATCGCGGTCGGCGGTGAAGCAGATCGGAATCTCACCGCCATAGCCCCCGATGCCGTGGATCAGGCCCATGCCGTCGACGATGGGTGCCATCCCGGTCAGCCTGATCGCCTTGGCGCCACAGAAGTACAGCGCGACTTGCGGCCCTGGAACGTTCGTCACCATCGTGTGTGACGCCAGCGACCGACCAGCGCGAACGGCGGCCCTGACGATGGCGCGCTGCGCCGTTCCCATCAGCGCGCCCGGGAAGAGCTCGGACATGTCCATGAGCTGGAGCGCGCCGACGCCCTGCTCTTTCGCCGCAGCCGTGGCGGCCTGCACCACCCTCATGCGATCTCGCGGATCGTCGACGTCGGTGCCCATCGACACCGTGCCCATGCTGAAGGAGTTCCCGCCCTTGCCGGATGCGACGGTCGCCGTGGCGGCCTGCTGCGTCATCGTCGGTCGGACGGAGATCGGCATGGTGGCGATGAGGCTGGCCGTAGGCAGCTCGCCTTTGTCCACAAGGTACGCGCGGAGCGCGCCCCCGACGATGGCCACGGCGACGTCATTGACCGTGGCGCCGACGAACGCGTTCTTGACTGCCTTGACGTCGCTCAGTGGGATGCTCGTCGCGCCGAAGGCCCGATGGGGCGAGATCATCGCGTTGAATCGAGTCGCTTCGACCAGTTCCATGGTGCCGCCAGCACCGCCCCGACCGACCATCTGACGGCCGGTCTGCGGCATCGACCGCAGCACAGGCGCTACCGTTCGGACGAACTGGATCGGGCTGGCGAGCGCATGGGCCCCGGCCCGAGCGAGCAGCGAAGCGCTCGACGGTACGGGCTCCGGCTGCCAGTCATCGACGGATTCCTCTCGTCCCGTATCGCCGTCCGGGGTCCGATCGTGGAGCGCCGAGAGGATCTCGGCCCCCGCGACACCGTCGACAGCGGCGTGGTGCATCCGCAGGAACGTCGCGAACGATCCGGTCGGCACACCGTCGATCCCGTCGAGACCGTCGATCACGTAGAGCTCCCATGGCGGCCTGGTGAGGTCGAGCGGTCGCGCGCCGATGCGGGCGACCACGGTGCAGAACTGACCCCAGTCACCGGGTGCCGGCAACGCGATCTGGCGGACGTGGTACTCGAGATCGAAATCTGGATCGTTGATCCAGAAGGGTCGGTCCAGACTGAGCGGTACCGTGACGAGCCGCTCCCGGAAGCTCTCCGAGACGCCAAGGCGGGACTCGACGAAGGCCAACACCTCCTCGAAGGTGACCCGACCGTCGGGCGCCGTGGACGGGTCGTAGATCCCGATGGGACCGATGACGTTCTGGGCGTAGGGCCGGTCGGCGTACAGCATCAACGCGTCGGCACCGCTCAATTGTCGCATCAGTGTCCCCTCGTGTGGTTGGCTCGGCTGGCCCCGAGCACCGGCGACCCCGTGCGCACTCGGAACGACGCCACGAGACGCCTGTGGCTGTGCATCGAGCCTACGCTGCGGACTTTCGAGGTCGTGGACGCGGCCCCGGGGAGCCGAGCCGTTGCGCGACCATGCCGCGTCGGCGCCGGCGGGGACCGATCCGTTGAGCCGTCACCGCCGCCGGACGCCGGGCCGGCGGTGTCGCGCCCGGCTCGGAGGCTGCCGACGAGGTCAGGACGCCGCGGCCGGCGCGACGGACGCCGCGGCGCGAGCTCCCGCGCGCGCTCCAGGATCGTCGATGAGGCCGAGGCCGCGCATGTCCTGCAGGTACTTGTCGATGAACTCTTGTGTCAGGTGCGGGACCTCGGGCCCGATCGGAAGCTTGCGGACAGCGTCGGCGAAGCGCGTGCTGCCAACCATCGGCTCGTCGCGCGTTGTACGGGTGGCGCAAGGAGTCGAGGACCGTCAGCGAGGAGTGCTGCCGCTTCTCCTCGGGCAGCGCCTTGAGTTTGGTCTCGAAGCGTTTGATCCACTCCCGGTGGTCGGCGACTCGCTCGACGGGATGACCGGCCGCTTCGATCCAGTCGACGAACGTGTCGAGTGACACGCCGTCGTGCTCGTGGTAGTTCAGCACGTGGAACGTCCGGATCTCGCGGTGGGGCTCGGCGCTGATGCCGGCGATCGCGGAGGCGATGAAGTCGACCGGCAACCCGTCGTAGTGGGCGCTGGGTCGGCCGCCGTCGGGTTCGAGACGGTAGAACGACAGCGGCGCCAGTCCGGTGACGATGACGCTGTAGAGCAAACGGGTGAAGACGTCCGGGACGTTGATCTGGTGCTGGTACGTGCGGTGGGCGAGCATCATGTCGCCGCGAAAGACGTTCACCGGGATCCCGAACCTGCGATGCGCGCTGTGCAGCAGGTGTTCGGCGGCCCACTTGCTGGCCCCGTAGCCGGACCCGTAGTCGTGGCTCAGCGTGACCTTCTGTCGCAGGGGCGAGTCCTCGTCGTTTCCCGCGCTGCGGTCGACGAGCCACGTGGTCGCCACCGAGGACACGAAGTCGAACCGCTTCTGCCGGTTCGTCAAGGCCAGTCCGATGAGCTCGGCGGTCCCGGCGACGTTCGGGCCGAACAGGTCCTCGTAGCCGAGCATGTGGTTGACGAGGGCGGCTGGATGGATGATGCGGTCGACGTCTCGCGCCAGCCGATCGAACTCGGCGACATCGAGACCGAGGCGAGGATCGGCGACGTCACCGACCACGACCTCCAGGTGGTCGCCGGCAAGCCCGCGAAAGCGCTGCTCGAGTGCCGGATCATCCCCTTCGAACGCTGCGGCCAGGCGGCGGGTGGCGTTGTCGAGATCGGGGGCGCGGACGAGGCAGATCAACTTGCCACCAACGGTCGAGAGCCGCTCCAGCCATTCGAGGCAGAGGAAGCGGCCGAGGAAACCTGTCGCCCCTGTCAACAAGACGACTCCGGATTCGGCCGGGGGCTCGGCCATCGGGGGGTGCTGGAGCATGTGGGGGTCGAGGAACGCGGCCACGTCGAGGTCCTTGGCGTTCAGCTGGCGCGCACCCGCGCCGTGGACCTTGGCGAACGTCGGGATCTCGTTGCTCTCGTGTTGCAGCGCCTCGATCGCCCGTGCCCATCGCGTGGGGTTTCCGGCCGGGCTGAGGATCGTGTTCACCGGCATGTCGACTTCGAAGATGTCTGCGAGCAGGGCGGTGAACGCCACCGCGCCGAGCGAGTCTCCACCGAGCTCGGCGAAGCTGTTGGGCTGGGAGACGTCGAGGTCCTGAATTCCGAGCGCAGCTTCGAGCGCCTTGCCGACCTTTTCGAGGACGCTGAGGCCGCTGGCGGGGTCGCGCAGGGCGATCAGGTCGTCGTTCTGCTTCGTCTCCAGCTCGGTGTACAGCTGCTCCAGACGTTCGCCGTACTTACGCTGGAGGTTGGGGCGTAGCCGCTTCTGGATGCTCGAGAGCAGCCCGTTCTCGAAGCTGAAGGGTTCCAGCTCGACGATGAAGTCGCGCGGCACTTCGAACGACTTGAGGTCCGCCGCCTGGGCGACCGACTTCAGCTCGGCGCGGATCAGTGTCCTCAGGTCCGTGTCGCCGGCGTTGCCGAGGCGGCTCGTGGCGACGTCCAGGTTCGGGACGACGACCGCCAGGAGGTAGGAGCGCGCTGAGTTCCCGTACAGGTAGATCTGCTGGATGACGTCACTGCCGCTCTCGAACGTGGTGCTCAGGTTGCCGACCGCGACGAACTCGCCCTGGGAGAGCTTGAGCACGTCGTTGCGGCGATCGATGTAGACGACGTGGTCGGGGCCCCGCTCTTCCATGATGTCGCCGGTCAGCAGGAAGCCGTCCTCGTCGAAAAGCGCGGCCGTCGCCTCCGGGCGCTTGAAGTACCCCGGCACCGACAGGGTCGTCTTCACGCAGAGCTCGCCTCGGGGGAACGGCGTGTCCGTGGTGTAGTAGCCGAGCTCGGGAACGTCCCGCAGCTTGTAGTCAGTGACAGGGGGCCGCACGATCCGGTCACGAACCGTGACGATGGAGCCGGTCTCGGTGGACCCGTAGCCCTCCAAGAGCGTGACCTTGAAGCAGTCCTTGACGAACTGCTGGATCTCCGGCGTGGTCGGCGCGGCGCCGATGGTGACCAGTGAGATCCGATCGCCGAGGAACGTGTCGCGCATCTCCGCCATCACGAGGGCGCCGATCGCGTCGGCATCGCCGTCACCGCTCCCGAGCCGGCGAGCCACCTCGCCGAGGTAGTGCCGGTGGATCATCTCCAGGACACGGGGGAACATCATCGACTCGGTCGGTCGAACCAGCCGGAAGTCCTCGAACAGCGTCGACATGTCCGGCGTGGCCGTGAAGAACGCCGACCCGCCGCGGACGAGCGTCGTGAACACCTGCGTCCGACCCAACATGTGGTTCATCGGCGCGAAGCACAGGCGCACGAGCGGAAGGGCGATCGGAACGGTGGCGAACTGGAACTTGGCTGTCCGCTCCTGGACGATCGCTCCTTTGGGGGTCCCCGTGCTCCCCGACGAGTGGAGCAGCATGGTCATGCGGTCGTCACTGTCCTCCATCGGAGGCAGGAACTCCCACGGTTGGAAGTCACCGAAGCCGATCAGCTCCTCGAGCGTGACGAGCTGCGCCGCCGAGCGGGTCTGGGCGAGCTCGGTCTGTGCCGCGGCGGCCTGGTCACGGTCGTCGTCGACGCGCTCGTCGTAGTCGATCGCGATGATGCTGCGGATCGACTCGTGCGTGCCCGCGAGCTCGGCGGCGAGCAAGAGGTCGGCGACAGTCGCGACCACCGCGGTCGGTTCGGTGTCGGTGAAGATCCCGTCCAGGTCGGCCCCCGCGAGCGTGCTCTGCAACGGCACGGTGACCGCCCTCGCGTACACGCACGCCAGCTCGACGACCGTGTAGTCGATCCCGGTGAACCCGAGGATGCACACGAAGTCGCCGGCGTCGACACGATGCGTCTCGTGGTGCCGCCAGGCGTTCGCCAGGTCCTTGACGCGGTTGTGCAACTCGTAGTAGCTGATCGTGCGAAAGCGCGGCTGGAACTGCCGGCTTCGCCGACCCGTGGCCGGATCGAACACGACGTCGAACTCGCGCTCACCGAGCGCCGGCCGGTCGGCGTACCCGTCCAGCGCCGTGGCAACGATCTCCTGGAGCGACAAACCGGGCTGGGCGACCGCTTCCAACACAGCTCGATCCGGCATCAGCCCCTGCAGCTGGGGATCGCCGGCTGCCAACTCGTGGATGCGTCTCGCATAGCGGGGCATCGGGTCGGGACTCGTCGTCATGCTGCCCTCGCTCCCGGGGCCGACGAACCGCCCCTTCCATCACGTGTGCCTCTCGTGATCGGCGCTCGCCAGCGTGCTCGATCTTCGGCGACCCACGTGACCGGTGTGCTCAGCCGTGACCTCACAGCGTCGCGAGATCGATCACGAACCGGTACTTGACGTCGTTGAGCAACAGCCGGCTGTAGGCGTCGTTGACCTGGTCCATGGCGATCGGTTCGATGTCCGCTGAGATCCCGTGCGTGCCGCAGAAGTCGAGCATCTCCTGGGTCTCGGCCAGACCGCCGATCGCGGATCCCACGACGCGCTTGCGACCCTGGGCGAGCAACACCGACGAGACCGGCGTCGGCGCATCGCCCATGCCCACGAGGCACAACGTTCCGTCGCGGCGAAGGGTCTTGAGCAGTTCGTTCACGTCGTGCTCGGCGGCGACGGTGTCGAGAATGAAGTCGATCGAGTTGGTGGCGCGGCGCATCTCGCCCTGGTGGGTGGAGATGATCACGTCGTCGGCGCCGAGCCGGCGCGCATCCTCCGCCTTTCCAGGCGACGTCGTGAACATCACGACCCGGGCACCGAACGCTCGGCCGAGCTTGACCGCCATGTGCCCGAGCCCGCCGAGACCCACCACCCCGATGGTGTGCTCAGATCCGACCTGCCAGTATCGCAGCGGCGAATAGGTCGTGATCCCCGCGCACAGGAGGGGCGCGACGGCTGCGGCATCGAGACCGGCGGGCAGTCGCAGCGCGAATCGCTCGTCGACCACGTAGTTGTTCGAGTACCCACCGTAGGTCGGGTTCTTCGTGCCCCGCTCGAAGCCGCCATAGGTCGGCGTCGGATACCGCTCACAGGCATGCTCCTCTCCGGCCTCGCAGCGCGCACACTTCCGGCAGGAGTCGACGAGACAACCGATGCCTGCCAGATCGCCGGGACGGAACTTGGTGACATCGTCGCCGACCTCGGTGACCCGACCGACGATCTCATGGCCAGGGACGAGTGGGTACATGCTCCATCCCCAGTCGTTGTTCACGGAGTGCACGTCGGTGTGGCACACGCCGCAGTGGAGCACCTCGATCACGACATCGGTGGACGTGGCGTCGCGTCGCGCGAACGAGAACGGCTCGAGCGGTGCTCCGGCAGCGGTGGCGGCGACCCCGTGAGACTCGATCATTCGTGTCCTTCCCCCTCGGACGTTCAGCGCCCGTCCGTCGAACGGAAGACTAGGTGCCTCGACGACTCCTCCTTGACAGGTCGCCGGGCGCCATTGATCGCAACACAGACGTCGCCGGCGGCCCTCGGGGAGTTCCCCCACCGAGTTTCGGGTCCAGGCTCAGATCGGGCGGGTGCTGTTGCCCAGGTTGCGCTTGAGCTTGCCGATGAAGTCGGCGACCGGGAACGCCGGCATCGTGATGATCTGCATCGTGCCCCGAGACCCGAGGGCGGCCGAGAGCTGCAGGACGGCTTGGTCCTCCGCGGCCTCGACGAGCGTGGCGAAGTCGTAAGGCCCGAGCAACGCGTACTGCTCGATGACACGGCAGTCGAGCTCCTCGACCTCCTCGTTGACGGCCTTCAGGCGGTCGGGCTGGCTGTGCAGCGTGCGCGCCCCCTCCGCGGTCAGTTTTGTCAGCATCAGGTACAGGCTCACGACGTCCTCCTCGATGGTGTGGCTGCGGTTGGTGGCGGTCAGCTGGTCCGAATGACGGCCTTGCCGAGGACCTCGCCGCCGACGAGGTCGCCAAGCGCGGCGAGAGCTTGGGTCAACTGGTACTCGGCGTGGATCACCGGGGCAATCTCACCTTGCTCGAGCAGCTCCACGACGCGTTCGCGGGCCTCGCGATGGATCGCTGGGTGTCCCTCCAGGTACGTCATCGCGTTGACGCCCATCACGGTGAAGTTGCGCAAGATCAGGTGGTTCGTCCGCAGCTCGGCGATGCGGCCGCTCATGAAACCGACGACGACGACTCGGCCCTCGAAGGAGACGAACCGCCGAGACTCGTCGAACAGGTCGCCGCCGACCATGTCCATCACGACGTCGGCCCCTCCGCCATCTGTGAACTCAGCGACCGCCGCCGTCACGTCCTTCGGGTTCTCGGCGTCGACCACCGCGTCCGCGCCCAGCGCGCGACAGAAGTCCAGCCTGCGGTCACCGCGATCCGCGGCCACCACCCGCGCGCCAGCTGCCCTGGCGACCTGCACCGCGGCCGAGCCGACCCCGCCGGCGGCCCCGGCCACCACCACGGTCTCACCCTCCCGCAATTTCGCTCTGGTGTGGAGGGCGAGATGGGCGGTCACGTAGTTGCATGGCAGCGCGGCGGCAAGGGATGGCGAGCACGTCTTGCTGACGGCCGAGACGTCGCGCTCGTTGACGACGGTCTGACAACGCAGCGCGCCGGGCGGAACAGCCGACAGCCCAAAGATGCGCGACCCCATCGGAATGGTCGTCCCGGTACCGACGGACGTGACCTCACCGACGACCTCGGAGCACGGCGAGCAGGGCAGTGGGAGGGCAATCTGGTGGGCGCCGCGGATCTGCAACACGTCGGGCATCGTGACACCGACGGCCAAGACGTCGATCGCGAGTTGCCCCGGCCCCGGCTCTTCGTCCGGCAGGTCAGACAACGTCAGGACGTCGACCGGTTCGCCCGTACGGTGCAACGTCCACCCGGGCCGCGTCTCGGTCCGGCGGGTGCCGCGCTCTTGCTCGGTCCTGACCCCCATCACGATCTACCTCCCCGTGGGTGTCCTCCGAGCATCAGAGCACAGTTCCGAGCATCGGACGGTGCTGCGGTCACCTGGGGCCGGCCGGGCCCCGGGTGCTACGTTGCCGCCGAACGTCGTCGGTGTCGGCCCGCGAGGGCACCGAGTCCAGGCATCCCGGGAGCCCGAGTGAAGTTGAGCAACATCGTCGTGGGGCTGTCGACAGCCGAGACGTCCCACGCGGCAGGTCGTCAGGCGTTCGAGCTCGCTGAGGTCGCCGGCGCCACGGTGCACGTCGTCACGGCAGTCGAGCACGACGACGTCGCGGTGGTCGAGGTCGGGTCCGACCGGTTCTCGATCACCGACGTCGACGCCGCGGAGAGCGCGATCGAGCAGGTCGTCAAGTCGTTCTCGCCCACGGTCCAGTGGCGAGTGCTCGCCGTGCAGGGCAAGCCGGCCGACGCCCTGATCGACGTTGCCGCCCAGGTCGACGCCGACCTCATCGTCGTCGGCAACGTCCGCATGCAGGGGCTGGGCCGGGTGCTCGGCAGCGTCGGCAACGACGTCGCACACCATGCCCCCTGCAGCGTGCTGATCGTCAAGACCGTCTGACCCCGGGTCTCCTCGTTCGCTCGCTCGAGGACTCGCTCGGCTCACTGCCGGGCCTCCTCGTTCGCTCGCTCGAGGACTCGCTCCGCTCACACGGGCTCGGTCACGGCGCGGTCGAGGAACCGCTCGACGACGGCCGCCACGTCGTCGGGCTCGGTGTGCACGAACAGGTGGCCACCGCCCTCGATGACGTGGAGCGTGGCGTCGGGGATGCCGCAGGCGAGGATGCGGGCGTTGACCAGCGGGACGATCGGGTCGTCGTCACTGGCGATCACCAACGTCGGCGACCGGACCAGCTTCATCGTCGGCCAGTTCGTGAACGTCATGGCGGCGAACATCTGCCCCAGGTACCCCCACGCGCCGGGAGGGCGCGTAGCACGGGCGCTGATCTGGTCGGCGAGGAGCTCGGGTTCGCGCCGGACACGGCCGCCGTAGAGCGTCGGGGCGACCCGGCGGAGGTAATCGGGATCGGTGTAGCGCCGTCGGCCGAGCAGGATCCTGAGCGCAGCGGGGCGGCCGGGCACGCTCGGCCAGCCCGGCACGGCGGCGCAGAGCACGAGGCGATCGACGACGCGCGGGAACCCGACCGCGAGGTGCTGGGCCAGCGCGCCACCCCAGGACACCCCCAGCACGTCGACCTTCTCGTAGCCGAGGGTGCGCACGAGGCCCGCCGTGATCCGCGGCGTAGAAGTACATCGGACGGGGCAGGAGCGGGGTCGACGAGCCACCCGCGCCGGGCATGTCGAAGGCGATGATCTGGCGGCGCGGCATCGCCTCGATCAACGGCTGCCACATCTCGATGTTGGCGCCGATGCCGTTGATCAACAGCAGTGGTCGGCCATTCCCGACGATGCGGACCCGGATTCGATGCCCGCCGACCCGGACCAGGCGCCACCGATCGTCGGCGTCGGCACTCCCCTGACTCACCGCGCCTCGCTCGACCCGCGTGGGCCGCGGTTTGCCCGATGCGGTGCTCACGAGACGACGTAGGTGCCGGGGGCCGGACACAGCACCGGGTGCTTCGGCGACCCGAGGTGTCCGGGCGCCGCCTTCCTGGTGCCGGAGCGGGCGTCGATCCAGGCGACCCAGTCGGTCCACCAGCTGCCGCGCTCCTGTGTCGCGCCGCTCAGCCACTCGTCGCTCGCCGCCGGCAGTTCGTCGTTCACGTAGTAGCTGGCCTTCGGGTTGTCGGGCGGGTTCACGAGGGCCTGGATGTGTCCGCTGTTGGAGAGCACGAACCGGTGGTCGCCGGAGAACAGCTGGGTGGCGTGGTAGCACGACTGCCAGGGCACGAGGTGATCGGTCATCGCCCCCACCGAGTAGTGGTCGACGTCGACCTGACGCAGGTCGAGCGACTCGCCGAGCACCGACACACCGCCCGGCTCGACCAGGCGGTTGTTGATCGAGATGTCGAGGAACTGCTCGTGCACCTGGTTGGGCAGGTTGGTGGAATCGGCGTTCCAGGCCAGCACGTCGAACGCCGGCGGGTTGTCGCCGTGCAGGTAGTTCGACACCCAGTAGTTCCAGATGAGGTCGTTGGGCCGGATCCACGCGAACACCCTGGCCAGTTCGCGTCCGCGCACCCCGCCGTGACGTCGCGACGACTTCACCGTCGACTCGATCGAACGCCGCGTCCCGAAGCTGTTGATGACGCTCTCGACGTGGGTGTCGATCATCGTCACGCCCAGCGCGGCGGCATGCACCAGCGGCCGGTCCTTGGCCGCCAGGTACGCCAGCATCATCGACTGGGTCATCCCGCCGGCACAGAACCCCATCGTGTTCACGTCCTTGCTGCGGGTGATCGCGCAGGTGGTCTCGATCGCGTCGATGCAGGCGTTCACGTAGGTGTCGAGCGACCAGGTCCGGTGCTCGGGCTGCGGGTTGCGCCACGACAGCATGAACACCTGCTGGCCGGCGGCGACCGCGTGCTCGACGAAGCTGCGACCGGGCGACAGGTCGAGGAAGTAGTAGCGGTTGATCTGGGGCGGGATGATCACGACGGGGCGCCGGCGGACCTGGCGGGTCGCCGGCGCGTATTGGATCAGCTCGTACTGGTCGGTGCGCCGGACGACCGCACCGGGCGTCGCGGCGATGGTCTCACCGACCGTGAACGGCCGGGTGTCGACCTGACTGGGCAGGCCGCCGTTGTGCCGTACGTCGTACCAGAAGTGGCGGGCGCCGGCGCGCAGCGAGTCGCCCCGGGTCTCCACCGCCCGCCGCAGGGCCGACGGGTTGGTCATCAGGTTGTTCGTCGGGGCCAACGCCTCGGTCACCTGCATCAACACGAACCGCGCCCGATCGGCGCTCGGACCGTCGAGGCCGACCTCGTCGACACTGCGGATCACCGCATCGCGCAACGCGAGGTACGACTGGGCCAGCTGCTTCCACCCCCGTTTGTCCCACGCGTCGTCGCCGAAACGACGGTCCTTGCGGTCGGGCCGTCGGCCGGACTGCCCGGCGAGGATCTTGACCTCCTCGGCGACGAGCGAGGCCCCGAGTGCACCGATCGCCAACGGGCGCTGGGCCAGCGCACTCGCATAGGTGCCGAGCGCCTGCAACGACTGCGTCCGGTTGAGGCCGACGAACGCGAACCCGCCCAGGCCAAGACCGCTCTCGACCGCCGGCTCCTCGTCAGCCTGGGCTTCGGGATGTACCTGCGGATCCATCGTCATCTCACCTCGCGCCCCTCACCGGAACCCCCTGGCGCCGGAGACCCCAACGTACGAGACGCGGGCGGGCCAGTCGACCACTCGGCACCCGGGGCACCGGTCATCGACCGCGCCAAGCGCGGAGCCCGCTTCTCGACGAAGGCCGTTGCACCTTCCCTCGCGTCCTCGCTCGCGAACACGAGCGCCTGCAGCTCCTGGCGTCGTGCGATGGCCGCCGTGGGATCGGTCGCCGCCAGTCGCACCAGCTCCTTGGCCGCCTTCACGGCCAGCGGGCCGTTGGCGGCCACCCGCTGCGCGAGCGAGAGCGCGGCGTCCAGCACCTCGCCCGGCGCCACCACCTGGTTGACGAGACCGAGCTGGTGGGCACGGGCGGCGTCGATCGGATCCCCGGTCAGCGTCAGCTCCATCGCGACCGCGAGCGGGATGCGGGTGCTCAGGAGCACCCCCTCGCCCGCCGCGAACAAGCCCCGCTTCACCTCCGGCAACCCGAACCGAGCGGCCGACGAGGCGACGACCATGTCGCAACCGAGGAGCAGCTCGAAGCCCCCGGCGACGGCCGAGGCGTTCGCCGCGCCGATCGCCGGCACGCCGAGCCGACCGTGGATCAGCCGCAGGAAGGCGGCCCACGCGTCGGGCTCGACGGGTCGGCGCTCACCGCTGGCGAACTCCCGCAGGTCCTCGCCGGCGCAGAAGGCGCGGTCGCCCGTACCGGTGAGGACGACCGCCCTGATCTCGGGATCGCTCTCGGCCTCGATCAGGGCCACGCCCAGCTGCTCCATCAGGAGGCGGTTCAGCGCGTTCCTCACCTCGGGCCGGTTCAGCCGGAGGACGAGCACGTCGTCGCGTCGCTCGCGCTCGAGCTCACCGGTCACGCCGGACCCTCCCTGGCCCGTCGGGCGATCCGCTGCGGCTCATCGCGGCGGCACGGTAGCCGGTGCGAGCCGAGCGAGGCCGCCGACGCATGCGCAGCTCGGACCAGTGGCGCCCGAGCTCGCAGATCAGCGGACCGGCTGCGCCCAGATCGCTTCGATCCCGGCCCGCCGGGTCGTCGAGACGAGCTCGATGTACATGCCCTGCGGGCCGCGCGTCATCGTCGCGATCGCCGGCTCGTCACGCGCCGCGTAGATCGCGGCGACCGTCGGGCAGCCGGCCCGTTCGAGCATGCCTCGTTCGCCCGCCATGTCGTCGCACCAGTAGCCGATGTGGTTCAGACCGGTGCCCGCCGTCCAGATCGTGCCCGGGATCTCCTGCGTGATCTCGAGGCGCACCGGCCCGCGGCGAGCGAACGCGAACTTGAAGGCGAGCTCGACCGCTTCGCCTTCCAGGTCGACCGGCACCACCATCTCCACCGTTCGGGTCCACTCGATGCCGAGCAGGGTCCCGTACTGCCGCATGCCCTCGTCGAGATCGGGCACGACCACACCGACGTGGTACGGCTCGCCCCGCAGCCCGTGGTGCGTGACGTCCGGCGACTTCGCTCGCTCGCTCGACGACTCTCCCGGCACGGTCATGACGATCCCCCTTGGTCGTGGCCGCCGCGCTCGCCGGGAGCCGATCGATCACGCTACGTCGGCGGGTCGGCAACGCCAGCATCGCGACGGTCAGGTCGCGCTGCCGCGGGGGCCCGCGGGGGACGCTCGGGATCGACGATCGGCCGCCGTCAGGAGGCCAGATCGCCGGCCCGCGCCCGACGCGCCTCGGCCCGCCGTAGCCCGGCGGCGAACGCCGACGTGTCGAACCAGGTCGGGAACGCGCGAGCCAGGCGTCCCGGTCCGAGCAGGCGAACATCACCGTCCGAGACCAGGGACGGGAACGGCACCAGCCCGAGCAGCCACCGGTGCATCTGCCGGTTGTCCGCCTCCACCGCGAGATCCACGTCGCGGCCCGGATCGTTCTTGCACATGGTCGTCGCTCCGCGGTTGATGTCCAGCCAGCCCTGCGCGCCGCCGTGCCCGGTGAGGACGACGTGGACGACGGTGCGCTCGGCGGGGACCCGGTCGGGCAGTGCGTGCTGGTGGAGCCGCCACAGCAGCGACAGGCCGTCGAGCTCCTCGTCGAGCGGATCGCCGAACGCCCACTCGGCCGCCCACTGCCCCATCGCCCACACGATCGGTGTCAGCCCGTGGCCAGCGGACGTGAGCTCGTACCGCACGGCTTTGCCGCGCTCGGCCGGCTGACGAACCACGATCCCGCGGCGTTCGAGCGTGCGCAACCGCTCGACGAGCAACGAGCGGCTCATCCTTGGTACGCCACGATGGATCTCGTTGAACCCCGTGGCGCCGCTCATCAGCTCGCGGATCACGAGCGGGGTCCAGCGGTCACCGAGGACCTCGACCGCCGACGCGATCGGGCAGTAGTCGGCGTGTCCACTCACGACGTCAGCCTCGCGTGGCCGCGGCCGGCTGGGTAGTACGGATTCCGCACTCGTCCAGTGCCGGTTCAGGGCCCGCCCGGCTCACTCGGAGTCATCGGTCGACGTGACGCATCGATCAAGCCGATCGATCGGGCGCCCGGAACACGGCGAACGTGACGATGCCACGCGTCCGGAACCCGAGCTGCTCGTACACCGCACGCGCCGACGGGTTCGTCGTGGCGACGTGCAGCAGTGGGACCTCGCCGCGCGCGGCGATCGCGGCGGCGACGCGCGAGCTGACGACCGAGGCGTAGCCCCGCCGCCGGGCGTCGGGATGGGTGCACACCGCGCTCACCTCGCAGTAGCCGGGCGGCCGCAGCCGTTGGCCCGCCATCGCGACGAGCCGCTGATCGTGGAAGATCCCGGTGTAGCCGCCGAGGTCGATCGTGCGAGGACGGAACGGGCCCGGCTCGGTGAGCGCGACCAGGGATGTCATCTCCTCGAGGTCGTCGTCGACGAGCGTCCGTGAGGTGACCCGCGATCCGGTGGCGGCGTCGACGGCGGGGAGGCCACGGACCGGGCGCGACGGTCCGTCGAGGACCATCTGGTGGGCGTCGCCCCCACGGACGCGCTGCCACCCGCTGGGTGGCGACATGGGAAGCCCGCGGAACAGCACCACCATCCCGTCGACCGTGAGGTCCTCGAGCGCGGCCCATGCGTCGGCGCCATCGTCGGGCGCGGCGTGGAACACCGACACGTCGGGTCGGTACCGACGCGCCTTCCCCACGCCCTGGGCGAACGGGGCGTGGGGCCCATCGAGTGCGTGCCAGCCGGCGTTGTCGAGCACGTCGTCGGACCGCATCACGACGCCGAGCCACTTCGTTCGCTCGCTCGGGGACTCGCTCGGCTCACCACCGCCGGCGTGCCGTCGGCGTCGTCGACCCGGATCGCCGCCAGCGTCGACAGCACGGAGCGAGCGACCTCGTCGTTCTGCCGGAACGCAGCAGCGTTGGTGTGGGGCCGGGCGAACGCACCGGCCGCCGGGCGGTTCGTGAACGATCCCACGGCGTGGCGACGTGGGTGGCTCGAACCGTCACGGCGGGTCACGCGGAGATCGGCGCCGGTGACGACGAGCTTGCCCGTGTTCACCGACCAGCCGCTGCTGTCGCCGACGACCTCCTCGACGACCTCACCGAGGTCGAGCATGCGGCGCAGGAGCCGGTCGGTCGAGCGGCTCACGGACGGGGCTGCGATGCGGGCGTCGACGAGCGCCGCGGCGCTGATCGGGTCGGGGTGGCTCACGCTCGTCGCCACGAAGCGCTGACGGGCCTCGTCGACGGTCACGTGCATGTCGGCGCCGATGAACCGGAGCACGCCCGCATCGGCGAGCGCGAGGAACTGGCGCAGGCGATCCGGCGGCGGCCCGCTCGCGTAGTACATGAAGAAGCTGAACCACCAGCGGCCGAGGTCGACGACCCACGATCGGGGCGCAACGCGGCCCGAGCCGGCGATCCGCCCGAGCGGCCCGAAGCTGAGCAGCATCGCGACGAACGCGCCCAGGTCGGCGCTGTAGGACGGGTCGGTGCGTCGGGCGACGTCGCCGGCGATGTGACGGGCCACATGGTCGTGGAGCGCGTCGGCCGACGCGAACCGCCGGCCGTCCAGCGGACGGTCGAGCGCTTCGAGGTCGAATCGATCGGCTGGGTCGAGCACGCACTCGGCGACGAGTCGATCGAGATCATCACGGCCCTCGACCTCGACGAGCCGCGCCGCGAACTGCTCCCACGGCACGGCGACGCGCTCGCGGTGACCGACGAACAGCTCGTGGTAGGCGGCCCAGCTGATCTCCTTGAGCAGGAGTGGCAGGACGTCGCGGCGGAAGTCGAGCTCACCGTCACGGTCGAGCAGTCGGTCGATCGCGGCATCGTCGAGGAACTGCGGGAACGTGGTCGGCGGCGCCTGCAGCCGGTAGCCGAGCTTCGACCGGTAGGGCACACCGCGGCGTGAGCCGACGTGGACCACCGGCTCGCGGCCGCTGCGCTCGTAGCGCAGCACCCCGCCGCCGGCATCGGTGAAGCGGCCGCCCCGGCCCTCGGTGACGAGCACGAGCAGGTCGGTGAACGCCTGCCCGAAGCCGATCGCCAGCACGTCGGCGCCCGGTTCCAGCACCGACAGGTCCTGCTCTGCGGTGTGACCAGCCGGGATGAACGCCAGGCCGTGCCGGACAGCGAACGCGGCGAACACCTGCTCGGTCGGTCCGAGCTCGGCGTCGAGGTGCCCCAGGGCGAGCACGACCACATCGACCTCGACCCGCTCGCCGGTGTCGACGACCACGAGTTGGCGGCCGTCCCGTCCGTCCTCGACGTCGACCACGCGCCCCTCGTGGCCCTCGACCTCGATCCCGGGTGGCAGCTCGGCGAGCATCCGGCGGTAGCACCAGTCGAGGTACACCGACTGCACGAGACGGGTCGGGAACGTCATGCTCGACAGGCCCCGGATCTCGGCCACCAGCTCCGGCGGGGCCAGCGACGCCAGCGCTGCGTCGTCGACCTCGTGCGCCCACTCGTAGAGCGACGGGCCCGGGCGGATCGGTCCGGCGCACGTCACCGACTCGTCGGTGAACATCGTGACGTCCTCGGCCATCGAGTTCATCCAGAGCAACGGATCGAGATCCGGGCGCCACACACGCCCGGTGCCGGCGCGATGCGGGTCGATCAGATGCACCTGCAACGATCGCCCATCGAGGAGCTCGGGCGCGCTGGCGACGAGACGATCGAGGAGCGATGCTGCGGTCGGCCCGGCACCGACGATCGCAAGCGCCAACGGATGGGCACGGCCGTGCACGGGCTATGGATCCGCCGACGCGGTGGACCGAGTCGGCCCGCGGCCGGCCGGTCGGGGGATCGCGAGGTGATCGCGCAGGGTCGGCCCGTCGTAGTCGGCGCGGAAGACGCCTCGTTCCTGGAGCAGCGGTACGACGTCGTCGACGAAGCGGTCGAGCCCGTGCGGGGTGAGATGGGGGACCAGGATGTAGCCGTCGGCGGCGTCGTCCTGCACGTAGCGGGTGATGGTGCCGGCCACCGTCGCCGGACTGCCGACGAACGCCGAGCGGGTGGTGACATCGATCACGAGCTCGCGGATGCTCAGGCCCTTGCGTTCCGCGAGCTCGCGCCACCGTGCCGCCACGGCCCGCGAGTCGGCGTCGTGGCGGACACGACCGCGGGTGATCGAGGCGCTCCCGTCGACGTCGGGATCATCGGCGGGGAGTGGTCCGTCCGGGTCGTACGCCGACAGGTCGCGACCCCACACCTGCTCGACGAACACGATCGCACCCTGCGGACTCACCTGCTGCAGGCGGATGTGCGCGGCCAGCTCCTCGGCGTCGGCATCGGAATCGCCGACGATCGCGGTGGCAGCCGGGATGACCTTGAGGTCCTCGCCGGCGCGGCCGTACCGCGGCAGTCGCCGCTTGACATCGGCGTAGAACGCCCGGCCGTCCGCGTAGCCGGAGTGCCGGCTGAAGATGACATCGGCGTGCTCGGCGGCGAGCTCGCGGCCGCCGTCGGAGTCGCCGGCCTGGATCATCACCGGATGGCCCTGTGGGCTGCGCGGCACGTCGAAGCGTCCCGTGATGTCGAACTGGGGTCCGGCATGGCGGAACGGGGCGACGGCCTCGGGATCGACGAGCACGCCACGGTCGACATCTGCGACCAGAGCGCCGTCCATCCAGCTGTCCCACAGTTGGCGCGCGACGTCGACGAACTCGGCGGCCCGTCGGTAGCGGTCGTCGCGATCGAGGAAGCCGCCGCGCCGGAAGTTCTCGCCGGTGAACGCGTCGGGCGACGTGACCGCGTTCCACGCCGCCCGGCCGTTGCTCAGGTGATCGAGGGTGGCGAACTGGCGAGCCAGCTCGTACGGCTCGTTGAACGTCGTGTTCAACGTCGCCGCCAGGCCGATCCGGTCGGTCACGGCAGCGAGCGCGGCGAGCACGGTGAGCGAGTCGGGCCGTCCCACGACGTCGAGGTCGAAGATGCGCCCGCGGTGCTCGCGCAGCCGCAGCCCCTCGGCGAGGAAGAAGAAGTCGAACTTGCCCCGTTCGGCGGTCCGGGCGAGGTGGGCGAACGACGAGAAGTCGGTCTGGCTCCCCGACGTCGGGTCGCTCCACACCGTCGTGTTGTTGACGCCTGGGAAGTGAGCGGCGAGGTGGATCTGCTTCGTCACGGCCCGACCTCGGCCGCGGCGTACCGGTTGGCGGGCCGCTCCAGGCCCAGGCGAGCCCGGAGCGTGCGTCGCGCGACGTCGCTCGGGCCGCCGAGCAGTGGCAGGACGTCGTCGACCAGCCACTCCAGCGTCGCCGGGAGGACGTCGGGTCGCAGCACGAAGCCGTCCACGGCGCCGGACGCCACCCACGACCCCATCGTCGCCGCGACGTCCTCCGCACCACCGACGAGGTCGAGCGAGCTGGCCGACGACGGTGGCGACCCACCGGCCAGGCGCTCGAGCTCGGCGCGCCCGGCCGGTGAACCGATCCGCGCCGTCGCCAGCACCGTCAGCGTGTCGGCGGCGCGCCCGACCGCGACCGCCCGCCCGACGACGTCGTCGCGTCGTCGGCGAGCCGCCTCGACATCGGCGGCGGCGATCAGCACGATGTCGGCCCGTCGCGAGGCGACGTCGGTGGCGTGCTCGTCGCCGGCCGTCACGACCACGATGGGCTGGCCCTGTGGCGAACGGGGCGTGATCGACGGCCCCCGCACCGAGAAGAACCGGCCTTGGAAGTCGATGTGGTGGACCTTGGCGCGGTCGAGGTACCGGCCGGTCGCGACGTCGCGGATGACGGCGTCGTCCTCCCAGCTGTCCCACAGCCGGCTGGCCACCTCGATGGCGTCGTCGGCCTCCGCCCACAGGTCCGCCGACGGTTGCGGACCGGTCCGACCGAACGACTTCGCGGCGGCGTCGCTGGCCGACACGCCCACGTGCCAGCCGGCCCGGCCATCCGACACGAGGTCGAGCGTGGCGATGTTCTTGGCGTTGTGGAACGGCTCGGTGTGGGTCGTGGTGATGGTGGCCACCAGGCCGATCGTGGTCGTGACCGGCGCCACCCGGGCGAGCGCGAGCAGGGCGTCGAGTCGGGCGGGGAGCGTGGCCGACCCGACGTCCGGCGGGTCGAACCCGTCGTCGAGGAACGCGATGTCGAACCCGCCCCGCTCGGCGAGCTGCACCAACCTGACCAACCGTTCGGCGGACATCAGGCCATCGGCCGCGCCGGGCGAGCGCCACGCGGCCGGGTGGCCGCCGGCACCGTCGAGCGCGACACCGAGGACGGGGCGTGATGGGCCGACCGGCACCCGACCAGTCTTCCAATCCTGACTCGATTCATCAACTTTCCGGCGCGGGTTCGGCGCGCCGAGAGCATCCGGGTACGCCGCAGACCTCGCCGACGTGTCGAACCACCACGGCGTGGTGCTAAGACGGCCGCCATGGAGATGCGACGGATCGGAAGCCTCGACGTGAGCCTCGTCGGACTCGGCTGCAACAACTTCGGCATGCGCCTGGACGAGGCGCGCTCGGTCGCCGTCATCCACGCCGCCCTCGACGCCGGGATCAACTTCCTCGACACCGCTGACATCTATGGCAGCAAGGGTGCGTCGGAGACGATCATCGGCAAGGCGCTCGTCGGACGTCGCGACGAGGTCGTCCTCGCGACCAAGTTCGCCAGCCCGTTCGACGGCGAACCGGCCGGGCAGGGCGCGTCGCCGGCGTGGATCGCCCAGGCCGTCGAAGGCTCGTTGCGCCGACTCCGGACCGACCGCATCGACCTCTACCAGCAGCACGTGTTCGACCCGACGGTCCCGATCGAGGAGACGCTGGGTGCGCTGGCCGAGCTCGTCGCCGCGGGCAAGGTCCGCGAGGTCGGTTCGAGCAACTTCACGGCCGGCCAGATCGACGCCGCCGAAGCGGTCAGCGAGGCGGGCGGGCGGGCGCACTACGCCAGCGTGCAGAACCGCTTCAGCCTGCTCGACCGCGAGGCGCTGGCCGACGTCATCCCGACCTGCGAGCGTCTCGCCCTCGCGTTCCTGCCCTTCTTCCCGCTGGCGTCGGGGATGCTCACCGGCAAGTACAAGGCGGGCGAGGCGTTCCCGGCGGGGACCCGGTTGGCCTCGATGCCGCCCGAGCGATCGGCGTCGTTCGCCAGCGAGCACAACCACCGCCTCGTCGCCGCGCTGGACGTCGTGGCCACCGCACGCGACCACAGCCTTCTCGAGCTTGCCTTCGCCTGGCTCGCCGCCCAGCCGGCGATCGCGTCGGTGATCGCCGGGGCCACGTCCCCCCAACAGGTCGCGGACAACGTGTCCGCCGTCGGTTGGAAGCTCGGCGCGGACGACCTGGCCGCGGTCGACGCCGCGCTCGCGGCCACCTGACCCCCGACGACGGCCTCTCGGACAACCGGGCGGGGATCCGGTCAGGTGATGCACGGAACCGGGCCGGGACCGGGACCCGGACGAGCTCTGCAAGCAGACTCGATCGACGACCGTGTCCCTGCACCACATCGTCATCGACGCCCGCGACCTGCGCCGACCGGGACCCGCTCGATGGCGCCTCGTAGTGTCAAACCCGTGGCACGACCGCTGAACCCGTGGGTGCCCGTGAGCGTCGTCGTCGCCGGAACGGTCATGTCGGCGCTCGACACCACGATCGTCAACGTGGCGCTGCACGACATCGCCGTCGACCTCGGGGCGCCGACCGGGATCGAATGGGTGGCGACCGCCTACTTCCTGGCCGTCTGCGCGGCGACGCCGCTCACGGGGTGGCTCGCCGACCGGGTCGGCCGCCGGGCGACCTTCCTCGGCGGGGTGATCCTGTTCGTCACGGCGTCGGCGGGTTGCGCGTTGTCGGAGAGCCTGGGCGTCCTCGTCGCCTTCCGGGTCGTGCAGGGCCTCGGCGGTGGGACGATCGCACCGATCGCGGCCACGATGGTGATGGAGATGTTCCCCCGGGAGCGTCACGGCCGAGCGATGGCGGTGGTCACGACCGCGCTGTCGATGACGCCCGCCATCGGGCCGACGGTCGGCGGTCTCATCGTCGCCCGCGCCAGCTGGCACTGGCTGTTCCTGGTGAACGTGCCGATCGGGCTGGTCGTCATCGTCGCCGGCTTTGTGCTGATCCCGGACTTCGGGCACCGCGAGACCCGACCCTTCGACGTCCTCGGGCTCGTGCTCGGCAGCGGTGGGCTCACGATCGCCGTGCTCGGGCTGTCGGAGGGCAACTCGTGGGGTTGGTCGTCGCCGGCGACGATCGGAACGATCACCCTCGGTCTGGCGATGCTCGGCGCCTTCGTGCTCCACGAGCTGCGCACGTCCAGCCCCCTGATCGATGTCCGGATGTTGGGCGAGCGGTCGTTCCGCCTGGCGATGGGGGCGATCCTGTTCGTCACCATGGCCCAGTTCGGGCGCCTCGTCTTCGTCTCGCTGGAGCTCGAGAGCCTCCGCGGGTTCTCGGCCTTGCAGGTCGGCCTGATGCTGGCCCCGCCGGCGTTCGCCGGGATGGCGGCGGCCATACTCAGCGGACGACTGTCCGACGCGTACGGACCGCGTCGGCCGATCATGCTTGGTTGCACCGTCGCCTTCATCGCCCTCGTCGGCCTGGGCCTGATGACGCTCCAGACGCCGGTGTGGCTGATCATCGTGCTGCTCGCCATCCAGTCGGTGGGCATGGGCGCGGTCCTCGCCCCGGCCATGGTCGCCGGACTCAGCGACCTGCCGAAGAACCTGCTCTCGCAGGGCAACGCGCTGCGTTCGCTCACCGGTCAGACGGCAGCCGCACTGTCGGTCGCCGTGTTCGGCGCGGTCGTGGCGACGGTCATGGGTGAGTCGCCGACCCCGGAGGAGGCGCAGTCGGCCTACAACGCCGCGTTCCTCGTGGCGGCGGCCGGCGTCGCCGTCTCCTGGTTCCTCGCGTCGCGCCTTCCCGTCGGACCACGCCGGCGCGAGGTCACGGTGGTGCCCGTGGTGTCGATGGACTGACCGGGCTCGACGCGGCTCACCCGTCGACGGCCGACCTCGGCGCGCGCTCCGGCATCGTCCGGCGCAGCCGGAGGCGGTACGAGTAGTGCTCCGGGAGGAAGTAGCTGATCGCCAGCTCCACCGGCTGACCGGCCGCCGTGAGGTACAGCCGGTCAATGCGCAGGAGCGGCTCACCCGCGGCGCAGGCGAGGACGGCGGCCACGGGAGCCGATGCGGCGACCGCCGTGATGCTCTGGTCCGCCTCGGCCACCGGCTCGTCGAGCCGCCCTTCCAGCAGTCCGATGATCGTCACCCGGCTCGATGCGCCGGCCGACGCCAGCTCCGGCGCGTCGCGGACCTGCTCGGCGACGTGCGGCGGCATGCTGATGGTGGTCACGCAGAACGCGACGCCGTGGTGGAGCCGGAGGAACTCGGTGCGCCAGACGACGTCGCTGGCCAGTTGCAGTCGCCCGGCGACATCGACGTCGACGCGACGCTGCAATGGCGACAGGATCCGCATCTCGGTGTCGACCGAGAGGTTGAGGAGGTCCTCGATCGAGCCGAACTGCCGGAGGTAGTGGCCCTCGAGGTCGGCGGCGAACGTCCCCCGACCCGGCACCCGGTAGACCAGTCCCTCGGCCACGAGGTCGTGGAACGCCCGGCGCACCGTCTGCCGGCTGAGCTGGTGCTGCGTCGCCAGCTCGCCCTCGGTCGGGAGCCGTGATCCGTCACTGAACTTGCCCTGCAGCACCGACGTGCGCAGGTCATTGGCGAGGACCTGGTACGCGGCGGGACCGGCCGCCCGCTTCGCCATCAGGTGGGGGCGCCGCCCCGCTCGACGAGCTGCCGGGCGATCACGTTCCGTTGGATCTCGTTCGTGCCCTCACCGACGATCATCAGCGGAGCATCGCGGAAGTAGCGCTCGACGTCGAACTCGGTCGAGTACCCGTAGCCCCCGTGGATGCGGATCGCGTTGAGCGTGATCTCCATCGCCGCCTCGGAGGCGAACAACTTGGCCATGCCGGCCTCCATGTCGCAGCGCTGCCCGGCGTCGAACCGCTCGGCGGCGAACAGGGTGAGCTGACGGGCCGCGGTCAGCTTCGTCGCCATGTCCGCCAAGTAGTTGCCGATCGACTGGTGCTGCCAGATCGGCTTGCCGAAGGACTCGCGGTCCTGCGCGTACTGCAATGCGTCGTCGAACGCCGCTCGGGCCACGCCGAGCGCGCGCGAGGCGACCTGGATGCGCCCGATCTCGAGCCCGGACATCATCTGGGCGAAGCCGCGGCCCTCGACCTCGCCGAGCAGCGACGTGGCGGGCGTGCGGTACCCGTCGAACGTCAGCTCGCAGCTCTCGACGCCCTTGTAGCCGAGCTTGGGCAGGTCCTTGGACACCGTGAAGCCGGGTCCGTGCTCCACGAGCAGGATGCTGATGCCGCGGTGCGCCGGCGCGGCCGCCGGATCGGTCTTGCACATCAGCGCGACGAGCTGCGATCGGCGGGCGTTGGTGATCCACGTCTTCGATCCGTCGACGACGTACTCGTCGCCGTCACGTCGGGCGACCGTGCGCATGGCCTGCAGATCGGACCCGCCACCCGGCTCGGTCAGCGCCATCGTCGCGCGCACCTCGCCCGTCGCCATCCGCGGCAGGTAGTGCTCCTGTTGGGCGTCGGACCCGAACGCCAGGAGCAGCTTGGACACCACGGTGTGACCGCCCATCGCTCCGGCCAGGCTCATCCAACCCCGGGCCAGCTCCTCGGTGACCTGGACGTAGCACGACGTCGACACGCCGACGCCGCCGAACCGCTCGGGGATGGCGAGCCCGAAGACGCCGAGCTCCTTCATCTGCTCGATCAGCCGCTCGGGGTACTCGTTGGCGTGCTCCATCTCCC
Source organism: uncultured Acidimicrobiia bacterium (assembly GCA_963822315.1). GTDB lineage: Bacteria > Actinomycetota > Acidimicrobiia > Acidimicrobiales > Ilumatobacteraceae > JALZMG01. Next base: position 49,242 of record CAWGHB010000011.1, read on the forward strand.
GCACGACCGGCCTGACCTCGCGCTCCACGAACTCGTGGACGGTCTTCACGATGAGCGTCTCGACGTCGTTGAGGGCGTTCATGGTTCGCGGCTCCTTGTGGTGGTGTCGTGTCAGTCGTACCCATGGGAGGGCGGTCAGATCGTCCCGGCCGCCCGCAGCGTCCGGATCGACCCGGGATCGAGCTGCAACTCGTTCAGGATCCGCTCGGTGTGCTCGCCGAGCGCCGGCACCGCACCCATCCGGGGCGAGACGCCGGTGAGGTCGACCGGCGGGACAAGCGCATCGACGGGCCCACCCGGCGAGTCGATCTGCGCCCAGCGCCGCCGCCCGGACAGCGACGGGTGGTCCAGGAACTCGGCGACCGTCCGCAACCGGGCGTTGGCGATGCGGGCCTGATCGAGGAGGGCGACGGCGTCGCTGACGTCGAGTTGCTCGAACACCTTCGAGATCACTTCGTTGAGATCGGCCCGGTTGGCCACCCGCGAGGAGTTGCGCTCGAACCGCGGGTCGCGCGCGATCGAGTCGTCACCGAGCACGACTGCGCAGAACGCGGTCCATTCCGCCTGCGTCTGGACGGCGAGCACGACGGTCGATCCATCGGCGGTCGCGTACGGACCGTACGGCGCGATGGTCGCGTGCTCGGCACCCACGCGGTCGGGCTGTCGACCGCCGTAGCGGGTGTAGTAGGCCGGCGAGCCCATCCACTCGGCGAGCGCGTCGAACAGCGCGACCTGCACCCCGGAGACCTCGCCCGTGGTGGCCCGCCGGTACAGGGCGGTGAGGATGCCGGTGTAGGCGTACATCCCCGCGGCGATGTCGGCGATCGAGATGCCGACCCGTGACGGTGCTTCTGGCGGGCCGGTCAGGGAGACGAGCCCGGCCTCGCACTGCACGAGCATGTCGTAGGCCTTGCGGTCGGCCCAGGGACCCGACGCTCCGTACCCCGACAGGTCGCACACGATGAGTCGGGGGAAGCGGTCACGAAGGGCCGCCACGTCGAGCCCGAGGCGGCCCGCCGCTCCCGGTCCCAGGTTCTGCACGAGGACGTCCGCCCGATCGAGCAGGCGGTGCAGGATCGCCAGCCCTTCCTCCGACTTGAGGTCGAGGGTCAGTGACTCCTTCGAGCGGTTGAGCCAGACGAAGTAGCTCGATTCACCGTGCACCGCCTCGTCGTAGTGACGGGCCAGGTCGCCCTCGCCGGGCCGCTCGATCTTGATGACCCGAGCACCCAGGTCGGCGAGCTGCCGCGTGGCGAAGGGCGCGGCGACCGCCTGCTCGATGCTCACCACCGTGATGCCGTCGAGCGGTCGGCGACCGCGATCGGGCTCGGCAGACATGACGGACAATATATACGGCCAAATGCGGCATTTGGTGAACATTTCGTCTCGCGTCGCCGCGGGTCAGCCCGTCACGGGACCGACGGCGCATCGGAGACGGGTCCGCCGACCACGGCGCCGGCACCCGGCGCGACGCGAGCAGGCAACCGTCGGCTGAGCACCAGCCCGAGCGCGGCCGCGACGGCGGCGATCCCGAGCGCCGCGGCGACCGAGCGACCGGGGGCCCAACCGGCCTCGTCGCCGACCGTCACCACGATGCCGATCGCTCCGGTCCCCAACGCGATGCCGAGGTTGTCGAGCAGCTGCAGCGACGCAGTCGCCGCGCCGTAGTGCTCAGCCGGAGCCGCGCGCAGGGTGAGCTGGGCGTGGGCGGCGTACCCGAGTCCCATGCCCAACCCGCCGATCGCCCACCCGATGTGGATCACCCAGAACGGCACGACATCGGGCAGGGCAGCGATCGCGACGACGACGATCGCCGGCACGAGCACGAGGTAGCCGGCCCGCACCAGGGCCGCTTCCCCGAACCGTCCGATCGATCGCTCCTGGATCCACGCGCCGGTGGTCCAGGCGAGCGTCGTCATCGTCACCGCGATGCTCCCGACGAACACCGTCGAGTCCCGTCCGTTCGTGATCGCGTAGGGGATGAACGAATCGACACCGACGAACGAGAACGTCAGCAGGCCCCGTGACGCCACGACGGCCGGCAGTCCCGGCGCCCCGCGCAGCGTGCCGGGCGGCAGCAGCCGCCGGAGCGGGCCGAAGCCGACGACCAGTCCGGCGGCGACGCCCGGCACGAGCAGCCACCGGGACCCGGTGAAGCTGGCGACGACCAGCGCCGCCCCGAGCGCGACGCGAGTCGCCTCGACCATTCGCCGCCGCCAGAAGGGGCCCGAGGGCGCCGGCCCGTCGCCGAGCGGCCCGAGGCGGAGCATGGCCGGCACGATGAGCGCGCCGGCCCCGGCGACGAGCGGGAGCAACCCGAGGAACACCCACCGCCACCCGACGGCGCCGGCCACCCGCTCGGCCAGCACCGGACCGGCGATCCCGGGCACCACCCACGCAGTTGACAGGACGGCGAACATCCGCGGCCGGTCCTCGACGGCGAAGACCCGCCCGATGGCCACGTACCCGACGGCCGGGACCACGCCAGCGCCGAAGCCCTGCACGGCGCGTCCGACGACGAGGACGGGCATCGAGGGCGCGAGCCCCCCGATGACGAGCCCGGCGGCGAAGAGGACGAGACCGATCACGTAGGGCCGCCCGGCGCCGTGGCGGTCGGCCTGATCGCCGGCGAAGACGATGCCGATCATCGTGCCGAGGAAGAAGGCGGTGGTGACCCAGCCGTACCAGGCGACGCCGCCCAGGTCGGCTTCGACGTCGGGCAGGATCGTGATGACGGCGAGTGATTCGAACGCGACGAGCGTCACCATCGCGACCAGACCGATCGTCAGGGCGCGGTCGGTGCGTCCCTCCGGCCGGGCGCTCGACGTCGTGGCCACGCCGGCACGGTACGACGTCGCGTGAGCCGAGCGAGTCCCCGAGCGAGCGAACGACCCGGCCCGGTGAGCCGAGCGAGTCCCCGAGCGAGCGAACGACCCGGCCCGGTGAGCCGAGCGAGTCCCCGAGCGAGCGAACGACCCGGCCCGGTGAGCCGAGCGAGTCCCCGAGCGAGCGAACGACCCGGCCCGGTGAGCCGAGCGAGTCCCCGAGCGAGCGAACGACCCGGCCCGGTGAGCCGAGCGAGTCCCCGAGCAAGCCGCGGCCGGCTGCGGCCCTACGCTCGCCGGCGATGCGGCACCTGCGACCCGAGGACGAGTACATGCAGCTCGCCCACCGGCCCGACTCGCCGATGCAGATCGGCGGGTTGCTCCAGTACGAGCGTGGTGACGGCGACTTCGTCGTCGACGTCCGTGACCACCTGGCCCGCCGTCTCCCCGCCACCGCACTGTCGTGCCGACTCGTCGCCAACCCCGGGCACTACGACACGGATGCGTGGTTCGACCTCGCCGCCCTCGATGTCGACGAGGTCGTGCAGACCGTCGAGCAGGACGGGCCGATGAGCCGGACGGCGCTCCTCGAACTGATCGCTCGGGAGGCCGTCCGGCCGCTCGAGCTCGACGGCCGCCCACCCGTGCGCATCCTGCTCGTCGACCACGTCGAGGGCGGTCGGGCGGCGATGTTCCTGCTCGTCCCCCATGCGTTCGTCGACGGGATCGGCTACCAGTCGATCGTCCGAGCGCTGTCCGATCCGACGCCCGAGCCAGCCGCCCTCCCTCCACGATCGAAGCTCGACGAGCCGGTGCCGGACGAGGTGGCATGGCGGGCGGCATCCGACGCGCGGTTCGCCGCCGACGCCCGCGGACGCGTCGCCGTCGATCGTGACGCCGCGAAGGCGGACCTGGCGGCGTTCGTCGAGGATGGGCACCCGCCGGCCGTCTCACCGGATCTCGGTGATCTCTCGGGGCCGACGTCGACGGAGCGGTCCTACGACGAGCTGACGCTGTCGCTGTCCCGGGTCCGGGCCGTCGGGCGGTCTCTCGACGGCACCGTGAACGACGTGTTCCTCGCCATCTGTGGAGGCGCGGTCAGGGCGCTGCTGCTCGAGTCCGGCCGGGCGCTCCCCGGGTTGCCCGCCGTTGCGCTCGGGTCACGGAGCTACCGCACGCCCCAGGACGGTGAGCTCGGGAACTACATCATCCCGATCCGCCCGACCCTCGGCACGGACGTCGCCGACGCCGTCGAGCGCTTCGCTGCGGTGCGGGCGTCGGCCCGCGTCGAGCGGCGACGGAGCGAGCTGCTCGAGCCGCTCATCGCGTCGGGCGCCGACGGACCGTTCGGATCACACGACCGGCGGGCTCGCCACGCCCGCGCCGGCGGCGGCAACGACCCCCGGATCGGGGCCAGCGTGACGCTCTCCAACGTGCCCGGGCCCGGCGAACCGCTCTACCTCGCCGGCCACCTCCAGGTGTCGAACCACCCGGCTCCGTTCCTCGGCACGGCGAAGTTCCTCAACATCACGCTGCGCCGGTACCGCGACCACCTCGACCTCGGCGTGATGACCGACGCGGCGAAGGTGGCCGACGCCGGGACGATCAGCCGCCTGGTCGAAACGTCCCTCGACGAGCTGGCCGGCGCCGCCGGGCTCGATCGACCGTCCTGACAATTTGAGAATGGCATTGCCAAGGTCGGCGTGGCCGACGGGTCGTTCACGACCACCGACAGCGGGGCGACGTCGACCTCGTCGCCGCCACCGTGATGCACGCCGCCGGGCTCGTGATCCCCTACGTCGGTCGGGCTCCTCGCGACCAGCGGGCCGTCACCGCGTTCTGCCTGCGGGCCCTCGGCGCGGCCGAGCCGGGCTGACTCCCCGGCTGTCGGTAGGCTCGCCCGCCGACGGGCCCGGGGCCGGTCCGAGCCCGGAGGGACGACGATGCTGAAGACCCAGGAGCTGGCCGACGTCGAGGTCATGGCCGACGGCCTGGCGTTCCCGGAGGGTCCGGTCGCCTGCGCCGACGGCTCGGTGCTGCTGGTCGAGATCACCGGTGGCCGGCTGACCCGGGTCGCCGCCGACGGTTCCAAGGAGACGATCGCCGACGTCGGCGGCGGCCCGAACGGCGCGGCGATCGGGCCCGACGGCGCCGTCTACATCTGCAACAACGGCGGCTTCCGACCCGGTGCCCGGGAGAACGCCGGCATCCAGCGCGTCGAGCTGTCGTCGGGCGAGGTCACCCAGCTCTACACCGAGTCCGACGACGGACCCCTGGCCGGGCCCAACGACCTCGTGTTCGACGCCAGCGGGAACTTCTGGTTCACCGACCTCGCCGGGGGCACCATCCACTACGCCAGTCCAGACGGCTCATCGATCCGCACCGTCGTGCACCGCGTCGCCGATCCGAACGGGATCGGGCTCTCACCCGGCGGTGATGCACTCGTGTGGGCCCAGACCCGGACCCGGCAGGTCCTCCGGCGGCGCATCTCTGCGCCCGGCGTGCTCGAGCCGTCGTTCGGGCTCGGCGCTCGCGCCCTCGTCCTCGAGGGCGGGTATGACGAGTTCATGCTCGTCGCCGGTCTGCCGGGCGCCACCGAGCTCGATTCGCTCGCCGTCGACTCGTCGGGCGCGATCTGCGTCGGCGCCCTGGTCGACGGGGGGATCATCGAGGTACCGGTCGACCGCGACGGCGACGACCTGGAGCGCGTCGTGCGTTGGACGCTGCCCGACGAGCTCGGCGAGCAGCTCGTGACGAACATCTGCTTCGGTGGCGACGACCTCACGACGGCGTACATCACCTGCTCGCTCACCGGTCGCCTCGTGCGCTGCACCTGGCACCGACCAGGGCTGCGCCTGGCGTTCTGACCGGCGCGGCCCGACGGGCCGTCGACGTGGCAGGATCCCGCCCGTGCGCGCCCTCCTGGTGAGTGATCTCCACTACGACCTGCGCAAGCTGGACTGGGTCCTCGCCGAGGCGGCCGACGTCGATGTGCTCGTCGTCGCCGGCGACCTGCTCGACATCGGCTCGAGCGTCCCGCTGGATGCCCAGATCGACGTCGCCCTCGAGTACCTGGCCCGCGCCGCCGGCGTCACCACCGTCGTCGCCTGCTCCGGCAACCACGACCTCGATCACCGCACGGACGGCGGGGAGAAGGCGACGGCGTGGATCGCCGAAGCGCGGGACCACGGTGTCGCGGTCGACGGCGACACCATCACCGTCGACGGTTGGATCATCACGTCGTGCGCGTGGTGGGAAGGTGCCGAGACGTTGGCCGCGCTCGAGACGGTGCTCGACGACGTCGCCACGACACGCGACGGACGCCCGTGGCTGTGGGTCTGGCACGGTCCACCCGACGGGCCGCTGGCATGGACCGGGTCCCGCCACTACGGCGACCCCGAGCTCCCCCGCCTGCTGGATCGCCACCAGCCCGACGTCGTGCTGTGCGGGCACATCCACCAGGCGCCGTTCGTCTCGGGCGGTGGCTGGGCCGAACGTCGGGGCGACGCCTGGCTGTTCAACGGGGGGCACCAGCTGGGTCCGGTACCGACCCACGTGCGCATCGACCTCGACGCCCGCACGGCGACGTGGTGGTCGTTCGACCGCGAGAGCGAGCTCGTCCTCGATCAGTAGTCCGGGGCGCGGTCCGACCCCGGGTCGATCGTGACCGGCGGCCGGCTGGCCAACCTGGCCAGGATCGAGTCGACCATCGCCAGGTGGCCGCCGGCGTCCGAGTACTGGGCGCGGACATCACCGAGGTACGACGTCAAGCGGTGGAGCCGCCCGGCCAGCTGCCGGGCCAGCTCCAGCGCCACTGCGGGGTGCGATCCGAAGAACGCCTGCGGATCACCCACGACGCGCACCGTCGACGGCTCAGCGGCGGTCACGGTGGCCGTGCGGGGGATGGCCAGCAGGGCCCCGACCTCGCCGACGAAGGATCCAGCCAGCGCCACGTCGGGGATCCGGTGGCCCTCGATCTCGACCTGCAGCCGTCCGGCGACGAGGACGGCGACGACGGTGTGCTCGGCCGCGCCCTCGGCGAACAGCACCTCCCCCATGGCGAGGTGCCGCTCCGGCAGCCCGTCGGTGAGCTCGAGCACGAGGGGGCGTCCGTCCACGCCGGCAGCGTACGTGACGCCACGCCCGCCGGTCAGTGTGAGCCGAGCGAGTCCTCGAGCGAGCGAACAACTGGCTCCGGTGAGCCGAGCGAGTCCTCGAGCGAGCGAACAACTGGCTCCGGTGAGCCGAGCGAGTCCTCGAGCGAGCGAACAACTGGCTCCGGTGAGCCGAGCGAGTCCTCGAGCGAGCGAACAACTGGCTCCGGTGAGCCGAGCGAGTCCTCGAGCGAGCGAACAACTGGCTCCGATGCGGCGTGGGTCAGCCCGGCAACATCGCGGCGAGGAGGACGGCGACGTCGTCGGGCACGGGATCGCGGAACACCCGGTGCAGCACCGTGCGCCCTGGCGATGCGATCCGCACGTCGTAGCTGAAGCCGTCCGGTCGGCGCGGGGGAGGCGGCTCGACGAAGCGGTGCGCCCGCAGCACGACGAGCGCCGCGTCGTGTCCGTCGGAGCCCGGCTCCACCGTGCGCTCGGCGTGTCGGCGCACGCCGCTCAGGCCACCGGAGCGGACGACCACGACGTCCAGTGGGCGACCGGCCAGCGTGCTCACCACCCGGTCCCCGGATGTGACACCCATCGACGATGATCGCCCACAGCACGACGCTGCCCGGCCATCCGGCGGCGACCCCTCGACTGTTCCGGGAGGAACCGATGCGCACCTCGCACCACCGGCACGGATTCTGCTCGATCGTGCCGCCGTACGTCCTCCAGGCCATCGCCACCAGCGGGCGACGCACGCTGCGGGCCACGGCGGCCCGCACGATCGCCCACGACGAGGCGATCCGCCGGCTGCGCGCCCTGCGGGCGCCCGACCGGGAGGCGCCCGGCGCCGCCGCGGCCACCGAGCCGCACAAGGACCGCACCGTCGCCGACGCCCAGCACACGATGCGCCTCCCCGGTCGGACGGTCCGGACCGAGGGCAGCGCCGACGTCGCCGACGTCACCGTCAACGAGGCCTACGACGGCACCGGGGCCACGTTCGACTTCTTCTGGGACGTGTTCGCGCGGGACTCGATCGACGGTGACGGCATGCCGCTGCTGAGCACCGTCCACTACGGCGACGGGTACGACAACGCGTTCTGGGACGGGTCGCAGATGATCTTCGGCGACGGCGACGGCGAGATCTTCAACCGCTTCACGATCTCCGTCGACGTGATGGGCCACGAGCTCACCCACGGCGTCACCGAGTACGTCGCCGGGCTCGAGTACCAGGGCCAGTCGGGCGCGCTCAACGAGTCGATGTCCGACGTCTTCGGCTCCCTCGTCAAGCAGCGCCTGCGTGGCCACACGGCCGACGAGGCCGACTGGCTGATCGGTGAGGGCCTGCTCGCCGACGGCGTCAACGGGGTCGCGCTGCGGTCGATGGCCGAGCCGGGCACGGCGTACGACGACGCCCGACTCGGGGGCAAGGACCCGCAGCCGGCGACGATGGCCGACTACGTCGAGACCGACGAGGACGACGGCGGGGTGCACATCAACAGCGGCATCCCGAACCGCGCGTTCTACCTCGTGGCCACCGAGCTCGGTGGCGAGGCGTGGGACCGGGCCGGACGGATCTGGTACGCGGCGTTGGCCGACCCGGCGTTGAAGCCGACGTCCACGTTCACCCAGTTCGCGACCCGCACCAGCGCCAACGCGGCGACGCTCTTCGGCACCGAGGTCCAGCGGGTCGTGAAGGCGGCCTGGAAGGGCGTCGGCATCACGGCCCGCTGATGGCTTGCGGTCGGCCCTGGTGCTGGGCGGCGTCCGTGCCGGGGCGGCGTCTGCGACGGGGGCCGTCACGGCAGCCGCCCAGCTCGAGCCGACGCCGTCAGCGCGGCCGCAGGACATCCAGCTGCAACCACGTCGCCAGGTCGTCGATCTCGCGGTCGACGGCGGCGGCCGTCGCCTTCCCGAACGGCACGTCCTCGTGCACGGCGTCGACCCGCAGCACGCCGGCCTTGCGGTCGGCGGTGGCGTCGAGCTTCCCCACGAGGCGGTCACCGTGGAGGATCGGCAGCGCGTAGTAGCCCCAGCGGCGCCTGGCCACCGGTTTGTACATCTCGAGCGCGTAGTCGAACCCGAACAGGTCGAGCGTGCGCTGGCGTTCGTGCACGAGCCGGTCGAACGGCGACAGCCGCGGTGCGACCGGCCACGAGTCGAGCTGTCGGGTCGACCCGCTCCGGCGCCCCAGGGTGCCGGCGGCGCCGCGCGGACGGCTCACGCACGGCCCATGGGCTCTCCCAGGGCCCGGGCCGCTTCCGTTGCGGAGGCGCTCGGCGTCCGCGGCCCGACCACGGAGATCGGGAACACGGGGTCACGAGCTCGCGTCCGGCAAGTCGCACGCGCCGTCCAGACTGCCACGCACATCGTCGAGGGGTGTCGGTCGGCATCAGCGAGTCAGCGCCCGATCGCCTCGGTTCGCCGCAGGCTCTCCCACAGCTGTCCTGCCAGCAGTCGCCGCCGGTCGCTGCGATCAGCGGCCTTCGACCCGTCGACGTCGTCGAGCGCGCGAGCTCCGCCGACGACCACGTGGAGCCGAGCCGGCTCCACGCCACCAGCTCCGCGCTCGGCGCCACCGCGCTGGTCGGATCGAGCTGGAGCATCGTGAGGTGGCGGACGACGGCGAGGAAGTCGGTCGGCCGGGCGGCATCCAGGAGCTGCGCCCGCACGGCGATCCGTCGGGCGGCGGCCGACGAGAGACGATGGACCGTCGTCGTCACAGGCGACGAGCCTACGTACCGGGCCGGCCGGCCGCGGGGCCTCGTCGGTGGTCAGATGCGTAACTGATCTGTTACGCTTTGGCCCATGGACGTGTACGGAGCGCTCGCTGATCCCGTACGCCGACGCATCCTCGAGATGCTGGCCCGCCGCCCGGCGCCGGCCGGAGCCGTGGCCGACTCGTTCGGGCAGATCAGCCGACCAGCGATCAGCCGCCACCTGCGGGTGCTGCGCGAGGCCCGCCTCGTGCACGCCGACGTCCACGGGCGCGAACGGATCTATCGCGCGGACGTCGAGCGGCTCGACGAGGTCGAGACCTGGATCGCCGCCCTGCGCCCCGCGTGGGAGCAACGCTTCGACGCCCTCGAGACGGAGGTCCACCGCACCCGCCGCGAGCGGGAGCGCCGCCCGCCGGTCCCACCGCCCGCCACCCGCAACGAGGAGCAGACCACATGACCAGCCACCCGCGACGACCGACCGGCTGGGTGACCACCGGTCCGGCCGGCAGACAACTCGTGATCGAGCGCACGTTCCGGGCGCCGATCGACGATGTCTGGGCCAGCCTCACCGAACCGGAGCGCTTCGCCCGCTGGTACGGCACGATGACCGGGCCGACGGGCGCCGGCCGGACGGTCACCGTCGCCATGACGGCCGAGCGGGAGGTCGTCGAGGAGCCGGCCTTGATCCTCGAGTGCGAGCCGCCCTCCCGCTTCGTGGTCGAGCTCGGCAGCGGCCGACCGGTCTGGCACATCGTCGTCACCCTCGCCGAACACGACGGCACGACGACGATGACCTTCGTGCAGACCCTCACCGACGACGTCGACGTCGCCGACGTCGGGCCGGGCTGGGAGTACTACGCCGACCGTCTCGCCGCGTCCCGCGACGGCAGCGCCATGCCCGACTGGGACGCCGACGGCTACCAAGCTGCGCTGGGACCGCACTACCGCGCCCAGTGACGCCGCGGCCACGCCCCGTACCGTGCTGGGGTGCTGACGGTGACGATCCGTGGTCTCCGGGCCCACCGGCTGCGGTTCCTCGCCACCGCGCTGTCCGTCCTCCTGGGCGTCGCGTTCGTCGTCGGCACGTTCGTGCTCACCGACACCATCCGGGCCGCCTTCGACTCGCTGTTCGCCGACGCCAACCGGGGCACCGACGTCGTCGTCCGTGCGCCCAGCCCGTTCTCCGGTGGCCTCATCGGCGAACGGCCGCTGGTCGACGAGGCCGAGCTCGGCCGCGTGGCCGCCGTCCCCGGGGTGAGCGATTCGGCCGGGCGGGTCAGCGGCTACGCCCAGATCCTCGGGACGGACGACGAGCCGCTCGGTACCGGCGACGCCCCCACGACCGGTCAGGCGTGGGTGGATGCGGCAGGACTCAACCCGTACGAGCTCGTCGAGGGGACGCCCCCGCGGGAGGCCGGCGACGTCGTGCTGGACCGCGGCAGCAAGCACCAGGGCGACCTGGCGGTCGGCGACACCGTGCGCATCGTCGTGCGCTCGGGCCAGCACAGCTACCGCGTCAGCGGCTTCGTGACGATCGGCGGCGCCGATCGGGCCCTCGGGGCCACCGCGGCGCTGTTCCGTCCCGACGTCGCCCAGCAGCTGCTCGCCGAGCCGGGTCGTTACGACAGCATCGCCGTGGCCGCCGCGTCGGGCATCGACCCCGAGGACCTGCGCCGGCGCATCCGCGACGTGGTGGGCGCCGACCTCGAGGTGCTCACCGGCCAGGAGGTCACGGCCGAGAACCGGTCCGAGGTGGCCGACCGGCTGCAGTTCTTCACGGCCTCGCTGCTCCTGTTCGCCGGGGTGTCGCTGTTCGTGGCGACGTTCATCATCTACAACACGTTCACCGTGGTGGTGGCCCAGCGGGCCCGCGAGCTGGCCCTCCTCCGGGCGGTCGGTGCGAGCCGCCGCCAGGTGCTCGGGTCGGTGCTGGGAGAGGCCGCGGTGATCGGTGTCGCCGCCTCCCTCACCGGCGTGGTCGTCGGCATCGGCGTGGCGTCGGTGTTGAAGTGGTTGCTGGCCGGCCTCGGCTTCCAGCTCCCCACCGTCGCGAACGTCGTCGAGGTCCGGACCGTGGTCGTCGCCGTCCTCGTCGGCGTCGCCGTCACCACGGTGTCGGCGGCCGTGCCGGGACGTCGGGCCGCGGCCATCGCACCCGTCGCCGCGCTGCGCGACCAGGAGGTCGAGCGACCGCCGCATGCCGTCGGGCGGGGCATCGCCGGCGCCGTCGCGCTCGCACTGGCCGTCGTCCTCGTGACGGCAGGCGCGCTGCAGGGGGGCGACGGGTTGCGCACCCTCGGCATCGGGGCGCTCATCGGGCTGCTCGCGCTCGTCGTGGTGGCCCCGGTGGTGACCGGGCCGATCTGCCGCACCCTCGGACGCCCGCTGTCGAGCGTCCGCGGCGTGCCCGGGTCCCTCGCTCGGGACAACGCCGTGCGCAACCCGGCGCGGACCGCGGCGACGGCGTCGGCCTTGATGATCGGCGTCGGCCTCGTCGCCTTCGTCACCGTGTTCGCGGCGTCGGCGCGCGCCGCCGTCGCGGCGTCGGTCGAGACCCAGCTGACCGCGGACTTCGCCGTCACCGGCACCGGCTTCCGTGGGGTGCTCACGGGCGACCTCGCAGACGCGCATCGCCGAGGTGCCAGGCGTCGCCGTGGCGTCGGGGCTCACCGTCACCCGCGTGCTCATCGACGGCCGGCCCGACGGCATCGTCGGCATCGATCCCACCGCCTTCCCCGAACTGGCCGACGTCGACGTCAGCGAGGGGTCGCTCGCCGACCTCGGCGACGGCACCGTCGCCGTCGCCCGCACCTGGGCCGACGACCGCGACCTGCGACTGGGAGGAACGCTGCCGATCACGTTCCCCGGACCGGCGAGGTGCCGATGCGGGTCGTCGCCATCTACGAGCGGTCCAACTTGGTCGGCACCCACCTGCTGTCGGCGGACACGATGCGGTCCAACGTCACCGACCCGTTCGACATCGCCGTGCTGGTGCGGTCCGACGGCGATCCGCCCGGCACCCGTCTGGCGCTGGAGGGCGCACTCGGCGGCGACCCCACCGTCGAGGTGCAGGACCGCGACGAGCTGATCGGCGACCGCGCCGACGAGGTCGACCAGCTCGTCGGGCTCGTCTACGCGCTGCTGTTCCTCGCCGTGCTCATCGCGCTCATCGGCATCGTCAACACGCTCGCGCTCTCGGTGCTGGAGCGCACCCGTGAGCTCGGGCTGTTGCCGCGTCGTCGGCATGAGCCGTTCCCAGGTCCGCACCGCGGTGCGCTGGGAGGCGGTGCTGATCGCGCTGCTCGGGACCGTGCTGGGCCTCGTGGCCGGCACCGCGCTCGGGGTGGTCACGGTGCGGGCCCTCGCCGACGAGGGCCTGGACCGCCTCGCGGTGCCCACCGGCACGCTGGTCCTGCTCGCCCTCGGCGGCGCGTCGTTCGGCATCATCGGGGCCGCGCTGCCGGCCCGGCGGGCCAGCCGCCTCGACGTGCTGCAGGCGATCGCCGTCGACTGACCCAGTCGTCACGTTCGCCGCCCAGACCGGACCGGCCCGGCCCGGCGGTCAGCGGGCCTGCCGACGCGGCGGGCGCTTCTCGAGGAACGAGGCCACGCCTTCCGCGGCGTCGGCGGTCCCGGTGATCGCGTCCAGCGCCCGCTGGGTCTCGGCCCACCCGACAGCATCGGCCTCACCGAGCACGGCGTTGACGGCGGCCAGGCTGGCCTGCACCGAGAGCGGCGCGTTGCGCACGATCCGCTCGGCCAGCGCGATCGCCGCGTCGAGCGCGCCGCCCGGTTCGGTGAGCACGTTCACGAACCCCGCTGCGTGCGCCCGCTCGGCGCCGATCGGCTCGCCGGTGAGGACGAGCTCACGGGCCAGGTTGAGCGGGAACGCCCGCGGCGTCCGGAACAGCCCGGCACACGTCGGCACGACGCCGATCGCCACCTCGGGCAAACCGAACCGGGCCGCCGTCGAGGCGACGACGAGGTCGCACGCCATGACGATCTCGAACCCGCCGCCCAGCGCCGGGCCCTCCAGCGCGGCGATGATCGGCGTGCGGCGGTCACGGCGGATGATGCCGTAGGCGCCGCCCCGCGCGGTGTGGTAGTCGCCGCCCGACGTCAGGTCGCTGCCGGCCGAGAAGACGGGTCCGGCGTGGGTCAGGACGCCGACCCACAGGTCGTCGTCGTCCTCGAGCTCGTTCAGCGCCTCGTCGATGGCGTCGGCGAGCCGGCGGTCGACGGCGTTGCGCTTGGCCACCCGCCGCATCTCGACGATCAGCACGTGGCCTGCGCGCCGCGTCGCGACGAGCTCAGGTGTCGTTGCTCCCATGACCAACGATGTCCGCGTCAGCGTCGGCCGAGCAAGCCGGAGCGGGCCGTCACCGATGCGAGCGGGCCTGGAACGCAGCGACCTTCGCCAAGTGCTCGCGCGACTGGATGAGCTGCGTGTTGGCGATCCGGTCGAGGTGACGCGCCGTTCGGCGGTCGCTGTCGACGGCGGCGTCGATGACCAGCTTGGCCAGGCCGAGCGCCTCGGGCGAGTTCGTGATCAGGCGGGTCGTCCACTCGTGCACCGCGGCGTGGAAGCCCTCGTCGGGGAAGACCCGGTGCACGTAGCCCATCGTCAGCGCCTGCTCGGCGGAAACGTTCTCGCCGGCCATGGCGATCCAGCGGGCCCAGTGGGGACCGATGATCCGGGTCAGCCGGCTGATGCCGCCCGAGCCCGGCAGGACGGCGAGGTTCGGGACCTCGGGGAGCCCGAAGTGGGCCCGCTCGCTGGCGAAGCGGAAGTCGCACGACGCCGACATCTCGACGCCGACCCCGAGGCAGGGTCCCTGCGCAGCGAGCACGATCGGCTTCTCGATCTTCTCCATCTCGTCGAACAACTCGTGCATCCGCCGGTAGTTGCGGCGCAGCATCACGCCCGACGCCGACGAGTTGCCCATCCCCCCGATGTCCCGGCCGGCGGTGAAGTAGCGCCCCTCCCCGGTGATGACGAGCGCCCGCAGGTCCTCCCGATCGGCGAGGTCGGCGACCGCATCGCGCAGGAAGTCGATCATCCGGTCCGAGACGGCGTTGAGCTTCTCGTCACACGTCCACGTGACGGTGACGATGCCATCGGCGTCGTCACGGCGGGCTTCAGCACTCATGGGCGGTGTCCTCCGTTCGCATGGCCGCCGACACCCTCGCGCACGTCACGGGACCGCCGCCCGGTCGGACCCCGGACCGGTCCGTCGCGGCGCTCAGAGCAGCGCGGCGATGGAGGCGGCGGCTCGAGCGGCACCGCCGGGGTCGACGAAGCGGTAGCCGACGGGCCGGCCGATCTCGGCGGCGATCGCCGCCGCCAGCACCTCGGGATCCCGGGCCTCGTCGTAGGTGACACAGCGGCCGGCGCCGTAGCGCTCGAGACGGTGACGGACGTGGAAGGTCTGCTCGAAGTGGTGCTGCAGCGGCACGTACACGAACGGCCGGCGGTTCGCCGTCAGCTCCATGCACGTCGTCAGCCCGCCTTGCACGACCGCGATGTCGACGGCCGCCATGTGGCGATGGAGGTCGGGCACGTAGCGGAAGTACGTCACGCCGGCCCGCCGCGGGAGCGCCCGTGGGTCGATCCGCGGCCCAGCCACGACGACGAACCGCAGGCCGGGCACGAGCCGGCGGGCCGCCGGCACGGCATCCACGACCCGCCGCAGCAGCGAGCTCCCGACACCCGAACCGCCGACGGTGACGAGGCACACCCGCTCGTCGGGGCCGTAGCCGAGCTCGGCCCGCAACGCCGCCCGGTCGGCGAGCGCGAGCGGGTCGAAGCCCGTGACGTAGCCGGCGAACTCGAAGTTGGCCTCGCGTCCACTCGCGGATCGACGGCAGGCCGGCGCCGAACGTGCCGGCCACGATGTCGTCGGGGTCGCCGACGAAGATGGAGCGGTCGCGGATGCGCCCGAAGCGGGCCCGCTGCTCGATCATCTCGGCGTTGTAGTCGGCGGTCAGCGCGGCCTCGCGGGCGCCGCCGTCGGGCATCGGCAGCCAGCCGACGAAGTCGGTCATCCAGGCGAACGAGAACCGCTTCAGCTCGGGGTTCTCGTGCAGGAAGTAGTCGACGTCCCAGGCCTCGTCGCCGATGACGAGGTCGTAGGGCTCGCTCGGTGACGGCGTCGTGGAAGACGCCGAAGTTGTTCACGAGGATCTCGTCCATCCGCCGGATCGCCTGGAACGCGTGGAGGTCGTGCTCGTCGGGCACTCGTCCTCGACGTGCGCCGACTCGTTGGCGAGGAACCGCCGACCCCGGGTGGATCCGCTCGCCGGCGCCGTCGAGCATGGACGTGACCGGGTGCTGGGCCAGCCAGTCGATCTCGAGGTCGGGATGGAGCATGCCGCAGCTCGGTGGCGATGGCGACGGTCGCGGCGGGCGTGGCCGAGGCCGATCGGCGAGGACAGGTACAGCGCCCGCGGCGGTCGTCGCAGCGCCCGCCTGAACGACGTCCAGGTCGGCCGGGGCTGGATGCGCTCGACGAACTGCTCGATCGCGGCGTTCACGACGATCGGATCGCGGGCGTGGGGGCCGTGGCCGCCGCCCTCGACGGTCAGCAGATCGCCGCCGGTGACGTCGGCGAGGGCCGCGACCGGCGGCGTGGGGCCGGATGGCGTCCTCGTCGCCGTGGATCACGAGGACCGGGCTCGGACACGCTCGCAGACGGAACGGAAGCCCTCGCGCCCACACAGCGTCCAGCCCGCGCAGCGTGTCGGCGATCACGTCGGGGTCGTTGTCGAGTGCCCACCCGACGCAGTCCTCGATCTGCTTGGTCGAGTGCGGCTCGGTGAACATCTGGCCGAAGAAGAACTCGAGGAAGCCGGCGTAGTCGCGGTCCCAGTACGTGGCGGTTGTACTTGGCCCAGCCCTCCTCGACGTCCAGGACGCTCCTCGAACGGGTGGACCTGGCGCTCGGGGTGCGGTGGCGCCAGCGGCACCGCCGGCCCGATGGAGACCAGCCCGATGGTGCGCTCGGGGTGGTCGGCCGCGACCTGGACGGCCCACAGCGTGCCGCACGACAGGGCGACGAGCACGGCTCGCTCGGTGCCGGTGGCGTCGAGGACGGCGAGCGTGTCGGCGGCGAACTCGTGGTGGGTGTACGCAGCGGCGCCGACGGGGCGGTCGGACCGGCCGGTGCCGCGGCCGTCGAACGTCACCACGCGGTGACGGCGGGCGAACGTCGGGATCTGGAGCTTCCAGAGCTCGGACGGGATGATCGACCACGTCGGGCAGGAAGGCGATCGTCGTCGGTCCCGTCCCCGAACGACTCCCAGTGCGACCTTGACGCCGTCGCGCTCGATGAACCCCGACGCGTCGGGCTGGCGCGCCTTCACGACCGCACCCCGGTGTGGGCCGTGGCGGTCGCGCTCGCGGCGGCGCTCGCTTCCTCGGCTGTCCGGATCAGCTCGCCGACGCGCCGCAGGCTGGCCCGGATCGGGAGCTCGTGGCGGTCGAAGCCGAGCAGCAGGAGCACCTCGGACCCGAGGAACGCGTTGCCGACCAGCGTCGCCGCCTCGGCCGGCGAGAACGGACCCAGGCCGCCGAAGCGCTCGGCCGCCTCCAGGGCGACCTCGGTGAGCAACGTCGTACCAGCCGCCGAGGATCGCCTTGGCGGCGGCGGCGACGTCGGGGTTGGACCACCCCGCGGCGATCATCTCTTGCAGCACCCGGACGTAGCCCGACTCGAGGTCGTCCTCGAGGAAGTCGCACGCCTGCTCGTAGCGCCGCCACAGCGGCACGTCCTCGGCGTACATCGCGGTCTGGCGGGACAGGCGGCGGCGGTTCTCGGCCTCGAGCAGGGCGAGCACCATCCCGCCCTTCGAGCCGAAGTGGTAGTGCACCTGGGACAGGGGCACGCCGGCCTCGTCGGCGACCTTGCGGGTCGACAGCCCGGCGTACCCGTCGGCGAGGAGGCGGTTGCGGGCGGCGGCGAGGATCGCCTGGGGCGTGTCGTGGTCGCCGTTGCGCATGCCGTCTCCAGGGAGGTCGTCGGCCGAGCCAACCGCTCGACCCATTACGGTCGACTCAATTCGGTCGATCGATCGAACGCAGTCTGACACGCTCCCCCTGGCGAATCAACGCTTGACAGTCATTCGTACGCTGCGCGGCAATTGTGAGTCGGTCGATCGACCGACTCGAGACGACGAGAGGAACACCATGACCATCACCGAGACCCAGGGCCGATCTCCTGACCGAGGAGATGCTGGCCCGCTTCGACGAGCGGGCGCCGAGCTACGACCGCGACAACACGTTCTTCACCGAGGACTTCGAGGAGCTGCGGAGCCAGCGGCTACCTCACCGCCTCGCTGCCCGCCGACCTACGGCGGCGGCGGGCTCGACCTCGGCCGAGATCAACCGCCTCCAGCGCCGGATCGCCTACGTCGCGCCGGCCACCGCCGTGGCCGTCAACATGCACCACTACTTCGTCGGGCTGTGCGCCGACCTGCACCGCGCCGGCGACCCGTCGGGCGACTGGGTGCTGCGACCAGGCCGCCGACGGGCACGTCTTCGCCGCCGGCCACGGCGAGGCGGGCAACGACATGCCGGTGCTGCTGTCGCAGCTCGAAGGCCGAGCGCGTCGACGGCGGCTGGGAGATCACCGGCCACAAGATCTTCGGCAGCCTGTCGCCGGTGTGGACCTACCTCGGCGTCCACGCCATGGACACCAGCGACCCGACGAACCCCGAAGGTCGTCCACGGCTTCCTCCACCGCGACACGCCCGGCTACCGCATCGAGGAGACGTGGGACACGCTCGGGCATGCGGGCCACGGCGTCCAACGACACGATCCTCGACCGGACGTTCGTCCCCGACGAGGCGACGATCCTGGTGTGCCCGGCCGGGTTCGCCGGTGCCGGCATGTTCCACGTCGCCCTGTTCGCCTGGGCGCTGCTCGGCTTCGCCGGCGTGTACGCGTCGATCGCCCAGCGGGCCTTCGACGACACGGTCGCCCGCGATGCACGAGCGGCACGTCGATCGCGCTGACCCGCTCGATGGCGTACCACCCCGAGGTGCAGCACCACGTCGCCGAGATGCGCATCCACCTCGAAGCGATGGACGCCCACCTCGACCGCGTGTGCGACGACTGGGTCGAGCGGCGTCGACCACGGCATGGACTGGCCGGTCAAGATCGTCGCCTGCAAGTACGACGTCGTGAACCGGGCGTGGGCGGTCGTCGACACCGCCCTCGACCTCACCGGCGGCAGCCGGCATCTTCAAGCGCAGCCGGTTCGAGCAGCTGTTCCGCGACGCCCGCCTCGGGCGCATCCACCCCGGCAACACGATGCTCACCCACGAGCTCGTCGGCAAGCTGAGCCTCGGCATCAACCCCGACGAGCAGCCGCGCTGGGGCTGAGGCCCGTGCCGCCCGCTGATCGCGTCACCCCCCGCGATCGGCGGGACCGCGAGGACCGAGGTCCGGACGGGCGTCGGTCTCGTACCGCGCATCCACGCAGTACCGCATGGTGCGGCGATCCAGCGGCGTGCGCCAGCCGCGGACGAAGCCGGAGCAGAAACCGGTGATGCGCCCGATCCCCGCGGGCGTCGGGCGTGCAGCAGGTCCCTCACAGGTGGCCACAACGCCTTCGTGACGAGCAGGTCGACGGCGATCCCGATCGAGCGGAGGTGGCCGGCGCGCAGCGGCTTGGCGCACACCGCGCCGAGCGCGACCCAGTCCCGGCGGGCGTGCTCACGACCCTCCTCGAACGAGCGGTAGCCGTCGTGCACGATCGCCAGGTCGGCTGTCTCGTACACGTGCCATCCGGCGAGGAGCACTCGGATTGCCGCGTCCCATTCGTCAGCCGACGGGAACAGTCCGCCGGGGCCGAAGCACTCGTCGAAGCCGCCCAGCTCCTCGATCACGTCGCGCCGGACGGCCATGCCGGCGCCCAGCCCCATCCCGTGGCGCATCGCCGAGATCGACGTCAGCAAGCGGCCGGTGGTTCGTTCGAAAGCGGGCACGTAGCCCTTCGTGCGATCGTGGTCGACGGCCACGACGTTGCAGAAGACGATCGCGCACGCCGGTCGGTCGACGAGGTGCGTGGCCATGTCGTCGGGCCATCCGGCCGGCACGATGCAGTCGTCGTCGGTCAGCACGACGACCGCCCCCGTCGCCAGACCCAGGCCCTCGTTGAGCCCGGCACCCTTCCCGGTGGCGCGCGACCGGTGGTACCGGAACCGGCCGTCACCCATGAACGGCGAGAGGGCCCGCTCGGTCTCGTCGCCTGGGCTCTGGTCGACCACGATCAGCTCGACGTCGGACGACGCCAGCAGTGAGGCCACCGCCGTGACGATGGGCTCCGG
Organism: uncultured Acidimicrobiia bacterium; assembly: GCA_963822315.1. Lineage (GTDB taxonomy): Bacteria > Actinomycetota > Acidimicrobiia > Acidimicrobiales > Ilumatobacteraceae > JALZMG01. The sequence continues at coordinate 69,216 of CAWGHB010000011.1, forward strand.
GCGGTCGCGCGTGCACACCAGCGCCGTCACCCCACTCATGGGCGGGAACCGTACCCGACACTGCCAACCCCAGCCCGGGGACACGGCGTCCCACCGGACCGGAACCGCCCCCGAGTCGGGTCAGGAGGGCGCCGACGTCGACGTGGTCGCGGTGACGACGCTGACCGGCAGCTTGAACTTGCGCTCGACCCGGCTCGGCAGGTCCTGGCGGAGCCAGCGCGACAGGCTCGTCGGCAACGTGGAGATGATGATCTCGTCGATCGGTCTCGACGCCAGCACGTTGCGGACGGCGCGGACGGCGTCCGTCTCGCCGACCTCACCGGTGACCGCGACACCGAGGCCGCGCATCCACTCCAGACCGAACTGCAGCCGCTCGGCGGCGATCTCGCGCTCGTCGGGGCCGTGTGCGGCCGGGATCATGCCGACCTCCATCGCCGAGAACCCCATCGCGACCCCGATCGGCGGCGACGGCGGCACCGGCACGAGCAGGTGGAACTCACAGGGGCCGGCGGCACGCCGCGGTGATCTCGGCGGCGAGCTCGTCACCCCCGACGGTCTGGTTGGCGACGACCAGGATCTGGCGCAATGACGATCCTCCACATGGTGCCCGCTGGCGGATGACACGCCACACTAGGCGCCGCGCCGGCCCGCCGTGACCACGGCCACGCGAGGATCTCAGGACCGAGGGGAGATGGACCGTGGACATCGCTGAGCTACTCGTCGAGCTGTACGGGCGCGTGCCCGAGGAGGTCCGCGGCGCCGTCGACGGTCTCGCGCCGACGAGCTGGCCGCCCGACCGGCAGCCGGCGCCAACTCGATCGGGTGGCTCGTCTGGCACCTGGCGCGGGTCGAGGACGAACACGTGGCCGACCTCCTCGGCACCGAGCAGCTGTGGGTCACCGAGCCGTGGCCGGCGCGCTTCGGCCTCGCGCCCGACGCCCACGACACCGGGTACGGGCACAGTGCCGATCAGGTGGCGGCGGTCCGCCCGGACGGACCCGATGCCCTCATCGGCTACTACGAGGCCGTCGCCGTCCGCACGACGGCCTACCTCGCTTCCCTCACCCCCGCCGACCTGGACCGCGTCGTGGACGAGCGCTGGGACCCGCCGGTGACGCTCGGCGTGCGCCTCGTGAGCATCGTCGACGACGAGATCCAGCACGCCGGCCAGGCCGCCTACGTCCGCGGACTGCTCCCCGCTCGCTGAGCTGGGCGCCGCCGGCCTCGGGCGCGGCGGCCGCGTCGGACTGGCGGTTACCCCCACGGGTGCGGCACTTGCCACGCCCGGGCGGCCGGCCGTCGTCCTCGACGGCCGGCCCGAGGCGACCGCCCAAGCCGTGGCCGCGATGGACGTCGCGCTGCGCCCGAGATGGGTCGTGTGGTCGGGCGCCGCGCCCGCCCTGCTCGTCGCCGCAGGCGTCCGGATCGCGACGTGCTGGGACCTCGGCGCCGTCCACCGCATCCTCGCCGGCGGATGGGCGGCCGATCCGGCCCGCGTCTGGGCCGGTGCGCACGGCTTCGACGTCGACTCGATCCCGATCGCCCGCCCGCCCGACCTCTTCCACCCGGTCCCGGACGACAGCGAGCTCGACGAGCCGGTCGGTGCGGACGGGCACCTCCGCCCGGAGTGGGTCGCCGGCGCCTGGGCCGGCGATCCGGTGCGTCTGGCCCGCTGGGCCGAGCTCGCCGTCGAGCTCGCCGAGCGCCAGGCCCGGCTCGTCGACGAGCTCGCGAACGAGCGCCCCGGCGCACCCGCCACGGTGCGGTCGGAATCGACCGCCGAGCTGCTGTGTGTCGAGCTCGAAGCGGACGGGCTGCCGGTCGACCGGAGCGCCGCAGAGGCGTTGATCGGGTCCATCGCCGGTCCCCGCCCACGCGCCGCCGGCGAGGCAGCGCAGCATCGTGCCGACCGGGACGCCGCGGTCCTGCGCCACGCGCCGGCCGGCGCCGGGGCCGTCGACCTGCGCAGCAACGAGCAGGTCCGGGCACTGCTGCGGCGGTGCGGGATCGACGTCCCCGACACCCGGGCGTGGCGGTTGCTGCCCCACCGGGACGAGCACCCGATCGTGGAGGCGCTGGTGTCGTGGCGCAAGGCAGAGCGCGTGGCCACGACGTACGGCTACGACTGGCTCGACGCGCAGGTCGGCGCCGATGGCCGCCTCCGCGGCCGCTGGTCGGGCGCGGATGGTGCCGCCGGCCGCATGACGGCGACGGCCGGGTTGCACAACCTGCCCGCCGAGCTGCGCCCGGCCGTCGTGGCCGAGCCGGGCCACGTGTTCGTGCGCGCCGACCTCGGCCAGGTCGAGCCACGCGTGCTCGCCGTCGTCTCCGGTGACGCCCGATTGGCCCGGGCGGCTGCCGACGCCGACATGTACGCGCCGGTGGCGGCGCAGCTCGGCGTCGACCGGGCGACGGCCAAGGTCGCCGTCCTCGGGGCCATGTACGGGCAGACGACCGGCCACGGCGCCCAGGCCCTGCGGCGCCTGGAGTCGGCCTACCCGACGGCGATGGCGCTGCTCCATGCGGCCGACGTCGACGGCCAGGTCGGACGGGACATCCGCACGGTCGGGGGCCGTCTGGTGCGGATGGGCACGACGAACGCCAACGAGGTGTCCGACACCGAGGCGCGGCGACGGGCGGCGGCGATGGGCCGCTACGCCCGCAACGCCCTCATCCAGGGCGCGGCAGCCGAGCTGTTCAAGATGTGGGCCGTCACCGTGCGGGCCCGGGGCGCCCCGATCGACGCCCGGATCGTGCTGTGCCTGCACGACGAGCTGCTGGTGCACGTGCCGGAGGCCGCCGCCGACGACGCCGTCGCCGTCGTCGAGGACGGGTTGCAGGAAGCCGTCCACCGGTGGGCCGGCGAGACGCCGGTCCGCTTCGTCGCCGACGTCGCCGTCCTCCGGCGCTGGTCGGACTCGAAGCCCTGACCGTTCATCTGGGCGGCATCTGGGCGGCCGCCGTGCCACCCTCCCATCCGGGCGGCGGCGACGTGGCCGCGGCGAGCCGGGCATGGAGCCGGTCGCGCAGCGATTCGGTGTCGATCGCCTGGTACGAGCGGCGTCGGCGCTGGGCCACGACACCCGCGGTGACGACGCCGGCCAGCGTCGCCAAGCCCAGGACCTTCCACACGTTCACGGTCGTACAGTACGGCCGGTGGCGAGCCGTGGGACCATCTCCGCGACGGAGGCCATCGACGGGGCGCACACCGGTGACATCTGGTTGTTCCGCGGCACGTCGATGGCCGACAAGGCGATCAGGGTGGCGACCAACTCGCCCGTCAACCACGTGGCCATGGCCGTGGCCCTCGACGACCTGCCGCCGCTCCTGTGGCACACCGAGCTCGGCCAGTCGCTCGAGGACGTGTGGACCGGTACCCACCACCGAGGCGCCCAGCTCAACCGCCTGGGTGACGCGTACGGGGTGTGGACGGGCAAGTACGCCCAGCGGGCGTTCGTCCGCCAGCTGACCGGCGAGGTCACGCGGGCGATGGAGGACGAGCTCCTGCGGGTGATCGACACCTATGACGCCAAGCCCTTCCCGACCACCGGTCGCCTGGCCCGTCGCTGGATCGAAGGCCGCTTCCGGAAGGAGGCGACCGGCGAGGCCGTCTACTGCGCGCAGCTGATGGCGATCACGTTCCGCCGGATGGGCCTGCTCGACCCGAAGCACCCCTCGAACTGGTACGACCCGGGCAAGTTCTGGAGCGGCGATCGCCTGGAGCTGATGGGCGGCGCCAGCCTCGGCGGCGAGCTGGCCGTGGTCGGCGGCCCGGGCTGACCGGCGGGTACCGTCGTCGCATGGGCATCCCGGCGCCGGTCCTCACTGGGCGGCACGTCGAGCTCGAGCCCCTCTCGCCCGATCACGTCCACGAGCTCGTGGTCGCCGCGACGGTCGATCGGTCGTCGTACGGCTACACCGACGTGCCCGACGGACCCGACGCGATGGGCCAGTACGTGGCCAAGCTGCTGGCGCTGCGCGACGCTTCGGCGGCCGTCCCGTTCGTGCAGCGCCGCCGGGCCGACGGTCGGCTGGTCGGCTGCACCCGCTTCCTGGAGCTGCGCTGGTGGCGCGGGCGCGTCGAGCCCGACGAGGTGGAGATCGGTGGCACGTGGCTGTCCGCCGACGCCCAGCGCAGCCCGATCAACACCGAGGCCAAGCTGCTGCTGCTGACCCATGCGTTCGAGGTGTGGGACGTCGTGCGCGTCGCGCTCGTCACGGACCACCGCAACGAGCGCAGCCGGGCGGCCATCGAACGGATCGGGGCCTCGTTCGAGGGCGTGCTGCGCCACCACCGCCCGTCGATGGCACCCGGTGAACGCGGCCGACCACGCGACACGGCCGTGTTCGCGATCACCGATGACGAGTGGCCGGCCGTCCGGCGGCGCCTCCGCGAGCGATCGGGCTCGGCATGAACGTCCTCGTCGTCACCGCCCACCCGCAGACGGGGAGCTACAACCACGCCCTGACCGCGGCCGCCGAGCGTGGCCTCCGGCGGGCCGGCCACGACGTCACGACGCTCGACCTGTACTCGCTCGGGTTCGTGCCGGCGATGTCGACCGACGAGCGTCGCGCCTACCACGGCGAACAACCGCTGATCGACCCGATGGTCGCCGCCCACGCCGAGCTCGTGCAGCACGCCCAGATGCTGGTCTTCATCTATCCCACGTGGTGGAGCGGCCCGCCGGCGATGCTGCGGGGCTGGCTCGAGCGGGTGATGGTGCCCGGTGTGGCGTTCACGTTCGACGAGCACGGCAAGGTGCGCCCGGCGCTGACCAACGTGACGCACATCGTCGGGATCAGCACCTACGGCGCCCCGTGGACGTACGTGAAGCTCCTGCAGGACGGCGGCCGCCGGCTGCTCACGCGGGCCCTGCGGCTGAACTGCGGCGTCCGGACGCCGACGACGTGGCTCGGCCTGTACTCGATGGACACCCAGGGCGACGCCGAGCGCCGGGCGTTCGTCGACCGGGTCGAGCACCGCATGGCCCACCTGTCCGCCGGTCACCGCTGAGGTCGCGATGCGCACGCTCGTCATCTACTGCCATCCCGATCCCGAGTCGTTCACCGCGGCCACCCGCGACCGCGCCGTCGCCGCGCTGAAGGCGGGCGGCCACGACGTCCGGCTCACCGACCTGTACGCCTGCGGGTTCGATCCGGTCTTCACCGCCGAGGAGCGCGACCGCCACCTCGAGCCGGGGGCTCACCCGTCGGTGGCCGACCACGCCGCCGACCTGCAATGGTGCCAGTGGCTCGTGCTCGTCTACCCGACGTGGTGGAGCGGGCAACCGGCGATGCTGAAGGGGTGGATCGACCGGGTGTGGGTCCGGGACGTCGCCTGGGACCTGCCGCCGGACTCCAACCGCCTGCACGCCCGGCTGCACAACGTGCGGCGGCTGGTGGCCATCACCACCCACGGGTCGACGAAGCTCGTCAACGCACTGGAGGGCGAGGTCGGCAAGCGCATGATGACGCGGACCCTGCGCGCGGTGTGCCACCCGCTGGCTCGCACGACGTGGCTGGCGATGTACGGCATGGACACGGCTGGCGACGCTGATCGCTCGGCGTTCCTGGCCCGGATCGAGCGCAAGCTCTCGTGATCGAGCCTGCCGCCCGCGCATCAGGGCGCGGACAGCCTCACGAGGCCCTCTGGGCGCGCACGGTCTCGACATCGAGTCCGTCCGCGCCCAGATCAGCGTGTGCCCCGGCCGGTGGGCGGACGACGGGTGTCGGCGCATGAGCACGGCGCGGCTGCGGCGACTGGCCGACGAGCTCGCGGAGGTCGGGTTCGAGCTCGACCCGGCGAGCGATTGGGGCGGCGTGGTCCTCACGGAGATCGACTACGCGCTGCGGCCCAACGTCCACGAGCGGCGGGTGCCCAGCGTCGGCGCCATCATCGAACCGACGACGCCGCCCGAGACCTGGAGCCAGGGCACCGACCTGGAGGTCAGCCGCAAGCCGGTCGAGGCGATGCCGCTGGTCGGCACCCGCCTGTTCGCCGACGGCCTGTCGAGCTGGCTCATCAGGCGCCTGTCGGGCGACGACGAGTGGGCCGTCTTCGACCGCCCGGCGGGATCCGAGCGCGATCTGGTCGTGCTCGCCGAGACGCTCGGCGCCGTCGTCGTCCAGCGCCACCCCAACGGATCGGTGAGGATCGTCGGCGACTTCGGCGTCCTGCGCTGGGAGGGCTTGCGCTGGCACAAGGAGCCGCCCGTCTCGGCGTGGATCGACTCGGTGACGGTGTGCGCCGACCGGAACAGCTCCGTTCGCTCGCTCGAAGGCTCGCTCGGCTCACACGGTGACCGCGACGTCCTCGAGATCCTCCTGGAGTTCGCCGTGCACGACCTCGGCTCGCGAGGCATCGGGGCCCTCCTCATCTATCGACCCCACGCCGTGCCCGGCCCACCCGTCGAGCTCCGCCTCCCGACGCCTCCCACGCTCGACGTGCGCCGCCCGGCCGACCTCGCCCCGCTCCGCCATGCCCTCAGCCAGGTCGACGGCGCGGCGGTGTTCGACGGCGACGGGGTGCTGCGCGAGCTGGGCGTGCGCCTCGTGCCCAGCCCACGCGCCGAGCTCGTCGTCGAGGGCCTGGGCGGCATGCGCCACACGTCGGGACGGCGCTACAGCTTCGACGACCCGCTCGCCACGATCATCGTCGTCAGCGAGGACGGTCCGGTGACCGTGCTGCGCAACGGCGAGCTCGTCGGCAGGTCGCCGTCCACGCTGCACTCCCCGTGACGACCAGGTGAGTCGAGCGAGTCCCCGAGCGAGCGAACGAAGTGGCTCGGACGGTCAGGACGACCGATGGGCGACGGCGGTGGCCACCTCGGCGGCCACCGCCGCGTTGTGCTCGGCCAACGCCAGGTTGGCCGGGATGCTGCGCCCCTCGGTCGCGTCGGCGATCCGGCCGAGCACGAACGGCGTGACCGCCGCACCGACGATGCCGGCGGACGCGGCATCGCCCAGCGCGCCGTCGAGGACAGAGCCGAGCTCGCCCGGGTCGAGCTCGGCGCCCACCGGGATCGGGGCCGCCAGCAGCACCCCGCCGCGGCGCGGGTGGTGGGCGAGAACCGCGGCGACCTCGTCGGCCGTCTCGACGCGATGGGCCACCGGGAGGCCCGACGAGCGGGTGTAGAACGCGGGAAACCAGTCGTGACGCCATCCGAGCACCGGCACGCCCGCGGTCTCGAGGTACTCGAGCGTCCGGGGCAGGTCGAGGAACGCCTTGGCGCCGGCGCACACCGTCACGACCGGGTGCACGGCGATGGCGTCGAGGTCGGCGGACACGTCACCGGTCACCTCGGCGCCGCGGTGGACCCCACCGATGCCACCGGTCGCGAACACCCTCACCCCCGCCGCCGCGGCGAGCGCGACCGACGCCGACACCGTCGAGGCGCCGACCGGCCACCGTTGGGCGATCGCGACGGGCAGGTCACGCTCGGCCATCTTGCGGGCCGGGCCCAGGATGCGGGCGTGGTCGGCCGGATCGACGCCCACGCGGGCCTCGCCGTCGAGCACGGCGGTCACGGCCGGGACGGCCCCGCCGGCCCGGATCGCCGCCAGGCAGTGATCGAGCGCCTCGCCGTTGGCCGGTGACGGCAGGCCGAGGTGGGAGAAGATCGTCGACTCGAGGGCGACGACGGGGCGGGCGGCGGCGAGCGCGTCGGCGACCTCGGCGGAGACGACGGGGGCGATCACCCGTGCAGTCTGCTCATGCCGCGCCGAAGGCGTCGAACGCGCACCAGCTGACGAAGCCGGCCGGGTCGTCGCGGTCGATCGCCGCTCGCGCCTCGTGCAGCGCGACCGGCATCGTCGCGCCGCCGCGCAGCGCAGTGTGCAACGAGGTCATCAGCTCGACGACGTTCCAGTCGGGCACGACGACCGAGCTGGCGAGCAGCCCGGACGTCCCGAGGGCGAGCAGGGTGCTGACGAACCCGAGCGTCTCGTTGCCCGGGTACGTGCCCTCGCTCCCCGACTCGCAGGCCGCCAGCACGAGCCGGTGCGGGGAGATGCCGCGGCGGTCGAGCTCGTGGACCGAGAGGCGCCCGTCGCTGACGAGCAACGACGAGAAGATCGGGTTGTCGGCGCGCACGAGACCGTGGCAGGCGATGTGAGCCAGGGTCGCATCGGCGAGCGCCGCCGTGACGGCGGCGATGTCGCTCGCCGGTGGCACCAGGACCCGGGGTGCGTCATCGGCGTGCAGTGCGGCGACGGCCTCCACCTCGGCGACCGCTCCCGGGAGCTCCGGTCCGGCGATCAGCACGACGCGCCGGTCGGCGGGTGCTGGGCGGGCGTTGGTGCGAGCCCACATCGCCGCCGACGGCGCGACCGCCACCGCAACGTCGTGGAGCGCCGTCCAGGGCACCCGCTGCAGCACGCCGACCGGGACCACGACCACCTCGGGACACGCGCCCAACCGGAGCGGCTCGACCAGTTGGGCGCGCAGGGCGGTCAGCGACTCCTCGGCCCCCTCCCTGACGACGCTCGACGACGCCGCGACGGCACGGGCGAGCCGACGCAACCCGAACGACAGCCCGTCCAGCTCCCGGCGCACCGTCGCGACCGGCCCGAGGCGGACCAGGCGGGTGGCGCGCGGTGCGAGCACGACCGCGATCACGTCGTCGCCGAGCACGTCGTACTCGACGAGGGTGCGGCCACCGAGCTCACGGCGCAGCTCCGAGATCGAGCGGGGCCGATCCTCCGCGTCGCCGACCGCGAGCTGGCGCCACGTCGCTCGCCGGATCTCCTCCTCGAGCGCGGTCTGCCGCACCAGGAGCTCGGCCAGCTCGCCGCTGCCGGTCATGCGAGCCTGGGCGATCTCTGCCTGCACGGCCCGCAGGTTGCCGAGCTGGGCCTCGACGCCCTCGACCTCCGGTGGGTCGACCACGGCGAGCGCGGCGGCGCGGGTCCGCTCCATCCAACGCAGCACATCGGCCGGCGGGCGGCTCGTCGCCACCGCGGCCAGGCCGAGGTGGCCGAGCTCGGCGCCGTGGCCCGACGCCAGCGCCCGGAGCTCGGCCGATGGGAGCGCGGCGCGATGACCGGCGAGATCGGCCAGGCCGGCGCCACCGACCTGCAGCACGACACCCGGGCGACCGGCACTCGCCGCCGACAGGCCGGCGGCGACCCGACCCTTCAGCCGGACGAGCAAGGGTGCACCGCGGGCCAGCTCCGCGGCGCGGTCCCACGAGTCGCGCGCGACGACGGGACGGTCGAGCGCGTCGGCGACGCGCCCGGCGGTCAGGAACGCGTCGACCGCCTCGCCGACCAGACCGGCGCGCTCGAGGGTCCCGGCGGCGCGGCGGGCCGTCCGCAGGTCCTGGGCCGTCGCCTGCTGTGCTGCCAGCACGGCATCGATCGCCACCACCCGGGCCCGCGCCGCCCAGCTGCCACGGCCCTGGCGACGAAGGGCGGCCGCCGCGGCGTCCGCCTCCTCGCTCGCCGCACGCAGGTCGCCGGCCAAGAGCGCCAGCTGGGCCGACCGCACCTGGGCCTCGGCGGTCATCAAGGCGACGCCTGACACGTCCAGCATCGCGACCGCCCGCCGGGCCTCCCGCCGGGCCTCGGGGATCAGCCGGAGGTCGGTGAGCGCCTCGGCGTACTCCACGTACAGCTCGCCCAGCGGGATGCCGGCGCTCGTCCACCGCGCCGCCGCGTCGTCGAACAGGACCAGACCCTCGGCCAGCCGGCCGGCCCGCACCGTCCCCCACGCCCGCGTCTCGTGGAAGTACGCCGCGAGTCGGGGTCCTACGGCCTCGGCTTCCTCCACCGCCGCGTCCAGCATGGCAAGACCGGCGTCCATCCGGCCGCTCATGATCTCGATGATGCCGAGGTTGTTCGACGCCTTCGTGCGCATGTCGGGCGGCGCGCCCGGGTCGTTCAGGATCCGCCGGTAGGCGACCGCCGCGAGGTCGATGCGTCCGACGTTCTGGTGCAGCGTCGCCTGCTGGTGCTCGAGGTCGACGTCGGACTCGCCCGACGCATCGAGGAAGCGGGCCGCAGCCGAGAAGTCCCGCTGGGCGCCGGCCAGGTCCCCGAGCTCCTGTCGGACAGCACCGCGGGTGGTGAGCGCGTGACGCCATTGCGGTTGCAACCCGTGGCGACGCGAGAGCCGCACGGCCTCGTCGAGCAGTGCGATCGCGCGATCGTGGGCGTACCGGCTGCGCTGCAACCAGCCGGCGGCGCGCAGGGCGGCGGCGAGCGCCCGCTGATCGCCGGCCCGTTGCGCCTCGTCCAGCAGTGAGCTGACCCGATCGGCCGCCCGCTCGGAATCAGCAACCACCCACCCGTACGCCTCACTAGCTTGTGTCAGCAGTTCAGAAGCGGGCTCTCGTGCCTCGGAGCCCGCATCGACGTCGCCAGCCATGGGGCTTGCGAGACTAATCCGCCCGTCCTGCCAGGGGGAGATCAACGATGGCTGATCCGGAGCCACGACCGCCGGTCGTACACCGCCCGAAGACCGTCCGCTCGGACGACGAGCGCGAGGTCGTCGTCCAGTCGCTCGTCGCGCAGGTCGGTCAGCTCAAGACCCGCTTCGCCGCCAAGATCGAGCGCGACGTCATCCTCCGGATGATGACCGATCGCAACGCGCGACCGGACCTCGTCAGCGTGCGCATCCTCGACGGGGACCAGGACCATCCCGTCCTCGCCACCGACGGCAGCATCATCGTGCGCTCGTCGGATCTCGACGGGCTGTCCAGCGACGAGCAGGCGGCGATCGGCCTGCGCCCGCTGCGGGGCATGCAGGTCGCCCGACTACGCGGCAACGAGCCCGAGCTGGCGACGGCCATCACCTACCGACCCAACTACGTCACCGCGATGGGCGTCGTCGTCAAGGCGCTGTGCGGACCCGAGCCGGCGGGATCGGTGCCACCGCACCGACTCCCGCGCGGGCGCGGGACGCCGCTGCAGGTCGCCGTGATCGACACCGGGATCAACGCGGACACCCGGACCGACGCGTGGCTCGAGGGGCTGCAGTCGGAGGGCAACGAAGACCTCCTGTACCCGGACCCGGCGTCGGACGTGCTCGGCATCGGTGCCGGTCACGGCACGTTCGTGAGCGGGGTCATCCAGCAGCTGGCGCCAGCGGCCGAGCTGCGGGTGTTCAACCCCCTCAAGCTGGACGGCCTCGGCACCGAGGCCGACGTCGCGGAGGCGATGCTCGACGCCTGCGAGTGGGGCGCCGACATCATCAACCTGTCGCTCGGGTTCGAGACCGACGACGACGAGGAGCCGATGGCGCTCGCCGACGCCGTGCGCGCCGTGCGCGAGGACTACCCCGACGTGCTGGTGATCGCCGCTGCCGGCAACACCGGGCGCGACCGACCGTGCTGGCCGGGCGCGTTCGACGACGTCACGGCGGTGGCCGGCCTGACCGTCGACATGAGACCGGCGCCGTGGTCGACGCACGGTCCGTGGGTCACGTGCTCGACGATCGGCGAGGGGATCATGTCGACGTACGTCACCGGGATCGAGAGCACGCTCGTCGACGACCCGCCGGACCGCTTCGGCAAGGACGCATGGGCGCTCTGGTCGGGCACCTCGTTCGCCGCACCGCAGATCACCGGCGCCGTCGCCCAGGTCGCCCAGCGTCGGGGCGTCGGCCCGAAGGACGCGCTCGAGCAGATCCTGCGTAGGCGGCGCCGCGTCGCCGCCTACGGCAAGGTGCTCAAGCTGCTGAACCCGGCCGACATCGAGAGTCCCGTCGACTTCGGCCCGATCGGCTGAGAAGGAACTGCCATGCCCCGCCGTGACCACAGCCGCCACCACTCCCCGCTGGTGCGCCTCCCCGAACAGTCCGAACCGCTCGACGTCGAGCGGACCCGTGCCGTCGCCGACGAGCAGGCGGCGCGAGCCGCCGAGTGGGACCCCGCCGAGACCGACCTGCGAGAGCGTGACGCTCGCATCATCGCCGTACGCGAGGGACGGGCCGAGTCGGGCTACTTGGCGATCGACGACGCCGGCCGCAACCCGGGCGATCCCTTCACGGCCCGCGACGAGTGGCTCATCGCCGGCGAGGACCTCACCGATGCGGTGCGGCGGGCGCTCGACCGGCGCGGGCTCACGACCTCGCCCGTCGAGCTGCTGCAGGACCGCGTGCACGTGGTGCAACTCGGTCCCAACGCCATCGCGCCGGACGGCGACCCGCCCCGCGAGCGGTGGCTGCGCGAGCACCTCGCCCAGATCGCCGACGAGCTGCGGGCGGCCGACCCGACGGCGCCGGATCCGTTCCGGCCGCAGCACCTCGCCCCGATGGGCGTCGTCGTCAAGGCCGACAGCCCACCGCGGCCGGCACCCGGCCTGGGCCCGTTGCCCGAGCGCGGCCCGGCCGACCGCATCGACCAGGTCCGCCAGCTGCTGCGCCGTCCCCGACCCATGCGCATCGCCGTGATCGACACCGGGATCGCCGACCTCACCGGTGTGCTGCCACCCGACCCCGGCGACCCCGACGCCGACCAGCGCCGCACGGACGGCTGGCTCGCCGACCTCGCCGTGCAGTCGGCGAACGTGGACCGCGTCGACGACCTGCCCGACGACGACCGGCTCGACGACGGCGCCGGTCACGGTACGTTCATCGCCGGCATCATCGAGCAGATCGCGCCGCGTGCCGTGGTCACCGTCTTCCGCGCCCTCGACAGCGACGGCCTCGGCGGCGAGGCGGCCGCCGCGACGGCGATGGTTCGGGCGGCCGAGAAGGCCGACATCCTCAACCTGTCCTTCGGGACGGAGACGCTCGGGGACATCGAGCCGCTGGCGCTCACCGTCGCCGTCGACATCATCCGCGAGCAGTACCCGAACGTCCTGCTCGTCGCTGCTGCCGGCAACTTCGGCCACGACCGCCCGTGCTGGCCGGCGGCACTGAAGGGCGTCATCGCCGTCGGCGGGCTGACCCGCGACATGGCACCGGCCCGCTGGTCGACGCGTGGGCACTGGGTGGACTGCTCGGCGATCGGCGAGGCCGTGCTGTCGACGTTCGTGAACGGCATCGCCCACGACGACAAGACCGTCAAGGACTGGACGTTCCCGGCCCACGGCGCGACGGACTCGTGGGCGGTCTGGAGCGGCACGTCGTTCGCCGTCCCCCAGATCGCCGCCGCCGTCGCGTCGATCTGCCGTTGGGGCGAGCCGCCGCTGCACGCGTGGCAGCGCCTCATGCAGAACCGCCAGCACGTCCGCGACTTCGGCCGCATCATCGAGGTCCTCCCGCCCACCTGAGACGCGCTGCCTCGTTCGCTCGCTCGGGGACTCGCTCGGCTCACCGCGCTGCCTCGTTCGCTCGCTCGGGGACTCGCTCGGCTCACCGCGCTGCCTCGTTCGCTCGGCTCACACGGGCCGGGCGTCAGTGGACGAAGCGGGTGATCACCTCGACGTGGGTGGTGTGCGGGAACGTGTCGACGACCTCGGAGCGCTCGTGGCGGTAGCCGGCTGCGGCGAGCAGCTTCGCGTCGCGACCCAGCGACGCAGGATCGCAGCTGATCAGGACGAGTACCGGGGTCGACGTGCGAGCCAGCGCGTTGACGCCGGGCTTGCCGAGCCCGCTGCGGGCGGGGTCGGCGACCACGACGTCGACGGGCTCGTCGGCCGTCGAGCGCCACCCGCCGACCTCTCCGCGGACGACTTCGGCACGGCGGTCGCGGAGGTTGTGGGTGGCGTCGGCGACGGCGGCGCGAGACGTCTCGACGGCGATGATGCGGGCGTCGGACCCGGTCGCGCACACGGCGAACATCCCGACGCCGGCGTAGGCGTCGACGACCAGCCGGGCGTCGGCCAACTCCGGTGCAGCGCGGCGCACCCCGTCCACCAACAGGTCCGCAGCCAGCGGCCCGGACTGGAAGAACGCCCCCATCGAGATCCGTAGCCGGTGACCGGCGACATCCTCCTCCAGCGTGGCCGCCGCGCCGAGCAGCGTGCCGGCCGGGAGCCCGGTGACGTCGCCGACCGTGCGGTCCCAGCGAGCGGCGACATCGCCCGTGGCGACCGACATCCGCAGCGTCGGCTCGACGCCTGGGTCGAGTCGCAGGCCCGGCAGCAGAGCGGCCAGCGTCGGGTGGGCGATGAGGCAGGCCGGTGCCGGGACGACGTCGTGGGAGTGCTCGGCGTGGTACCCGGCGACGCCGTCCGCGGTCGGCGCGACCCGGATCGTGGTCCGGTAGCCGACCGGGTCGACGCCGCCCCCGAGCTCCACGAGCGGCTCGGCGATGCCGCCCGTGCGCCGCAGGGCGTCGCTCACGATGGCCAGCCGGGCGCGGCGTTGGGCGTCGACCGTGGCGTGCTGCCAGCCGCAGCCCCCGCACCCGGCCCGGCGTGATGGGCATGGTGGCGCGACCCGATCGGGTGACGGCTCGTCGACGCGGACGGTCTCGGCCCTCGCCCAGTCCTTCTTCTCGACGACGAGCGCGACGGTCACGACCTCGCCCGGCAGCGCACCACGGACGAACACGACCCGTCCGTCGTCGTCGCGGGCGATCGCCTCACCCCCGGCCGCGAACCGGTCCGGCCGCAGCGTGATCACCGTCATGACGAGATCGCCATGCCCAGACGATACGGCGAGGCGGTACCGTCGGACCCGATGGCCCGTCCGATCCAGATCGCACCATCGGTGCTGCCGGCCGACTTCGCCCGCCTCGGCGACGAGGTGGCGGCGCTCGAGAAGGCCGGCGTCGACCTCATCCAGTGGGACGTCATGGACGGCCAGTTCGTCCCCAACCTGACGTTCGGGCCCGACGTCATCGCGTCGGTCCGGGGCCACGTCGACGTGCCGTTCGAGGCCCACCTCATGGTGCTGACACCCGACGTCATGGCGGCCCGCTACGTGGAGGCTGGCTGCCAGCGGCTGATCGTCCACGCCGAGGCCTGCCTCCACCTGCACCGCACGCTGGGCGCGATCCGGGAGCTGGGCGCCGAGGCCGGTGTCGCGCTCAACCCGGCGACACCACCCGACGCCGTCGCCCACGTCCTGGACCTCGTCGACCTGGTGCTGGTCATGACCGTCAACCCCGGCTTCGGCGGGCAGCGCTACCTCACGTCGATGGAGCCGAAGATCGCCGCCGTGCGGTCGATGGTCGATGCCGCCGACCGCGGGGACGCCGTCGACGTCGAGGTCGACGGCGGGATCACCCCGGACACCGTCGGCGCGGCCGCCACCGCCGGCGCCAACGTGCTGGTCGCCGGGAGTGCCCTGTACCGCGATCCGGACGGTCTCGAGCACGCCGTCTCCGAGCTGCGGCGACTGGCCGGCGCGGCCACCGCTGCGGGCTGAGTCGAGCCACGTCGGCCGTCGCTGGCGACCAACAGGCCTGGCCGGGCCCGCTGACACCCCCTCCCTACGATCAGTGACGTGACGATCACGGTCTCGACGACGGCGCCGGGAAGCGCCGCGCTCGACGCGCTGGCCGCCGCCGTCCGGGCGGCCAAGCGTGGCAACGCGCTGGCGCCGGTCGCCGTCGTCGTGCCCACGAACACGGCCGGCGTGATGGCCCGGCGGGCCCTCGGCCGACGCGGGGGTGCGGCGGCGGTCGACGTCCTCACCCTCTTCCGGGTCGCCGAGCTGCTGGGCGCCCCGTCACTGCACGCCGAGGGTCGCAAGCCGGTGTCGACGCCGATCGTCGACCTCGCCGTCAAGCAGGTGCTGGCCGACAAGCCGGGTCTCTACGCCGGCGTCCAGCACCACCCGTCGACGATCGTCGCGCTGCGCGACCTCTACCGCGAGCTGCGCGCCGCTGGTCCGGGCGCGCTCACGGCGCTGGCCCGCACGTCGCGCGGCAGCGAGCCGGCCCGCGTGGCTGCCGACGTGGCCCGGTTGCTCGCCCGCGCGTGGTACGACGAGGGCGACCTGCTGCGGCGGGCCACCGACCGGGCCCGCGCCGAGCTGCCGCCGCGCCTCGCTCGCATCGTGGTCCACCAGCCCCAGCGGCTGCGTCCGCTGGAGCACCAGCTGCTCGACGCGCTCGGCGAGCACGGCGACGTCGAGCTCGTCATCGGCCTCACGGGCGACGACGCCGCCGACCGCCCCGTGCTGGTCCTCGCCGAGGGCCTCGCCGGGCACCCGGTGGCACCGCCTCCCGGATGGCGCGGGCCCGCCGATCAGCCCGTCGGGAAGATCGACGTCGTGTCGACCACCGACGCCGACGACGAGGTCCGACTCGGCGTGCGGGCCGTGCTCGACGCCGCCCGCCGCGGCACGCCGTTCGACCGCATCGCCGTGCTGTTCCCGAGCGATCGCCCCTACGCCCGCCTCGTCGAGCACCAGCTCGCCGTCGCCGACATCCCGTGGAACGGCCGCCCCGGCACGACGGTCGCCGAGCGCATGGTGCCGCGCGTGCTCACCGAGCTGCTGGAGCTGGACCGCCGGGGGCTCCGCCGCAGCGCGTTGATGACGCTGCTCGGCGACGTGCCGGCGCGCCGGGCCGACGGGCGGCGCGTCCCGACGGCGCGCTGGGAGCGCATCGGACGCGCCGCCGGCATCGTCGGCGATGGCGACTGGGTCACCCACCTCCCGCGCTACGCCGCCGATCGGCGCGCCGAGCAGCGTCCGGGGGCCGAGAGCGATGCCCTGGCCGCCGAGGAGCTGCTGGCGTTCGTCGCCGAGCTGCGTGCCGCCCTCGGCATGCCGGATGCGACCCGAACCTGGGCCGAGTGGGTGGCATGGTCGACGGTTCGCCTCGACGCCTGGTTCGGTGCCCGTCAGCTCGAGGTCCTGGAAGGGGCGGAGCGGGCGGCGTGGGAGCAGACCACGCGCGTGCTCGACCGTCTGCACCACCTCGACGCCCTCGGTGGGCCGGTCACCCGGGCCGAGTTCCGGGCGACGTTCGTCGCCGAGCTCGAGGTCGCGCCGGCTCGTCTCGGCAAGGTCGGCGACGGCGTCCACGTGAGCACCCTCGCAGGAGCGGCCGGGATCGACGTCGACGTCGCCGTCGTCCTCGGCGCCGCCGACGGGCTGGTCCCCCCGGCCCCGTCCGTCGACCCACTCGTCGGCGACGCCGAGCGGGAGGTCGCCGGCCTGGAGAGCACCGACGAGCGAGTCGCCGCCGTGCACCGCCAGTTCCTGGCCGCCGTGGCCGCCAGCCCCGTGTCCTACGTCACCGTGCCGCGCGGCGACCTCAGGGCGACCGCCGTCCGCCACGAGTCCCGGTGGATGACCGAGCTCGCCGACCGGGCCGCCGGCTCCGTGCACCGCCGCGACGTCGACTCCCACGCCGACGGCCTGCTCCGCACCGAGTTCCCGGTGACGACCGCGGAGCACCGCCTGCGGGAGCTGTGGACGCGCATCCGCGCCGGCGAGGACCTCCGTGATCTCGACGTGGTCGCCACCGACGACGCGCTCGGGCGTGCACTCACGCTGCGCGACGCCCGCGCCGGCGACTCGTTCAGCGAGTTCGACGGCGACCTGTCGTCACGGGCGCCGTTCCGGCTCACCCAGGCCATCTCACCGTCCCGGCTCGAGGCGTGGGCGGGCTGCCCGCACGCCTACTTCGTGGAGTTCGTCCTCGGCGTCCGGCCCGTCGACGAGCCGGCCGCGATCGAGTCCCTGAGCCCCCTCGACCGCGGCTCGGCCATCCACGCCGCGATCGACCGGCTGCAGCGGGCGGTGATCGACGGCTCGATCGAACCGCCCGGACCGCAGGGCTGGGGCCCGGTGCACCGTGCGGCGTTGCTCGATGCGGCCGTCGAAGTCGCCGACGAGCTCCACGACACCGGACGGACCGGCCGCACGGCGTTCTGGGTGAACCAGCGCGCCGAGCTGCTGGCCACGCTCGGGCGCTGGCTGACGTTCGACGCGTCGGCGTGGGGTGGCCGGACCATCGTGCTGTCGGAGGCCGTGTTCGGTGACGACGAGCGGGTCGCGCTCGCGCTGCCCGACGGCCGGGAGGTCGCGTTCCGCGGCGCCATCGACCGGGTCGACGTGCTGGCCGACGGGTCGCTCGTGGTCACCGATCACAAGACCGGCAAGCCGGGCGATCTGGACAAGCTCACGGCCGAGGACCCGACGCTCGGCGGGTCACGGTTCCAGCTGCCGGTCTACGCAGCGGCCGCGATGGTGCTGGCCGGACGTCCCGGCGCCGGCGTCCAGGCCGAGTACACGTTCTTCCGCCCCGACTTCTCGAAGGTCGCGCTGCGCTTCGACGACGAGGTGTGGGCCCGGGTCGCCGCCGATCTCGAGCGCGTCGTCGAGGGCATCGAGGCCGGCATCTTCCCGGCCCGGCCCGAACCACCGGTGTACCGGCTGTGGGTGCCGTGCGAGTGCTGCGAACCCGACGGCCTCGGCACCGCCGGTCCGTGGGCGGACTGGGACCGCAAGCGCCACGACCCTGCGCTGGCCCGCTGGTTCGGCGATCCGCCGACGGACGGGCGCGACGACGGGGGCGGCGGGCCGAACGGGTCCGCCGGCGAGCGGACGGGGTCGCCCGATGCCTGAGCAGCTCCCGCTCCTGTTCGACGGCGAGGGCGAGGGCGAGGACGCCGTCGCGCCGCCTGATCTCGCGGCACGGGAGCGGATCCGCACCGACACGGCCTCGACGCTGTTCGTCGAGGCCGGTGCCGGCGCCGGCAAGACCACGGCCCTGGTCGGACGGATCCTCACCCACGTCGACGACGGCGTGCCGATCGAGGAGATCGCCGCCATCACGTTCACCGAGAAGGCGGCGGCCGAGCTGCGCCATCGCCTGCGCGAGCAGCTCGGAGGGGATCCGACCGCGGCGCACCGGGGGCCCGCCCTGGACACCCTCGACCACGCGCCGATCGGGACGTTGCACGCCTTCGCCCGCCGGTTGCTCTTCGAGTTCCCGGTCGAAGCCGGGCTGCCGCCGGGGTTCGGCGTCCTCGACGAGCTCGAGAGCCAGCTCGCGCTCGACGAGCGGTGGGAGGACCTGCTCGAGCAGCTGCTCGACGACGCCGACCGCGAGGTCGTCGAGGGCCTGCCGGCGTGGGCGTTCGTGCAGCTCATCTCGTGGGGCCGGTTCGGGGGTCTCAAGGGGCTGCGCCAGATCGTCGAGGACTTCCAGGCCAACTGGGACCTGATCGAGGACCGCGTCGTCCTTGCCGCGCCGCGTCGCCCCGGCGGGTGCGACGCGGTGCTCGACGCCGTCGACGCCGTCGTCGACACGCCGGTCCCGGACGGGGACTCCCAGCAGACGATGCTCGCCGACCTCGCCCGCCTCGCCGCGAGGATGCGCGACGCCGACGACCTCACGACGATGCTCGAGGGGCTCAGCGCGATCCGCGACCGCGCGGCCAAGTTCGGCCGCACCGGCAACCAGGGCAACTGGCGGGCCCTCGGCGGCAAGGAGGCCCTGGGTGAGCTCCGCCGACGCGAGGCCGGCATCGTCGAGCTGGCGACCCAGCACCTCGAGCCGTGGCGGGAGTACCGGCGGCTCGTCGTCGGCGCGGTCGCGGCGCGGTTCGTGCTCGACGGCGCGCGCGGGACCGGGCCGCCGCCGGCACCCTCGAGTTCCACGATCTCCTGGTGCTCGCCCGCCGCTTGCTCACCACGTCGGAGGATGCCCGGCATCGTCTCCACGCGCGCTACACCCGGGTCCTCCTCGACGAGTTCCAGGACACCGACCCGATCCAGCTCGAGATCGCGGTCCGCCTGACCGCCCCTCCCGGCGGGCAGCCGGCCGACGCCTCCACCCTGCGACCGGTGCCCGGCCGGCTGTTCGTGGTCGGGGACCCCAAGCAATCGATCTACCGCTTCCGCCGGGCCGACATCGCCGTGTACCTGGCTGCCGGCGAACAGATCGGTGCCTCCGGCGCGGTCCTGTCGGCGAACTTCCGCTCGACCGATGCGGTGATCGAATGGGTCAACGGAGTGTTCGCCGAGGTGATCCAACCCGAGCCGGGCGTCCAGCCGGCCTACGGCCCGCTCGACGCTTGCCGGCCGGGACGTCGCGACCACGGCAGCGTGCACGTCCTCGGGGTCGAGGTCCACGAGGACGACGTGGTGGCCAAGGGGCTCCGCGATCGTGAGGCGGCGTCGGTCGCGACCGCGGTGGCGACGGCGCTGCGCGAGGGCTGGCTGGTCGGCGACGGTGACGGCGGCGTGCGCCCGTGCCGGCCGGGCGACATCGCCGTGCTGCTCCCGGCCCGCACGTCACTCCCGATGCTCGAGCCGGCCCTCGCCGCGCTCGCCGTCCCGTTCCGGGCCGAGAACGCCTCGGTGGTCTACGCCGCGACCGAGATCCGCCACCTGATGCTCGCCATGCGGGCGGCGGCCGACCCGACCGACGAGCTGGCTCTCATCGCCGCCCTGCGCAGCCCGCTGTACGGGTGCAGCGACGTCGACCTCTACGACTGGAAGGCCGGTGGCGGGCGGTGGAACCGCGCCTCGGAGGTCCCCGAGGCGCTCACCGGCCATCCGGTCGCCACGGCCATCGCCCACGTGGCCGACATCGGCGCCCTCATCGGCCGGGCGACGCCGGCCGATCTGCTGCATCGCATCGTCGAGGACCGCCGGATGCTCGAGCTGGCCCTGGCCGGCCCTGACGCCCGCGACGTCTGGCGGCGCATCCGGTTCGTCGTCGACCAGGCTCGGGCGTGGACCGACGCCGGCGGGCGCGGCATCCGCCGTTACCTCCGGTGGACCGCGTTCCAGGCCGCCGAGGGCCGAGCCAGCGACACGATCCTGCCCGAGCGTGACCACGACGCAGTGCGGATCATGACCGTCCACGCCGCCAAGGGCCTGGAGTTCCCCATCACCGTCGTCAGCGGGCTGACCACGAAGATGATGGGGGTCAGGGCGATGTCGGTCGTGTGGCCACCGGAGCACGTGGGCGCTGGCCGAGAAGGACAGCGCGGTCTTCGAGGCGTTCAAGCCCGTCGACGAGCAGATGGGCGACGCCGAGCGTCGGCGGTTGCTGTACGTCGCCTGCACGCGGGCCGTGGACCACCTCGTGGTGTCGCTCCACCGCAAGCCGGAGAACGTCGGGGCCGGGACGGCTCGGGCGACGAGCGCGACGGTCCTGGCCGAGGCCGGGGGCGCCGCCCATGGCGCCGCCCCGCTCGAGGACCCGGTGCCACCGCTGGAGGCCGCCGTCGCCGACCCGCTCGAGCTGCCGTGGTCCGATCCCGACGCCTACGCCGTCGAGCGGGCCCGCGCCGTGGCCGGAGCGGCGCGCCGGACGGCCACGAGCGCGACGCGCCTCGCCCTGCTCCTCGACGAGGACGGCGGCGCCGGCCGCCAAGCGCGCTCGCTCGGCGCCCCCTGGGCCGGGATCGACGACGAGCAACCCGGCGGCGACGCCGGCCTGCAGAAGGACGGCGTCGACCTCGATCTCCCGCCGTGGCAGCGCGGTCGGTACGGCACGGCGATCGGCCGCGCCGTCCACGCCGTTCTGCAGGATGCCGACTTGGCCACGGGTGAAGACATCGACGGCCTGGCCGCGGCCCAGTGCGCGGCCGAGGGCATCTTCGGCCTCGAGGACCGCGTCGTGGCGTTGTCGCGATCGGCCCTGGCGGCGCCGATCGTCGCCCGGGCCGCGGCCGGCGCCGAGCACTGGCGGGAGCTGTTCGTGGTGGTCGAGCTCGGCGGTACGGTGCTCGAGGGCTACATCGACCTGCTCGTGCGGACACCGGACGGCCTCGTCATCGTCGACTACAAGACCGACCAGTGGCGGACCCGCGACGACCGTGTGAGCGACGGACCGGCGGCGCGCATCGCCCGGTACCGCCACCAGCTGGCAGCGTACGGCGTGGCGCTCGGGCGGTTGCTCGACGAGCCGGTCACCGGCGGCCTGCTCGTGCGCTGCCGCACCGACGGTCCCGCCGACGAGATCATCATCGACGACTGGGAGCAGGCCGTGCGCGACGTCGCCGCGACGGCTGGCCGTCAGTCCTGACCGTACGGTCGGCGGGACCGTGTGGCGGCGCGGACCTCGCGCGGCTCGGCCGCCACGCGGACCACGGAGCCGACGCCGTACCCGAGACCGGTCAGGATCCACCGCAGCATCACGAGCCCGAACAGCACCCCGAACACGATCAGGGTCGGTACCAGGAAGGACCGCAGGATGCTCCCCTTGGCCTCGGTCAGCGGGCTGATCACGCCGGCGTCCACGGAGGTGCCGTCGACCTCGAGCGTTCGCACGGGGTCGACCAGTGCCGGGCACGACACGTCGCTCTCGGCGGCGCCGATGACCTGGTCACCACCGAAGGCCGGCTCGGGCTCGCGCACCTTCGACTGCAACACGCCGGCCTGGGGGTCGACGCTCGCACCGACGAGGTACTGGTGGCCCTCCTCCAGGTACTTGGCATCGATGCCGTAGCGGACGTCGACGACGCCGCCGTACGCGTACTGCTCCATCGCCCCCGCTCGCGTCTGGTCGACCTGGAACCGGGCGGTCTCGAACTCGGTCGCGTCGGGCTGCCCGGCCGGTGTCCCGACCTCGTTGATGGTGCCCACGAACACGACGTCGGGGAGCGACGGCTCGGCACAGCCGGTTGGGACGGGCACCAGCCACTGACGGCCCGGCGCCGCCGCCTCCGCCACGGTCGTCGTCGGAGCCGTGGAGGGGGGCGTCGTGACGAGCGGGATGGTGCTGGTCGTCGGCCCGGTCGGGATCGTGGTGGTGGTCGTCGTCGGCGGCGTCTGGGCACCGGCCGAGCCGCCGGTGGCGATCCCGATGCCGAGCGCGACCAGTGCGGCGATCCCGGCGGCCGCGGGAGCGCGGCACGGCGCGGGCTCCGTGCAGCGGGGGACACGGGGTCAGGCTAGGTGACCACCGGTGCCGGAACGGGTCACCGCGCCACCTCGTTCGCTCGCTCGAGGACTCGCTCGGCTCCGTCTGCCCGGGCTCAGGCGGGCGCGTGCTCCGGGTC
Source organism: uncultured Acidimicrobiia bacterium (assembly GCA_963822315.1). Classification (GTDB taxonomy): domain Bacteria; phylum Actinomycetota; class Acidimicrobiia; order Acidimicrobiales; family Ilumatobacteraceae; genus JALZMG01. The sequence continues at coordinate 92,025 of CAWGHB010000011.1, forward strand.
GTCGGGCTTGACCGGCGTGCAGACCTCGAGCTCCATCCCGTCAGGGTCCCGGAAGAACAAGGACCACTCCTCGCCGAGACGCTGGATCTCCCCGATCTCCGCACCCGCTGCCGACGAGACGGGGTCGCAGCGCCTCGAGGGTCGCGAGCGAGTCGACGGCGAGCGCGTAGTGGTCGATCGGACCCCGCCCGCCCTGGCGCCGCCGGTCTCCCACGATCGTGTCCGCTGGCGCCTCGAACACGTTGAGCGCGGCACCGCCGCCGAGGTCGAGGATGGCCATCCGCGGGTGGTCCGGTCGAGCGGCCACCTCGAGCTCGACCGTGGCGCCGAACGCGTCGGCGTAGAACTGCTTGGCTCGGTCGAGGTCGGCGGTGATGGTGGCCACGTGGTTGAAGCCGACGGTCACGGTCATTGCCAGATCATCGCGCGCTGGGCGAAGCTGACCCACCGTGGGCTTCAACCCGTACCGCAAGTTCCGAGCCCGCCCGACGGATTACGCCCTGGTCATCGCGGCCGTGGTGGTCGCACTCGCCCTCGTGGCGTGGGCGTTCGCCGGTTGACGGGGACCCACGAGCACGGGCCCGGCCCGTGGCGTCAGGCGGCGGCCAGGACGTCGGAGAGCTCGGGGCGGAAGACGACCACGTCGACCAGCTCGTCCACGCGGGCGGCGGCCGGGCGGTCACCGTCGAACAGGTCGAGCAGGACGACACCGTCTTCGGTCACGATCATCACCTCGGCCGTCCGGCGCTCGCCGCGCAGCGTCAGCTCGATCACGTCACCGGCCTGCACCATCGTGCGCTCGTCCATCTCGGCCCCCTCCATCTCGTTCACTGCCATGTCCCAACCGTCTCGACCGAACGGCATTCCGTTCCTCACCGGTTCAAGATCGTGACGTCTGACACGTGATACGTCCTCGTGGCCCGTTCGGTTCCCGGCGGGAGGCGGATTGCGTCAGAACGCGCCTTCGATGACGTCGATCGAGGTCCCGGTGATCGCCACGACGTCGAAGCGCACCTCGACGCCGCGCCACCGGTGGGCGGCGAGGAACTCGGCGCCGAGCCGGCGCAACCGCTGCTGCTTGGTCACGCCGACCGCGGCCGCAGCGACGCCGTAGTCGTCCGTGCGACGGGCCTTGACCTCGACAACGACGACGAGGCGACGGCGGCGCACGACGAGGTCGATCTCGCCGCTGGCGCCGCGCCAGTTGCGGGCCACGACCACGTAGCCGCGACGGGCATATGCCGCGGCGGCGACATCCTCTCCCCACCGGCCGAGGACCTGGTTGTGTCGGCTCACGGGCGGCCCTTCCGTCGTTGCGATCGGAGGGGCACGCGGTGCGCCCGAAGGGACCCACGCTACCGCGGGCGGCCGGTCAGCCGGGCGTGAGCGGGAGCCGTTCCCAGCCTCGGACGGTGCTGGTGTGCACCATCTCGGAACGGTCCTCGTCGACCGTCCACTCCGGGAAGCGCTTCAGCGTCTCCTCGAGACCGATGCGCCCCTCCATGCGGGCCAGCGCGGCCCCGAGGCAGAAGTGCACGCCGTAACCGAACGAGACGTGATGGTTGATCGTCGCGGTCCACCGCGAACACGTCCGGCGGCGGATCCGAGAAGACCCTGCTCATCGCGGTTGGCCGATCCCACCAGCAGCGCCATCTTGGAGCCGGCCGGCACGGTCTGGCCGTGGACCTCCACGTCGCGGGTGACGTACCGGGACGACACCGGCGACGGGGCCTCGTAGCGCAGCAGCTCCTCGACGGCGTTGGGGATCAACGTCGGGGTCGTCGACCAGCTTGCGCCGCTCGGCCGGGTGGCGGTGCAGGGTGATCCCGGCCCAGCCCATCAGGTTGGCGACCGTCTCGTTGCCGGCACCAGACACCAGCGAGAGGTAGCGCAGCAGCTCGCCGTCGTCGAGGCGCCGGTGCGTCCCCTTGTCGTCGTCGAACTCGGCCTCGACGAGGACCGTCGTGAGGTCCTCCTGCGGGTCCTTGCGGCGCAGCGCGACGAGGCTGGAGAAGTACTCGCCGACCTTGCGCTGCTGCTCGGCGTGGTCCATCGGCGGCCCCTCCTCCTCGATCTGGACGCCACCGTTCGCCAGCTCCTGGAGGTGCTCGCGGTCCTCCTCCGGCACGCCCAGGAGCATGCCGATGACCATCATCGGGATCTTGCGCCCGAACTCGGCGACGTAGTCGAACTCACCGCCGCCGACGAACGGGTCGAGGTACTCGGCGCACAGCGCCCGGATCTTCACCTCGAGGTCGGCGATCCGCTTCGGGCTGAACGCCCGCGCCAGGATCATCCGGTGGAGGTCGTGCATCGGGGGGTCCTCGAACAGGATGTTGCGCACGGCCTCGATGACCTCGGGCGGGGCGTCGATGAGCTCGAGGATCGAACCTCGCGCCGAGCTGAACGTCTGCCAGTCGAGTGACATCCGCCGGACGTCCTCGTAGCGGCTCACGGCGTAGAAGTTGAAGCGCTCGTTGTGGTACAGCGGCCGCTCGTCACGCATCCGCTTCCACACCGGGTGTGGATCGGCATCGATGGCGAAGTCGTACGGGTCGTAGTAGATGTCGTCCGCGAGTGAGCCAAGGTTCCCCATCGGGACAGGCTATGGCGCGGAGCGCCGAACGTGAAAGCCCACATCGCCCGCCGGTCGATCGACCGGCGGTCGGTCAGAACTCGCGCTTCTCGCGGATCTTGGCCGCCTTGCCGGTGCGGCCACGCAGGTAGTACAGCTTGGCCCGGCGGACGTCGCCCCGCTTGACGACCTCGATCTTCGTCACCGTCGGGGTGTGCAGCGGGAACGTGCGCTCGACACCGACGCCGTAGCTCAGCTTGCGGACGGTGTACGTCTCCTGCAGACCGCCGCCCTGGCGCCCGATGACGTTGCCCTGGAACACCTGGACGCGCTCCTTGTTGCCCTCTACCACGCGGACGTGGACCTTGACCTCGTCACCCGGCGCGAAGTCGGGGATGTCGTCGCGCAGCGACTCGTTGTCGATGAGGTCGGTGGCTTTCATGGCAGCTCTTCCTGAGATCGCGTCGTGACCCCGGCGCGGTGCCCGGGGGACCGGTCAAGGATACGGGAGCGGCGGGAACTCTTCCAACAGCCGCCGCTCCTCGTCGGTGATCCCGCCGCGGGCCTCGACCAGGTCGGGCCGCCGGGCGATCGTGCGGTGGAGGGCCTGGGCGTGGCGCCAGCGGGCGATGCGGCCGTGGTCGCCGCTGCGCAGCACGTCGGGCACCACCCACCCGCGGAAGTCGGCCGGCCGGGTGAACTGGGGCTCCTCGAGCAGCCCGCGCCGGCCGAAGCTCTCGGTCACCGGGCTCTCCTCGTTGCCCATCACGCCGGGCACCAGCCGGGTGACGGCCTCGACGACGAGGCAGGCGGCGACCTCACCGCCGGCGAGGACGACGTCGCCGACGCTCAGCTCCTCGTCGACGAGGTGCTCGCGGATGCGGTGGTCGACGCCCTCGTAGCGACCGCACAGGAGGCTGAAGCCGGTGCCGCCGGCCAGCTCCTCGGCCATCCGCTGGTCGAAGCGGCGGCCGCCCGGGCCGAGCAGCAGCAGCGGCCGCGGCGGGTCGGCGGCCTCGACGGCGGCGAAGACCGGTTCGGCCCGCATCAGCATCCCGGCGCCGCCGCCGAACGGGCTGTCGTCGACCGTGCGATGGACGTCCGTGGCGTGGTCGCGCGGGTCGTGGGTGCGGACGTCGAGCAGCCCGGCGCCCCGCGCCCTGCCGAGCAAGCTGGCGGCGCAGAACTGCTCCACGATGTCCGGGAAGATCGTGAAGACGTCGATCCGCACCGGCTACTCCCCGAGGTCGAACAGCCCGGCCGGCGGATCGATGACGATCCGCTCGGAGGAGTGCTCGACGACGAACACCACCGGCACCAGCGCGCCCGAGTCGAGCTCGAGGAGGTCGGCGGCCGGGTTCTCCACCACGGCGACGCACGTGCCGCGGGGCGTACCGTCCGTCTCGACGACGACGGTCCCGATGAGCTCGTGCACCCACAGCTCATCGGGATCGTCGAGCGGCTCGGCGTACACGGGGGTGTTGGTGTAGCGCTGGGCGGCCAGGCGATCGCCGATCTCGGCGAAATCGACCAACCACCGGTCCTGGTGCGGCGAGGCGGCCACGATCGTCAGCCAGCCGTCACGGGCGTACCAGCGCGACCCCGGGGCGAGGCGCTCCAGCCGGTCCGTGGTCAGCTGCACGTTGACCTGGCCGTGGACGCCGTGGGCCTTGCGGAGGTACCCGATCTCCAGCAACCCGTCGGGGCGACTCATCCCACGCGCATCCGGCAGTCCGACGCCCCGGCGCGGCAGGGGAGTCCCGGCCACCTCGTTCGTTCGCTCGAGGACTCGCTCGGCTCACGTCGGGCGAGCGACCCAGATGGCTCGGAGGTCGACCTCAATCGTCGAGGAACTCGATGTCGACGTCGGTCTCGTCGCGGACGGCGGCCGGCGCGCACGACGGAGCGGATGCTCTGGGCCGTGCGGCCACGGCGACCGATCACGCGGCCGAGGTCGCCGGGGCCGACGCGGACGTCGAGGCGGACCCGACCGCGGCTCTCGGACGTCTCGACCTGGACGGCATCGGGATCGTCGACGATCGACGTGACGATGTGGGCCAGGACGGCCGCCGCCGTCGGGGCCCCGGATCGCTGGCCGGCCTCGCCGTCGACGGTGTCGTCAACACGCTCGCTCACCGCGCCTCCCGTTCGCTCGCACCGGTCGCCGTCAGCGACGCGGCCCGCCAGACACGCTCGCTCACGCGAGCCTCCCGTTCGCTCGCACCGGTCGCCGTCAGCGACGCGGCCCGCCAGACACGCTCGCTCACGCGCCGGCCTTGGCGGCCGTCTTGGCCGTCGTGAACTCCTCGAGGGCACCCGAGATCTCGAGCAGCTTGCGCACCCGGTCCGTCGGCTGGGCCCCTTGACTGAGCCACTTCACGGCCTTCTCGTTGTCCACCGTGAGCGTCGACGGATCCGTCAGCGGGTTGTAGTGACCGACGATCTCGATGAAGCGACCGTCGCGCGGCGAGCGCGAATCGGCGGCGACGATGCGGTATTGCGGCTGCTTGGTCTTGCCGACCCGGGTGAGTCGCAGCTTCACTGCCATGAGAGGGAACCTTCTTCGACGGGTGCCAGAACGAACCGGGAAAGGTTAGCGGGGACCGGGCCCGATCCCTGCTGACCGCCGGTCGAGCGAACCAGGCGACACGTTCAACGCTGGGGCAGCCCGGGGAACCCGGCCCCGCCGCCGGTGAGCTCGGCGAGGTCGGGGAAGCCGCCGCCGGGCGGCAGCCCGGGCATCCCGCCGCCGCGGCGCTTGCCCTTCTTGCCCTTGCCGATGCCGGCCATCCCGAGCTTCTTCATCATCTTCTGCATCTCGCCGAACTGCTTGACGAGCCGGTTCACGTCCGACGGCGTCGTGCCCGAGCCGTTGGCGATGCGCGTCCGGCGGGACCCGTTGATGAGCTGCGGCTGGGCCCGCTCCAGCGGCGTCATCGAGCGGATGATCGCCTCGACGGGCTTGAGGTCGTCGTCGTCGATCTGGGCGCCCTTGAGCTCCTTGGGCATGCCCGGCATCATCCCGAGCAGGTTGCCGAGCGGGCCCATCTTCTTGAGCTGCTGCATCTGGTCGAGGAAGTCGTCGAGCGTGAACGCCCCCTCCATCAGCTTGCTGGCCGCCTCTTCGGCCTGGTCCTTCTCGAAGGCCTGCTCGGCCTGCTCGATCAGCGTGAGGACGTCGCCCATGCCGAGGATCCGCCCGGCCATGCGGTCGGGGTGGAACTGCTCGAAGGCGTCCAGCTTCTCACCGGTCGAGGCGAACGCGATCGGCTTGCCGATGACCTCCTTCACGCTGAGGGCGGCGCCGCCGCGCGCATCGCCGTCGAGCTTGGAGAGGATGACGCCGTCGATGGCCAGCGTGTCGTTGAACACCTCGGCCACCCCGACGGCGTCCTGGCCGGTCATGGCGTCGATGACGAGGAACGTGTAGTTGGGAGCGACGACGCCGGAGATCATCCGGACCTGCTCCATCATCTCCTTGTCGATGGCCAACCGGCCGGCGGTGTCGACGATGAGCACGTCGCGCCCCAGACGGCGGGCCTCCTGGAGCCCCTTGGCCGCGGTGACCACGGGATCGCCCGGTTCGGAGAACACGGGCACGTCGATCTGGCGGCCCAGCGTGCGCAGCTGCTCGACGGCGGCCGGACGCTGGAGGTCGGCGCCGACCAGCAGGGGCTGGCGGCCCTGGGCCTTGAACCAGCGGGCGAGCTTGGCCGCGTTGGTCGTCTTGCCCGAGCCTTGCAGCCCGGCCATCAGGACGACGGTCGGCGGGCGGCTGGCGAACGCGATCTTCAGCGTCTCGCCGCCGAGGATGCGGGTCAGCTCGGCGTTGACGATCTTGACGACCTGCTGGCTCGGGTCGAGGGCCTGGGAGCGGGTCGCGCCGATGGCCTCGGCGCGGATCCTGGCGACGACATCGCGGGTGACGCCCACGTTGACATCGGCCTCGAGCAGGGCGGTGCGGATCTCCCGCATGATCTCGTCGACGTCGGCCTCGGTGAGGCGCCCCTTGCCGCGCAGGCGCTTGACGATCCCCTCGAGGCGGGTGGAGAGGTTGTCGAACATGCACGACGGACGCTACCGGGCGGCCGGCGCCCGCCGCCGGTGCCGCCGTCCGGGCGGCCCGGCCCGGATGTCCCGGCGCGGTGTTTCGCAAGGCTAAGAAGCTATGCTAACGAGATGACACCGACCACCGCCGACCACGCCACCGCGGCGTTGGCCAGCACGCTGCGGGTCGGCGTGATGCGCCTCGGGCGCCGGCTGCGCCTCGAACGCGACAGCGATGCGCTGACGCCCAACCAGTTCGCCGTCCTCGGCAACCTCCACCGCATCGGGCCGATGACGGTGGGCGAGCTGGCGACGGCCGAGCGGGTGAAGCCGCCGTCGATGACCCGCACCATCGCCTCGCTCGAGGCCGCCGGGCTGATCCGGCGCCGACCCCACGAGACCGACGGTCGTCAGGTCGTCGTCGAGCTCACCGACGCCGCCGACGCCGTGATCGACGCCGAGCGCCGCCGCCGCGACGCCTGGTTGGCCGTGCGCCTCGATGCCCTCGAACCCGCCGAGCGCGAGCTCATCGAGCGCGTCGCCCCGTTGTTGGAGCGGATCGCCGCGTCATGAGGTCGATGTTCGCGTCCCTGCGCGTCCGCAACTACCGGCTGTTCTTCACCGGCTCGCTGGTGTCGAACATCGGCACGTGGTTGCAGCGGGTCGCCCAGGACTGGCTCGTGCTCGCGCTCACGGGCAGCGCCGGGGCGCTCGGCATCACGACCGGCCTGCAGTTCCTCCCCATCGTGCTGCTCTCGCCGTTCGCCGGCGTGCTCGCCGATCGCTACTCCAAGCGCGCCCTGCTCGTCATCACCCAGGCGGCGATGGGCCTGTCTGCCGGGGCCCTCGGCCTGCTGGCGATCACGGGCGTCGTGCAGACGTGGCACGTGTACGTCCTCGCCTTCGTGTTCGGCTCGGCGACTGCGTTCGACATGCCGCCGCGCCAGGCGTTCGTCAACGAGATGGTCGACCGCGACCTCCTCAGCAACGCCGTCGGGCTCAACGCGGCGTCGCTCAACGCCAGCCGCATGGTCGGCCCGGCCGTCGCCGGCATCCTGATCGCGTGGATGGGGTCGGGGATCGCCGCCACCGGTTGGGTGATCATGCTCAACGCCGCGAGCTACGGCGCCGTGATCGTCTCGCTGTGGCTGATGAACGTCCGCGAACTGAAGCCGGCCACACCGCTGGCGCGGGCACCCGGTCAGCTGCGCGACGGCGTCCGGTACATCCGCGCCCGCCCCGACATCGTCCTCGTGCTGGCGGTCGTCTTCTGCGCCGGAACGTTCGGTCTCAACTTCCAGATGACGAACGCCCTCATGGCGACGCAGGTGTTCGGCAAGGGTGCCGGTGAGTACGGCGTGCTCGGCTCGATCATCGCCATCGGGTCGCTGTCGGGTTCGCTGCTCGCCGCCCGCCGGGTGCGACCACGCCAGCGCATGATCGTCGTGTCGGCGCTCCTGTTCGGTGTCACCGAGCTCCTGGCCGGCCTGATGCCGTCCTACTGGACGTTCGCCGTCATGCTCCCGATCTGCGGGTTCATGTCGATGACGATGATCACGTCGGCCGGCGCCTACGTGCAGCTGAGCACGGACAGCGAGGTCCGCGGTCGGGTGATGGCGCTGTACATGGCCGTCTTCATGGGTGGCACACCGATCGGCGCGCCGCTGCTGGGCTGGATCGCCGAGCACGCCGGCGCCCGCTGGACGCTCATCGGCGGCGGGGCGCTCACGGCGATCGGCACGCTCGTCGCTGCCGCGCTGCTGGCGCCGCGCCAGGGCGTGAACATGGCGGTCCTGCGGCGGTCATCGCCGATGCGCCTCACCGTGCCGGCCCACGACTGACCACGACCGAGGACGTCCGGGCGAAGTCCGCGGGCGGCGCACCGGCCCCGCAGTACGGTGCAACGCCGTGGTGACGGCCGACGAGCTGCTCGGTTTCCGCGACGGGCACCCCGACGCGGTGCGCGCCGTGTACCGCGAGTACGGCGGCCTGGTGTTCGCCGTGACCATGCGCACGCTCGGCTCCCGGGACCTCGCCGAAGAGGCCACCCAACGTACGTTCGTCAAGGCCTGGAAGGCGGCCAGCGGCTTCGACCCGGTGCGCGAGCTCGGGCCGTGGCTGGCCACGATCGCCCGGCGGACGGCGATCGACATCTACCGGCGGGAGTCCCGGCGCACGGCGACGCCGCTCGACGACGTGTCCCCCGCCGACCCCACCGTCGTCGAGATGCCCGTCGGCGTCGAGCGCAGCTACGAGGTCGCCGAGGTGCGGGCGGCGATCGACACGCTGCCGCCCGAGGAGCGCGAGGTGGTGCGGTTGCAGCACCTCGAGGAGCTGACCCACACCGAGGTCGCCGAACGGCTCGGCGTCCCCGTCGGTACGGTGAAGTCGCGCTCCCACCGGGCCCACCGCCGGCTGGCATCGCTCCTCGGCCACCTCCGGGAGGACTCCGGATGACCGTCGCGAGAACCAGCCCGCGTGCGGCGTCGTACCAGTGGGGAAGGAACTTCCGATGACCACCGACGACGATCGAGTTGCCTACCTCGCTGGCGAGGACGGGACGGACGTCGACGATGCGTCGCGGGACGACCTCGACGACCTGCGCGGCCTGCTCGCCGACCCGTCGACGTGGGCGATGCCCGGTCCGGGCCTGGAGGACGCCGTCGTGGCGGCGATCGTGGCCGAGGCCGCCGCGACGCCGCCGGGCGAGCGACCGGCACCGTCGGCGGTCGCCCCCGTCACCCATGCGCCGAGCGCGGCGCCGGTCGACCTGGCCAGCCGGCGGCGGATCCCGCACCTCGCCCGCAACGCGATCACGGCCGCGGCCGCGGTGGCCGTGCTGGCCGTCGGGGGGTTCGTCCTGGCGACCCGCACCGGCGACGACGACGTCACCGACGTGAGCCTCGAGGCGACCGACCTGGCTCCCGGCGCGAGCGGGAGCGCCGAGCTGCGGCGCACCGACTCCGGCTGGCGCATCGAGCTCGACGCCAGCGGGCTGCCCCGGCGGGCCGACGGCGAGTTCTACCAGGCGTGGCTGAAGAGCGGCGACGGTCCCGACGCCGTGCTCGTGCCGATCGGCACGTTCAACGAGGGCGAGGACGTGGTGCTGTGGGCCGGCGTGTCGCCGGCCCTGTTCCCGATCCTCACGGTGACCCAGGAGTCGGCCGACGGCGAGCAGGGCTCGTCCGGGCAGGTCGTCCTCCGAGCCACCATCGAGCTCGACGAGGAGTGAGCCGGTCACGTCCCGTGGGCCAGCGCACCTGCGGTCGGCCACCGGGTGGGGTGTCGACACCGGACGGATCCGACCCGGACGCGACGATGCCGCCACCGGCGCGTCGTTGCGTCGGTGGCGGCATCGTGCCCGCCAGGGGGGTCTCCGGGGGGAGGGACCGGAGGGGGAGGCGAGGGTGGGACGGCGGGAGGCGGCGGTGGGCGCTCGGCGGTCAGCGGGCGGTCACGAGCGGATCAGGGAGCCGTCAGGGGCGACGACGAACCAGTTGCCACCGGAGCCCTGCCCACTGACGTCGCCCGGGGCGCCGTCGCCGGCGAACCGGTAGAGCGGGAAGTCACCGGCCTTCATCTGGGTACCCCCGGCGGGGTTCTCGACGGTCGAGAACAGCGATGCGTCGAGGTCGCCGACTGACAGCTCGCCCTCGACGAGGGCCGGTGGCCAGGCGTCGGCGCACCCTCCGGTGCACGTCGGCTCGCCAGCGGTGTCCTTGGTGAAGGCGTAGAGCGTCATGCCGTCGGCGTCGACGAGCACCGTCCCGAGCGAGGTCTCGGCGGTCGCGACCGACGACGCAGCCCGGCGCGGCGGCCGGGGCGGGCGTCGCCTCCGACCCGCTGCCCGAGCCACCGCCATAGTCGTAGTCGTAGCCGCCGCTCGACGCCGCAGCCGTCGTCGGGCTGGCGGCGGCGGGCGCCGCGGCGGCGGTGGCCGCCGGGGCGGAGTCGGCTCGGCCGTTGGAATCGTCGTCACCGCAGGCGGCGAGCAGGGCCAGGCCGCCGACAGCCAGCGCGCCGGAGCGCAGCAGTCGTCGACGGCGGGTGGTGTTCGTGTTCACGTGATGGACTACGGACCAGCGAGCCGTTCGGTTCACGTCACGGAGGCGACTTCTTTCGCTCGCTCGGGAGGGCTCGGTCGGCCTCGACCGGGGCCGCCGGACGCTGCGCGGTCGGCGGGGGTGGGTCAGGAGGCGACGGTCGAGCAGGCGGTGGCGGCCGGGGTGCCGGCCAGGCGGGCCTGCAGCCATTCGGCGACCGCCGGCGCGGCGGTCGTCCGCACCTCGAAGTGGCCGACGCCGGCGTACGTGTGCAGCTCGATGACGGCGCCGTCGGCGCATTGCTGCTGCACCCACGCCTCGGTGACGTCGGCCCGCACCAGCTCGTCGGTCACCCCTTGGGCGACGAGCACCGGGACGCGGACCGTCGTGGCGCCGGCCGAGTTGTCGCGGATCAGCTCGGACCAGCCGGGCGCGGTCGCCGGATCGGCGGACAGGAACCGCAGCTGCAGTGCGGCGATGTCGGGAAGGTCGGCGAGCGCCTGGTCCTGTGGACGACACGCAGTGCTCGCCCATCTCCTTCACGAACGGCTTGGCGTCGGTGTGGACGACGGCGTCCTCGTCGGCCTGCGGGTAGATGGCCGACCAGGACCTGATGGCCAGCGCGGTGAGCAGGATGCCGATCGGCTCCGCGTCGTCGTGTTCGACGAGCGTGCCGAGGTCGGTGGGCGGCGCCATCGGCGCCACGCCGACGAGGTCGAGCTCGGGCGAGTACGTCGGGGCCAGCTCGGCTGCGTACACCGTGGCATGGCCGCCCTGCGAGTGGCCGTACACCGCCGTGGTGGCGTTGACCTCGTCGCCGAGCAAGGCGTGCGCGGCCCGCACGCTGTCGAGCACCGACCGCCCCTCGCTCTCGCCGATGAGGTACGGGTGCGGTCCCGGCGTGCCGAGGCCCGGGTAGTCGGTGGCGACGACGACCGCCCCACCGGCGAGCAGCTGCTCGAGCTCGGGGATCCTGCCGAGGCCGGCGTCAGGGTCGAGCGACGGCGCGGAGTTCGACGCGATGCCGCTCGTGCCGTGAGCCCATGCCACGACCGGCCAGCCGCCGGCGGGCGCCTGGCCCGTCGGCGCGACGACCACGGCGGACACCGCGATCGGCGCGCCCTCGGCGTCCGTGCTCGTGTGCAGCACCCGTTGCACCCGGGCGTCGAAGGACGTCTCGACGTCCTCCTGGCGCACGATCGTGCCCGACGGGCCGTCGGGCAGCGCTGTCCGGCGGCTCGTAGAACGCCGGCGGCGGATCGGGCTGCGTCACCCAGACGAAGATTCCCCAGGTCACAGGGACGACGACCACGATCGTCAGGACGACGACGACCCACCGTGGTGGTCGGGGCACGACGACCTGGCTTCCGGTTCAGTTCTCGTCGAAGAGCCCGGCGACGAACTCGTCAGGATCGAACGGCACCAGGTCGCCGATCGTCTCGCCGATGCCGACCAGCTTCACGGGGATCCCGAGCTCGGTCTCGATGGCGAACACGATGCCGCCCTTGGCCGACCCGTCCAGCTTCGTCAGCACCACGCCGGTGACCTGCGACGCGTCGCCGAACTCGCGGGCCTGGGCGAGGCCGTTCTGACCCGTCGTCGCGTCCACGACGAGGAGCACCTCGCGACACGTTGCCGGCGCCCTTCTCGGCGACGCGGCGCACCTTGCGCAGCTCCTCCATCAGGTTCGTCTTCGTGTGGAGCCGACCGGCGGTGTCGGCCAGCACGAGGTCGATGCCCTCGCGACGACGCCCGCTCGACGGCGTCGAACACGACCGCACTCGGGTCGCCGCCCTCGTTGCCCCGCACGATCTCGGCGTCGGCCCGCTCGGCCCACGTCGCCAGCTGCTCGGCGGCGGCGGCACGGAACGTGTCACCGGCGGCCAGCAGGACCCGGCGGCCCTCGGCCTTCTGCTGGTTGGCCACCTTGCCGATGGTCGTCGTCTTGCCGACCCCGTTGACGCCGACGAACAGCCACACGTCCGGGCTGCCGTCGACGCCGGTCGAGGTGCAGCTCGCGGTCGGCATCGCCGAGGCGGGCCTGCATGTCGCCGCGCAGGGCGTCGAGCAGCTGGTCCGGATCGGTGATCTCCTTCGTCTTGACCCGGGCCCGCAGGTCGTCGAGGAGATCGCGTGGTCACGCCGATGCCGACGTCGGCCCGCAGCAGCGCCTCCTCGAGGTCGTCCCACGTCTCGTCGGTGATGCCCTGGCGACTGCGGACGCCGGCGAACGCGCCGACGAGCGCCGAGCGGGCCCGCGACATGCGCTCGCGCAGGGAGGCCGGGGCGACGGCCTCCGGCTCGACGACCTCGGGTTCCAGGACCTCGGGTTCCAGGACCTCGGGCTCGAGGACCGCGGTGCCCGTCGCACGGATCTCGGGGGGTGCGGTCGGCGGAGCCGGACGCGGCGCCGACGGCGCGTCGATCGGCCGCGCCGAGCGCCGGCGGTTGACGACGAGCACGCCGATCCCGAACAGGATGACGAGCCCGATGAGGACGAGGTAGATCCACTCCATCGTCGGGCGACCCTACCGGCGCGCCGACGCGCCGTCGCTGAGCCCGCCCGGGCCGCCGGGAAGGAGGGTCAGCCGGCTGGCAGCGGTGACGCGCTCGGCGATCACCTTCGAGGACCCACCCGGCTGCATCGTCACGCCGAGCAAGCTGTCGCCGGCCTCCATCGTGCGCTTCTGGTGGCTGACGACGAGCAGCTGCGCCTCGCGGCGGAACTCGGCGAGCAGCGCCGAGGAAGCGGTGCAGGTTGACGTCGTCGAGCGCGGCCTCGACCTCGTCCATCACGTAGAACGGCGAAGGCCGGCTGCGGAACACCGCGAACAGGAACGCCAGCGCGGTGAGGCTGCGCTCGCCGCCGGAGAGCAGCGAGAGCTTCTTCACGTTCTTGCCGCCCGGCTTGGCCTCGACCTCGATGCCGGTGCTCAGGAGGTCGTCGGGCTGCGTCAGCACGAGCCGCCCGGTGCCGCCCGGGAACAGCCCGCCGAACAGCGACGTGAAGTTCGCGCTCACGTCCGCGAACGCCGCCGCGAACACGGTCTGGATCTCGCCGTCGATCGCCCGGATCACGCGGCTCAGCTCGCGCCGGGTCGTGCGGACGTCCTCGAGCTGCTCGTCGAGGAAGCGGTGCCGCTCCTGCAGCTCGGTGAACTCCTCGAGCGCCAGCGGGTTGATCGGCCCCAGGAGGCGCAGCTCGCGGTCGAGCTCGCGGACCCGGGCCTGGGGCGAGACGCCGTCGGGCAGCGGCGGACACGGCGCCGCCTCGGCCGCCTCCGGTTCGACGTCGAGGTCGTGGCGCAGCATCTCGACCGCCGATTCCAGCCGCAGGCGGGCCTCGGCCTCCTCGATCTCGGTCCGGCGGGCCTTCTCGCGGACCTCGTCGAGCGTCCGCTCGGCGGCGGTGCGGGCGGCCCGCAGCTCGTCGAGGTGGGCGCCGAGCGCACGGACCTGTTCGCTCTGGCGGCGGCGCCGCTCGGCGAGCTCGACGTGGTGGGCCTCGATGACCGTCCGGTGCCCGTCGACGAGCGCACCGAGCCGGTCCAGGGCGTCGAGCGAGCGCTCGACGTCGATGCGTCGGCGTGCCGCTTCCCGGCGGGCCTCGGCATCGGCGGCGAGCCGGCGCTCCGCGTCGTCGAGCCGGTCCTGCAGGAACTGGGCCCGCTCGGCCAGCCCGGCCGCCCGCACGTCGAGGTCCCGGCGGCGGCCGCTGAGGACGCGCGGCGCGGGCATCGAGCTCGGCGCGCGCCACGGTGCGCGACCTCACCTCGTCGGCTTCGGCGGCCTCGCCGGCCTCGAGCTCGGGCAGCAGCGCCTCCAGCTCGGCGATCCGCGCCGAGTCGCCGGCGAGGTGGGCGTCGAGCTCGGCGATGCGCCGGCGCAACGGCTCGAGCTCGGCCTGGGCCTCCCGCCGCTCCCCCTCGACGCGGGCGAGTGCCGACATCGCCCCGGACATGCGGTCGACACCGTCCTGGACGGCCTGACGCAGCTCGTCGGCGTCACGGCGGGCGGCATCACGGACGCGCGGCTGCCTCCGCCGCCTCCCGCTCGCACGCCGCCAGCCACTCGGCGGCCGCCGCCGCCTGCGACTCGGCGTCCTCGAGCGTCGCCGCAGTGACGCCGTGCCCGGCGGCACCGATCCGCCAGCCCGCGGTCCCGAAGCGGTCGCCGGCCACGGTCACGACGACGGCGTCGGGGTGGGCAGCGGCGACGGAGGCCGCGTGGTCGACGTCGTCGACGCGGGTTGCGCCGACGAGCAGGCGGTCGAGCAGCGTCCCGACCGCCGGGCGGTCGGCGGCGACGTGCGGGCGCACCGGGTCGCCCCCGACGACCGGCGGGCGGGCGGCCAACGCGGCGAGGCCGAGGGCCAGGACGGCGCCGGTGGCATCCGAGCTGCGCAGCGAGCGCAACGCCCGGCGGGCGGCGTCGGGATCGGCCACCACGACGGCCGACAGCGCCTCGCCGAGCGCGGCCTCGACGGCCGCCTCCCACCCGGCGTCGATGCGAACCAGGTCGAGCAGGGTCCCGAGCACACCGTCGGCGCCGGCCAGCCGCTCGGCGCCCGCTCGTGCCCGGGCGGCGTCGAGCGCCTGTTGCAGCGCTTCGACGCGGGCTGCGGCGGCGGACGCCGCTTCGGCGGCGCCGTGGCGGGCGGCCGTGCACCGGTCGGCGACGTCGGCCGCGGTCGCGCCGCGGTCCTCGCTGGCCGCCAGCGCACCGTCGAGCGGAGCCTGTGTCGTCTCGACCTCGGCCCGCTCGTCGGCCAGCTCGGCCGCCCGTTGTTGGAGCCCGATTGATCCGTGCCGTCAACTCCTCGATCCGGTGGGTGCCGCGCATCGCCTCAGCGCCGGTCCGCTCGGCGCTTGCTCGTCGGGAGCGCAGCTCGCCGCGCACCTCGGCCACGGCGCTCGCCGCGCTGGCCGACGGCTCGTCGGCCTCGAAGAGGGCCAGGACACCCTGCCGCTCGGCGCCGAAGGCCTGCTCCTCGGTCACGAGCGCTGCCCGCTCCGGCTCGAGCACGCCCAGCTCGGTGCGCACGACCATCAGCTCGGCGCCGTAGCGCGCCGCGTCGCTCTCCAGCGTCGCGACCACGCCGGCATCGAGGAGCTGACCACGATCGCGCGCCAGACCACGACGGCGCTCGACGATCACCGCGGCGAGCCCGCGGGAGCGCTCCTTGAGCTGCTCGACCCGCACGAGCCGGTCGTTGAGGTCGTCGGCGCCGCGGGCCGACAGCTCGGCGCCGACGGCCATGACCTCGGTGTCGAGGCGGGCCAGCTCCGTCTTGAGCGACCGCTCGTCCTCGACCGCGTCGACCTTCGACGTGGCCAGCGCACCCAGCTTCGTGCGCAGCGCGCCGATCTCCCGTCCCGCGACGTGGACCCGCAGGCCGGTGAGCTCGCCGATCAGTTCGCCGTGGCGGCGCGCCGCCTCGGCCTGGCGCTCGAGCGGCCGGAGCTGGCGGCGCACCTCCCGCAGGAGGTCCTGGACGCGCAGCAGGCTGGCCTCGGTGGCGTCGAGCCGGCGCTCGGCCTTCTCCTTGCGCTTGCGGAACTTGAGGACGCCGGCCGCCTCCTCGAGGATCGAGCGACGGTCCTCCGGCCGGGCGTTCAGCACGGCGTCGATCTGACCCTGGCTGATGATCACGTGCTGCTGGCGCCCGACGCCGGCGTCGGACAGGAGCTCCTGCACGTCGAGCAGCCGGCACGGCACCTCGTTGATGGCGTACTCGCTGTCACCGGTGCGGAACAGCGTGCGGCGCACGGTGACCTCACTGAACTCGATCGGCAGGATGCCGGCCGAGTTGTCGATCGTGAGGCTCACCTCGGCCCGGCCCAGCGCCGGGCGGGTGGCCGTCCCGGCGAAGATGACGTCGTCCATCTTCTGGCTGCGGACGGCGCTCGGCGCTTGCGCGCCGAGCACCCAGGCGATGGCGTCGACGACGTTCGACTTCCCGGACCCGTTGGGTCCGACGACGACGGTGACCCCGGGTTCGAGCTCCAACGTCGTGGCCTCGGCGAACGACTTGAAACCCTTGAGGGTGAGGCTCTTCAAGAACACGGCGGCAGCGAAGCTACCGGCTGGCCGAGCTCAGTTCAGGGATGCCGCGACCGCCGCCAGGCCCAGCACGACGAGACCGGCGCCGTACACCCGCTCCAGGCGTTCATCCCTCATGAGCAGGGCTGTTCGCGCTCCGACGCCGGCCAGCGGGACCGACGCCGCGGCGAACAGGACCGTCACCGACCAGTCGATGTGACCCATGGCGGCGTGCACCAGCGGTGCCCGGCACGGCCAGGGCCGCCGCCACGGCCAGGGAGCACGACAGCGCCGTCTTGATCGGCAGCTTCAGGACGGCGGTGTAGAGCGGCACGAGCAGGAACCCGCCGGCGTTGGCCAGCAGGCCGGCCACCACGCCGACGACCGGCGCGATCAGCCACCGTGCGAGCGGCGGAGCCGGGCACGTCGTCGCGGACCACCTCGGTCGGCGCCGGCCGCAGCACGAACCGCAGACCGATCGCCACGAGGAGCAGCTCGGTGACCGCCGACGAGCGCATCACCGCCGATCCAGCGCGTCGCCACCGCGCCGGCGACCGTCGCCGGGACGCCGACGACGATGCTCGTGCGCACGACGGCGGGGTCGCCGATGCCGAGCCGGCGGTACCGGCGGTGGGCGACGAGCGTCGAGGGGATCGCCGCCGGCAACGGCGAGGCCACGGCGACGATCGGTGGGACGCCGATCGCGGCGAGCAAGGGGGTGGCGATCGCCGAGCCGCCCTTGCCGAACAGACCGCCGAGGAAGCCGGCGACCGCTCCCACGGCGACGATCCCGATCCACGGCACGACACCACTCGACCAGCCGCACGCTCGATTCGTCCAAGACGAATTTTCTCCATGATCCATAGACTGGATCAATCGAGATGCAACAGCTCCGCTACGTCGTGGCCGTCGTCGACCACGGGACGTTCACCGCCGCCGCCGCCGCGTGCTTCGTGGCCCAGCCGTCGCTGTCGCACGCCGTCGCCACGCTGGAGCGGGAGCTGGGCACGGCGCTGTTCGACCGCATCGGCCGGCGGGTCGCGCTCACCGCGGCCGGCGAGGCGTTCGTGCCGGCCGCCGCGCGAGGCGCTGCGGGCGTTCGAGACGGTGCGCGACGAGGTCGCCGCGGTGGTCGGGCTCGTCGCCGGGCATCTCGATCTGGTCGTCGCTGCCGACGTTGGCCGTCGATCCGGTCACGCCGCTCGTCGGCGCGTTCCGGCGCCGCCACCCCGAGGTCGTCGTGCGGCTGGACCACCCCGACGACTCGGCCGAGCTGCTCGAACGGGTGCGATCGGGCACCAGCGAGGTCGGGATCACGGACCTCCCGGTCCACGCCGACCGGGTCGTCACGTTCCCCCTCCTGCGCCACGAGCTGGTCGCCGTGCTGCCCCCAGGCTCCGTGGCGCCCGACCACGTCACGCTCACCGAGCTGGCCCGCCGCCCCATGGTCACCCTGCCGCCCGGGACGTCCACCCGCCGGGCCATCGACGGCGCGCTCGCCGGCGCGCCGTTGACCGTGGCCGTGGAGACCGATCAGCGCGAGGCGCTCGGGCCGCTCGTGCTGGCCGGTGCCGGCAGCACCGTGCTCCCCCGCCCGATGGCCGAGGCGTTCCGCGCCCAGGGCGCCGTGATCGCCCCCCTCCGGCCGGCGCTGTGGCGCTCGATCGGCCTCGTGCACCGCGACGCGACGCTGTCGCCCGCGGCCCGCGCCTTCGTCGCGCTCAGCGCAGGCGGGGCGGGCGGGGCAGGCGCGGCAGCCGCTGGCAGGACGGGCAGAAGTGGGTCGAGCGCCCGCCCGACACCGTCCGGCGGATGATCCCCCGACCGCACGTCGAGCAGCGCTCGCCGGCGTGCCCGTAGACGCGGTGGTCGTCCTGGTACGAGCCGCCGGAGCCCATCAGGTCGACGTACTGGCTGTCGCCGAGCGTCGACCCGCCGGCGCCGACCGCGGCCAGCAGCACGCCGTGCATCGTGTCGTGGAGCCGGACGACCTCGGGGCGCCGGAGCGAACCGGCGACCCGTTCGGGGTGCAGCCGGGCGGCGTGGAGGATCTCGTCGGCGTAGATGTTGCCGACGCCGGCGATCACGTGCTGATCGAGCAGCAGGGGCTTGAGCCGGGTCCGGCGGCGGGCCAGCAGTGCCTGGAGCGTCGTCACGTCGAGGCCGTCGGCCAGCGGATCGACGCCCAGGCGGGCCACCTCGGGAAGCTCGACGTCGACGTGGTCGGGGTCGAACACGACGACCTCGCCGAACGTCCGCGGATCGACGAACCAGAGCTCCTCAGGCGCCCCCGACAAGGCCATCACGACGTGGGTGTGCGGCGGGCGGGTCGCGCCCGCAGGCGCCAACAGGAGCTGCCCGCTCATCCGCAGGTGCACCATCAGCGTGTCACCGGTGTCGAGCGGGCACAGCAGGTACTTGCCCCGTCGCCCGGCCTCGAGCACCGTCGCGCCGGTCAACCCGTCGATCACCTGCCGGGTCGAGGTACGCCGCACCGTCCGCTCCCGGCCGACCTCGACCCGCTCGACGCGGCGGCCGACGACCCGGTCGGCCAGGCCTCGACGGACGGTCTCGACCTCGGGGAGCTCAGGCACTAGCGGCGCGTCGCGCGTCGAGGCGAGCGCACGCCGCGGACGCCGCGGCCTGCTCGGCCGCCTTCTTCGAGCGCCCCGTGCCCTCGCCGACGACGTCGCCGTCGACGACCACCGGTGGCGTAGAACCGCTTGGCGTGATCGGGCCCCTCGGCCCGTGTCACGTACTCCGGCGGGCCGGTGCCGTCGCTCGCTGCTGCTTCCTGCAGCCGGGACTTGTGGTCGAGGTGGTCGAGGTGGCCCGCCGTCTCGGCCAGGCGGGGGCCGATCACCCGCTCGATGACCTCGTAGGCCCGCCCCGGCCCGCCGTCCACGTAGACGGCGCCGAACACGGCCTCGAGCGCGTCCGACAGGATCGACGGCTTCTCCCGCCCGCCGGCAGCGTCCTCGCCCCGTCCGAGCAGGAGGAACTCGCCGAGGCCGAGCTCCTCGGCCACCTCGGCCAGGGCCAGGGCGTTGACGACGCCCTTGCGCACGCCGGTCAGCGCGCCCTCGGGCAGGTCGGCGAACCGCCGGAACGCGAGGTCGGCGACGACCCACCCGAGGATGGCGTCACCGAGGAACTCCAGGCGCTCGTTGCTCAGCGTGCCGGGGTGCTCGGCGCACCACGAGCGATGGGCCATCGAGCGCGGCGAGCAGCTCGGGGTCGGTGAAGCCGTACCCGATCCGCCCGCTGAGCGCCTCGAGCGTCAGGCGCCCTCCCGGGTGCGCTCGTGCACGTAGTCGACGGCGTCGCGCACGGTCTTGAGGTCGGCGAGGTCCTCGTCGTCGATGCGGAAGCCGGTCGTGCGCTCGCTCAGCTCCTCCTCGAGGGCTTCGACGAGCTCGATCAGGGCCAGCGAGTCGGCATCGAGGTCGTCGAGGAACGATTGACCCTCCGTGATCCCGGACGGTTCGATCTCCAGGATGTCGGCGAGTCGGTCGCGGACGATCTCGAAGATCTCCTCACGTCCGAGGGGGCCGTTGGCGACGTCGGTGTCGGCAGGCACGGCGATCGATCTTACTTGGGCGGGCTAGCTCGACGCGACTGCCTGGCGGATCTCGGCGACCATGCCGCGCTCGACCATCTCGCGGGCGACGTCGATCGCGTTGACGATCGCGGTCGCGCCGCTCGAGCCGTGGGAGATCACGCACACGCCGTCGACACCCAGCAGCACGGCGCCGCCGTAGGTGTCGGGATCGAACGACTTGTACAGCTGGGTGAACGCCGGGAGCAACGCCCGGGACGACTCCTCGTACCCGGGTGCCCCCATCGCGTCGAGCAGCGCCGCGACCATCATCCGCACCGCACCCTCCATGGCCTTGAGGACGACGTTGCCGGTGAAGCCGTCGGTGACGGCGACGTCGACGTCGGCGGTGGTGATGTCACGGCCCTCGATGTTGCCGATGAAGTCGATGCCTGGTGCCTGCCGGAGCAGCGCGAACGCCTCCTTGCGGAGGCTGTCGCCCTTCCCGGGCTCCTCGCCGATCGACAAGAGCCCGACACGTGGCGCGGCGAGGCCGAAGCGGTGGCGGGCGTACACCGAGCCCATCTGGGCGAACTGCACGAGCCACTCGGCCTGCACCTCGCTGTTGGCACCGGCATCGAGCAGGACGGTGGGCGTCGAGCCGGGCACCGGGATCGGCGTCGCCACCGCCGGGCGGTTGACGCCCTTGATGCGACCCATCCGCAGGAGGGCGGCGGCCATCGTCGCGCCCGTGTTGCCGGCCGACACCATCGCCGACGCCGTGCCGTCGCGGACCGCCTCCGCGGCCCGCACGAGGGTCGAGTCCTTCTTGCGTCGGACGCCGCCCGCCGGGTCCTCGTCCATGGCGATGACCTCGGTCGCCTCGATCAGCGGCAGGTCGCCGCGCCCCTCGAGGCCGGGCGGACCGACGAGGACGACCGGGACGCCGGCCGCTGCCGCTTCGCGCGCGCCGGCGAGGATCTCACCGGGGGCCCGGTCGCCGCCCATGGCGTCGACCGCGATCGGCAGCACGTTCAGGCGTTGACGTCGACCGCAACGCGGCCCTTGTACCACCCGCAGGCCGGGCACACCGTGTGCGGCTGCTTGGCGTTCCCGCACCGCGGGCAGACGCTGCGCGACGGCGCAGCCAGCTTCCACGCGCCGGCGCGACGGCTTCGGGTCTTCGACTTCGACTTCTTCTTCTTGGGAACGGCCATCGTGCTCTCCGTCGGCGGTTTGCGGCTGTTGCAGGCTAGCGGCCGGAAGTGGCCCGCCCACCTGCCCGTCCCGCCCCGTCCGAACTGGGCGCGGACGGTCTCACCACACCTTCTGGGCTCGCTCGGTCTCGGATTCCAGACCGTCCGCGCCCAGATCGAGGACAGTGAGGGGCGCGAGTCCCCGAGCGAGCAAACGACGTGGCTCGGCCGGCCGGGGCCGCGGCTACTCGTCGAGCTGCAGCTGGTCGAGCACGGCCCAGCGCTCGTCGCGGACCGTCGTCTGGCACCCGCACGGCACGTCGTTGCGGTCGACGCCACACGTCGGACACAGGCCGGCGCAGTCCTCACGGCACAGCGGGGCATCGGGCGCGGCGAGCAGCACGCTCTCGCGCACCATCGGCGTGAGGTCCAGCTGGCCGTTGTGGATGGGGAACGCCTCGGGATCCACGGTGTCGCCCGGGATGGCGTAGCGCTCCTCGACCCCGACGACCAGCGGACCTGACACGGGGCGCAGGCAGCGCCGACACGAGTCGTGCCAGCCGACGGTCAACGTCCCGGCGACGACGATGTCGTCGAGCGTCGACTCGGCGACGACGGCGACCTCGACATCGCCCTCGAGGCGATCGTCGTGGACGTCGATGGCGTCGAGGCCGACGCCGACGTCGATGGCCCGGCGGGTGCCCGGTTGGCGCAGCAGCTCGACGGCGTTGAGGGTGAGGAGCGAACGGCTCATCAGCTCACCGGTCCTGGTCGAAGAACCCCTTGGTGGGGTCATCCTCCTCGAACTCCGCCGCCGCCGACGGCGCCGCCCCGATCGACAACCGCTGGCGACCCGCACCGACCGTCTTCTGCAGCTTGTCGAGGAGGATCTCGAAGCTGCCGAGTCGCTGGTCCAGGAAGTCCTCGGTCTCGTGGCGCAGGCGCCGCGAGTCGGCCTCGGCGGTCTCCATCACCTGCCGCGCCCGCTGCTCGGCGGCCCGCACCACCTCGGTGCGCTGCACCATCCGCTCGGCCTGGACGCGGGCCGACTCCAGCAGCTCGTCCGCCTCGCGACGCGTCTTGGCCACGAACTCCTGGCGCTCCTTGAGCATCCAGCGGGCCTGGCGCAGCTCGTCGGGCAGGCGCACCAACGCCTCCTCGAGCAGCTCGATGATCTCGTCGCGGTCGATCCGCGGTGACGACGAGAGCGGCATGGTCGGCGCGGTCGCGATGATGTCGATCGAGCGGCGCAGCAACGTCTCGGCATCGCCGACGTACCCCTGCCCGGGCTCGGGGTACTCGTCGTCGATCTCGTCGTAGTCGTCGTACCCGTCGTCGTGGTCGTCGTAGCTCATGCTTCGCTCGGGAACTGCTCGGCCAGCGCGTCGGCGACGGGCTGGGGCACCATGTGGGTGACCGACCCACCGTATCTGGCGATCTCCCGCACGAAGCGGCTGCTGATGAACCCTCGATCGGCGCGACACGGCAGGTAGACGGTCCGGATGCCGGACACGGAGTGGTTGGTGAGCGCCATCTGCTGTTCGATCTCGAAGTCGGACGCGGACCGCAGGCCCTTCACGATGAACGACGCACTCGTGGCGGCTGCGGCGTCGATCGCCAGACCGGCGTGAGCCTGCACGTCGACGTCATCACCGATCCCGGCCGCGGCGGCCGAGGCACGGACCAGCTCGACGCGCTGTTCGACGGTGAACAGCCCGCCCGTCTTCTCCAGGTTGTGCATGACGGCGACGGTGACGTGCCCGAAGAGCTCGACCGCTTGCTCGACGACGTCGAGGTGCCCGAGGTGGATCGGATCAAAGCTGCCGGGGTTGAGCACGGTCGCCATGGGTGGGGAAACCGTAGTTCCCGGCCTGCGTGCGGCCGGTCATCCCACGAGCTCGTCGGGTCGGGGGACGCGATGCAGGAACGTGACCCACGTGCGGCCATACCGCTTGACGCGTCCCTGCTCCCACCCGTCCGGCGCCGGCACCTCGCGATCGGCCTCGGCCACGAGCAGCGGCGCCCGCACCGCCCGCAGCAACCGCGGCCAGTCCTCGAAACCGTACGGAGGATCGGCGAAGGCGAGGTCGACGGCCGTCGCGTCCAACCCGGCTGCCGACGCGATCCCGTCACCCACCACCACGCGGGCCCGGTCGCGCAGGCCGAGCACGGCGATGTTCTCGTCGATCGCCCGGACCGCGGCACGGTCGCGCTCGACGAACGTGCACCGGGCCGCGCCCCGAGACAACGCCTCGATCCCGAGCGCCCCGCTGCCGGCGTACAGGTCCAGGACGCGGGCGTCGACGACCACGTCGAGGCTCGACAGCGCGTTGAACACCGCCTCGCGCACCTTGTCGGTGGTCGGCCGCGTGGCTGTGCTCGTCGGCGCGACGATCCGTCGTCCCCTCAGCTCGCCGGCCACGATCCGCATGGCCAGGAGGGTAGGGCGGCGTCAGTAGCGTGAGCGTGTGCGCGCCGGTGCCTGGCAACTGGTCGCCGTCGCCGCACTCGTGCTCGTGCTCGCGGCGTGCGGTGACGACGACGCCCAGCCGTACGAGGACGCCCTCGTCGAGAGCTTCAGCAACGGTGACGCCGACGACATCGGCGACGACGGCGGGAGCGAGCTGTCGGAGCTCGGGCTCGACGAGGTCGAGGCCGGTGACCTCTACGAGGCGTTCGCCGACTGCGACGTCGATCTCGTCGGCCGCTTCACGGCAGCCTTCGCGGCGTCCAACGAGCTGCCCCCCGACGTCGCGGCATGCGTCGCCGCCGAGTTCGACGACGACCTGCTCCGCCGGACGATGATGGCCACGATCATGCTCGGCGAGGACGACATCGACCAGGACCCGGCGCTGTTCGAGGACCTGATCGCCGTGTTCGAGGCCTGCCCGGGCGCGATGGAGGACTGATGCTCGAACCGGACCCCGTGATCACGTGCATCGACTGCGGCGGGCGGGCCCACCTGCTGACGACGCGTGACGTCGATCCCGAGGACGCCGGCGAGCGCCCGGTGGCTCCCGGGCGACATCGTCGCCTACCGCTGCGAGGACTGCCTCGACCGCTGGGACCTCGTCCTCGACGACGAGGGCGCCGAGCCCGACGACTGACCGCGCGGCCGGTCACGGTCGCGGGTCAGGTCACGGGTCCCTCGGCGTCGAGCTCGTCGCCGACGGCATCCGAGTGCCTCCGTCAGCGCTTCGGCACCCGTCCGCAGCGTGGGCTCGGAGTCAGCTCCGCGTCAGGAACTCCGTGTCCTCGTCGGTGAGGAGGAGCGCCAGCTCGTCGAGCAGGAGCGGGTGGTCGACGAGGAACGGATCGGCGTCGACGATGTCGAACGCCGCCTCCCGGGCCAGGCGGACGAGCTCGCGGTCGCGCCGGAGCGACGCGAGTCGGAGATCGCTGCGGCCCTTCTGGGCCGAGCTCATCAGGGTCCCCTCGCCGCGCAGGTCGAGGTCGATCTCGGCCAGCTCGAAGCCGTCGTTCGACGCCACGAGGGCCTCGACCCGTGCGCTCGGCTCGCCCTCCTCGCGCTCCCCGACGTGACCAGCCAGCACTGCGACTCGTGGGCGCCGCGCCCGACCCGACCGCGGAGCTGGTGCAGCTGGGCGATCCCGAACCGGTCGGCGTCCAAGATGACCATCACGGTCGCGTTCGGCACGTCGACCCCGACCTCGATCACCGTGGTGGCGACGAGCACGTCCAGCGACGCCGAGCGGAAGGCGCCCATCGTCGCCTCCTTCTCGGTCGACGTCATCCGCCCATGCAGCAACCCGAGCCGCAGGCCGGCCAGCTCACCGGAGAGCAAGCGCTCGTAGGTCTCCTCGGCCGACGCCACCTCCAGCTTCTCGCGACTCCTCGATCAGCGGGCACACCACGTACGCCTGACGGCCGGCATCGACCTCGTCACGCACCGCGGCCCAGGCTGCCTCCTCCAGCGACGCCAGCCACCCACCGCGTGACGATGGGCGTGCGGCCGGGTGGCAGCTCGTCGAGGACGCTGACGTCGAGGTCGCCGTAGACGGTCATCGCCGCCGTCCGGGGGATCGGCGTCGCGGTCATCACGAGCACGTCGGGGACCGCGGCGCCGGCCTTCTCCCGCAGCGCGGCCCGCTGCTCGACGCCGAAGCGGTGCTGCTCGTCGACGACCACGACGCCCAGGCTGGCGAACTCGACACCCTCCTGGATCAGCGCGTGGGTGCCGATGGCGATGTCCACCGACCCGTCGGTCAACCCGGCCAGGACCCGCTTGCGCTCGGCCCCGGTCACCCGGTTCGTGAGCAGTTCGACCCGCAGCGGCCGCTCCTCGAAGAGGCTGCCGCCGGTGTCGGGCACGAGGAGCCCGTCGAGCATCTGCCGCACGCCGGCGGCGTGCTGCTCGGCGAGGACCTCGGTCGGCGCCATGAGCGCTCCCTGGTGGCCGCCCTGCACGGCGGCCAGGAGCGCAGTCACGGCGACGACCGTCTTGCCGGCGCCGACGTCACCCTGCAGCAGCCGGTGCATCGGGTGCGGGGCGGCCAGGTCGGCGTCGATCTCGGCGATCACGCGCCGTTGGGCGTTCGTCAGCGGGAACGCCAGGCCGTCGTGGAAGCGCCGGACGAGCTCGCCCCCGACGGCGTGCCGGATCCCGACGGAATCACGCTCCATCGCGCGCTTGCGCATGACCAGGACGAGTTGGACCCGCAGGAGCTCGTCGAAGGCCAGCCGCCGGCGGGCCTGCTCCTTGTCCCCGATCGTGTCGGGCAGGTGGATGCCGTGCAGGGCCGTCCACCGGTCGATCAGCCCGAGCCGTCGCCGCACCTCGTCGGGCACCGGCTCGGCCAGGCCGCGAGGCCGGCACTTGTGCAGCGCGTCCTCGACCCAGCCGGCGATCTCCCACGTGTTCAGCTGCGCCTTCTCGCTCTGCGGGTAGATCGGCACGATGCGCCCGGTGCGGTCGCCGATGAGGTCGACCACCGGGTTCGCCATCTGCAGGCCGCCGCGGTAGTCGTCGACCTTGCCGTAGAGGGCGACCTCGAGGCCCGGCGCGAGCTGGCGCTCCCGCCATGGCTGGTTGAAGAAGACGACGTGGAGGCGCCCGGACTCGTCGCCCACGACGGCCTCGACCATCGTGCGGCGGTTGCGCATCTGGCGCTTCTTCACCGAACGGACCTCGACCAGGACGAGCGCAGTCGTCCCGGCCACGAGGTCGCGCACCCGCGCTTCGTTCGAGCGGTCGACCCACCGTCGCGGGTAGGTCGTGAGGAGGTCGAGCACGGACGTGACGCCGACCGCCTCCAGCGATTCCGCCTTCTTCTCGCCGACCCCCTTGACGCGCGTCACCGGGATGGCGTCGAGCTCGCGGAGCGTCAGCGGACCGTCGGCCACGGCGTTGCGGCCTACTCGACGCCGAAGAGGTACGGGTACAGCGGCTGGCCGCCGTCGTGCACCTCGACCTCGACCCTGGGGCGGTGCACGCCCATCCACGTCTCGATCGCCGCCGTCGTGGCCTCGTCGGCGTCGGCGCCGGTGATCAGCGTGACGAGCTCGCGCCCGTCGCCGACGAGCCGGTCGAGCACCGCCGTCGCCGCGCCGACGACGTCGGGGGCCACGCCGACGATCCCGTCGCCGCCGCGCGATGCCCAGCCAGTCACCTTCGGCGACGGGTCCGGCCGGTGTCTGGCTGGCCCGCACCGCCCGGGTCACTTCGCCGGCGTCGATCGCCTCGGCGGCGTGGCGCATCGCGTTCGTGTTGACCTCGGCCGGGAGCTCGGGGTCGTAGACCATCAGGGCGGCGAGCCCCTCTGGCATCGAGCGGGTCGGCACCACCCGCACGGTCCGGCTCGTCAGCGCGTCCAGCTGCTCGGCGACGGCGATGATGTTCTTGTTGCCGGGCAGGACGACGACGTGGTCGGCGTTGACCCGCTCGACGGCGGCCAGCAGCTCGGCCGTCGACGGGTTGAGCGTCTGGCCCCGCTCACGACGGCTTGCACGCCGAGCTCTCCGAACAGCTCGGTGATGCCGGGCCCGCTGCTGACCGCGACGACCGCGCACATCACCGCCGGGCAGCTCGATCGGCGGGGCCACCGGCGGCGCCGGCCGCTGCTGTCGATCGCTCGGCCACTCGCGCCGGACGTGCTCGGCGGCGACCTCCTCGAAGAGGTCGCTGACCCGGATGCGGTACGGGCGGCCGTCGAGGTCGAGCACGGCCTCGATCGCCGCGCCGATGTCGTTCGTGTGGACGTGGCAGTTCCAGGTGCCGTCACCACCGACGACGACGATCGAGTCGCCGATCGCCGCCCAGCGCTCCTTGAACGACGCCGATCCGGTCGTCGGCGAGCTCGCACAGGAACATCACCTCGTAGCGCTGCTCACCGACCCCCAGCTCGTCGGCCGCCGGCGATCGGTGGGCGACGGCACCGATGGCGACCTCGGCGACGACCTCGTCGTCGACGTCGACCTCGGGAAGCGGGGCACCATCCACGACGTGCAGCGCGGCGTCGAGCAACAGGACGAACCCGGCCCCGCCGGCATCGACCACGCCGGCATCGGCCAGCACGGGCAGCAGCTCGGGCGTGGCCTCGAGGGCCGCCTGCGCCTCGGCGCGGGCCGTGCGCAGCACCCCGACCAGCGGCTCGTCCGCCGCGCTCGCCGCCTCGGCGCCGGCGGCGCTCGCCCGCACGACGGTCAAGATCGTCCCCTCGACGGGCTTCAGGACGGCCTGGTAGGCGGCGTCGGACGCCGCCCGCAGGGCCGCCGCGACCGTCGGTCCGGACAGGTCGTCGTCGGCCTTCAACGTGGCGGCGATGCCCCGCATGATCTGCGAGAGGATCACGCCGCTGTTGCCGCGGGCGCCCATCAGCGACCCGTGGCTGATCGCGTCGCACGTCGGCACCATCTCCTCGGGCGCGTCTTCCATCTCCGCCACCACGGCGTCCAGCGTGCGGGCCATGTTCGTGCCGGTGTCGCCGTCGGGCACGGGGTAGACGTTGAGTCGGTTGATGCGGTCCTGGTGGATCCGGATCACGTCGCGGAACGTGGTCACCGTGTCGCGCAGCGCGTCGACCGAGAAACGTTCCAGCGGGCGCTCCAGGGTCGGCACCGCGACACTGTATTGCCGGGTCTACGAAGAGTGGTCAAACCCGGACCGGCTCGCTAGCCTGTCGTTCCTGTTCGTGCCTGCTCACGAACACGTCGGCACCGTGTCCAAGAGGACGAGTGATGGTGAGCGATGGCCTCCGTGTGTGAAGTGTGCGGCAAGAAGCCCTCATGGGGCATGTCCGTGTCGCACTCCCATCGGCGCACCAAGCGCCGCTGGAACCCGAACATCCAGCGGGTGCGGGCGCTCGTCGGCGGCACCGTGAAGCGCGTCAACGTCTGCACCGGCTGCCTGCGAGCGGGCAAGATCGTCAAGGCGCCGGTCGCCGCCAAGGTCCCGGCCGACCAGGCCAGCTGACGGGCGCGGCGGGGTCATGCAAGGCGTTGTCAAGGCGTACGACCCCATCACGGGCGACGGCATCGTCGTCTGCGACACCGATCTCTCGGACTACGAACTCGGCGCCGACGCCCTCGTCGGGTCGGTCCTGCGCATGCTCCGCCAGGGGCAGCGCGTCATCTTCGACCTCGACGAGGCCGGCCGAGCCACGCGGCTCCGGCTCGGATCGGAGGTCGACATGAGGACCCCGGCGCGTCCTGAGGCGCGACCGGGTTGGTTCGCGTTCCGGCGCCAGCCGGCGCGAAGCTGGAGTCAACCCCTCGACGGAGAGCGAGCACCATGAGCGGACAGAGTGGCAACCCGAAGCTGAGCCAGTGGGTGGAGGACTGGGCGGGGATCCTGCAGCCCGACGACATCTACTGGTGCGACGGGACGGCCGACGAGTACCAGCAGCTCTGCGGGCAGCTCGTCGCCTCGGGCACGTTCACCTCGCTCGACGAGGCGAAGCGGCCCAACAGCTACTGGGCCCACTCCGATCCCGGCGACGTGGCCCGGGTCGAGGACCGCACGTTCATCTGCTCGACCACCGAGCGCGACGCCGGCCCGAACAACAACTGGCGGGCGCCCGACGAGATGCGCGCCGACATGAAGGCGCTGTACTCGGGGGCGATGAAGGGCCGCACGATGTACGTCGTGCCGTTCTCGATGGGTCCGCTCGGCTCGCCCATCGCCCACATCGGCGTGCAGTTGACCGACTCCGCCTACGTCGCGGTGAGCATGCGGATCATGACCCGCATGGGCCAGGGGGCGCTGGACGTCCTCGGTGAGACCGGACAGTGGGTGCCGTGCGTCCACTCGGTGGGTGCGCCGCTGGAGGCCGGTGAGCAGGACGTCCCGTGGCCGTGCAACCCCGACAACAAGTACATCGTCCACTTCCCCGAGACCCGGGAGATCTGGTCCTTCGGGTCCGGCTACGGCGGCAACGCGCTGCTCGGCAAGAAGTGCTTCGCGCTGCGCATCGCGTCGGTCATGGCCCGACGACGACGGGTGGCTGGCCGAGCACATGCTGATCCTCAAGCTGACCAACCCGGCGCAGGAGTCGAAGTACATCGCCGCCGCGTTCCCGTCGGCGTGCGGCAAGACCAACCTGGCGATGCTCGTGCCGACGATCCCCGGCTGGACGGCCGAGACCGTCGGTGACGACATCTGCTGGATGAAGTTCGGCGACGACGGGCGGCTGTACGCCATCAACCCGGAGGCCGGGTTCTTCGGCGTGGCCCCGGGCACCGGCTGGAAGACCAACGCCAACGCCATGGAGACGCTCTGGGGCAACAGCATCTTCACGAACACCGCCCTCACCGATGACGGTGACGTGTGGTGGGAGGGCATGACGGACGATCCGCCGGCGCGGGCCACGGACTGGAAGGGCAACCCGTGGAACCCGGAGGTCGACACGCCCGCGGCCCACCCCAACGCCCGCTTCACCGCTCCGGCGTCGCAGTGCCCGTCGATCGCGCCCGAGTGGGAGGACCCGAAGGGCGTCCCGATCTCGGCGATCATGTTCGGCGGCCGCCGCCGCACGACCGTGCCGCTCGTGACCGAGGCCTACGACTGGGAGCACGGCGTGTTCCTCGGGTCGATCATGGCGTCGGAGACGACGGCCGCGCAGGCCGGCGCCGTCGGCAAGCTGCGCTTCGACCCGATGGCCATGCTGCCGTTCTGCGGGTACAACTTCGCCGACTACTTCGCCCATTGGCTGTCGATCGGCAAGTCGACCGACATCACCAACCTGCCCAAGATCTTCTTCGTGAACTGGTTCCGCCGGGACGAGGACGGCCGCTTCCTGTGGCCGGGGTTCGGTGAGAACAGCCGGGTCCTCAAGTGGGTGTTCGAGCGGGTGAACGGCGACGCCGACGCCGTCGAGACGCCGATCGGCCTGCTCCCGACCACGGCCGCCCTCGACACCGACGGCCTGGAGATCGCCGACGACGACCTCGAGGCCCTGCTGGCCGTGGACACCGGGGGCTGGCGGGCGGCGGTGCCGCAGATCCGCGAGCACTACGCCCAGTTCGGTGAGGATCTGCCGGCGTCGCTGACGGTCGCGCTCGACACGCTCGACGCCCGCCTGCGCTGACCCCCCCGGGCCGCCGCTCCGTTCGCTCACACACCGACGACACACGCGACGGAGGTCCGCCGGGCCTGGCCGTGACGGCCGGTCCCGGCGGACCTCCTGCGCGTCCCGCCGGGCGCGCGATCAGGGTCGGGGATGTCGACGAGGATCAGCTCGTTGTCGTCGGCCAGCGACGGGTTGCGGCCCGTGTTCGGGAGGTTGTTGTCGCAGCCGACGAGCAGGCGCGTGGGGGACACGACCCGCAGCGCCTCGACCGACTCACAGGCGACGCCGAACGGGTCGCCGAGCCGCACGTCACCGGCGTGGATCGGCGGCAGGGAGACGCCGTTCGGGTCGGGGATCGCGGCGAGGTCGACGACCTGGGTCTTCACGTAGTTGTCGGAGGCATCCGCGGACCGGAGGTCGATCTCGTAGATCCGCCGGAACGTCGCCGTCACGCCGCGCCCGCCGTCGCGCTCCATCACCAGCAGGTGGTTGCTGTCCCGCATCTGGACGTCGGAGACGAAGTGCTCCCGACCGCTGTCCGCTTCGACCACGTAGGTGCCGATGCTCGTCACCGCGCGCGTCGCCGTGTCGACCCGGAGGACCTTGCGTGTCAACGGTGCCGTCACCAGGTCGGCGTCCAGCGCACCCTCGAGCACGACGTAGAGGGCTCGGTTGTCGGGGCTGATCGCCATGCCCTCGATGCCGCGGCTGTTGCGGATGGTCACCGTCCCCGCGGCGAGCGGGTTGAGCGGCGACTTGACGCCGGGCAGCGGGATCGGCGCCTCGAGCAGGCGGCCCTTGGAATCGAAGTGGAGGACCCACGGACCGAACTCGTCACCAACCCACAGGTCGCCGTTGCTGCCCCGCTGCAACGACTCGGGATCGATGTCGGCGCCGGTGAGGACGCGGTCGGTCGTCTCGTTCACGATCGGGAACCCGATCAGGTGGTCGGGGTCGCTGAACTCGAGGAATCGGTCGAGGTTGACGCGGACGTCGCCGGACCCCGACTTCGCGGTCTTGAAGTCCGGGGTCAGGAAGTAGGCGCGGATGCGGAAGTCGAAGGAGTTCATCTTGTTGCCGAACCCGTTGTCGGGCATCGCCAGCCACTCACCGTCGCGACGACCCTCGACGATGGCCGAGAAGCCCTCCACCGGCTGGCCGATCGTGGGGAACGTGATGCCGTTGATGTCGACGGTGCTCTGACCCGCCGGCACCAGGCCCGCGCCGGCCATCGGACCCGGAGCGTACGTCTCGACCGGCAGGACGGCGCGGCCGTGCAGCCGCACCCCGGCCGGCCCTCCCGCCCCGGCGTCGGCGACGGCCGGGAGGAGCGCGAGCGCGCTCAACCCGACGACCGCGACGGCGACCCGACGGCGCCGCCGTCGCGCTGAGCCGAGCGAGTCCCGAGCGAGCGAACAAGCTCACTCGGATGTTCGGGCGGCGTGGGCGTGGTGGACGATGTCGTATTGGACATGGCAACTCCCTCGGACGTGAACAGGCGGAGCCCTGATCGTGCGACCACCGGCGTCCCGGGCGCATCGGTCCCTGGTCACGACACGAGCCCGGTCGAGTCCCGGGACCGCCCGAGCCATGACGGGACACGGGTACCATCCGCTCGGGACAGGATCACCCTTACCGTCGGCTTCGAGGGAGGAAGCGGATGGACCGAGCCGACGAGCGGGAACCGGACCAGGCGCTGATCGCGTCGCGCGCCGCCGCACGCGGCCGGTTCGTGGTCGTGCATGCGCCGTCGTCGGCGGGCTCGCACTGCTCAGCGGTGGCGCGCTGCTGGTCCTGCGGATGGCCAACAACGGCAAGGAGCCGGTCGACCAGAACTGGTGGCTCGTCGCGTGGTCGGTCGTCAGCGTGGTCTACGGGGTGACCGGCACCGCCCTGCTGCTCCGCGCCGGACATCGCCTCCTCGGCGCCTGCTTCGTCGTGATCGGCGCCACGGCGACGATCTCGGCGATGGCCATCCAGTTCCGCGCCTTCGCCGATTCGCAGGACATCGAGCCGTGGGCGGCGCTGCGCGACGCCCATGAGTGGGCGAGCCCACTCGGCGCGTGGGTCCTGGTCGGGATCGTGCCGTGGTGCCTGCTGCCACCGACGTACCGCTCCCGCGGCTGGTACGGCGCGGTGCTGGCGACGACCGGCGCGGCGATCGCGGCCGTCGTCGTGACGGCGGCGGCCGGGGGCCCCGACGGGGTGTCGAGGGCGGCCACGTGGGTGGTCATCGCCTCGGCGACGGCCGGCACGATGCTGCTGGCCGTGCGGTGCTGGCGGGACCGCGTGGCCGGCGATCCGCTGCCGGCATGGATCCTGGCCGGCGCGGTGCTCGCCTGGCTGGCCGTCGTGCCCGACCAGCTCGATCTCGCCGATTGGAACATGCGCGGGTCCGACGTGGTGTGGGCGCTGCTGCTCCTCGCCACGGTGACGCTGCTCGTCGCCGGCGTCGTGGTCCAGGTGCTGCGTGAGGTCCCGACCCGGTACCACGGCGTTTCCCACCGGGTCGTGGAGTGGACGATCCTCAGCGTCGGGATCGTCGTGCTCTACGCCGGCGTGGTCGCCGGTCTCGGGCAGCTGGTCGGCGGCAGCGGCCCGACGTGGCTGCTCGTCGCCGCCACCGGCGTCATCGCCGTCGCCCTGGAACCGGCGCGCCACGCCATCCGCCGCGTCGTCGACCGCCTCGTCTACGGCGCCCGCGACGATCCCCTGATGGTCGTCCAACGCATCGTCGACCACCTCGGCGCCGACGCCGGCGACGACCTCCTGCCGTCGCTCGTCGTCAGCCTGGAGCGCGAGCTCCGTCTCGACGCGGTGGCGATCGACCTGCGCGTCGGCGACGGGTGGGAGCGCGCCGCCGCCGTCGGCCGGCCCACCACGTACGAACGCAGCATCGACCTGCACCACGGCGGCGCGGTCGTCGGGCGCCTCGTCGTGGGGTGCGAGGACGGGCCGTCGCTGCGCGATCGTGACGAGGAGGTGCTCGCCCACCTCGCCGGCCCGCTCAGCCTCGCCGTCGGCTGGGTCCGCCTGGCCGCCGAACTGCGCCGTTCGAGCCTGGCGGTCGTCTCGGCCCGCGAGGAGGAGCGCCGGCGCCTGCGCCGCGACCTCCACGACGGCCTCGGTCCGGCGCTCACCGGTGTGTCGCTGGGCCTGCGCACGGCCATCCGACAGGTCGAGCGCACGGAGGGCGGCCTGCCCTCCCCGTTGCTGGAGCGGGTCGCCGACGAGGTCGACGCCAGCGTCGTCGAGCTCAAGCGAATCGTGCGCGACCTGCGCCCCACCGCGCTCGACCAGCTCGGGCTGATCGGGGCGCTGGCCGAGTTCACCCGGGCGTTCGGCGACGACCTGCAGATCGTCCTGTCGCTCCCGGCCGGTCCGGTCGAGCTGCCGGCGGCGGTCGAGGTGGCCATCTACCGGATCGTCACCGAGGCCGTGACGAACGTGGTGCGCCATGCCGGCGCGGCGCGCTGCTGGCTGACGATCGCCGCCGGCACGACGGTCGAGATCGACGTCGTGGACGACGGCACCGGCATCGACGCCGGCCGCGACGCGGGAGTCGGACTCACCGCGATGCGCGAGCGGGCGGCCGAGCTCGGCGGGTCGGTGCAGCTCCTCCCGAACTCGCCGTGCGGGACGCGGGTGCACATCCGCCTGCCGGCGGCGCTGCCGTGAACGGAGCCGACGCCGGCGCCGGCGGAGGGTCGCCGCGCGCGCTGCGGGTCGCCATCGTCGACGACCACCCGATGTTCCGGATGGGCCTCGCTGCGGCGATCGACGAGATGGACGGGGTCGAGCTGGTCGGCGAGGCCCAGCGCGCCGACGAGGTGGCCGCGCTCGTGGAGGCGGCCTCCCCCGACGTGATCCTGCTCGACGTGCGCCTGGCCGACGGGTCAGGACTCGAGGTCAACCGATGGGTCGGCGAGCACCACCCCGAGGTCCGGGTGATCATGCTGACGATGTCGGAGGACCACGACAACGTGCTGACCGCGTTGCGCGACGGCGCCCGGGGCTACCTCGTGAAGGGCGCCGGGCCCCAGCGCGTCGAGCACGCCCTCCGCGCCGTCGCCGCCGGCGACGTCGTGCTGGACCAGGCCCTGGCCAGCGTCGTGACCGAGCTGGCCCAGATGCGGCGGTCGACACCGACTCGCCACTTCCCGCAGCTGACGCAACGGGAGTTCGACATCCTCGAGCTCGTCGCCGAGGGCCTCGACAACCACGCCATCGCCCGGCGCCTCGTGCTGAGCCCGAAGACCGTCCGCAACCACGTGTCGAACGTGTTCGCCAAGATCGACGCCGAGGACCGGCCGCACGCCATCGTGCTGGCCCGTCGCGTCGGGCTCGGCACGTAGCGACACGGGGCTGTCAGAGCACGGCGGCCAGGGCGTCCACCAGCTCGCGCTGCGCGCCGACCTCGGGTCCGGCCATCGGGCGGTGGGCGGCGACGAGGGCGAGGGCATCGGCTCGGTTCAGCCCATGGAGCATCAGCAGGCAGACGGCGACGGTGCCGGCCCGGCCGACGCCGGCGCCGCAGTGCACCAGCACGTGGTCGCCGCCCTCCATTCGGGCCAGGACGCGATCCAGGAACGGGCGGATGGTGGCCAACGGCGGTGCGTGCAGGTCGGGGATCGGGAACCAGAGGGCGCGGCCGCCATCGTGCTCCTGCAACCAGGCGACGTAGTCCGGGTAGCGGTCCTCGAGCTCCATGCGCTGGTTGAGGCAGACCATGGTGCCCCGACCGCCGATCCGCTCGAGCGCGGCGTCGGGATCGGCGCCGACGACGTGCTTGCCACAGAGCCAGAGCTGGCCGGGCGAGCCGGGCACCGGGACGTTGTCGAGCCCGCCGTCCAGCCACCGCCTGCGCATCGCGTCCGACCCCGGCGTCACGCCGCGGACGCTAGAGCACCGAACAGCAGGTCCCGGGAGCCGAGCGAAACGAAGCAGCACGCATCGAACGGGGCCGGCCGTGGGTAGACGTGAGCCATGGCCGACCAGCAACGATCCCCCGAGAAGCCCACCGACGAGTGGGTCACCGGCGACGAGCCGATGACCGGGCCGCAGCAGAGCTACCTCGAGACGCTCGCCCGCGAGGCGGGCGAGGACGTCCCGAACGATCTCACGAAGGCCGAGGCGTCGGAGATGATCGACCGCCTGCAGGCCGCGACCGGCCGCGGCGCCGGTTCGTCCTCGCCCAGCGCCGACGCCGTGGCCGATGCCGAGCTCCCGCTCGATGCCGCCGGCCCCACCGAGTTCGGCGACGCCGCCGGCGAGGGCGGCTGACGCTTCTCCATCGATCCTTGTCGCGCGGAGCGGGAACAGGATCGATGGAGCAGCGGATCCTGGGTGTCAGGCGAGGACGAGCTCGCGGAGGCCGAGGCCCATGATGAACAGGCAGCCGAGGCCGTAGAGGAGGTACTGACGGCCGCGCATGAACGGGCTCGTCCGGTAGCTGTACAGGATGCCGACGGCGATGATCGCCGAGAAGCCGTACAGCGCGTGCAGTCGGGCCGGCTCGAGCTCGTCGCGAGCCATCAGGATCGTGCCGGTGATGGCCTGGGCGAACGCGGTCAGCTGGGCAAGGATGATCACGATCCACATCGGCCGCCCGCGCAGGCCCGGCCACTCCTGCGCGGCGAGCGCCCAGGCGCCGGCGGCGGCGTTCGTGACGATGAGGACCCACGCACCCGCGTGGTGCCAGTCCAGCGTGGCGTTGGCGATCACGCCGTCACCGGATGAGCGTGTCAGCTTCGTGGCCGGCCTCGATCAGGCGCAGCCCGGCCGGGCCCCGATCGGGCGCGGTCTCGACGATCGTCACCGAGCAGTTGTCGAGGCTGTGGATGACGACCCGGTCGTCGCCCACGCACGCGCCGATGACCGCGTTGATGGCGACGAAGTGCGACGTCACGACGGTGGGGATGGCGATCCCGGCCACGTGCTCGACGACGGCGTCCCGGTAGCCGCTGTAGCGCGGGCCGAGCGCGGTCCACGTCGTGGCCATCGCCGCCCGCAACCACGCCACACGCCCGCCCATCGGCACGCCGTCGGGCGACGGGATCTCGCCGACCACGACCTCGACCGTCGGCGTGACGTCCCACCGCCGACCGAGGATCGCGGCCGTCTCCTGGCAGCGCCGGAACGGGCTGGTGACGATCGGGCAGGGTGCAACGAGCGCGCGCTGGCCAACGCCGTGGCCTGCTCGATCCCACGCTCGTCGAGTCCGGGGTCGGGATCGTGGTCCCAGCCGGCGGTCGCCCGACCGTGGCGCACGAGGCGCACGATCGCCATCAGGCGTTGGCCTCCGGTGGTTCGAGCAGCCAGCCGGTGCGGGGTGCCTCGCGCGATCCGGGGACGAGGTACCACTCGTAGCGGAAGTACTCGGCGAACACCTCCTCGGGCATCGAGAGGAACATCCCGGTGTCGGTCGCCTGGCTGGCGTGGGCCAGGATCGCCGCCCGCTTCTGGGCCGCGTACCCGGACACGTCGACGGCGAGGTCGATCTCGTCGGCCGCAGTGCCGAACAGGTATCCGTCCGCCATCGGGACGTCGGGGTCGAAGTCGGCGCGCATCTCGGGGTCGGCCGCGATGAGCCGGGCCGTCATCCCCCGGTTCCAGGTCGCCTCGAAGCGCCGATCGGTGCCGGCGAGGTCGGCGGCGCGGTGGCCGACTCGATGGACCTGGACGTGGTCAGGATGGCCGTAGCCACCGTGGAAGTCGTAGACGACGACGACCTCGGCGTCCTCCTCACGCAGCACGGCGGCCAACCGGTCGGCGGCCTCGGCGACGTCGGCCTGCCAGAACGTCCCCGGATCGTCGTTCTGCGGCCATCCGGCCATGCCCGAGTCGCGGTAGCCCAGCCACACCGTGCGCTGCACGCCGATCGCGGCCGCCGAAGCAGCGGCCTCCGCGCGACGGCGGACGACGAGCGTCTCCCCCGGCGCCAGGTCGTCGGGCACCTCACCGAGATCGCCGTCCGTGCACACGACGAGCACGACGCGGTGTCCCTCGGCGGCGGCGCGGGCCATCGTGCCCGACGTCAGCGACGCCTCGTCGTCGGGGTGGGCGTGGACGAACACCAGCGTGGCCATGGCGCTGGCGAGGGTACGCGGCGCGTCAGCTGTTGACGACGGCGCCGTTCTCGACGAGGGCGTCGATGCGGTCCTTGGGGAGACCCCAGTCCTCGAGCGCCTGGCGCGTGTGCTGGCCGGGATGGGCCGGCGGGCGGCTGATCTCGGGCACCGTGCGGCTGAACCGTGGCGCCGGTGCCGGCTGCTTGACGCCGTCACGCTCGATGATGGTCGAGCGGGCCACGTTGTGCGGGTGCGCGGCAGCCTCGGCCATCGTCAGCACCGGCGCGAAGCAGACATCGGAGTGCTCCATCAGCTCGCACCACTCGGCGCGGGTCTTCGTCGCGAACACGTCGCCGAGGCGGGCCTTGAGCGCCGGCCAGTTGCCGCGGTCGTGCTGGACCTGGAACTC
Organism: uncultured Acidimicrobiia bacterium; assembly: GCA_963822315.1. GTDB lineage: Bacteria > Actinomycetota > Acidimicrobiia > Acidimicrobiales > Ilumatobacteraceae > JALZMG01. The sequence goes on from CAWGHB010000011.1 coordinate 130,472, forward strand.
GGCGTCGCCGTCGAGCCCGGTCTTCTGCAGCAGCAGGGCGTAGAACTGCGGCTCGATCGATCCGACGGAGACATACTCGCCGTCGCGGCAGCGGTACGATGTCGTAGAAGTGGGCGCCGGTGTCGAGCAGGTTGGTCCCGCGGTGTTCCTGGTCGAAGCCGCCGCTCTGCCACATCGACCAGAACATCGTCATCAGCGTCGCCGACCCGTCGACCATCGCCGCGTCGACGACCTGTCCGGCCCCGCTGCGCTGGGCCTCGAGGATGGCGCAGACGACACCGAAGGCGAGGAACATGCCGCCCCCGCCGAAGTCGCCGATCAGGTTGAGCGGCGGCACCGGCGCCTCACCGGCCCGGCCGATGTGGGCCAGCGCGCCGGCCAGCGAGATGTAGTTGATGTCGTGACCGGCCGCCTGTGCGTACGGCCCCTCCTGGCCCCAGCCCGTCATCCGTCCGAACACCAGCCTCGGGTTGCGACCGAGGCAGGCATCGGGGCCGATGCCGAGCCGCTCCATGACCCCCGGGCGGAAGCCCTCGATCAGGGCGTCGGCCTCGGCGACGAGGTCCAGGAGCGTGGCCACGCCCTCGGGGTGCTTGAGGTCGATGGCGACGCTGCGCCGCCCCCGCAGCGAGATGTCCTTGGCCGGCGTGGAGGGCGCCGGACCCTTCACCGCCTGCGCCCGGTCGACGCGGAGGACGTCGGCGCCCATGTCGGCGAGGAGCATGGCGCAGAACGGTCCCGGCCCGATGCCGGCGATCTCGATGACCTTGTAGCCGGTCAGTGGTCCACTCATTGGTCGTTGGCTCCTGGGTCAGGCGGTCGATCGGCTGGCGGCCGCGTCCTGGTGGCTGATCACGGCGTCGACGATGATCGGCCAGAGTTGCTCGGGCAGATCGTGGCCCATGTGGGCCAGCAGCAACAGGCTGGCCTCCGGGATCGCCTCGGCGGTCAGCACGCCACCTTCGGGCGTGATCAGGTGGTCGTCGCGTCCGTGGATCACGAGCGTCGGCACCTCGACCGCGGCGAGCCGCTCGGTCCGGTCCCCGCTGGCGTAGATCGCGGCCAACTGCCGCATCGAGCCCTCCGGGTAGAACATCCGGTCGAAGGCGGCAGCTGCTCTCGACCGCGCCTTGGCCGGGTCGAAGTACTTCTTCGAGGCGAACGCGCGGACGGTCTCGGCACCTGCGATGTAGGCCTCGCGCTCCGACGGCGGCGGTGTCATCAGCACCGCGAGCGCCTCCTTCGTCGGCTTCCCGACCCGCGGGTCACCGGGCGCGCTCATGACCGACGTCAGCGTGAGGCACCGCTCGGGGTGCTCGATGGCGATCGTCTGCACGATCATCCCGCCCATCGACGCGCCGAGGACGTGCGCGCGATCGATGTCCAGGTGGTCGAGGAGTCCGACCGCATCGGCGGCCATGTCCGACAGCGTGTAGGGCACGGGCGGCACCGACGCGCCGTTCAGCGTCGCCGACAGCACGTCAAAGGGGTTGACCCGCAGCCCGTCGAGGTGGGTCGACAAGCCGACGTCCCGGTTGTCGAAGCGGATGACGAAGCGGCCACGGGTTGCGAACGCCTCGACGAGCCCGAGGTCCCACCCGAGCAACTGGGACGTGAAGCCGCTGACGAGCAGGAGCGGCGGGTCGTCGGGCGAACCGAACGTCTCGTACTCGATCTCGACTCGATCCGGGTTCGTGCTGGCGACCGTGGCACGCGGCATCGATGCAGTCTCGCGGACGGCACTACCGTGCGGCCACATATGACGAGGTTCGGGGTGCACACCGGGTTGCAGCACACGACGGCCGACGAGCTGCGCCTGGTGTGGAAGCAGATCGAAGCCCTCGGCTTCGACTGGATCTCGATCTGGGACCACTTCTACGGCGCCACCGGCGCGCCCGACGACGCCGCCTGCCTGGAAGCGGTGGCCATGCACGCCGCGCTCGCCTGCGAGACGGAACGGGTCCAGTGCGGGGCGCTCGTGTACTCGATCGGCTACCGCCACCCGGCGATCCTGGCCAAGGCCATCACGACCATCGACCTGATCTCCGGCGGCCGGGCGGCGATGGGCATCGGTGCCGGATGGGCCAAGGTCGAGTACCGCGCGTACGGGATCGAGTTCCCGCCGGTCGGCACCCGCATGGACCAGCTCGAGGAGGGTGTGGCCATCCTCCGCGGGATGCTCCACGACGACGTGACGTCCTTCGACGGGCGGTGGTTCACGACGACCGATGCCCGCAACGAGCCACGGCCCATCCAGCGGGCGATCCCGATCTGGGTCGGCGGCACTGGCGAGCAGCGCACGCTGCGCATCGCCGCCCGCTTCGCCGACGGATGGAACGCGGCGTTCGTGACGCCCGAGGTCTTCGCCGCCAAGCGCGACGTGTTGCACCGCCACTGCGACGACGTCGGCCGCGATCCGGCCGACATCCTCTGCGCGGTCAACGTCGGCCTGGCGTGGACCGAGGAGAGCCTGCGCAGCCAGTTCGGCCCGATCGCCGACGGCGTGCGGCCCGGCGTGCTCGGCGGTTCGGTCGAGGAGGTCATCGACCGGATCGGTCAGTACGTCGCCGTCGGAGCCGACCAGGTGAACCTGGCCCTGCGGGCACCGTTCGACATGGAGGCGCTGGACCAGTTCAGCGAATCGCTGCAGCTGACCGCAGCCGGCTGAGCGCACCGGCCGTCCGGCTCCCCCACCAGAACAGGTCCTGGCCGTCGACGCGCCTGACCACCGAGGCACCGAAGCGGTCGGTGAGCTCGCCGACGTGGGCGTCGGTGAAGGCGTACGGCTCGCTGGGGACGAGCACCAGGTCGGGTCGAGCGGCGACGATGTCATCGAGCTCGACGGTCGGATAGCGCGCTTCGCTGTCAGCGGTCACCAGATCGACGCCGATCGCCGCCAACACCGAGCCGCCGTACGTGTCGGCGTTGATGGACATCCACGGCCGGCGCCAGATCGGGACGAACGCCGTCGTCTGGGCGGCCGGGGCGGCCGGCGGCCGGAGTGGTCGCATCGCGGCCACCGTGCCCGTCCGCCGGGCCAGCTCCTCGACCGCGCCGAGTGCATCGTCGACCGACCGGACCGCCGTCACGAGGAGGTCGAGGCCGCCCGCCCGCAGCGCATCGGCGTCCTCGAGGCGGTTCTCCTCCTCGTCGACGACCACGAGGTCCGGCGCCATGGCGACGATGGCGTCGACGTCGGGGTTCTTCGTCCCACCGACGTGACGGATGCCGGGCTGCTCGCAGAACCGAGTGCAGGCGACGACGTCGACACCGAGCGACAGGAGTGTCTCGGTCGCCGACGGGACGAGGCTGACGACTCGCACCGCGACCCCGTCCGCCAACGCTCAGGTGCCGAGGAGCTTGCGCTTCTGGTTCTCGAACTCCTCGTGGGTCAGCGACCCGCGGTCGCGCATCCCCTCCAGCTTCTCGAGCTGCGTGGCGACGTCGGCCGACAGCGCACCGCCGTTCCGGTTGAACATCCGGTCCTCGTTCTTCTCCATCTGCGAGTGGATGAGGTTCTGCACCGTGTCCGGGTTGCGGATGTCGGTGAAGCGCTGGCGGCCCTCTTCCGCGCCCGACTCGATCAGGAGGTCGCCCACGCCGAGGAGGCGTTCCATGATCGACTGGTTGAAGTGCACACTGTTGACGCGCTCCAGCGGGATCTCGATGCCGCTCTTGGCGAACACGCCGTGCCGGAAGATCACGCGGTCGCTGGTGATCACGAAGTTGGTCGTCAGCCACTTGATGTACCGGGCGCCGAGCCACAGCCGCGCAACCCACGATCAGCACGACGGCGAGCACCTTCACGGGGGTCGGCCAGTCGAAGGCGATCGACACGATCCCGAAGACCAACGCGCCACCGAACGCGACCGCGGCCTCGACGAAGTACCACCAGTGGGGGTGCATGTCGAGGGCCAGCGTCTCGTAATCGTTGAGCAGCTTCTTCGGGTACGGCATGCCGTCCAGAGTATCCGTGCACCGTCCTAGGGTGGATGGGTGCCGCCGGCCGATCGCGTCCCGAGCGAGCTGTCGCGCGCGGTCCCGAGCCAGCTCTCGCGCGGTCCCGAGCGAGCTCTCGCGACAGGTCGGCGAGCCCTCGAGCGTGCTCGCGGGGCTCGATGCCGCCCAGGCCGCAGCGGTCACGACGCCCTCCACGTTGGTCGCCGTCATCGCCGGCGCCGGGTCGGGCAAGACCCGGGTCCTGACGACCCGCATCGCCCATCGCGTCGAGCTCGGCACGGCGACGGCGCGGCACACGCTGGCGCTGACGTTCACCCGCGAGGCGGCCGGCGAGCTGCGCCGTCGACTGCGTCGCTCGGGCGTGCGCGACCACGTCGAGACCGGGACGTTCCACGGCGTGGCCCTCGCCCTGCTCCGGCAGCGCTGGGCGGACCTCGGCCAGCGGCCACCGACCGTGGTCGGCGACCGCGAGCGACTGCTCGCCGAGGTCGCCGGGGGCCTCCCCGTGCCCGTCGTCGCGACCGAGGCCGAGTGGGCGGCGGCCCGGGGTGTGACCGCCGACGGGTACGTCCGGGCGGCGCGAGCGGCCGGGCGACGGCGCAGTGCGCCGCCCGACCAGATCGCGACGGCGCTCGGCGCGTACGAGGTGCTCAAGCATCGGCGGGGCGTGGTCGACCTCGACGACATCCTCTCGCTCGCCGGGCGCGAGCTCGCCCGAGACGCCGCGTGGGCCGACGCCGTGCGGTGGCGGTACCGCCACGTCCTCGTCGACGAGGCCCAGGACATCAACCCGATGCAGCACCGCCTCCTCGACCTCCTCGTCGGCGGTCGCGGCGACCTGTACCTCGTCGGCGACCCGGCGCAGGCGATCTACGGCTTCAACGGCTCGGACCCCACGCTCCTGCGCGACGTCGCCGACCGGTTGCCCGGGATCGAAATCGTCCACCTCCCGGTCAACCACCGCTCCCGGCCGCAGATCGTCAACGCGGCCGTCGCCGTGCTCCGGGCCGACGGCCAGGACAGCGAGGCCGTCTCGAACCGCGCCGACGGCCCAGCCGTGCGGATCGTCGGCGCTGACGACGAGGACCACGAGGCCGCACTGGTGGCCCGCCTGGTGCGGACGTTCGACCCGGTCGCCATCCGCACCGGCGCCGTAGCCGTGCTGGCCCGCACGAACGCCCAGATCGGACGGTTGACCGCGGCGCTCACGGCAGCTGGGGTCCCGACCACCCGCCGCCAACCTGCGCCGGGTTCGCCGCTCGTCGCCGCCGTCCGGGTGGCCACCGCGCTGCCGTCGGCGACGCGGCTGCGGACGTGGGCCCACGACGTGCTCGAGGCCGAGGACCACGGCGCGACGCCCGAACGCCAGGTCGCCGCGGCCGTGCTCGAGTTCCTGCGCGATCAGCCGTTCGGTGACGGCGCCGCGCTGCGCGGCTGGATCGCATCGACCAACCCGTTCGCCGATCCGGATGGTGTGCGGGGCGTGGAGGCGCTGACGTTCCACGCTGCCAAGGGGCGCGAGTGGCACAGCGTCGTCGTGACCGGCGTCGAGACCGGGCTCGTCCCCCATCGCACCGCGACGACGGGCGAGGCACGAGCCGAGGAGGCCCGCCTGCTCCACGTCGCGATCGACGCGCGCCACCGACGTCCTCGTCGTCACGTGGGCAGCTCGCCGCGGCGGCTACCGGCGCCGACCCAGCCCGCTGCTGGCCGACGTCGACACCGACCACGGCGCCGGGCCGGCGCCCACGGCCGTGCCACCCGAGCTGCGTTCGATGCGTCCCGGCGGCGGGGCCCGTCGCGAGCGGCTCGCCGTGTGGCGTGACGCCGCGGCCCGCGCCGCGTTGATCCTGCCCGCCGAGGTCTGCTCCGACAGCGACCTCGACGCGATCGTCGCCGCCGACCCTGACGACCCGGCAGCGCTCGCCGAGGCCACCCGCTTCGGTCCGCTCACCGCGGCCCGGCTGTTCCCCGCCATCCGTGCCGCTCTCGACGGCTGACCGCCGCGGCCGTCCCACTCCCCGCTCAGCGGGCCTCGCGCTCCGCAGGCGCCGCCGTGGTGGTGCGGAGCGGGATGAACTCGATCGCGCTCGCGAGCAGCTCGGCGCGGTGGTCCTGGTACCACGATTCGAGCGCGTCCCAGTAGGCAGCCATCGCCGCTCGCGCCTCGTCCTCGTCCCGGCTCGCCACGGCGCGGAAGATCTTGCTGCGGTGCACGATCGAGTGCTCGCGCCATCGCTCCGGCTGGTCGATCCGGGTCATCAGCTCGTCACTCACCGCGCGGAACGCGCCGATCAGGACATCCAACGTGCGGTTGCCCGACGCCGCCGCGAGGGCCTCGTAGAAACGGTCCCCATAGGTCGTGTAGGCCGCCGTGTCGGCGATGTTGGCGCGCATGCCGCTGACCGCCTCGGCGAGGTCGATCACCAACTCGTCGGTCATGTCCCGGGCCGCGAACTCGACGAGCATGGCGTCGATCGACCGCCGGGTCCGGAACAGGTCGGCCCATGTGACGCCGTCGAACTGGAGGGTGATCCCGAAGAACCACCCGAGGGCGTGGGCGTCGGGCCGGCGGACCTCCGGGCCACCGTGGCGGCCGCGACGCACCCCGACCACGCCCCAGCTGGCGAGGAGCGCGAGCGCGCCGCGGACGGTGCGCCGCGACACCCCGTAGCGCACCGACATCTCGGCTTCGGTGGCGAGCATCGACCCCTCGTCGAGCGGGCCACCGAGGATCTCGCCGGCGATGTGCCGGGCCAGCCGTTCGGCAGCCGTCAGCGGCGGGCGCGGGTCGCGGCTCATCGCCGTGCTACGAGCCGCCGGCGGCGACTGCGCCACCTCGTTCGCCCGCTCGGCTCACGGGCCACTTGAAGAGGGCGGCGGCGTTGCCGAACACGATCGCCTCCGCCTCGTCGGTCGGTACGTCGGCGAAGAGCTCCGTGGCGAGGGCCTGGGTGCCCGGCCAGATGCAGCTCGAGTGGGGGTAGTCGCACTCCCAGAGGATCCGGTCGACGCCGATCTCGTGGCGGATGCGCAGCCCGTACGGCTCCTCGATCAGGCAGAACCACATGTTGCGGCGGCAGACCTCGGACGGCAGGAGGTCGTCGCCGCCGCTCCAGTATCGGTGGCGCTCGTACATCCGGTCGGCCCGTTCGAGCGCGGCCGGGACCCAGTTGATGCCGCCCTCGGAGTAGACGATCTTGATGTCGGGGAACTTCCGCGGCACCGGGCTGAACATCATGCCCACGGCGTGGGTGATGCGTGGGCACGAAGCCCAGGGCGATGCCCAGGCTGGGTGGAGCTTCGGGCGGCGTGTACGGGCGCCAGCCGCTCGAGCCGATGTGCATGCACACCGGGATCTGGGCCTCCTCGCACACCGCCCACAGCGGATCCCACGACGGGTCGTAGTACGACGGGAGGCCGAGGATGCTCGTCTCCTCCGGGATCGTGATCGCCCGCACCCCACGGGCGATGTTCCGCTCGATCTCGGCGACGGCCGCCTCGATGTCCCAGAGCTGGACGATGGCCATCGGCACGTACAGCTCGGGTGCCGCCGCGCACCACTCGTCGAACATGAAGTCGTTCCACGCCTGGACGCACACCGACGCCAGCTCCTTGTCCGCGAAGGCGGGGAACAGGGCGCCACCGAACCGCGGGCAGGGTGGGGAAGTTCAGGCTGGCGACGATCCCCTCACCGGTCAGGTCGGCGGCGCGGGCCACGGGGTCGTAGCAGCCGGGGATCATGTCGCTGAACCGCATCGGCTCCTTGTCCCACCGCTCGGGCGGCATCCCGGCGACCGCGTTGAGCGCCAACGTCGGGTGCCGGGCGCCCTCGACGATCCAGAGCTCGACGCCGTCTTCGTCGACGATGTGGGGCGCCGCGTCGCGGAACCGTGCCGGCACCCGCGACGTCCAGAGGTCGGCGGGCTCGATGATGTGGTCGTCGACGCTGAACAGCTTCATCCGATGCCCCTCCTGGACCTCGGTCCCCCGGCAGGTCGTGGCCCACCGGTGCCGTCGACGATCAGACCGTTCTTCAGGATCAGGTCGAGCATCGATCACCCCGGACGTGGACCGCGCCGAGCGAGATCGCACCGGCACGACGTCATTCCATCAAACATGTACATGTCTGCGCAAGCTCTCGCGTATCGCTGTACAGGTATCTGGGGCGGCCGGGGGCGATCGCCGGTGTCAGTCGCGGAGGTCGACGATGACCGGTGCGTGGTCGCTCGGTTGCTGGCCCTTGCGGGCGTTGCGGTCGATGACCACCCATTCGACGCGGTCGACGACCGGCGACGAGGCGAGCACGAGGTCGATGCGCATGCCCCGACCCTCGTGGAAGTCGCCCCGCCGGTAGTCCCACCACGAGAACGTCTTGGTGGCATCGGGGTACCGGACCCGGAAGACGTCCGCCAACCCGCGATCGACGAGCGCGCCGAGGCGCTCGCGCTCGGGGCCGCTGACGTGGGTGGCGCCCGCGAACGCGGCCGGGTCGTACACGTCGACGTCGGCGGGGGCGATGTTGAAGTCGCCGGCGATGATCGCCGGCGCACCGTCCGCGGCGACTGCGTCGACGTGGGCGGCCAGCCGGTCGAGCCACCGCAGCTTGTACTGGTAGTGGTCGGCGTCGAGCGCCCGCCCGTTGGGCACGTACACGTTCACGATCGTGACGCCGTCGGTCCGGACGGTCATCAGCCGGGCCTCGGCGTCGGGCTCCCCACCGTCGGCGAACCCGAACGTCACGTCGTCGAGCCCGCGCTTCGACAACACGGCGACACCGTTCCAGCGGCCCTCGCCGTGGTGGGCCGCCGAGTAGCCGAGCGCCTCGAACGCCAACTGCGGGAAGGCGCTGTCGGCGAGCTTCGTCTCCTGCATGCACAGCGACGTCCGGCGTCACGTCGACGAGCCACTGCTCGAGTCGCTCCTGGCGGACCTTCAGTGAGTTGACGTTCCACGTCGCGAACCTCATCAGGACGCCGCTCCGTCCGGCGTGGCCCGGGACCGTGAGGCGTCGCCGCGCCGGCGGCGGTGACGGTCGGGCGTCCGGCGGGCCCTCGGGCCGGCCCGGCGTCGGCGGCGCCGCCTGCTTGCGGCGCCCGCTTGCGGGCTCGCCGGTGCCGGCTGGTCGCGCCGCGGCCTTCTTCGTCGTGCGGCCGCCTTCTTCGCCGGCGCTTTCTTGGCGGCGGCCTTCTTGGCCGGTGCCCTCCTCGCCGGTGCCGCAGCGTCCGCGGCTCGTCGCGGACGCCGGGGTCGCAACGGCGGCGCGGCCTCGGACGGCCGTCGATGCCGCCGCCTTGCGACTCCGGCGCTTCGGGGCCGGCGCGGGTCGGCGGCGAGTGCGACCGGTGCCAGTTCGGCGACGACCACCTCCGCGGCGCTCGCTGGTGGTCGGCGCGGCGGGCGCCTGCTTCCGACCGTGCCGCCTCGTCGCCCGCTTGGCCGGCACGGCCTCGACCGGCGCCGGTCGCGGCCGCCGGCCGCAGCCTTCTTGGAGACCCGCTTGCGGCGGGCCGGCGCCGCGGCCTCGACCAGCTCACCCAGCTCCGGCGTCGGGACGACCTCTGCGCCGGGCGCCATGTGCGGGCACGGCGAGGTCGACGCTGCGACGGGCCGGGGCGAAGCTGACCACGACGAGGGTGACGGCGTCACCGACGTGCATCACCTCCCGGGCGCTGCGCGGCGGCGGGTCGGACATCAGGCGCAGTGGCACGTAGCCGCGGAGGTCGCCGATCGTCACGTAGGCGCCGTGCGAGGAGTACGACTCGACGACGCCGTTGACGCTGCTGCCGACCGGGTGGTGCTCGACGAAGTCGAGGAACGGCAGGAGGTCGTTGACCGTCGGCCCGTCGTCGGTGCGACCGGCGGTCGGGGCCTTGTCGACGCATCGGCTGCGCTGCGTCGCGACTGGCGCGGTGCCGGTGCCGGTGCCGGTACCGATGCCGCTGCCGGCGCGGCGGACGCCGGGCGGCGGTGCCGTCGGGACCGGCATCGGCTGGCTGGCCTCGCGGCTCGCCGTGCGGCGCGACGTCTTCGGCTCGCCGCGGCCGCCGTTGCGCGCGGCGCGCTGCGACTTGCGGCTCACCGGGCCCTTCACCGGTAGCCGGTCGACGAACACCCAGCCGACGTAGGGGACGGGCTTGCCGCCGATCAGGCGGCCCTCGTCGAACAGCCAGGGGTAGGTGCCGTGGAACTCCTGGAACGAGTCGTTGCTCAGGATCCGGGCGCCGACCTTGTTGGCGATGCTGAGCACGAACGCGTCGCCTCGACCGATGGCGCCGGCCGGCGGGGCGACGAGCTCGTTGTGGGCGACCGCCTCGTCGAACTCGGGCGCCTCCTTCTTGTCGATGCGGTGCCCGAAGGTGGCGTCCACGACGACGGTGATGACCGCGTCGGGGTACTCCTCCTTGAACGCCATGACGGCATCGTTGAGCTGCGGCAAGCTGGGCATGGAGCGACCTTCGGTCGCGATGTTGGATCCGTCGACGACGACCACGTCGGTGGCGGTCGACTTCGATGTCGTCATAGGTTGCGTTGTGCGCCTGATCGTTCGACGCCACGTGGGGACGCAGCGCGGGCCCCGACGAATCGCCGAGCGGCCAGGCGCCCATCGTAGAGTCCACGCCCGTGATCCGAGCGGTACTGCGTGACCGGCGGCCGCCGACCGTCGCCGAACCGTGCGGTCCTGGACCCGGATGCCGGGACGGAGGCCGTCCGGATGCCGCCGAGAACGAGGGGTCCGCGGTCGTGATCCGCGCCGTGCTCTGGGACTTCGGCGGCGTGATCCTGTCCAGCCCGTTCGAGGCGTTCCGGCGCTACGAGGCCGAACGCGGCCTGCCGAGCGACTTCATCCGCGTCCGTCAACGCCACCGATCCCGATGTCAACGCGTGGGCCCGCCTCGAGCGAGCCGAGCTCGACCACGAGGAGTTCGACGTCGCGTTCGCCAGGGAGTCGGCCGCCCTCGGCCACGAGGTGGCAGGCGCCGACGTGCTCGCCCTGCTGAGCGGCGAGGTGCGACCGGAGATGGTCGTCGCCCTCGACCGGGTGCAAGCGCGCCGGCTACCGCACGGCCTGCCTCACGAACAACGTCGTGCGGCCGAGACGACGAGCGGCCACCGACGCGCCCGGAGATCGAGGCGGTCATGGCCCGCTTCGACGTCGTCGTCGAGTCGAGCAAGGTCGGCGTGCGCAAGCCCGAGGCCGCCTTCTACGAGCAGGCGTGCGCCCTGCTCGCCGTCCAGCCCGACGAGTGCGTGTTCCTCGACGACCTCGGCATCAACCTGAGGCCGGCCAGGGCGATGGGCATGACCACGATCAAGGTCGGCGCACCCGAGGCGGCGATCGCCGAGCTCGAGGCGATCCTCGGCATCCCGCTGTCCTGACGTTCGCCCGGGGCCTCGACGTGCTGGGATGCCGAACCAGGCGAGGCACGCCGTCGATCCCCGGCGCGATGGCGACCGTCGTCGGCGTCGCGCCAGGCTCGAACGACGTGTCCGAGTGCGGGGTGGTTGCGCGGATGGTTGCGCGTGCACCGGCCGTGCCAGCGAACTGGACGACGGGCCGGCCGCCGCCAGCCCGGTCAGAGACCGGCGAACGTGTCCTCCATCAGGTCGGCGAGCTCCTGGTCGTGGATCGTCTTCGAGCCCGTCGCCGGGCTGCCCGACTCGATGCGGGCGACGTGGCGGAAGTCGTAGCCCCGCTCCTTGACCCGCCACACCCGGCTCTCGACGAACTTCCACGGGCCCATGTTCTCGGGCTCCTCCTGGAGCCAGACGAGCTGGCGGGCGTTCGGGTACGTGTCGAGGAGGCCGAGCAGCTGCTCGACCGGTGACGGGTAGAGCTGCTCGACCCGCACGATGGCCGCCGGCGCCTGCCGCTTGTCACGCTCGGCCATCGCGTCCCATGCCACCTTGCCGCTGCAGAACACGATCCGCCGGACCGCGTCCCGATCGGTCACCGCCGGGTCGTCGAGGATCTCCTCGAACGAGCCCGACGCCAGCTCGTCGACGGGCGAGCGGGTCTGCTTCATCCGCAGGCCCTGCTTCGGCGTGAACAGGATCAGCGGCGTGTGGCGTTCCGACAGGCACCTGGCGCCGCAACAGGTGGAAGTACTGGGCGGCGGTCGTGGCGTTGCAGATCTGCATGTTGTCCTCGGCGGCGAGCGTGAGGAACCGCTCGATGCGCGCCGAGGAGTGCTCGGGACCCTGGCCCTCGTAGCCGTGGGGCAGCAGGAGCACGAGCCCGTTGTGCTGACCCCACTTGTCCTCGGCGGCGACGAGGTACTGGTCGACGATCACCTGGGCGCAGTTGATGAAGTCGCCGAACTGCGCCTCCCACAGCACGAGCGCCTCGGGGTTGGAGTGGGCGTAGCCGTACTCGAAGCCGAGGGCGGCGTACTCCGACAGCAACGAGTCGTAGACCCAGAAGCGACCCTCGGCACCCTCGAGGTCGTCGAGCGGGATCCACGGCTTGCCCGTCTCGTAGTCGATGAGCGACGCGTGGCGCTGGCTGAACGTGCCCCGGCGGGTGTCCTCGCCGGCCAGGCGCACGCTGTGGCCGTCGAGGAGCAGCGAGCCGAACGCCAACGCCTCGGCCGTCGCCCACTCGACCTCGCCCTGCTCGTAGAGTTGCGTGCGGGCGTCGAACTGCTTGGCCAGCTTCGGGTGCGGCGTGAACGACTCGGGATACGCCGTGAGGTGGTGGAAGATGCCGTCGAGGACGGCCCGGTCGACCCCGGTCTCGATGTGTGGCAGCACCCCCACGGGCTTCGGGCGGCCGTGGCGCCTTGCCGACGGTCGGCGCCTGGGCCCGCGTCTCGTCGAGCGCGACCTGCAGCTTGCCCTGGAAGTCGGCCAGCGCCTGTTCGGCCTCGTCGAACGTGATGTCGCCGCGCTTGACGAGCGCCTCGACGTAGAGCTTGCGCACGCTGCGGTGCTCGGCGATGGCCTGGTACATCAGCGGCTGGGTGTAGCTCGGGTCGTCACCCTCGTTGTGGCCGTGGCGCCGGTAGCACCACATGTCGATGACGACGTCCTTGTGGAACCGCTGGCGGTACTCCCACGCCAGGCGGGCGACCCGGACGCACGCCTCGGGATCGTCGCCGTTGACGTGGAAGATCGGCGCCTGCACCGTCTTGGCGACGTCGCTGCAGTACAGCGACGAGCGGGCGAACTCCGGGGCCGTCGTGAAGCCGATCTGGTTGTTGATGATCACGTGGATCGTGCCGCCGACCCGGTAGCCGGTGATGTCGCTCATCGACAGCGTCTCGGCGACCACGCCCTGGCCGGCGAACGCGGCGTCGCCGTGGATCAGCGACCGGCAGCACCGGGTACGAGCCCGGCGGGTCGACCTGGTCCTGGCGGGCCCGGACCATGCCCTCGACGATCGGGTCGACGGTCTCGAGGTGGCTCGGGTTGGCGGCGAGCTCGAGCATGATGTCGGCGCCCGACGGGCTGACGTACTTGCCGGTCGCGCCGAGGTGGTACTTGACGTCGCCGGAGCCCTGGACCGACGTCGGGTCGAGGTGGCCCTCGAACTCGCGGAAGATCGCGTCGTAGCTCTTGCCGATGATGTTCGACAGGACGTTGAGCCGGCCGCGGTGGGCCATGCCGATGACGGCCGAGTCCAGGCCGGCGTCGGCGGCGGACGAGATCACCTCGTCGAGGATCGGGATCGCCGACTCGGCGCCTTCGAGCCCGAAGCGCTTCGTGCCGACGTACTTGGTGGCCAGGAACTTCTCGAACGCCTCGGCGGCGTTGAGGCGTTCGAGGATCCGGCGCTTGGCCTCCTTGTCGAACGACCCCTGCGCGCCCTCGACCTTCGACTGGATCCAGCGCTGCTCCTCGGTGTCCTGGATGTGCATGTACTCGATGCCGACCGTGCGGCAGTACGCGTCGCGCAGGACCCCCAGCAGGTCACCGAGCTTCATCTTCTCCGTGCCGGCGACACCACCGGTGAGGAACTCGCGGTCGAGGTCCCAGATCGTCAACCCGTACGTCAACGGGTCGAGCTCCTTGGGCATCGCCGGTTCCTTCCAGCGGAGCGGGTCGAGGTCGGCGATCAGGTGGCCGCGCACGCGGTAGACGCGGATCAGGGTGGCGACCTGCATCTGCTTCTGCAGCATCGCCTCCTCCCGGTCGATCGGGTTGACGTCGGGGCGCCACCGGACGGCCTGGTAGGGCATGTCCAGCGCGGCGAAGACGTCGTCGTAGAAGCCGTGCTCGCCGAGGAGGAGCTCGTGCACACGCTTCAGGAACAGCCCGCTCTCGGCGCCCTGGATGATGCGGTGGTCGTACGTGCTGGTGATCGTCACGACCTTGCTGATGCCGAGCGAGCTGAGGTTGGCCCGATCGGCACCCTCGAACTCGGCCGGGTAGTCGATGGCGCCGACGCCGACGATGACCCCCTGGCCGGGCATCAGCCGGGGGACGCTCTGGACGGTGCCGATCGTGCCCGGGTTGGTGAGCGAGACCGTGGCGCCCTGGAAGTCGGCGACCGTCAGCTTGTTCGCCTTGACCTTGCGGATGATCTCCTCGTAGGCGCCGAGGAACCCGGCGAAGTCGAGGTGGTCGGCGTTGCGGATCACCGGCACGACCAAGGTGCGGCTGCCGTCGGACTTCTCGACGTCCACGGCCAGGCCGAGGTTGACGGCGTCGTGCTCGACGAGGCGCGGCTTGCCGTCGGTGCCGGCGACATAGGTGTTGCGCAATGCCGGCACGGCATCGGCGATGGCCCGGACGATCGCGTACCCGATCAGGTGGGTGAAGCTGACCTTGCCCATCCCGCGCGGGCGCGGTAGCCGTTGATGACCTTGCGGTTGACCTCGAGCAGCTTGGCCGGGACGTTCCGGAAGCTCGTCGCGGTCGGCACCGTGAGGCTGCGCTCCATGTTCGCGGCGATCGCCGCCCCGGCACCGCGGATCGGTGAACCCTGCTCGGTCGCTCCGGGTTGCTTGGCCGCCTCGCCCGTTGCCCCGTCGCGACGGCTGGGGCGGGCGCGCCGGTGGGTTGCGGCGGCCGCTGGCTGCGCCGGTGGTGGCGCCGGAAGCCGACGCCTGCTCCGTCGGCGCCGGTGCCGGCGTCGGCGTCGCCGGGCGCTCAGCGGGGGTCGACTCGGCGTCGACGGGGGCGGGGGCCGAGGCGGTCGGGGCGAGGGCGGGGTTGGTCGATCGGTAGTCGGCGAAGAACTCCTGCCAGGCCTCGCCCACCGACTCGGGGTCGTCGCGGAACTGCTCGTACATCTCTTCGACCAACCAGGAGTTGGTCCCGAAGCCCGGCCCGGTCGACGTCGTGGCGCTCACACGTTCAAGGGTACTGGCACGATCGCGGGAGACCCGGATGCGATGGGGGTTCCGCGCCTGATCGGGCGGGGTGCGGGCGGCACTAGGGTTCGTTCCGGGGACCGGTTCACCACTTGGGGGTCAGGATTGAACAGCCCGTCGACCGAGAAGATCCGCAACGTCGCCGTCGTCGGCCACAGCGGCAGCGGCAAGACGACGCTCGTCGAGGCGCTGTTGCTCCGCGCCGGCGTGCTGGCGAGGCCCGGACGGGTCGAGGACGGCACCACCGTCTGCGACATCGAGCCCGAGGAGATCAAGCGGTCGATGTCGCTGTCGCTGGCCGTCGCCCCCTTCGAGTGGAAGGCGAGCGACGGCCAGACGTACAAGGTGAACGTCATCGACACGCCGGGCTATGCCGACTTCGCCGCTGACGTCGACGCCGCGCTCGCCGTCGCCGATCTCGCCGTAATCGTCGTCAGCGCGGTGGACGGCGTGGAGGTCGGCACGGAGTCGGTGTGGGCGAAGTGCCGCGCCGCCGGGATCCCGAGGCTCGTGTTCGTCAACAAGGAGGACAAGCAGCGCGCCGACTTCCACCTCGTGCTGGCCCGGTTGCGGGAGGCGTTCGGTGCCGGGTTCGTGCCGCTCGAACTGCCGCTCGGCGAGGAGGAGCACCTCCATGGCATCGCCGACGTCCTCACCGACCAGGGGCTCGAGTACGAGGCCGACGGCCAGCACCACGCCGAGCCGCTGCCGGCCGACGTCCTCGAGGAGGAGCACCGCCTCCACGACGAGCTCGTCGAGGAGATCGTCTCGGGCGACGACGAGCAGCTCGAGCGTTACCTGGCGGGCGACGTGCCGTCGTGCGAGGAGCTGGAGCGCACGCTCGCCCACGAGGTGCTGGACGGCATCGAGTTCCCCGTGCTGTGCGGGTCGGCGACGACCGGCGTCGGGGTCGACCGCCTGGCCGACTTCATCTGCGAGCTGGGCCCCTCGCCCGCCGACCGCCCGACCACCGTGTCGGCCGGCGACGTCGAGGTCGCGGTGACCGCCGACCCCGGCGGGAGACCGTTGATCTACGTGTTCCGCACGATCGCCGACCAGTTCGTCGGTCAGGTCTCGTTGTTCAAGGTGCTGTCGGGCACGGTCGGCACCGACGACCGGATGCTGAACACCACGAGCGGGGTCGAGGAGCGCCTGCACGGCATCTTCCACGTCCGGGGCAAGGAGCACCTCGGCGCCGACAAGATCGTCGCCGGGGACATCGCCGGCGTCGCCAAGTTGCTCGACACGCCGACTGGTTCGACGCTGGCACCGAAGGACTCGCCGGTCAGGGTCGCCGCACCGGCGATCCCCGGGCCGTCGTTCGGGATGGCGCTCAAGCCGCTGACGCAGTCCGACGACGACAAGCTGTCGGGCGCGCTGCAGCGGCTGCTCGTCGAGGACCCGGCGCTCGTCGTCGAGCGCAACGAGGAGACGGGTCAGACCGTGCTGCGCGGCAGCGGCGACACCCACCTCGCCGTCGCGCTCGAGCGCCTGGCTCGCAAGTTCGGCGTGAGCGTCGAGACCGAGGACGTCAAGGTCCCCTACCGCGAGACGATCGTCGGGTCGGCGGAGGCCGAGGGCAAGATCAAGAAGCAATCCGGCGGCCATGGCCAGTACGCCGTGGCCAACCTGCGGGTGAGCCCCCTCGGCCGGGGCGACGGCACCGAGTTCGTGAACAAGATCGTCGGCGGCACGATCCCCAAGCAGTACATCCCGGCCGTGCAGCGCGGCGTCGAGGAGACGATGGCCACCGGCGGCGTCCACGGGTTCCCCGTCGTCGACGTGCGCGTCGAGTGCTACGACGGCAAGTTCCACTCGGTCGACTCCTCCGACATGGCGTTCCGCTCGGCGGCCGCCCATGGCCTCAAGGAAGCGCTCCAGAAGGCCGGACCGGCCGTGCTGGAGCCGGTGTCGCTGCTGACGGTGACGGTGCCCGAGGGCTGCCAGGGCGACGTGCTCGGCGACCTCAACTCCCGCCGCGGACGGGTCAGCGGGACATCGGTGCTCGGCGACGGCAGCCACGAGATCGTGGCCTTCGTGCCGGCGGCCGAGATCCAGCGCTACGCCGTCGAGCTGCGGTCGATGACCGGCGGTCGAGGCACGTTCACGGCCGTCCACGACCACTACGACATCCTGCCCAGCCACCTCGAGTCCAAGCTGGCATCGCCCGCGAACGCCCACTGACGGCGACCGAGGGAGACCGGTCACCCGTCACGGCGACGACGTGGTGGACCTCGGTGAGCCCGGCCGGTGAGCGGTCGGCGCCGAGCCCGGTGACGAAGACGTAGGGCTGGCCGCCAACGGGCACCGTGCCGGCGGCCTCCACGACCGTCCACGCCAGCGTGTGATCCGGTTCGTCCCGAAGGACGGAACGGCGCCGTCGGTAGCCTCCTCGCCGCCATGGCCCACGAATTCATCTACACGAGCCACAAGCTCGCTCGCTTCTACCCACCGGACCGGACGGTGCTCGAGAACATCTCGCTGTCGTTCTACCCGGGCGCCAAGATCGGCGTCATCGGCTCCAACGGTGCCGGCAAGTCGAGCCTGCTGCGCATCATGGCGGGCCTCGACGACGGCTACACCGGCCAGGCCCGCCTGACCCCTGGGTTCAGCGTCGGGTTCCTCGCCCAGGAGCCGCAGCTCGACCCGGCCAAGGACGTGCGCGGCAACGTCATGGACGGCGTCGCCGCCGTGCAGTCGATCATCGACCGCTACGACGAGGTCATGGCGATGTGGGCCGAGCCCGACGCCGACTACGAGAAGATCGGCGCCGAGCAGGCATCGCTCGAGGACAAGATCGCCGCCGCCGACGCGTGGAGCCTCGACCGCAACGTCGAGATCGCGATGGACGCGCTGCGCTGCCCGCCCGACGACGCCGACGTGACGACGCTGTCGGGTGGTGAGCGCCGCCGCGTCGCGCTCTGCCGGCTGCTGCTCAGCCGACCCGACCTCCTCCTGCTCGACGAGCCGACCAACCACCTCGATGCCGAGAGCGTGGACTGGCTCGAGCAGTT
The DNA here is from genome assembly GCA_963822315.1 of uncultured Acidimicrobiia bacterium. Classification (GTDB taxonomy): domain Bacteria; phylum Actinomycetota; class Acidimicrobiia; order Acidimicrobiales; family Ilumatobacteraceae; genus JALZMG01. The sequence continues at coordinate 148,764 of CAWGHB010000011.1, forward strand.
CCTCAAGGACTACGCCGGCACCGTCGTTGCCATCACCCACGACCGCTACTTCCTCGACAACGTCGCCAAGTGGATCCTCGAGCTCGACCGCGGTCGCGGGTTCCCGTTCGAGGGCAACTACTCGTCGTGGTTGGAGCAGAAGCAGGAGCGCATGGCTCGCGAGCAGCGCTCCGACGAGGCCCGGCGTCGCACCCTCGAGCGTGAGCTGGAGTGGGTCCGAATGGCGCCGAGGGCCCGTCAGGCCAAGGGCAAGGCCCGGCTCGCCGCCTACGACAAGCTGCAGGCCGAGGCTGAGGCGGTCCGCGGCGACGACGCCCGCCTGGAGATCGCGATCCCGCCCGGCCCCCGGCTCGGCGACACCGTCATCGAGATCGCCGGCCTGCGCAAGGGCTTCGGCGACCGCCTGCTCATCGAGGACCTGTCGTTCTCGTTGCCGAAGGCCGGCATCGTCGGGATCATCGGACCGAACGGCGCCGGCAAGACCACCCTCTTCAAGGTGCTCACCGGCCAGGAGCCGGCCGACGCCGGCACGGTCACCATCGGCGAGACGGTGCAGATGAGCTACGTGGACCAGTCCCGTGACAGCCTCGCTGCCGACGCGACCGTGTACGAGGAGATCACCGGCGGCGTCGAGCACCTCAAGATCGGCAACCGGGAGGTCCACGGCCGGGCCTACGTCGCCAGCTTCAACTTCAAGGGCGCCGACCAGCAGAAGCGGGTCGGCGACCTGTCGGGCGGCGAGCGCAACCGCGTCCACCTGGCCAAGGTGATGAAGAGCGGGGGCAACGTGCTGCTGCTCGACGAGCCGACGAACGACCTCGACGTCGACACGCTGCGGGCGCTGGAGACCGGCCTCGAGAGCTTCCCCGGGTGCGCGGTCGTGATCAGCCACGACCGGTGGTTCCTCGATCGCATCGCCACCCACGTGCTGGCCTTCGAGGGCGACAGCCAGGTCCGTTGGTTCGAGGGCAACTTCTCGGAGTACGAGGAGTGGCGCCACAAGGAGCTCGGCTCGGCGGCCGACCAGCCGCACCGCATCCGCTACAAGAAGCTCGCGTAGCCGCCGCACGGGTGGTCCGCGTGCGGCGCGTGGAGCGGTGGCGCCCAATCGGCCCGCTGTAGCGTCCGGACCATCACGACCCCCCAGATCCCGGCTGCCGACGTTGTCACGTCCGACGAGACCGACGCCGAACTGGCGATCCGGTTGGCGACCCAGGCCGGCCGGGGGCTGCTCGTGGTCCGCGAGGAGACGGTCCGCTCCGGCGCCCACGCCTGGCAGGTGATGGACGCCGGTGACACGGCCAGCCAGCGCTTCCTCGCCGACGAGCTCGAACGGGTCCGACCCGACGACGCCGTGCTCTCCGAGGAGGGCCTCGAGGACCCCCGGCGCTTCACCGTCGACCGCGTGTGGATCATCGACCCCCTGGACGGGACCCGCGAGTTCGGCGAGCCGGGCCGGCCGGACTGGGCCGTGCACATCGCGCTGTGGGACCACGGCGCGTTCGCCGCGGGCGCCGTCAGCCTCCCGGCGATGGGCCTCGTGTTCGCCGCCGATCCCGCGCCGGTCCTGCCGCCGGTGACACGTCGACGGCCGCGGATCGTGACGTCGCGGTCGCGGGCGCCGTACGCCGCCGTCGTCGTGGCCGACGCCCTCGGCGCCGAGGCAGTGCGACTCGGCTCGGCGGGGGCCAAGGCGATGTCCGTCGTCAGCGGCGAGACCGACATCTACGTCCACGACGGGGGCATGTACCAGTGGGACTCGGCGGCCCCGGCCGCCGTCGCCCTCGCCGCCGGGCTGTACGTGAGCCGCATCGACGGGTCCCCGATCGTCTACAACGGCCGCGATCCGTGGCTGCCCGACTTCATCCTGTGTCGCCGGGAGTGGGCCCAGCCGGTGCTCGACGCGCTCTGGCGCTGACACCCTCGTCGTAGGCTCCCTCGCATGGCAGGCGAGCGGGGCGCCGGCGAGGATCGGGCCGACGACCAGTGGCCCGACGACGGGTCCGGCGGTCGTGGCCGGCCCGGATGGTGGCGCGTTGCCGGCCCCGTTGCCGGGCTGGCGTCGATCGGTGCCGGCGCCGTCCACGCGGCGGCCGCCGGTGTGCACGCCGAGCACGCCACGCTGTCGCGGCTCTTCGTGCTGACCGCGGCCGCCCAGCTCGTCGTCGGGATCGTCCTGCTCGTCAGGAGCCGCCCGGCGGCGGCGGCCGCCGCCTTGGTCGTCAACGTCGTCGCGGTGGGCGCGTGGGCCGTCACGCGGGTGTGGGGCACGTCGTGGATCGCCGGGCTCGAGCAGGCCGAGGCGCCGGCGTTCGCCGATACCGCCTGCGCCGTCCTCGGCGCGATCGCCGTCCTCGGGGCCGCCGCCGTCCTCGTTTCACGGGCGCCGGCGGGGCCGACGGCGCCGGCGGTGCTCGCCATCCCGGCCGTCGCGATCGGCGCCGTGACCGTGCTCGCGATGATGGCCGGCGCGACCCACGTCCACAGCCACGACGAGGCGGCGGCCGGCCACACCCACGGTGCCGACGAGGTCGCCGCCGAGACCGCCGACCCCGTCCACGATGCGTCGACCCACGACCATCCCGGCACCGAACCCGCCGTCGTCGCCTCGGCGTGGCCGCGCCCGTGGGACCCGTCTGCACCGATCGACTTCTCAGGCGTGCCCGGGGTGACGCCGGAGCAGCAGGCCCGGACCGAGTCGCTCGCCGCCGCCACGCTCGTCGACCTGCCGCAGTTCGGCGATCCGACGACGCTCGGCGCACTCGGCTTCCGGTCGATCGGTGACGCATCGACGGGCTACGAGCACTACATCAACCCGGCCTACATCGTCGACGACCACTTCCTCGACCCGAAGTTCCCGGAGTCACTGGTGTTCGCGGCCGACGGCGAACAGCGCACGCTGGTCTCGGCGATGTTCATCGACAAGGACCGGGCCGTCGACGATCCCGAGCTCGTCGACTGGGGTGGGCCGCTCATGCAATGGCACGTCCACGAGGACCTCTGCTGGTCGCGCGGTGACGACGGCTTCCCCCGGGTCAGCGGCCTGACCGACGCCGACGGCAACTGCCCCGCGGGCTCGGTCAACGCCGGTGGCCGCAACCCGATGGTGCACGTGTGGATCGCGCCCCACGAGTGCGGGCCGTTCGCAGCGCTCGAGGGCCACGGCGCCGGGCAGACCGCCGGCGACACCCCCCGCACCGACCAGTGCGGGCACGCCGCCCACGAGCACCCGACCACCGATCAGGCGCCCGCCACCACGACCGCCTCGTTCCGGCGCAGCCGGTCGACCTGGCCGGCGTCGACGGCGTGACCGCCGAGCAGCAGGAGTACGCCGAGGGCCTGGTCACCCGGACGCTCGACGTGCTGGCGCAGTGGGCCGATCGGCGGTCGCCGAGGCGGCCGGATTCCGCTCCATCGGTGACGCCGCCACCGGCTTCGAGCACTTCGTGAACTGGGACTGGATCGACGACGACGTCCAGCTCGACCCGGACCAGCCGGAGAGCCTCGTGTACAAGCCCGGGCCGCACCACCCTGTCTGGGCGCGCCGGGTCCCGGATTCGAGGCCGGGCGCGCCCAGATGTGAACGGCGGAGCCGGCGCGGGCGGCCCGGGCCGGATCTCCCGGCATGATGGGCGCCGCCATGGCGACCGCGACCGATCTCGACTGGGGCGCGTTCGACGACCACGCGCCCTGGACGCTCGAACGCGCCGACATCGACTGGTGGGAGGACGCGGCTGCGCTGCGATCCCTGGCCCACTCGCAGGTGCCGGGACTGATCACGCCGAGTCGCCTGCCGCCCGGGCGCCGCTCGCTGACCGTCCTCGGCCGGTTGGGGACGGCCGTCGTCCCATGGCTGTGGCGCCGCAAGCGGGGTCGGGCCGAGGGCCCGGCCGGCACGGCCGACCTGTCCCTGCGCCTGCGCCTGGCCGCCGAGGCGCTGGGGCCGACGTTCATCAAGCTCGGCCAGGTCATCTCGTCGGGCGAGGGCCTGTTCCCCGAGGACCTCGTGGCGGAGTTCAAGCGCTGCCGAGACCAGGTGCCGGCGGAGACGTTCGAGGACGTCCGCCGCACGGTGGAGGTCGACCTCGGGCGCTCCCTGGAGGAGGTGTTCGAGCGCTTCGACCCGGTGCCCCTCGCCGCCGCCTCGATCGCCCAGGTCCACGCCGCCCGGCTGCGGTCCGGCGAGGACGTCGTCGTCAAGGTGCAACGACCCGACGTCGCCCGCCTCGTGCACAAGGACCTGCGGGCCATGGCGTGGCTGGCGCCGCACCTGGTCGGCCGCATCCCGGTCGCCGCGCTCGCCAACCCGCCGGCCCTCGTCGAGCTCTTCGCCGAGACGATCGTCGAGGAGCTCGACTTCCGGGTCGAGGCGGCGAACATGCTCGATGTCGCGTCGATGCTCCACGACCTCGGCCAGACGGGCTACGTCGTGCCCCGGCCCCACCCCCGGCTCGTCACCCGGCGCGTCCTCGTGATGCAGCGGCTCGAGGGCTTCAAGTTCGACGATGTCGCCGGCATGCGGGAAGCCGGGGTCGACACCGAGGGTGTCGTGCGCACGGCGATGGTCGCGCTGCTCGAGGGTGCGATGGTCAGCGGGATCTTCCACGGCGACCTCCACGGCGGCAACCTCCTCGTGCTCCCCGACGGGCGCACCGGGCTGCTCGACTACGGCATCGTCGCCCGCCTCGACGACCGCCGACGCGTGGCGTTCATGCGCCTCATGGTGTCGGCGACGACCAACGACCTGAAGGGCCAGATGGCGGCGCTGCGCGACCTCGGCGCGCTGCCCGCCGACACCGACCTCGTGGCCGTGATCCGCGACCTCGGCTTCGACCAGGCGCCCGTCGATCCCACGACGCTCGACGGCGACCAACTGGTCAAGGAGGTGCAGCGGGTGGTCAAGGGCCTGCTCGGCTACGGCGCCCGCATGCCCAAGGAGCTGATGCTCTACGTCAAGAACCTGGTCTTCCTGGACGGGGCGATCGCGCGGCTGGCCCCCGACCTCGACATCCTCGCCGAGATCGCGTCCATCTCCGTCCTCTTCGCCCAGCGCCACGGCGAGCGGCTCGGACGGGAGCTCGGCATCGCCCAGGTCGAGATCGACCTCGACGGCGTCAAGGCCGGCTTCGGACTCGACGCCGGCGTCGACAGCCTCACCCACCGCGACCTGCGGGCCCGGCGAGCTCTCATCCAGCAGCGCATGCGCGACCGGTAGGTTCGGCGCGGTGCGGGTCGTGATCGCCAGGTGCTCCGTCGACTACGCCGGGCGCCTGTCGGCCCACCTTCCGGCGGCGACGCGGCTGATCATGGTGAAGGCCGACGGGTGCGTGGCGATCCACGCCGACGGCGGGGCCTACAAGCCGCTGAACTGGATGAACGCACCCAACACACTCGTCACCGGCGAGGATCGGTGGGTCGTCACGAACCCGAAGGGCGAGCAGCTGACGATCACGTTGCACGACGTGCTCGCCGATTCGACGTGGGAGCTCGGCACCGATCCGGGCCTCCAGAAGGACGGCGTCGAGGCCCACCTCCAGGAGCTGTTGGCCGCCAGCCCGCACGCCATCGAGGACGGCCTGCGGCTGGTGCGCCGGGAGTACCCGACGGCGATCGGCCCGATCGACCTCGTCTGCCGTGACGCCGCGGGCAGCGTTGTCGCCGTCGAGGTCAAGCGACGGGGCGAGATCGACGGCGTCGAGCAGCTGGCCCGCTACATCGAGCGTCTGCACCTCGATTCGTCCCTCGGCGCCGTGCGCGGCGTGTTCGTGGCCCAGGTCGTCAAGCCGCAGGCCCGGGTGCTCGCCGAGGCCCGCGGGTTCCGGTGGGTCGAGGTCGACTACGACCAGCTGCGGGGCCTGGCCCCCGACGAGCTGCGCCTGTTCTGACGAGTCCGCGAGCGAGCGAAGGGGCTCGGACGGCGGCGACTCGGTCAGAGGCCGTAGCGGGCCTGCTCCTTGGGATCGTCCCAGTCGATCGGCGGGTGGCCCTGGGCGACGCGGTTGCGGCTGGCCTGCTGGCGGTCGTTGCGGACGAGCTCGCGCTCCTCGTCGGTGAGGCGGCCCCGGTGGAGCTGACCGAAGCGGTCCGACGCCGTGTAGTCGACCTTGTCGGCCCGCGGCGGGCGGGGAGCCGACGGCACCGACGACCGCCCGCTGCGCTGGGACGGCGGGAGGCGGCGCTCGTCGACCGCCCGCGGCGCCCTCCAGGACCCGGTCGAAGTCGACGCCGTCGAAGAGGCGGTCGAGGACCTTCGTCTCGATGGTCACGTTGCGCGGTGCGACGTCGGGAGCGTGGATCGTCATCTCGACCAGGCGCAACGGGGTGCTGACCAACCGGGCCGCCTCGTCGGCGCTGACGTCGAGCTCGACGGGCGACGGGAGGTCCGGGTGCCGGACGACGACGCGTACGTGCGTGTCCTCGGTCAGCTCCGTGTCGCTGAGGTCGGACAGGACGATCTGCTTGAGCACCACGCCCGGCAGGGTACCGACGCTCGGGACTCGCTCGGCTCACCCACTACGTTCGCCGCCATGCCCCAAAACGTACGAGGAGTCGTCGCCCGGGCCAAGGGCGAGCCGGTCACCATCGCGACGATCGTGGTCCCCGATCCGGGGCCCGGCGAAGCTGTCGTGAGGATCCAGGCCTGCGGCGTCTGCCACACCGACCTGCACTACCGCGAGGGCGGCATCAACGACGAGTTCCCGTTCCTGCTCGGGCACGAGGCGGCCGGGACCGTCGAGGCCGTCGGCCCGGGCGTCACCGAGGTCGCGCCCGGCGACTACGTCATCCTCAACTGGCGAGCGGTCTGCGGGCAGTGCCGGGCCTGCCTGCGCGGCGAGCCGTGGTACTGCTTCGCCACCCACAACGCGTCCCAGAAGATGACCCTCGAGGACGGCACCGAGCTCTCGCCGGCGCTCGGCATCGGGGCGTTCGTCGAGAAGACGCTCGTCGCCGCCGGGCAGTGCACGAAGGTCGACCCGGCGGCGCCGGCGACGGCGGCCGGGTTGCTCGGGTGCGGTGTGATGGCCGGGCTCGGGGCGGCGCTCAACACCGGCAACGTCACCCGGGGCAAGACGGTCGCCGTGTTCGGCTGCGGTGGCGTCGGCGATGCGGCCATCGCCGGCTCGGCGCTCGCCGGGGCGTCGACGATCGTCGCCGTCGACATCGACGACCGCAAGCTCGAGTGGGCCACGGCGTTCGGGGCCACCCACACGTGCAACTCGTCGACGACCGACCCAGTCGAGTTCGTGCGGTCGGTGACGGGCGGCTTCGGAGCCGACGTGTGCATCGAGGCGATCGGCAACCCGACGGTGTACCGCCAGGCGTTCGACGCCCGCGACCTCGCCGGCACCGTCGTCCTCGTCGGCGTGCCGAGGCCGGAGGACACCATCGAGCTGCCGTTCATCGAGCTCTTCGGCCGCGGCGGGGCGCTCAAGTCCAGTTGGTACGGCGACTGCCTGCCGTCACGCGACTTCCCGATGCTCATCGACCTCTACCGCCAGGGGCGCCTCGACCTCGACCGGTTCGTCAGCGAGGAGATCGCGCTCGACGACGTGGAGGAGGCGTTCCACAAGATGGAGCGGGGCGAGGTCCTGCGCTCCGTCGTCGTGCTGTGACGAGTGTGATCGAGCGTGCCGGTCGAGTCGCGCCGCGACGTCCGGTCGTTGCGAGCGAGCAGGTGAACCGATGATCGAGCTCGTCACGACCGATGGCGTCTTCGTGCTCGACGGCGGTGCGTGGGACGTCACGAACAACATCTGGATCGTCGGCGACGACCGCGAGGTCGTGATCCTCGACGCCGCCCACGACCACCACCCGATCGTCGACGCGGTCAACGGCCGGCGGGTCAGGGCGATCGTGCTGACGCACGGCCACAACGACCACATCAACGCCGCCGTGCCGTTGCGCGATGCGGTCGACGCCCCCATCTGGCTGCACGATGCCGACCGGATGCTGTGGGACGTCGTCTGGCCGGGCGAGGAGCCCGACCACCGCACCACCCCCGGCGAGTCGATCGGGGTCGGGGGCCACGAGCTCGGCGTGCTGCACACCCCGGGCCACTCTCCCGGGTGCTGCTGCTTCCACGACGTCGAGCACGGCGTCGTGTTCTCCGGCGACACGCTGTTCTGCGGGGGCCCGGGTGCGACCGGCCGGAGCTACAGCGACGAGGCGACGATCGTGCGCTCGATCCGCGACACCTTGCTGACACTGCCCGACGAGACCGTCGTCCACACCGGCCACGGGGAGTCGACGACCGTCGCCGCCGAGCGCCCCGGCGTGATCGCCCGGGCCGCCGAGCTCGGCGTCTGAGTCAGTCCGCGCAGGTCCGACCCGGGATCTGCGGCGTCACCGCGAGCTGGTACGTCACACCGGACTCGGTGAAGAACGTGAGCGTGTTGGCGTCGGCGAACAGCGACTCGACCGCGTCCACCGGCACGGCGGCGCAGTCGGCGGCGTCGGCGAGGCGGATCGGCGCGTCGTCCGGCCACGCGACGAGTGTCGGCTCGACGTCGGTGTCCAACGTGGCCGGATCGACCGGCGTCGCCCGGACCAGGTAGTCGGTCGCCGCGAACGGCTCCTGCTCGCCGAGCTGGTCGGCGCCGACCGAACCGCCGAGGTCACCGACGAAGGCGACGAACTCGGCCAGCGCCTGGCGAGCTGGATCGGTCTCCTGATCGATCCCGAGGGCGTACGCCTGGTGGCGAAAGGTCGTGCCGTCGACGGTGATCGTCACGACGGTGTCCGGGGCGTCGGCGATCATGTCGTTGCGCTCGTACGTCACATCGGCCAGGAGCCCGAGCTCATCGGCCTTGGCCAGGAGCGTCTCGATGCCGGCGGGGGTGATCGTCTGCTGCTGCACGTTGGGCAGGAGCGGGCCCGGGTAGATCGCGATCTGCGGCCCGGTCGACAGTGCCAGGCCACCGCCGGTGACGAGCGACTCGGGGGTCCTGGTGAAGATCGCCTCGACCGGCACGAACCCACCCTCGTAGGAGACGGAGATCACCACGTCGTCGGCGCCCGTCGGGTACTCGTGGCCGACCGGTGACCCGTCCGTCGGGGCGACCGTCGGGAGCGTCGCCTCCATCGGCACGGAGACCGACCCGGCGTCGGGGCTGTCGTCACCGCACGCCGCGACGGCGACGAGCGCGAGCGGCACGGCGAGGAGGGCAAGGCGGCGGGGGGTGCGGAGCGTGGGGCTCATGTGGTTGGGACGTCGGCGACCCCGGTCATGGTTCCCGACCGTACGTGGTGACCCCTCGTAGGCTGAGGATGGTGCAGCCGATCACAGGCGTCATCCAGCACTACGCCTGGGGCGACCGGGACTTCATCCCCCGGCTGCTCGGTGCGGATCCGGACGGGCGGCCGTGGGCCGAGCTGTGGCTCGGGACGCACGGGAACGGCCCGGCGACGCTCCCCGACGGACGACCGCTCGCCGACGTGACCGGTCCGCTCCCGTTCCTGCTCAAGGTGCTGGCCGCCGCCGAGCCGTTGTCCCTGCAGACGCACCCGTCGCGCCGGCAAGCGGCCGCCGGCTTCGCCGCCGGGCGCTACCCGGACCCGGAGCCGAAGCCCGAGCTGCTCGTCGCGCTGACGCCGTTCGACGCGCTGTGCGGTGTCCGGCCGGTGGCGGCGACGCTCGACCTGCTCGAGCAGCTCGGCATCGACGAGCTGGCCGAGGTCGTCGGGCGTCACGGACCGGGGGCGGCGATCGAGGGGCTGTACCGAGGTCGCATCCGCGTCGATCCGATCGTCGACGCCGCCGCCGGCAGCGAGCGGCCCGAGGCACGGTGCGTCACCGCGCTGGCGGCGCGCTACCCCGGCGATGCGAGCGTCGCCGTCACGCTCCTGCTCAACCGGGTCCAGCTGCAACCCGGCGAGGCGGTGCTGCTCGGCGCCGGCAACCTCCACGCCTACCTCGGCGGTGCGGGCATCGAGTTGATGGGTCCGAGCGACAACGTCGTGCGCGGTGGCCTGACGGTCAAGGCGGTCGACATCGACGACCTCCTCGCCGTCGTCGACCCGACGCCGCTCGCCGATCCGGTGATCCCGATCGGCGGCGACCTCACCCTGCCCGGGACGGCGATCCACCTCGACGTCGTCCGCGGCCCGGCGACCCACACCGCGGCCGGCCACGAGCTCGTGGTCACGTCCACCGGCGAGACCGGTCGGGCCACCACCGGGTACCTGGCCCCCGGCACCACCTTCGCCGTCCCCGCCGGTACCACCGCCTACGTCGCCAGCGGGTGACCGGATCAGCCGCTCACGGTCTTGCGGATCTCCACGATCTTCTCGGTGGCGTGGTTGGCATCGCTGCCCTGCACGGCGAGCAGGGCGTTGCGGTCGCGGGCCGCCTCGCGCTCGGCCAGTGCGGTGTCGACGCGGGCGATGGCGGCCTCGACGCCGTGCTCGTGGATGTACTCGGCCCATTCGACCAGCGCCGGCACCATCTCGCTCTCGGGCACGACGGCGACGTTGCGACCCTTCACGAACAGGTGCCCGCGCTTGTTCCCGGCGGCGATGCCGAGATCGGCTTCTCGCGCCTCGCCCGGTCCATTGACGACGCAGCCCATGACCGCGACCTGCAGCGGGATCTCGCGCTCGCCGAAGGCTTCCATCGCCCGCCGGGCCACGTCGATGACGTCGATCTCGGCCCGTCCGCACGACGGGCAGGCGATCAGGTCGATGTTCTTGCGCTCCCGCAGCCCGAGTGACTCGAGCAACGTCCGCCCGGCCCGTGCCTCCTCGATCGGGTCGGCGGTCAGCGAGTAGCGGATCGTGTCGCCGATGCCCTCGAGCAGCAACGTGGCGATCCCAGCCGTCGCCTTGAGCAACCCGTTGGGCAACGGCCCGGCCTCGGTGACACCGAGGTGGAGCGGATGATCGGTGGCCTCGGACAGCTGGCGGTACGCCTCGACCATGAGCGGCACGCTCGACGCCTTCACCGAGATCTTGATGAGGTCGAACCCCACCTCGTCGAAGTACGCCATCTCCTGCTGGGCCGACTCGACCATCGCCTCGGGCGTGACGCCGCCGTGCTTGTCGTAGAGTGCCGGGTCCAGGGACCCGCCGTTCACACCGATGCGGATCGGCACCTGGCGGTCCCTCGCCTCGGACGCGACCGCCTTGATGTGCTCCGGCTTGCGGATGTTGCCCGGGTTGAGCCGCAGACCGTGCACGCCGGCTTCCATCGCCGCCAGCGCCATCCGGTACTGGTGGTGGATGTCGGCGATGATCGGCACCGGCGAGCGGGGCACGATCTGGGCCAGGCCCTCGGCAGCCTCGGGCTCGTTGCACGTGCAGCGCACGATGTCGCACCCTGCCGCGGCAAGACCGTAGATCTGCTGCAACGTGCCCTCGACGTCGGCCGTCTTCGTGATCGTCATCGACTGCACGGTGATCGGTGCCCCGCCGCCGATCGGCACCGCGCCGACGTGCACCTGGCACGTCGACCGGCGCGAGGCGATGGTTCCGACCTTCACGGGCCGATCTTCATCGCAGTGGTCGGGCGATGTCGAGGTACAGCCCGGACAGGAAGAGCATGAGCAGGACCACGATCACGCCCATCGCGAACGGCATCAACTTGGAGACGTCGGCGAAGTAGCGCTTGCCGCCCCGCTCGCGAACCCGCTCGTAGGTGGCGACCGCGGCGTGCCCGCCGTCGAGGGGCAGCAGCGGGAACATGTTGAACACCCCGACGAAGACGTTGAGCGCCGCCAACAGGTAGATCACGCCGATGATGCCGTCCTGCTCGCCGATCGCGCCGCTGACCTGCGTCACGCCGACGACCGTCGTCGGCCGGGTCGCCGGATCCTCGGTCTCACCGGTGACCTGGTTCCACAGATTGACGGGGTTGACGACCTGCACCAGCCCCTTGGCCGAGTCCCACGCCAGCGGGAAGATGTCCGTCACGCTGGACACGGCGGCGTCACCGAAGGACTTCTCCTGCCACGCGCCGGCCGAGCGGCTGGACACGCCCAACATCGCCGAGCCGAACGTCGGGCTGGAGGCGTCGGTGTTCTCCTCGAGCGTGGCCGAGAACGTCTGTGCGGCGCCGTCGCGCGCTACGACGACGTCGATGGTGTCGCCGGGGTCGTGGGCCCGGACCTGCTCACCGAGCTCGTCAGGACCGTCGACGGCGACGCCGTCGATCTGCAGGACGACGTCGCCCGACTCGATCCCGGCGGCCGCCGCTGCGCCGCCGGCGATGACGCTGCCGACCTCGGCTCCCGGCGTCTGCTGGAACTCGCCACGGACGGCGTACACCGTGAACAGCAAGCCGATCGCGATCAGCAGGTGCATCATCGAGCCGGCCGTGATCACCAGCATGCGGCGGGGGTAGCTCTTCTGGCGATACGTGCGGGCCTCGTCCTCGGGCGGCACCTCGTCGATGTTGCTCATCCCGATGATGCGCACGAACGCCCCCAGCGGAAGCGCCCGGACGCCGTACTCGGTCTCACCTCGCTGGAAGCTCCACAGACGTGGTCCGAAACCGAGGAAGAACTGCGTCGCCTTCATCCCCGTCATGCGGGCGGTGACGAAGTGGCCGGTCTCGTGCAGGAAGACCGACACGAGGATCCCCAGCACGAAGATGAACATCCAGCCGTTCGTGACGGCCAACCACGCCAGCAGGCCGACGATGACGATGCCCGCGATCGCGGCCGTCAGCGGCGAGACGGGGGCGTCGGCGTCGTCGCCGGGTCCCGGGGCGGGACGGTCGGGCACCGAACCGCCCGACACCACCTCGCTGCGGAAGCGGTCGAGACGCCCGCCACCGGGCGGGCTCTCGGTGCTCGTCTTCATGCTTCGACCATCTTCATCAGCTCCTGCCGCGCGACCGAGCGGGCCGCCTGATCCGCCGCCACGATGTCCTCGACCGTCGCCGGTACCCCTAGATCATGCCGGTCCAGGGCGGCGTTGCACACGTCACCGATCTGATGCCAGCGAATCTCACCTTCGAGGAACGCCTGCACGGCGACCTCGTTGGCCGCGCTGAGCCACGCCGGCGCGCTCCCCCCGGCCCGCCCGGCCTGGTAGGCGAGCCGGAGGCACACGAACGTGTCCAGGTCGGGGGCCTCGAAGTCGAGCGCCCCGACTGTCGACCAGTCGATGCGCCCGTACGGCGTTTCGATGCGCTCCGGGTAGCCCAGCGCGTAGCCGATGGGCAGCCGCATGTCCGGCCGGCTGAGCTGGGCGATCGTCGAGCCGTCCCTGAACTCGACCATCGAGTGGATGATCGACTGGGGGTGGACGACGACTTCGATCTGGTCGTACGGGGTGCCGAACAGCTCGTGAGCCTCGATGACCTCGAGGCCTTTGTTCATCAGCGTGCTGGAGTCGATGGTGATCTTCGGACCCATCGACCACGTCGGATGGGCCAACGCCTCGTCGATGCCGACGTCGGCGAGCTCGGCCGCGGTGCGGCCGCGGAACGGGCCGCCGCTGGCCGTGAGCAGCACCCGGGCGACCTCACGACCCGCCGCGATCGACGTGCGCAGGCACTGGTGGACGGCACAGTGCTCGCTGTCGACGGGCACCAGCTCGGCTCCCGGCGTCGCCCGCAGCGGCTGGACGACCGGCCCGGCGGCGATGAGGCTCTCCTTGTTGGCCAGCGCCAACCGCTTGCCCTGCCGCAGGGTGGCGATCGTGATCGGCAGCCCGGCGAACCCGACGACGGCGTTCACGACGACGTCGGCGTGCTCGACGAGGTCGACCAGGTCGTCGACGACCGACACGCCCGGGAGCGCGGCGGCCACCTCGGCCCGCCGGCTGGCGTCCCCGACGGCGACGTACGTCGGCCGGTGCTCCTTGGCCTGGGCGATGAGCGTCTCGACCGACGATCCGACGCCGAGGCCCACGACCTCGTAGCGACCGGCCTCGGCCCGCACGACGTCCAGCGTCTGCGTCCCGATCGACCCCGACGACCCGGCGATGGCGACGCGCACCGGACCGCTGCTGCGCTGGTGGTCGGCGTCGATGGCTGGCTCCTGCGCAGACGCGTCGGTCGCCGGGCCGAGCCCGGCTACTTCGTCCAGGGTTCGAGGACGAGCGTGACGTAGTAGGCGACGGGCAGCACGAACAGGAAGGCGTCGAAGCGGTCCAGGACGCCGCCGTGACCGCTCAGCACCGTGCCGAAGTCCTTCACGTCCAGGTTGCGCTTGAACATGCTCTCGGTGAGATCACCGAGCGGCGCGAACACGGCGATCACCACAGCGAGGATGAGCAGCTCGCCGGTCTTCCAGGTCGTGCTCCGGCCGATGAGCCCGACGACGAACAGCACGAGCAGCGTCATCACCGTGCCGCCGAGGAGGCCTTCGAGCGTCTTGCCCGGACTGATCCACGCCCGCAACGGGGTCCGCCCGATCGCCGATCCGACGAGGAGGGCGCCGATGTCGTTGACCACGACGCCGAGGACGATGAGGAACAGGGTGTCCGTGCCGACGTGCTCGAAGGCCGGACCCTCGTTCGACCACCGCACGATGAGGGCGGCGAACGAACCGAGCAAACCGATCCACACGACGCCCATCGACGTCACTGCCATGTTCGGCAGCGGTCCGGACTCCACGCCGGCGGCCCCGATGAACCCGATCGAGCCGGCGATGAACGCGAACGCCACCACCAGCGGCAGGGACTGGTCGCCGACCCAGTAGGCGGCGAGCGGCGCGGCGACACATGCCGCCAGGCCCGGTGCCACCGCCGGCCGGTAGCCCTTCTCCGTCACCTTCCCGAAGTACTCGAAGGCGGCGATGGCGAGGATGATGACGATGAGGGCCACGACGCCGACGGGGCGCCACAGCGACGCGATCACGAACAGCGCCCCCATGACCAGGCCGGCAGCGATGGCCGCCGGCAGGTTGCGTGGCGACGTGGCCGTCGCCGCCGTCGTGCGGGCCGGGCCGGCCGGTCGACCGGAGCGCTGTTGGGCCGCCTTGCGCCGCGACTGCGTGCCCACCGGCGGTCGTCGGGGGACGCCAGACGGGTCGGTGCCGATCGTGATGCGGCCCGGCTCGCGCCGTGGCTCGGCCGGGATCGGGACCTCGCCGGTCGGCGGGCGGCTCAGGGGCTCCGAGAGGCTGTCCGAGCGGATCTCACCTGTCAGGTCGCGCTCGAGGCCGCCGCTCGGGTCGCGGGACGTCTCACCGGTCGTGTCCCCAGTGGCATCGTCGTCGCGCCACACCGGCGATTCGGTGGTGAACGAGGACCACACGTCGACCTCGTCGTCCTCGTCGTCACCGGCCGCCGCGCTGGCCGGCGGCGCCAGGCGCGGGACCTCGCCCGTGGGCGGATCGGTCCAGTGCGGCAGCGGTCCGGTGTCGTTCGGGTTGAAGCGCAGCCGGCGCTCGGCGGTGTCGTCCGCCCGTTCGGTGGGCTCCGACGGGTCGTCGGGGAAGAGCGGGCCGCCGAACTCCTCCGAGGGGTCCTGCTCGCGCTCTCGCCGGCGCCACATGTCGTCGCTCATCGCGTCTCCCTTGTCATCGTCGCCACCAGGGCCTCCTGCAACACGAGCCGCCCGAGGTCAGACCTCGAGCAACTCGGTCTCCTTGCGGCCCAGCGCCGCGTCGATCGCTTCGACGTGATCGTGGGTGATCTTCTCCAGCTCCTTCTCAGCCCGCTCCAGCTCGTCGGCCGAGATCTCGCCGGCGCGCTCCGACGCCTCGAGGTGCTTGCGGGCGTCACGGCGCAGGTTGCGCACCGCCACCCGGCCGTCCTCGGCCATGTGCTTGACGACCTTGACGTACTCACGGCGTCGTTCCTCGGTCAGCGGCGGGAACGAGAGCCGGATCACGGTGCCGTCGTTGCTCGGGTTGACACCGAGGTCCGAGTCCCGGATCGCCTTCTCGATCGACCCCAACGTGCCCCGGTCGTGCGGCCGGACCAGCAACTGGCGGGCCTCGGGCACCTGGATCGACGCCAGCTGCTGCAAGGGCACCGGAGAGCCGTAGTACTCGACCGTCAGCTTCTCGACCAGCACCGGGGCAGCACGCCCCGTGCGCACCGTCTGGAACTGGGACTGCACGTGCCCGACCGCCTTGTCCATCTTGTCGATGGCCTCGATCAGGGTCTCTTCGATCACCCGGTCAGCGTAACCCGGGAAGCCAGGTCACCCCGGCCACCGGCGCCGCCGGTACGACGTGAGCTCGGGCAGTGCTGGCTTCGGCCCCCGACCGCAGCGAGCATGGATGGTCAGGTCGAGCGTCCGGCCGCAGGCCGTGCGGCGCCAGCCGCAGCGAGACACGTGAGCGAGCCTGCGAGCGAACGAGCTACCGGATGATCGTCCCGACCTTGCCGCCCTCGAGGATCGCGCGCAGGCTGCCCTGGGACGACATGTCGAACACGACGATCGGGATCTTGTTGTCCCGGCAGAAGGCGATCGCGGTGGCGTCCATCACCCGCAGGTCGCGGTTCATGACGTCCATGTAGCCGATCT
This sequence comes from uncultured Acidimicrobiia bacterium, assembly GCA_963822315.1. GTDB lineage: Bacteria > Actinomycetota > Acidimicrobiia > Acidimicrobiales > Ilumatobacteraceae > JALZMG01. The sequence goes on from CAWGHB010000011.1 coordinate 165,187, forward strand.
CGTCGTACTTCGTGGCGCTGCGGTTGGTGCGGGGGTCGGCGTCGTACACGCCGTCGACGCCGGAGTGGGTGCCCTTGATCAGCGCCTCGGCGTCGATCTCAGCGGCGCGCAGCGCAGCCGCGGTGTCGGTCGTGAAGAACGGGTTGCCCGTGCCGGCGGCGAAGATGACGACGCGGCCCTTCTCGAGGTGGCGCACGGCGCGCCGGCGGATGTAGGGCTCGGCGATCCGAGGCATCTCGATCGCCGACTGCACCCGTGTCGGCTGCCCGAGACGCTCCAGCGCGTCCTGCAGCGCCAACGCGTTCATCACCGTGCCGAGCATGCCGATGTGATCGGACTGCGTGGCGTCCATCCCGGTCATCGCGCCGGTGCGGCCGCGCCAGAAGTTGCCGCCACCGACGACCACGGCGACGTCGACACCCATCCCTTGGCGGAGCTCGATGATGTCCTTCGCCGTGCTGTCGAGGGTCTCGCCGTCGATGCCGTTGCCGGACGGTCCGGCCAGTGCCTCGCCGGACGGCTTGAAGACGATCCGCCGCCATCGCGGCGAGCCCGACGACGGCTCGGTCACCCGATCAGCCGATCTCGACCTGGGCGAACTCGACGATCGTGGCGTCGCCGACCAGCTGGCCGACGGTCTGCTTGTCGTCCTTGGCGTAGGGCTGCTCGACCAGCGCCACGGACTTGAAGAACCCCCCGAGGCGGCCGTCGACGATCTTGGTGACCGCCTGCTCCGGCTTGCCCTCGTTGCGGGTGATGGCCTCCAGCGTCTGGCGCTCGGCCTCGACGACGTCGAGCGGCACGTCGTCGCGGGTGAGGTACTTCGGGCGGGCGAACGCCACGTGGACGGCGACGTCGTGGGCCAACTGCGAGCTGCCGCCCGACAGGACGACGAGCACGCCGTTCACTCCGCGACCGCCCTGGATGTGGAGGTAGCTCTCGACGATGTCGCCGGGCTTCGCCTCGAGGCGCACCACGCGGCCGAGCTCGATCTTCTCCTTCAGGGTGATCTTGAGGTCCTCGAGCCGGCCGCTGCGGTCGGCGACCGCCTCGGCGCCCTTGGCCGCGACCAACCGGGCCAGCTCCTGGGCCTCGAGCTTGAAGTGCTCGCTGCTGGCGACGAAGTCGGTCTCGCACTTGAGCTCGACGAGCGCGCCGACCTGGTCGTCGACCACCAAGGCGACGACGCCCTGGGTGTTCTCCCGGTCGTCGCGCTTGGCGCTGGCGGCCAGACCCTGCTCACGCAGCCACTGCTTGGCCGCCTCCATGTCGCCGTCGTTGGCCTCGAGAGCCCGCTTGGCATCCATCATCCCGGCGCCGGTTGCTTGGCGCAGGGCCTGCACGTCCTTGGCGGTGAACGCCATCGCGATCAGCTCTCCTCGTTGATCTCGGTCGCCACGTCGGCAGGGGTGCCGGGGACGACCTCGGGGGTCTCGGCATCGGTGGAGTTGGACTCGTCGATCGACACGGCCACATCGGCCGGAGCCGGCGCCGCATCGGGCTCGGCCGACAGCGCCTGGGCGGGAGCCTCGGCCGGCTCGTCGACGGGTGCGGCCTGGCGGGCGGCGGCGAGACGGGCGTCGCGCTCGGCCTGGGCCCGGGCGGCCTCGTTGCGGGCCTCTGTCTGGCGGGCCAGGAAGGCGGCCTCCTCCTCGACCGAGCGCACGACGGGGGCGTTGCCCGGGTCGCGCTTGGCGGCGATGAACCGGCCCTCCTCGACAGCGTCGGCGATGACACGGGCGAGCAGCGAGTTGGCCCGGATGGCGTCGTCGTTGCCCGGGATCGGGTACTGGACGAGCTCGGGATCGACGTTGGTGTCGACGACCGCGACCACCGGGATGCCCAGCTTGTTGGCCTCGGTGACGGCGATGTGCTCCTTCTTCGTGTCGAGCACGAAGATGGCGTCGGGCTTCTTGGTCATGCCGCGCAGGCCGCCGAGGTTGCGCTGCAGCTTCTCCATCTCACGGAGCAGGAGGAGCGCTTCCTTCTTCGGCATCGCCTCGAACTCACCGGAGTCGCGCATCCGCTCGTACTCGAGCATCTTGCCGACCCGCTTGGAGATGGTGTCGAAGTTGGTGAGCATGCCGCCCAGCCACCGCTCGTTCACGAAAGGCATGCCGCACTTCTCGGCGTAGCTGCGCACCGGATCCTGGGCCTGCTTCTTGGTGCCGACGAAGAGGATCACGCCGCCGCCGGCCACCAGGTCACGCACGTAGCCGTACGCCCGCTCGACGCGGGAGAGCGTCTGCTCGAGGTCGATGATGTAGATGCCGTTGCGCTCGCCGAAGATGAACCGCTTCATCTTCGGGTTCCAGCGCCGGGTCTGGTGTCCGAAGTGGACACCCGCCTCGAGCATCTGCCGCATGGTGATGACAGCCATCGCAACTCTCCTTCGCGGTTGACGGGGCCCTACCACCGGCGCCGGAGCGACCGCGTGTGGTGGCGGGTGGGTGATCGACGGTCCACCGGGCGGTGGGCCGATCGAGCAGTGTACCGGAGCCCGCCGGCAGTCACCCGGGTCCGGCGGCACCGCAGCGCAGGGTCGGCGGCGGCGCCGGCCGTCGCCCCGTGCCGTCCGTGGGGACGAGCCGCGCCCGCTCGACGAGGCGCCCGAGCATCGGCGTGGGATCGACGTAGACGTCACCGCGGCGCAGACCGAAGTGCAACTGCGGGGCCGGAGTGCCCGACGACGGCCCCGGCGGCGACGACGTCACCGACCCGGAAGCTCGACGACTGCAGGCCGCCGTACGTCGCACGGATGCCGTCGGCGTGCTCGACCACGACGTAGCGCGTGTCAACCACGACCCCGCTGAACGTCACCGTCCCCGCTGCGGCGGCCCGCACCGGCGTGCCGGGCGCCGTCCCGTACGTCAGGCCGCGGTTGCCGGCGCACCACGGGCAGCCGGGGTCGCGGAACGGGTCGACCACGGGAGCCGGCACCGGCGGGACGAGGCACCGCGGCGACGGCGCCGGACCAGGCGCGACGAGCAGGACGGACGTCAGCGCGGCGGTGAGCGCGGACAGGACGACGGGCATGGCGCCTCCTCCAACGGTCTGGGACGTCGGCGACCGGCTCGGTCGCGAGGGACCCGTCGAGGGTCGGCCCGGGTCAGGCGACGCCGGCGGCGGCCATCCGGGCCCGCAGGTGGAGCACGGACTTGGTGTGGATCTGTGGGACGCGGCTCTCGCTCACGCCGAGGACCCGGCTGATCTGGGCCAGCGTCAGGCCCTCGTCGTAGTACAGCGACAGGACGAGCTTCTCCCGGTCGGGCAGCTTGTCGATCTCGGCGCGCATCAGGTCACGGACCTCGCGCTCCTCCACCACCGTCGACGGGACGATCGGCACCTCGCCGCTCAACGCCCGCGGCTCGGCTCCGACGTCCAGCGCCCGCTCCAACGGCCCGATCGTCGCCGACGCGATCGACGACAGCCACTGACGCAACTGGGCGCGGGTGATCTGCAGGAAGGCCGCCAACTCGTCGTCGGTCGGCGCCCGTCCGTTGCGGGCCTCGAGCTCGGCGATCGCCCGCTCGACCCCCGGGCCCGTGATCGCACCGACCGCGGCACCCAATCCAGCTCGCGCAGGCCGTCGTAGATCGCACCGCGGATCCGGGGCGTGGCAAAGGTCTCGAACTTCACTCCGCGCTGCGGGTCGAAGCGCTCGATGGCGTCGATCAACCCGATCACGCCCGAGCTCACCAGGTCCCCCGGGTCGACGCTCGCCGGCAACCCGGCGCCGATGCGTCCGGCGACGAACTTGACGAGCGGGGCGTAGGAGACGATCAGGTGGTCACGAGCCGACGACACCCTGCGCTTGAGCCAGCGGTCCCATTGCTGTGCCAGGTACGGATCGACATCGACGATGCTCATGCGCGGGGGTGCGCGTCCGCGTAGGCGGCCCGCAGTCGCTCCCGGCTGACGTGCGTGTAGCGCTGCGTCGTCGCCACGTCGGCGTGCCCGAGCAGCTCCTGCACGGCCCGCAGATCGGCCCCGCCGTCGAGCAGGTGCGTCGCGAAGCTGTGCCGGAGCGCGTGCGGGTGGGTCGGTGAGGGCGACCGGCGATCGACGATGCGGCGGACGTCGCGGGGGGTCAACGGTCGGCCCCGCTCGTTGCCGAACAGGACCTGCTCGGTGTCGGGGTGCTGGGCGTCCATCACGTCGTGGCGCACCGACACCCACCGCCGCAGTGCGGCGACCGCCGGCGCCGACAGCGGCACCCGGCGCTCCTTGGCCCCCTTGCCCATCACGACGACCGCGCCGCTCGTCAGGTCCACCGAGTCCAGGCGGAGACCACACAGCTCGCCGACCCGCAGGCCCGAGCCATACAGCACCTCCAAGACCGCATCGTCTCGACGACGGCGCCAGTCCGGTTCGTCCTCCGGCAGCGCACCCTCCAACAGCTCGTCGAGGTCGCGACGCTCCAACACCCTCGGCAGGCGGCCGTCGCCGCCACGGGCCTGCAGCCCGACCGACGGGTCGGCGTCGAGGTGACCGGAGCGCACGAGCCACGCGAAGTAGCGCCGCAGCGCGGCCGCCTTCCGGGCGATGCTGCGTCGGGCGTACTGGCGAGTCGTGAGGAACGCCACGTACCGGCGGAGGTTGGTGCGCTTCACGCCCTGGGGCGCGGTGATGCCCGCCCTGCCAGCCCAGACTGCGAAGCCACGCACGTCCGACGAGTACGCCGAGACGGTGTGCGCCGAGAGCGAGGTCAGCGACTTGGCGAACGACTCGACCGACCACGCCGCCGGCACGTCGTCGACGGCGGCCGGGGGGATCGTGCTCGTCGCGGACACCCCGCGGACGGTACTGCCTCGTCATCGCCCGGACCATGACACCACCGGCTCGAACCACCCGCCGGCGTCGTGCACCCACCCGCTTCGCTCGAGGCGGGCCAAGGCCATCGCCGCATCGGCGATCGGGAGCTCGAGCCCCACGACGATCTCCTCCAGCGTCCGCGGGTCGGCCCGGCACGCCGCCAGCACCTCCGCTTCGACCCCTCGAGGCAGCGGGCGTGGGTCGTAGGACGCCGGCCCGGCCCGGCGGGTGTCGAGGCCCAGCGCGACCAGGACGTCGTCGACGTCGGTGACCGGCGCGGCGCCGTCGCGCAGCAGCTGGTTGGTGCCGGCGGCCGCCCGGTTGCGCACCGATCCCGGCACGGCCATGACCTCGACGGAGCGCTCGAGCGCGGCCTGGGCCGTGATGAGCGAGCCGCCGCGTTCGCGGCTCTCCACGACGACGAGCACCTCGCTCAGGGCCGCGATGATCCGGTTCCGGAGCGGGAACCGGAACGGCTCCGGGGGTGTGCCCGGCGGCCATTCCGACAGGAGCAGGCCACGCCGGACGACCGCGGACCACAAGCTGGCGTTGATCCGCGGATACGGACTGTCGGGACCATTGCCGACGACGGCCACCGGGCGGCCGCCATCGTCATCGAGCACGCCGCGGTGCACGGCGGCGTCGATGCCCTTGGCCAGCCCGGACACCACCACGACCGCCTCCTCGGCCAGGCGGCGGCCGAGGTCGCGCGCCGCCTCCCGGCCTGGCCCGGTGGCGTTGCGGGTACCGACGACGCCGACCCGCCGGGCATCGAGCACCGACAGGTCGCCCCGGACGAACAGGGCGGCCGGCGGCTGCAGATCGTGGCGCAGCACCGCGGGGAACCGGTCGTCGCGTGCGGTGACGACGTCGATGCCGGCCCGCCGGCAGCGCTCGGCCCACTCCTCGGGAGCGCGACGAGCCGCCGACTCACGCCACGCCGCCTGCACCGTTGGCGTGAGCAACCCCGCCACTGCTGCCGAGGGTGCGGCCCGACCGGCGGCGACGGCGAACGCCTCCGCCGGCTCGTGGTGGGCGAGCAGCGTCCGCAGCCGCCCGCCGGTCATGAGGTCGAACCCGGCCAGTGCGGCGACCGGCCCGGCGCCGTCCGCGGCGCTCATGCGACCAGCCCCTGGGTGGCGGCTCGCAGCCGTGTTCGCAGCGACAACGCGACCTCGACGTGCTCGACGTCGACGTGCTCCGGGACGCCACTGCCGGACGTCGTGCCGGCGAGGTCGGCGATCGTGCGGGCGACCCGCCGGATCCGGTGGTAGCCACGGCCGGTCAGCCGGTCGCGCTCGATCTCCGAGCGCAGCGTCGCCCGCGCGGCCATCGTCAGGGGGGCGTGCTCGTCGAGCCCGGGTCCGTCGAGCGCGGCGTTGAGTCGACCGGACCGGTCGAGCGCGACCTGCCGCGCCGCCGCCACACGGCCGGCCACGACCGTGCTCGGCTCACCGCCGGCACCGGTCTCGAGCAGGTCCTCGACGCCCGGCCGCTGCACGGCGATGCGGAGGTCGAACCGGTCGAGCAGCGGTCCCGACAACCGGCGCAGGTAGCGCAGCCGGGCCAGGTCGTTGCATTCGCACCATCCGGGCGGGCCACCCCCGCACGGGCACGGGTTGGTCGCCGCGACGAGGAGGAACCGGGCCGGCAGCACGGCCCGCACGTTGGCCCGCCGCGACGTGGATCACCCCTTCCTCGAGCGGTTGGCGCAGACCGTCCAGCGCGCTCGGCGCGAACTCGCCCAACTCGTCGAGGAAGAGCACGCCGCCGGACGCGAGACTGATCTCGCCCGGCCGCAACGTCACCGATCCCCCGCCGACCAGCGAGACGGTCGAACTCGTGTGGTGGGGGGCACGGAACGGGGGCACGGACACAAGGCCGCCCCTCGGCATCGTCAGCCCGGCCGCCGAATGGATCATCGTCGCCGCCAGCGACGTCTCCCGATCGAGCGGCGGCAGCACGCTCGGCAGGCGCTGCGCCAACATCGTCTTGCCGGATCCGGGCGAGCCGACCATCAGGAGGTGGTGGCCCCCGGCGGCCGAGATCTCGAGGGCGTGGCGGGCGATCGGCTGGCCCCGCACGTCGGCCAGGTCGGGCACCGCACCCGGCTCGGGCCCGACGTCCTGACCGACGTCGTCCGGCCACGGCGCTTCGCCGCTCAGGGCCGCGACGACCTCGGCGAGGGTGGATGCGACCCGCACCTCGCGCTGGGCCGCGACGCGCGCCTCGGCGCTCGATGCGATCGGCACGACCGCGACGACGTCGCCGAGGACGGCGACCATCGGCGCCATCCCCGGCACGCGGCGCAGCGAACCGTCGAGACCCAGCTCACCGACGAAGCCGAAGCCTTCGACGACACCGGGTCGCAGCTGCTCGCCGGCGACGAGCACGCCGAGCGCGATGGCCAGGTCGAGGCCGGCACCCGTCTTGCGAGTGGCCGACGGCGCCAGGTTGACGGTGATGCACTTCGTCGGCCACTCGAGATCGGAGCTGAGCACGGCGGCCCGCACCCGATCGCGCGACTCGCGACAGACGGCGTCGGGCATCCCGACGATGCGGTAGCCGGGCAGACCCTTGCCGACGTGGACCTCGACATCGACGGAGCTGCCGCTGGCGCCGAGGACGCTGGCGGACTTGATGATGGCGAGCACGCAGCCCTCCCTGGATCGCAGACGGATCGGAGGAGGGACGGCATGACCGGTCCCACGACGGCGTGGGATGAAGGTACCAAGGGGGTGTCGCAGCGCCACCCGGGCAGGCGGACCGGTGCGGCGGAGCCTGCGTGCCGACCGGTTCTGGGGAGCCCGTGCCAGACTCCGCCCGTGCTGCGGCGACGGACCGGACCCCTCGCGGTCGCCGCCATCGGTGTGAGCGGGCTCCTCGGCGCCGCCGTCGTCGGGAGCTGCAGCGACGATGGTCCGGGCGACGCCGAGCGGTTCTGCGGTGAGGTGCAGGCGCACGTCGGCCGAGCTCCTGACGGCACCCGCCACGGTCGACGAGATCGACGGCTACCTGGCGCTCTACACGCGGATCGGCGACCTCGCGCCGCTGGTGATCGAGCCCCACTGGCAGGCCTTGATCGTCAACTACGAGACGGCGAACACCGTCGTTCCGGACGACCCGGCGTCGATGCAGCGGGCGGCCGTCCAGGCTTACGCCACGGAGCGCTCGGCCGTCGCGGTGAAGGACTGGCTGCTGCGGAACTGCAACGTCGACATCGGCCCGGTGGCGACGATCGTGCCCGCCGCGCCACCACCACCGGCGACCACCCTGCCCGACGGCTGACCGTCAAGCCGGCCCGGACCGGCGCCACCTGGGCGCGCCTGGTCCCGGATTCGAGACTCGACGCGCCCAGACGTCGGGGTGAGACCCAGCGCGCCCAGCTGATTGGAAGCGCGACGGGCCGGCCGGCCGCGCCGCCGGGGTCAGGGCGTGACGGCGACGTTGCCGATCTCGCCGCGGCGGGTCTTGACGTCGTCGCACAGCCCGTAGACAACGGCCTCCTCGGCGGTGAACCAGCGGTCCCGCTCGGAGTCGGCCTGGATCTGCTCGAGCGTCTTGCCCGAGTGCTTGGCGATCAGCTCGGCCATGCGCCGCTTCGTGTACGCGTGCTGCTCGGCCTGGATGGCGATGTCGGCGGCCTGGCCTCGGAGGCCGGCGAGCGGCTGGTGCATCATGATCCGGGCGTTCGGCAGCGTGAAGCGCTTGCCCGGCGCGCCCGCCGTCAAGAGGAACTGACCCATCGACGCGGCGAGGCCGAGGCAGACGGTGGCGACGTCGCACCCGACGAACTGCATCGTGTCGTAGATCGCCATGCCGGCGGTGACCGACCCGCCCGGGCTGTTGATGTAGAGCCAGATGTCCTTCGCGTCGTCGTCGCCCTCGAGGTACAGCAACTGGGCGCACACCTGGTTGGCGATGTCGTCGTCGACCGGGGCCCCGAGCATGATCACCCGGTTGCGCAGCAGGCGGTTGAAGATGTCGGCTCGAGGGTTCATCCCCTCGTCGAGCATCTGGGGGGTCACGGGCGGGAGGCTCTCCGGCATGCGGCCAGGCTACCGGTCGGCCGGCACCGGCCGAGTGGCCGGCAGGTCGGTCGCCAGAGGCGTTCTCTGTGAGTTCCGGGGCCACTTCTGGCCCCGGAACGGAGTCAGAACCGACGCGGCGGCGGACGCCCGGTGTCAGCGGCAGGGTTCGTTGGCCGGACCGGCGGCGGCGCCGGCACGCGTGTCGAGCCGACGGGGTAGCCGTCGGCGTCAACCGCGAGCGCGTTGCCGACGAACGCGTTCCCGCTGCCCCAGCCGGCGATGATCTCTCGTGGACCTGGATCCCGTGCTCCGGCGCGGCCGAGCCGATGTTGCCGGCGACCACCCAACCGTTGCCCTTGACGCCGGCGAGCACCGCCTCGACCGGGCCGCACACGAAGATCGGTGCGTCGGCGGTCGCCGCCGTGGTCGCCATGAAGTTGCCGTCGTAGGTCCCGGCCACAACCTCGATGACATCGCCCGGCGCGGCGGTCCCGAGCGCCGCCGTGAGCGCCTCGGCGTCCGGGACGGTGACCGTCGCATCGGGGCACGCGACGCGGTCAGTCGGCGCCGGGAAGGTGACGTCCGCCGGTTCCGGCGCCGGCAGCGGGTCGACGGCGAAGCGGTCGTAGTCGCTGTCGGCCTCCCCGTCGACGTCACGATCCCGCTCACGCTGGCGGCGCTCCGACGTCTCGGTGACAGACGCGGCCGTCTCCCCGGTCGTCGCCGACCCGCGCGGCGGCATCGTCGTCGTCCCCGCTGCACGCACCCACCAGCATCGTCGCTGCCACCGCGCCCGCCGCCACGGCCCGCCACCTCATCGTCGCAACGTACCGGTCTCAGTCGCGGCGCACCCCGGAGAACACGACGGCCACCCGCTCCCCGGGCGTGGCCCCACCGGGGACGAGCAGCGCCGCGAGTCCCGCGGCGCCGGTGGGGCTGACGTGGATGCCCGTGGCCGGGCCGAGCGCCGCGGCCGCGACCACCGCCGACTCCGGGACGACGAGCGCCGCTCCGCCGGATCGCTCCAGCACCTCGCGCACGCCGAGCCAGTCGTACGTCTCGTCGTCGAGGATGCCGTCGGCCACCGATCGTGGCTCGGTCCACGGCGTCATCAGGTCGGACCAGTGGCGAGGGACGTCGGCCGGGTCCAGCGACGCCGCCCGCTGGAGGGCACGGGCGAGGGGCGCGCACCCTTCGGTCTGCACGGCATCGAGGCGGACGCCGGGGCCGAGCCCCCAGCCGACGCAGGCCGCGAACGCGCCGCCACCGACCTGGACCAGCACGCGGTCGATCGGCACGTCGGCGTCGGCCAGCTCCCACCCGATCGTGCGTCCACCGTCGAGGCAGAGCGCGTTCTCGGGGCCCTGCACGCTGAAGGGCACGTGGCCGGCGGCCACCGCCTCACGGAACCGCAGGACGGCCGGGTCGCCGGGTGGGTCGCTCGTCCGGCGTTCGCACGTCGTGACCGTCGCACCGAGCGCTTCGAGCAGGCCGAGCACCTCCGGACCGGCCCACCCCGGCACGAACACCTCGATCGGCCATTCGGCCCGGGCGGCCAGCGTGGCTGCCGCGATCGCCGCGTTGCCGCACGAGGCGATCGCCAGCGGACGGCGTGAGCGCTCGGCCAGCCGCAGCACCTCGGCGGCGCGCAGGTGCAACAGGATCGTGACGAGGTGACGGCCCTTGTGGCTGCCGCCGACGTTGCCGGTCTCGTCCTTGACCCAGACGTCGGCACCGACGGCATCGGACACCTCGGCCGAGCGACCGAACGGCGTGACGGCGAACCCGTCGGCGAGGTCGCGGGTCAGCGCCAGGCAGGCCTGCTCCGTGAGGCCGCGAGTGCGGGCGAAGCTCCACCACCCGAGGCGCGGGCCGTAGGCGACGAACGGGTTCGGGTCGTCCAACCGCGCGGGCTCGGGTCCGACCCCGAGCGGGTGCAGCACGTGGTGGGGATCGGACGCCGACGCCCGCGGGCACGTGAACGGATGGGGTGTCCCGATGTCGACGGTCGTCCCACAGACGGCGCAGCGCCAGCCGAGGATCACGACAGCACCGCCCGCCGCCGCCCGTCTGGGCGCGCCTGGTCTCGAATCCGGGACCGTCCGCGCCCAGACCGCCGGGTGGGACCGTGCGCGCCCAGATGGAGGGAGGCGCGACGGGCGGGGGTCACGACGGGCGGTCGACGCGGGCGTTGAACTCGGTGATCATCTCGTCCCAGACGCCGAGGTAGCGGCGCAGACCTCGCCAGAACTCCTGGCTGCGACGGCGTTCGAACAGCTCGAACGGCGTGCCCTGTTGCTCGACCCACGTGTAGTAGCCGAGGTTGAAGATCCGCGTCCGGTCCTTGGCCGTGCAGTCGATGACGCCGTCGGTGTCGACGTGGGCGAGGTGGCGACCGAACACCTCGGCGGCGTCGACGTCGTCGAACGAGCCGTCGTAGCGCTCGGCGAGGAGCGCCGCCCGCTCACTCGGGTACATCGCCCCGCCGTCCGTAGCGACGGTGATGATCGCGTCCTCGGGGCCGAGATCGAGCAGCTTCGCCGTCTTCATCGCGGCCAGCACGTTGCACGTGGAGGAGAACCCGAAGTGGGCCAACACGTCGATCACGTCACCGGACACCCCTTTGCGGGCCAGCAGCGACCGCCCGGCCTCGGAGTTGTACAGCAGGTCCAGTTCGTCGGTGGCCCGGTCGGAGATCCCGACGACGACGTCCGTGTTCATCACGTTGTGGATGAGCGGGATGTGCTTGTCGCCGATGCCCTGGATGTTGTGCTCGCCGAAGCCGTTCTCCAGCATCGTCGGGCACTCCAGCGCCTCCACGGCGACGATGCGCGTCCCGAACAGGTCCTTCAGACGATCGCCGGCGGCGATCGTGCCGGCCGACCCGGTAGCCGACACGAATGCGGCGAGGCGCATGCCCGAGTCGCCAGAGACGACGTCGAAGACCTGCTCCAACGCCCGCCCTGTGACCTCGTAGTGCCCGAGGTGGTTGCCGAACTCGCAGAACTGGTTGAGCACCACGTTCACCGGGTCGAGGGCCAGCGCGTTGCACGCGTCGTAGATCTCCTTGACGTTCGACTCCGTGCCCGGCGTGCGGATGACGTCGTCGGCCGGGTTCTCGCACCACCGGTCGAGCCAGTCGAAGCGCTCCTGGCTCATGCCCTCCGGGAGGATGGCGACGCCACGCGAGGCCATGATCCTGCTGATGGCGATGCCGCCGCGGGCGTAGTTGCCCGTCGACGGCCAGATCGCCCGGTGCCACGTCGGGTCGAACTGGCCGGTGACGATCCGCGGCGCCAGGCAGGCGTAGGCGGCGAGGACCTTGTGGGCCGTGATCATCGGGAAGCGGTCTCCGAACACGACGATGACCGGGCTCTCGACCCCGGTCAGCGTCGACGGCAGCACGACGTGGTCCGGGACGGCGACGCGGGCGCCGCGCAGGTCGTTGTACCAGTGGACCCGCCACAGGTTGCGGACGTCGGCACCCTGGGGATCGGCATCCCCGACGCGGTCCGGATCGATCGTCGTCGGGTCGGCGAGCTCGGCGAACGTCGGCAGTGCGATGTCCCGTTCGCGGAACCGGGCGATGCTGTTCGCCAGCGCGACGTCGTCGACGACGCGGTCGGCCAGCCCGAACTGGCGCTCGAGCACGTCGATGTTGGCGTCGTCGGACAGCAGGGTCACGCTTGACATTCTGTCAAGGGACGGCGGCCACCGCCCACGTGCTCAACGCCAGGCGTCGTCGGGGGGCAACGTGCTCGGCCCGACGTGGGCATCCATCCACTCGCACAGCGGTGCCACGCCGGCCCACGTGTCGCGAACCTTCGCGACGGCCTTCGCCGTGCTCATCCACGCCGCCGGCGGATACTGCTTCGAGGCGATCGCGCCCTTGCGGCGGAGCAGCTCGATGCGGGGGTGGTCCTTCGCGTACCCACGCGGCGCCGACTTCAGCTCGTCGCGAGCGCCGACCGAGTACCCCTTCCGCGCCAGCGCCGTCGTCACCGCCTCCAGGGCCGGACCGGTGACGTCGTCGGCCACCGCCGCCCGGTAGCGCTCGAGCTGGTCACCGGCCAGCACGTAGTACCCGGTCGCGACCATCAGCCCGTCGGCCCCGAGGTGGAGGTACTGGCCGGCGCCGCCGTCGGTCTCGCGGTAGGCCCCCTGGTGCTCCTTGTACGGCGGCCGCCCCTTGGCGAAGCGGGCGTCGTTGTACGGCCGGAAGATGTGGAACGGCGCGTCGTCGCCTCCCGCGAGCGTCGCGCACAGCGCCACCATCGGTCCCTTCACCGCGTCGTCGAACGTGGGCTTGTTCGCCAGCCAGAACGCCTTGGAGTTGTCGGCCGCCAGCCGCTCGTAGAAGTCGAACGCGGCCACCGGGAACCCCGTGAACCTCTCCACGCCACGAACCGTAGCGACCGCCGATCGCGACGACCCTCAGTACGTTGTGCCACATGGCTGAGCTGTTCCTCGGAGGAGTCGTCGATGCATCACGTCACGAGCGGACGGGTGACGACGTCCGCTTGGACACCGCTGACTTCACGACCCACGGCGTGATCGTCGGCATGACCGGGTCGGGCAAGACCGGTCTCGGCGTCGTGCTCATCGAGGAGGTCCTGCGGGCCGGTCTGCCGGCGTTGCTCATCGATCCGAAGGGTGATCTCACCAACCTCGAGCTGACGTTCCCGGACCTCGCACCGGCCGACTTCCGGCCGTGGATCGACGAGGCCCAGGCCAAGGCGGCCGGACAGTCACCCGACGACTTCGCCGCCGCCCAGGCCACGCTCTGGAAGGACGGCCTGGCCCGGTGGAGCTACGGGACCGAGCAGATCGCGGCGCTGCGGGCAACGACCGACTTCACGATCTACACCCCCGGGTCGCAGTCGGGCACGCCGCTCAACATCGTGGGCTCCCTCCAGGCCCCGGCGACCGACGACGCCGAGATCATCGGTGACGAGATCGAGGGGTTCGCGTCGGGCCTGCTCGGCCTGGTGGGGATCGACGCCGATCCACTGTCGAGCCGCGAGCACATCCTCATCTCGAACCTCGTGATGCACGCCTGGTCCCAGGGGACGTCGCTCGACCTGTCGACGCTCGTCGGCATGATCCAGCAACCGCCGGTGCGCAAGCTCGGCGTGTTCGAGATCGACCAGTTCTTCCCGCCCGCCGATCGCACGAAGCTGGCGCTGAAGCTCAACGGACTGCTGGCCTCGCCGGCGTTCGCCGCGTGGGGGATGGGTCAGCCGCTCGACATCCCCTCCATGCTGTACACCGCCGACGGCCGCGGCCGGTGCGCCATCGTGACCACCGCCCACCTCTCCGACGAGGAGCGCCAGTTCGTCACGTCGCTCGTGCTGGCCAAGCTCGTCACGTGGATGCGGCGCCAGAGCGGGACGACCGATCTCCGGGCGCTGCTGTACATGGACGAGGTCGCCGGCTACCTGCCGCCGACGGCCAACCCGCCGACGAAGCAGCCGATCATGCTGCTGATGAAGCAGGCGCGGGCGTTCGGGGTCGGGGTCGTGCTGTCCACCCAGAACCCGGTCGACGTCGACTACAAGGCCATCTCCAACGCCGGCACGTGGATGGTCGGCCGGCTGCAGACCGAGCGTGACAAGCAGCGCCTGCTCGACGGGATGAGTGCGGCCGCGGGCAGCGTCGACGTCGGTGCCGTCGGTGACACGATCAGCGGTCTGGCCAAGCGGGAGTTCGTCCTGCGCCGTGCCGGCAAGGACGAGCCCGAGGTCTTCACCACCCGCTGGGCGATGAGCTACCTCCGCGGACCGCTGACGCGCGAGCAGATCAAGCAGCTGACGGCGGCGGCGAACGCCGCTGCGACCGCGCCGACGCCCGCCACCGCTCCCGACGTGCTGCCGCCGCCGAGCTCGGCCGCCGTGCCGATGGCCGCGACGGCCGCCTCCCTGCCACCGCCGCCCCCCGCCACGACGGCGGCAACCGATCCCGATGCCACGCCATTGATGCCGGAGGTCGCCGGCGGCGTGGGTGTGCGGTGGGTCGATCGGGCCGCACCGTGGGTGGCCGAGGTGAGCCGAGCGAGTCCTCGAGCGGGCGAAAGAGGTGGATCGGTCGGCGACGGCACCACGTTCGAGGCAGCGATCGTCGCCCGCGTCGCGCTGCGCTACGACGAGGTCAAGGCCGACCTCGTCGCCGACCAGGAGTACGAGGCCGTGCTGTTCCCGATCAGCGAGCGCATCGACGTGACCCGGGCCGTCGCCGTCGACTACGACGACCGCGACCTGCTCGCCACCGCCACCTCCGCCGCGGCGAGCTACCGCCTCACCGAGGCCCCGATCGGCACGTCGACGTTCTGGAAGCAGGCCGAGCGCGACCTCGGCGACCACCTGGCCCGCAGCCTGCGCATGGAACTGCCGGTGAACCGCGAGCTCAAGCTCTACGGACGGGCCGGCGAGCTGCCCGACGACTTCGCCGCCCGTTGCGAGCTGGTGGCGGACGACCTCGCCGACGCCGAGGTGGCCACGCTGCGCGAGAAGTACGAGGCCAAGCTCGATGCGCTGCGCGACAAGCAGGCGGCGGCGGCCGACGCCGCCGAGGTCGCCCAGGCCCAGCAGGATGCCCGCAGCCGGGACGACCTGCTCTCGTCGGCCGGCTCGATCCTCGGCGGCCTGCTCGGCGGGCGGCGCTCTCGTGGCGGGGTGCTCGACCAGCTCGGCCGGGCCGCCGGGCGCACCGGGAAGACGTCGGCCGCCGGCACGCGGGTCGACGCGGCGAAGAACAAGTTGAGCCGCCTCCAGGAGGACCGCGACGAGCTCGAGGCCGAGTTGGCCGAGGACCTCACCGAGATCGACACGAAGTGGAAGGCGCGGGCCAAGCAGATCCAGACGCTGACCGTCCCGCTCGAACGCAGCGACGTGAAGGTGACCCAGGTCGTGCTGGCCTGGATCCCCGTGAGCTGACGGATCGCCACCGTCGTGGCCGAGCCGCTTCGTTCGCTCGCTCGCGTGCCCGTCGACTGACAAGCTGTGCGACGGAGGCCGGCGTAGCCCAACGGCAGAGGCACGCGGTTTAGGTCCGCGCCAGTGAGGGTTCGAATCCCTCCGCCGGCACCTGGTGTCGCCCGGCCGGACGGGGCACGGCGTGGCACACTCGACGGCCGATGGCCCCGATGGACGTGCGTGATCTGCCGACCCCGGCGCTCGTCATCGACGTCAACGCGCTCGACGCCAACGTTCGCGGCGATGGCCGCGGTCCGCCCCGGCCGCTCCCTGCGCCCGCACGTCAAGGCCCACAAGTGCACGGCCCTCGCCCGCCGGCAGCACGACGCCGGGCACACGTCGTTCGCGTGCGCCACCGCCCGCGAGGTGCTCGGCATGGCCGGCGCCGGACTCGGCGAGGACCTCCTGCTGGCGAACGAGCTCGTCGATCCGGACCGGCTGGTCGCGCTGGCCACGCTCGAGCCGGCCGTCACCGTGGCCGTCGACAGCGCGTCCACGATCGACGCCGCCGCCCGGGCCGGGCTGCGGCGCTGCGTGGTCGACGTCGACGTGGGCCTCCCCCGCTGCGGTTGCGACCCGGCCGACGCCGGCCGTCTCGCCGACCACGCCCGCCGGGCCGGTCTCGAGGTCCGCGGGGTGATGGGCTACGAGGGGCACCTGATGGCGGTCGAGGACCGCGTCGAGCGGGCCGAGCTCGTCGACGCGGCGATGACCGTGCTCGTGTCGGCCCACGACGACGTCGGCGGGGACATCGTGTCGGCCGGTGGCACGGGCACGTTCGACCTCCACACGCTGACGGGTGTCACCGAGGTCCAGGCCGGGAGCTACGCGCTCATGGACACGGCATATGCCCGCCTCGGCCTGCCGTTCCGGCAGGCTGTGTTCGTGGTCGGCACGGTCATCGCCGTGCGTCCCGACCACGTCGTCGCCGACGTCGGCCTCAAGGCGCTCGGCATGGACCACGGCAACCCGTCGGTCGACGGAGCGACCGTGTGGTTCTGCAGCGACGAGCACGTCACGTTCGCGCCGCAGCGCGAGCCCCCGGCGATCGGCGACCGGGTCCGCGTCGTCCCTGCCCACGTCGATCCGACGATGGCCATGCACGAGCACGCCTGGCTGGCCGACGACGAGGACGTGGTCGACCGTTGGGACATCGACGTGCGGGGCTGGTGATGGGTGAGCCGAGCGCACTCCTGGGCCAGCGAACGAAGCGGCGCAGCCGACGCCGGGAGCGGCTGGCGTGGGTCGCGGTCGGCGGGGCCGCGGTGGCGGCCGCGAGTCCGTGGCTGCGGATGCAGTGGCGCAGCCTGACGATGATCCGGTCCCTGATGCCGTGGGCGGCGCTCTCGGCCCTCCCGCTCGCCGCGCGCGCCGGCACGGCCGGGCACCGCCGGCTCGCGGTCGCGTCGGGTGCCGTCGGCCTCGCGGGCGCGGCGATGGTCGCCCCGGTGCTCCTCCGTCGCCGCCAGCCCGACGTCGACCCGGCGGCGGCACCGCTCACGATCGTCCACTGCAACCTGCTCCACGTGAACCGGCGGATCGGCGCGGTCGGCCCGGCGCTCGCCCCGCTCGACGCCGATGTCGTCACGTTCAGCGAGGTGACCCGGGCGCACGCCACCAAGCTGGGCCAGTCCGACCTCATCGCCACCTACCCGTACCGCATCGAGCTCCCGGCGCGCGGCGGGAGCGGTACCGCGCTGTGGAGCCGGTACCCCGTCACCGAGCAGATGACGACGAGGACGAAGCACCACACCGTCGTCGCCGACGTCGCCGCCCCGGGCGGCACGGTGCGGGTGATCGTCGTGCACACCCAGAGCCCGATCGTGCACCACCACCAGTGGGAGACCGACCTCGACCAGTTGGGCGGACTGGTCGTGGCCGGCCCGGCGGTCATGACCGGCGACTTCAACGCCTCCTGGTGGCACCCGGAGCTGCGCCGCCTCATGCACCGCGGTCACTGGCGGGATGCCCACATCGAGCGGGGCCGGGGGCTGTCGTGCTCGTGGCCGACCGATCAGTGGCACGCGGTGTTCCGGTGGCACCCGCCCTTCGTGCGGCTCGACCACGCCCTCGCCAACGCGGACGTGGCCGTGCTCGACGTGCGCAACTTCGACATCCCGGGCAGCGACCACCGCGGGCTGGTGGTCACCGTGCAGCGAGCTGCGCGACGAGCGCCCTGAACGCCCGACCGCGGTGGGACACAGCGTGCTTGTCGTCCTCGCTCATCTCGGCGAACGTCCGCCCGTCGGCATCGGCCGGAGCGAACACGGCGTCGTACCCGAACCCGCGCTCGCCGCGCTCGGCGGTCGTGATGGTGCCCTCGCAGACGCCCTCCACCGACAGCTCGGCACCGTCGGGCCACACGACCATGGCGACCGTCCGGAACTGGGCTCGGCGATCGGACTCGCCGTCGAGAGCGGCCAGCAGCGCGGCGCGGTTCTCGGCATAGGAGGCGTGCTCGCCGGCGAAGCGAGCCGTGCGCACACCGGGCCGGCCGTCGAGGGCGTCGACCTCGAGGCCGGTGTCGTCGGCGACGGCCGGTCGTCGGGTCGCCGCGACGATGGCCGTCGCCTTGAGCCGCGCGTTGCCCTCCAACGTGTCGGCGTCCTCGACGACGTCGGGGACGCCGGGCGGCCGCGGCCGGAGGTCGACCAGGTCACCGAGGATGGCCTGGATCTCGGCCACCTTGTCCGGGTTGGCGGATGCGCAGACGAGCGTCAACATGGTCGGGGGTCGTGGTCAGCGCCGCGGTGACGGCGGCACCGACACCATCTCGGCCTGCAGCTCGGTGATCTCGGTGAGCCCGAGCTCGGCCAGGACGAGCAGCTCGTCGAGCTCGCTGCGGGTGAACGCCATCCCCTCAGCCGTCCCCTGGACCTCGACGAACCGCGCCTCGCCGCCGGCGACCGGCCGCAGCATCACGACGTTCATGTCGACCTCGGCTCGGCTGTCCTCGACGTAGGGGAGGTCGAGCACCGGTGCACCCCCGACGATGCCGACGCTGATCGCCGCGCAGTAGGAGTGCAACGGCTGGGCGGCGATCTGCTTGGCCTGCACGAGCCGCTGCAGCGCGTCGTGGAGGGCCACGAAGCCGCCGCAGACGCTGGCCGTGCGGGTGCCCCCGTCGGCTTGCAGGACGTCGCAGTCGACGACGACCTGGCGCTCGCCGAGAGCCGCCATGTCGCACGCCGCCCGCAGGCTGCGGCCGATCAGCCGCTGGATCTCGACCGTCCGGCCGCTCTGCTTGCCCCGCGCCGCCTCCCGGTCGACGCGCTCGGGCGACGAGCCCGGCAGCATGGAGTACTCGGCGGTCACCCACCCCTTCCCCTTGCCGCGCATCCAGCGGGGCACGTCGTCGTCGACGCTCGCCGTGCACAGGACGCGCGTCTTGCCGAACGTGACGAGGCAGGAACCGCCGGCCATCTCGGTGAAGTCACGTTCGAAGGAGATGGGTCGCAGCTCGTCGGGAGCGCGACCGTCGGGTCGGGGCATCAGGATCCTCTCGGTAACGGTTCAGGGGGCGTCGGAGGCGCCGTGTCGTCGTGCGAGCGCTCGCGAGCCGACGACCGATGGGGCTCGGGAGCGCAGTCCCCGAAGGTTGGGGGCGTCCAGCGGGCGGTGTGGTTGAGCTCGGGCCCGAGCAGCCGGGAGCCGAGCTCGCGGAACGTCTCGATGTCCCCGCTCGACAGGAACGTGTGGCGCCCCGGCGCGGCGTCGGCGCTGATCAGGCCGAGCTCGCCGAGGATCCGGTGAGCGGCGAACGCCGTCTCGTCGGCCGAGCTGACGAGCGTCACGCCGGGCCCCATCACGTCCCCGATGACCCGGGCCAGGAACGGGTAGTGGGTGCAGCCGAACAGCAGGGCGTCGACGTCGGCGGCCCGCACCGGCGCCAGGAGCCGCTCGGCCAGGACGGTGATCTCGTCACCGCTCGTGAGCCCACGCTCGACGAACTCGACGAAGCCCGGGCAGGCCGCCGACGTCGAGCGCGACATCGACGCCGGCCGCCGCTGCGGCTGCTTCGACGGCCCGCACGTAGGCGCCGGACGCCACCGTGCCGACGGTGCCGATGACGCCGACCCGACCCGACGACGTGGCCTGCACGAGCGCGGCGGCGCCCGGGTCGACGACGTCGAGCACCGGAACCGGGAGCGCCGCCCGCAGGTTGTCGAGGCCCGATGACGCTGCCGTGTTGCAGGCGACGACGAGGGCCTTGACGTCGTGCTCCTTGACGAGGCTCCAGGCCAGCTCGGCGGCGTAGCGGCGGACGTGCTCGGCCGGCTGCGGACCGTATGGGTAGCGGCCGGTGTCGCCGATGTACACGAGGTCCTCGCTCGGCAACAGGTCGATCACGGCCCGGGCGACCGTGAGGCCGCCGAAACCGGAGTCGAACATCCCGATCGGCCGATCCACGGCCGGTCAGGTTACGAGGTGTCGGCCGCTGCGCCCCGTGACCGATCGCACCGCGCCACCTCGTTCGCTCGCTCGGGGACTCGCTCGGCTCACCGCGCCGCCTCGTTCGCTCGCTCGGGGACTCGCTCGGCTCACCGCGCCGCCTCGTTCGCTCGCTCGGGGACTCGCTCGGCTCACCGCGTAACGTGCACGCCTGTGACCTCACCCGTCCCCGAGCTGGCCGCCGCCGCCCACCACATCGCGGCCCTCGGCGCCTGCTACTACTTCGACCCGGCGACGCTCGCGATCGGCAAGGCCCACAACCTCGACGGGTACCGCTTCTACTTCCTCGGGCGCGGCGGCGTGCTCGGCGACGTCGAGGCCGAGGTCGTGGCCAGCGCGTTCGGGTACTTCGAGCCCGCGATCGTCGAGAAGATGTGGACGACGGCCAAGGCCCGCATGGCCCCGCGGGATGCCGCCCGTCTCTACCTGTCGTGCGGCCATGAGTTCGCCCGCACCCGTTTCGCCGACGTCGCCGGCCTCGACGCGTTCTGCGCGGCGGCCGAGCAGGTCAACGACGCCATCGACCCGGCCGGACTGGCGCTCTACGCCGGGTTCGACGCCGAACCCCTCCCCGACGATCCGCCGGCCCGGGCCATCCAGCTGTGCACCGTGCTTCGGGAAGCCCGGGGCAGCGCCCACCTCCTGGCCATCGTCGCTGTCGGGTTGAGCCCACGGCTGGCCCACGCCATCCATCGGCCGGATGCCGTGAAGGAGTTCGGCTGGCCCGACGACGTCGAGATCGACGAGCAGGACCGGGCCCGGTGGGAGCAGGCCGAGGAGCTGACCGACCGGCAGATGGACCCACCGTTCGCATCGCTCGACGAGTCCGGCCGCCGTGCGCTGCTCGCCGGACTCGAGGCGATGCGTGCCGCGCTCTGAGCACGCGGCCGATCTATCGCCGCTCGCCTGTCGGCGGTGGGGAACCCGGAGGGAGACGGTCATGCGTGTGCGCTCGGTGCTGTTCGTGTTGCCGGTGGTGGTGCTGGCCGGTGCGGGCCTCGTGGCCTGCGACGACGATGCGGGTAGTGGCGGCGACGCCACGACGACCACCAGTGGCGGCGGCGGTTCCCCGACGACCGACGGCGGCGGCGGCATGAGCGCCGGCGCCCCGTCGTTCACCTCGTTCGAGGTGTCGTCGTCGGTGCCCTGCGAGAGCGGCAACGCGACGGCGACGATGAGCTTCACGACGATGAACGTCGACGAGTGTGCCGACAGCGAATCGAAGACGGTGACCATCACCGCCGGCTGACGCCGATCAGTCGAACTGGAAGAGGCGCTCGAACCGTTCGAACGCCGCACCGTCCGACGACGCCGACGACCGGAGCGAGCGGCGGTGCTGGCGGGCGGCGACGACGTCGCGCGCCGTGGTCCGGAGTACGAGGTCGGGCACGTCGTCGGGCCGCGGACAGCGTCGAGATCCGCTCGCCGTCGGTCACCACGTCGAACGTCGAGCCGTCGACGTCGAGGCGGGCGTGGAACCGCTGGCCGGATGGTTCGGGTCGGTGGAACGGCGTCAACATCCCGTAGAGCGCCACGACCGGCTGGGGGTCGGCGTCGTCGGGGGGACCCAGCCGACCGGCGCCGAACCGGGCCAGCGACTGCAGCACCGGCACCAGCGCCCGTCCGTCGGACGTCGCTGCGTACACGGTGCGCGCCGCGGGGGGTGGCAGCTCACGCTGCTCGACGATGCCGTCGGCCTGGAGATCGCGCAGCCGCTCGGCGAGGAGGTTCGGTGCGATGCCGGGGAGGGCGGTGCGCAGGTCGGTGAACCGGCGGTCACCGATCAGCAGCTCACGCATGATCAGCAGGGTCCAGCGGTCGCCGACGACGTCGAGCGCGACGGCGATCGGGCAGTACTGGTCGTAGGTCCGGTGGCCCATGTCACAAGCTTAGCGCTGGATAGTTGTTTACTTCAACTCTGTGATTGATAATTTCAACCACATGCCGACGGATGCCAACCGCTCGAACCGCGCCCTGCTCGTCGCCGGGCTCGGCATCTTCATGGTGTTCCTGGACACCCAGATCCTGTTCGTCGCCTTCGCCGACATCCAGGCATCGTTCCCCGACGTCAGCACGACGGCGATGTCGTGGGTGCTGTCCGGGTACACGCTCGTGTTCGCCGCCCTGCTCGTGCCGGCGGGTCGGTTGGCCGATCGCTGGGGGCGGCGGTCGATGTTCCTCGTCGGACTCGCGCTGTTCACCGTCGCATCGGCAGCGTGCGGGCTGGCACCGACCGCCGGGGCGCTGATCGTCGCCCGACTCGTGCAGGCCATCGGGGCGGCCGCCATCACGCCGACGTCGCTCGCGCTGGTGCTGCGGGCCACGCCGAAGGAGCGGATCCCGATCGCCGTCGCCATCTGGGGGTCGATGGGCGCCGTGGCCGCCGCGTTCGGCCCGACGATCGGGGGCCTCCTCGTCGACGGCGCCGGTTGGCGCTGGGTCTTCTTCGTGAACGTGCCCGTGTGCGTCGTCGCGATCGTCGCCGGCCGGCGTCTGCTCGTGGAGTCCCGGGAGGACGATCCCGGCCCGTTCCCGGACCTCCTCGGGTCGGCCCTCCTCGCCCTCGGCGTCGCCGCCATCTCGTTGGGGCTGGTCCAGAGCGACACGTGGGGATGGGCGAGCGGGCGCACCGTCGGCGCGATCGTCGTCGGGCTCGTGCTGATCGCCCTGTTCGTGGTGCGGTCGCAGCGGCAGGCCGCGCCGGCGCTCGACCTGTCGCTGTTCCGCATCCCGAGCTTCCGGTGGGGCAACCTCGCCACCGCGGCCTTCGGGCTGTCGTTCACCGGCATGTTCCTGGCCAACGTGACGTACCTGACCACGGTCTGGGGCTGGGACATCGTGGAGGCCGGGCTGGCGATGGCGCCGGGTCCGCTGGTCGTGCTCCTGCTGGCCCGCCGCTTCGGCCGCCTCGCCGCCCGCATCGGTCCGCGTCCGCTGATCATCGTCGGCGGGCTCGTCTACGCGACCGGCGGCGTGCTGCTGGTGACCACCGTCGAGCGCGACGCCGAACTACTGGACGTCGATGTTCCCGGCGTGGATGCTGACCGGCCTCGGCGTCGCGCTGACCCTGCCGCAGCTGTCGAGCGCCAGCGTGCAGGGCCTCCCCGCCGACCGCTACGCGCTCGGGTCGGCCGTCAACCAGACGATGCGACAGCTCGGCGCCACGTTCGGCGTCGCGCTGGTGGTGTCCTTCGTCGCCGGCGCCACGGCGGCCGACGCACTGTCGCACTTCCGCCGGGCGTGGTGGATGATCATCGCCTGCGGCGCCGCGACGAGCATGGTGGCGCTGGCCCTCCCCCGGCCGGTGCGCCAGCCCGCCGCCGAACGCGCCGGCGTGCCGGCGTGATCACTCCGGCGTGACGAAGCTGGCGATCACATCGATGTAGCCGTTGGAGGCGTCGACGTCACGCGACGAGGTCATCACGGCACCACCGACGGTCTGCCTCGTGTCGTCCACGGCGAGGGTCGCGCCGCTCTCGACGTCGACCGAATCGTTGGCGAAGATCTCGGCCGCCGTGATCCGGCCCGGGATCAGGTAGTCGTTGACGTCGAAGTCGCCGGACTGCCCGGTGAAGGCGTCGTTGACCGGCGCCAGCACCGTGTACTCGTCCGACGTGCTCTCGAAGAGGTCCTCGAGCCCGGACGCGACGATCGCCGCACGGAACTGCGAGAGCGCCGGCGTCGCCGAGATGATGTCCCACAGGCTGGCGCCGGGGACCGGCGGCGGGACGATCGTCGTCGTGGTCGTCGCGGCCGTCGTCGTCGTCGGTGCCTGGGTCGTCGTGGTGGCCTCGGTCGTGGTGGTCGGCGGCAGCGTGGTGGTGGTGGTGGTCGTGGTCGTCGTCGAGCTCGTGGTGGTCGACGTCGAGCCGGTCGAGGTCGTCGTCGCCTCGGTCGTGGTCGCCGGCGTCGACGTCGTCGTGGTGTCCGGCACCGACGTCGACGACGTCGACACCGACGGCAGCGTGTCGTCGGTGTCGCCGTCGTCGCTCGTCCACATGAACAGGGCGATGAGGCCGACCACCACGGCCGCCAGGCCGGCGATGAGCGCGGCGAGCGGGCCGGGCTGGCGGTACCAGGGATCGGGCTCCGGGTTGAGCTCGGGATCGTCGCCGTACGGACCTCCGCCGCCGGGGCCGCCTCCACCGCCGCCGTAGGGCGGCCCGGGTTCGTAGGGCCCCCCGCCGGTCGGGGGCATCGCCGTCGTCGGCGGGTACTCGGACACCGTCGGCGGCTCGGCCGGTGGCATCACCCGCGTCGGATCAGGGTCGCGCTCACTACCCAGCGGCGGTAAAGGCGTCGGCCCGGTGGGCGCCGCCGGGTCGGGATCCGGGAGCCGCGGGAAGTACTCGGTGGGATCCGGATCCGGGCCGGACGGGCCTCGATCGCTCATCGGGACATCGTCGCACGCCGACCACATCGGCGACCGCCATGCCGGCCGCACCGGTTCCCACGTTCCGCTCTGGGCGGCCCGAGCGACACCAGTCGTCACCAACACCACCCAGAAACGAAGCGGTGACCACGTCTAATGGTCCGGCGGAGCCGGACGACTAGAAGTAGATGACCTTCTCGGCCGCCGCCTCGGCGGCGTCGAGGTCGTCGGTGTACGCACCGGTCGACAGGTACTTCCAGCCCCCGTCGCAGACGATGAACACGATCACGCCTGCGTCGAGATCCGCCGCCACCTTCACCGCGCCGGCGAGCGCGGCGCCGGCCGAGAGACCGGCGAAGACGCCGAGCTCGACCAGCTTGCGGGTCCACTCGATCGACTCCCGGGGCCGCACGACCCGCTTGCGGTCGAGCAGGTCGCGACCGTGCCAGGCGTCGAAGACGGGCGGGATGTAGCCGTCGTCGAGGTTGCGCAGCCCCTCGACCCGCTCGCCGAGCGGCGGCTCGACGGCGATGACCTTGATCGCCGGGTCCTGCTCCTTGAGGTACCGCCCCGTGCCCATCAAGCGTGCCGCTGGTGCCCAGGCCGGCGACGAAGTGGGTGATCTCCGGGCAGTCCTGCCAGATCTCCGGACCGGTGCCCTCGTAGTGGGCCCGGGGGTTGGCGTCGTTGCCGTACTGGTAGAGGAAGCACCACTCGGGGTGCTCGGCGGCCATCGCCTCGGCCCGCCGCACGGCGCCGTTCGAGCCCTCCGCGCCGGGCGTCAGGATGATCTCGGCGCCGAACACCTCGAGCATCTGGCGGCGCTCGATCGACACGTTCTCGGGCAGCAGGATCTTGATCGGGTAGCCCTTGATGCGGGCGATCGCGGCGAGCGCGATCCCCGTGTTGCCCGACGACGGCTCGACGATCGTCTGTCCCGGCCGGAGCACGCCCTCCTTCTCGGCCTGCTCGATCATCGCCTTGGCGATGCGGTCCTTGACCGAGCCGAACGGGTTCTGGCTCTCGAGCTTGGCGAGGATGCGCACGTTCGGGTTGGGGGAGAGCGAGGACACGTCGACCATCGGCGTGTTGCCGATCAGGTCGAGCACGCTCTCGTTGACGTTGCGATGAGGACATGGACCGATTGCTTTCCCGATCTGTCTGGTCGGGATTCTACCCCGTGACCTCGACCGGCTCCTCGGTCGCCTCGCCGTCGACGATCCGCCAGCTGCGCAGGGAGGGCGCGTCGTCGTGGCGCAGGCTCACGATCGCATAGTGCCACCCCGGGTCCGGTGCCTGAGCGACGTCGGTCGGGCTGGGGACGGCATCGCTGTGGGTGTGGCTGTGCACGACGCCGATGACCTCCCAGCCGCGCTCCTCGGCGTCGCGCTCGGCTCGGAGGTGGTCACCCGGGTCGATGGTGTAGACGCGGGCCGACCCCGCGGCGTTCCGGCAGCGGTAGAAGTGGGCGACGCTCGAGCCGCCCGCGACGCCGGCGATCAGCCCGCACGCCTCGTACGGGTAGTGCTCGACGGCCAGGGCCACGATGTCGTCCAGGGTCGCTCGGGTCAGCTCCAGCACCGGCGGCACGGTAGTGCGATCGGCCGCCGGCCCGGCGTTCCGGGACGCGAGCGGACCGGGGCGGCGGCACGGCTACCCTGGCTCACCCCATGAGCGGCCAGAAGACCTCGCGTGACGGCACCACGCCGATCGCCTCGAACCGCCGGGCTCGCCACGACTACGCAGTGCTCGAGACGATCGAGGCCGGCATCGTGCTGCAGGGCAGCGAGGTCAAGAGCCTCCGCCTCGGGCAGGTCCAACTGGCCGACGCGTTCGCCCGCTGGAGTGGCGGCGAGCTGTGGCTGGAGGGCGTCCACATCGCGCCGTACCAGTTCGCCAACGGCGTCGGCGCCCATGAGCCCGACCGCCGCCGCAAGCTGCTCCTGCACCGCGAGGAGATGGACAAGCTCGAGGCCCGCGTCGCCCAGGAGCGACTGGCGCTGGTGCCGATGCGGCTGTACTTCCGCGACGGCCGGGCGAAGGTCGAGCTCGGGCTCGGTCGGGGTCGCCAGAAGGCCGACCGGCGTCAGGCCATCGCCGAGCGCGACTCGAAGCGGGAGATCGAGCGGGCGCTCGGCCGGCAGCGCAAGGGCATCACGTAGCACCCGCGGCGCCGCCGTCATCGGAGGTCCACCAGGATCTGCCACGCTGGGCCCGTGCGCAAGTACGTGATCATGGGGGTCCAGGGCAGCGGCAAGGGCACGCAGGCGGCGAAGTTGGCCGACGACTTCGACATCGTGCACCTCAGCGCCGGTGACATCTTCCGCTGGCACGTCCAGCACCACACCAAGCTGGGAGCCCAGGTGCGTCGCATCATGGCGGCCGGCGAGCTCGTCGACGACGACCTCGTCGAGCAGGTGATCGGCGATCGCCTGCAGATCCACGACTGGAACTACGGCTTCATCGTCGATGGGTTCCCGCGGAACATCCGCCAGGCCGAGTTCTTCCTCGAGAGCTACGACATCGACGGGGTGATCAACCTGGAGATGCCCGATGAGGTCGTCGCGCAGCGGGTGCTCGCCCGGCGGCTGTGCGCCGGGTGCGGCCTCGACTGGAACCTGCTGGCCCACCGTCCGAAGGTCGCCGACGTGTGCGACATCTGCGGGTCGGCGCTGGTGGCGCGAGAGGACGACAACCCCACCGCCCTGGCCAACCGCTTGCGCGATTACCACGAGAAGACGAAGCCGGTCCTCGACCTGTTCGAGCGCAAGGAGGTCGTGGCCTCCTTCGACGCCACCGGCACCGTGGAGGAGATCCAGGCGGCGATCCGCGAGCGGTTCGGCCTGCCGCCCCTCGCGGGCT
Organism: uncultured Acidimicrobiia bacterium; assembly: GCA_963822315.1. Taxonomy (GTDB): domain Bacteria; phylum Actinomycetota; class Acidimicrobiia; order Acidimicrobiales; family Ilumatobacteraceae; genus JALZMG01. The sequence continues at coordinate 192,690 of CAWGHB010000011.1, forward strand.
GATCCTGAGCCACGTCTCCGCTCGTCCCACCCACACCCGCCGGGGACCGCATCGCGCCTGGTCAGCGACCCCCTCCCCCTCTGTGTCCCCGCTGTCACACCCCCTCATCATGATGGTGGTATGACCTCGACCACCACCCCCACCAACGCCGAACCGGCGCCCGAGCAGCTGCGGCTGCTCCCCGATCCCTCGGTGCCGGTGCAGTTCCGACTCGACGACGCCACCCGCCGGCGCGGGCTGCGTCACATCGCCGAGATCAGGGCCCACCTCGCCGCCACGTCCGATGCGCGCCGCCCGGCCGCGTGAGCGACTACCAGGCCGACGGTGACAGCGCGCGCGCCGCCTCCCAGAACCCGAGCTGCGGGTCGAACGGCAGCAGCGCCAGGCTCGTCGTCGTGACGCCGGCGTCGAGGTAGTCGCCGATCCGAGCGCGGCACGCGGCCGGCGAGCCGTGTACGACGAGGTCGTCGACGACCTCGTCAGGGATCGCCTGCAGTGCCCGCTTCCGGTCACCCGCAGCCCAGGCGTCCCACATGCCCTGCAACAGCGGGCCACGGCCGAGCCAGCGGTGGAACTCGGCGTACACCGGCACGTTCAGGTACGAGGCGATCGCGAACCGGGCGTTGGCCCGCACGACCTCGACGTCCTCGCTCGGGCACACGAAGATCCGGGCTACGACCTCCCGCGGCGCACCAGCGGCAGCGTCGGCCACCACGGCGGTGACCGTCGGTACGTCGGTGGCGGCGAGCCAGTTGATGATGACGCCGTCGGCCTCGCGGCCGGCGAGGCGGAGCATGCCCTCGCGCAGCGCGGCCACGAGGATCGGTGGCGACTGCTCGGGGCGGATGCCGAGGCGGAAGCCCTGGATCTCGAACGTGTCGTACGCCTTGGCGACCTTCTCGCCGGTGAGGGCGTCGCGCAGGAACCGCACGATGTCGCGCACCCGATGGTAGGGCTGCTCGAACGGCACTCCGTTCCAGCGCTCGACGATGACGTTGCTGGACGAGCCGATCCCGATCGCGAAGCGCCCCGGCGCGGCGTCGGCGAGCGACGCCACCGACTGGGCGAGGCACGCCGGCGCTCGGGTGAACGCCGGGACGATCGCTGTGCCCAGGCGTAGGCGCGGCTCCCAGGCCGCAGCCATCGCCAGCGGGGTGAACGCGTCGGCACCGTCGGCCTCGGCCGACCACACGTCGGTGTAGCCGAGGTCGGCCAGCTCGGCGAGCCGGTCCCGGTGGGTGTGCAGCGGTCCGGGCAGAGGCACGGTCATCCCGTGGCGGATCGGCAGGTTCATGATGGGTGCTCCATGTGGTCGGCGTCCTTCCAGTAGCGCAGGATGCAGCTCTGGCTCGCCGTCGCCAGCAGCGTGCCGTCCTCGGCGTACAGGTGCATGAGCCCGTGGCCGAACCCGCGCTCGACGGCCTGGATCTGGATGTCCAGCAGCACCCACTGCGGCGGGGGCGCCGTCGTCACGACGCGCAGGGTGTTGTCGAGGCTCGTCCCGCCGGCGAGCACCCCGAGCGCCTGACCGACGCCGCTGGGCACGAAGTCGCCGAGCACGGCGAGGATCGGCGCGTCGAACGCGTCGAGGCCCTCGGGCAGGCGGGCCCAGATCATCGTCCGACCGTCGCTCACCGTGCCGTCGAGCTGGCTGAACGTGCGGCCCTTGGCGAAGCGCTGGTCGAGGTGCCCGTGCACGGTGCCTTCGGGCGCCCAGCGGTAGAGCCGGGTCGGGCATTCAGACGGTGCCGGCACGTCCTGGGGCATCGCCTCGAACTGCGCGGCGCGGTCGAACGGTCGCTCACCGAGGGCGCCGTTGACGGTCAGGATCTCGCGGTCGGCCACGTGGCAGACGGCGCGGGCCTGGGTCATCTGGTGGCCTTCGACGGCGATGGTCACGTCGATGTCGACGACCTCGCCGGGTCGGGCGAAGGACAGGTACTGCCCGGTGGCCCAGATCGCCTTGCGTCCCGACGTGCCCTCCATCGCCGCGATCGCCGCCCCGAGCCCCGCCCCGCCGAACAGGAACCGGCCCCCGACGCTGATCGAGTCCGTGACCGGCAGCCTCCAGCGGAACCGGTTGTGGGTGGTCTCGAGCCCGAGGAACGTCCGTGTGTCCACTCGGGCGGATGGTATGTGAGCGAGCGAACGAACCAGCACGTGAGCGAGCGAACGAACCAGCACGTGAGCGAGCGAACCAACCAGCACGTGAGCGAGCGAACCACCAGCACGTGAGCGAACGAACGAACCAGCACGTGAGCGAGCGAACCACCAGCACGTGAGCGAACTCGTCGGCGACTACGTTCCGTGCGACGGGGCCCGACCGGCGGCGGGGCTCCGCGCCACGTCCACCGAGCGAGGAGCAGCCATGAAGGTCCCGCTGACCGTCAACGACTTCATCCGGCGAGCCGAGCTGCTGTACCCGGATCGCTCCGGCATCGTCGACGAGGCCGACCAACCGGCCGAGTCGTGGGGCACGCTGACCTATCGCGACGTCGCCACCCGGGCGACGGCGATGGCCGCCGGGCTCGACGCGCTGGGCATCGGCGTCGGCGAACGGGTCGCCATGGTCAGCCACAACTCGGCCCGGCTCATGACCGCCCTCTTCGGCGTGTCGGGCTCGGGTCGGGTGCTCGTGCCGATCAACTTCCGCCTCGTCGCCGAGGAGGTCGCGTACATCATCGAGCACTCCGGGGCCCGCATCCTCCTCGTCGATCCCGAGCTCGAGGACGCCCTGGCGCCTGTGGCGTGCGAGCGCAAGCTGGTCATCGGCGCCGCCGCCGACGAAGAGCTGATGCGCTTCGACCTCGAGCCGGTGGCCTGGGACGGCGACGAGGACGCCACGGCCACCATCAACTACACGTCCGGCACCACTGCCCGGCCCAAGGGCGTGCAGCTGACCCACCGCAACATCTGGATCAACGCGACGACGTTCGGCTGGCACATGGGCGTCGACGACCGAGACGTCTACCTCCACACGCTCCCGCAGTTCCACTGCAACGGCTGGGGGATGCTCTATGCGGTCACCGGGATGGGCGGCCGGCACGTCATCATCCGCAAGATCGACGGGGCCGAGATCCTGCGGCGCGTCGAGCGCCACGGCGTGACGCTGATGTGCGGCGCGCCGGCGGTGATCAACATGGTCCTCGACGCCGCCGCCGACTGGGCCGGCGAGATCCCTGGGCGGGACCAGGTCCGCATCGTCGTGGCCGGGGCACCGCCGCCGACCCGCACGATCGAGCGGGTCGAGACCGAGCTCGGCTGGGAGTTCAACCAGATCTACGGGCTCACCGAGACCGCTCCGCTGCTGACCATCAACCGACCCGCGGGCCGAGTTCGACGACCTGTCCCCGACCGAGCGGGCGCTGAAGCTGAACCGGGCTGGCGCGCCGGCCATCGGGTGCCAGATGTCCGTCGACGGCGAGGGTGAGGTGCTGGCCCGCAGCAACGTCGTGATGGCCGGCTACTGGGAGCAACCGGAGGCGACCGAGGCGGCGATCGTCGACGGCTGGTTCCATACCGGTGACGGCGGCTCGATCGACGAGCTCGGCTACGTGACGATCTCGGACCGCAAGAAGGACGTCATCATCTCGGGCGGCGAGAACGTGTCGTCGATCGAGGTCGAGGACGCCATCTTCCAGCACCCCGACGTCACCGAGGTCGCCGTCATCGGCATACCCGACGAGAAGTGGGGCGAGCTCGTGACCGCCCTCGTCGTCAAGGCACCGGACAGCGACCTCACGGCCGAGGACGTCATCTCGTGGACCCGGGGCAAGCTCGCCGGGTACAAGTGCCCCAAGCGGGTCGAGTTCCGCGACGCCCTCGATCGCACGGCCACGGGCAAGCTGCAGAAGTTCAAGCTGCGGGCCCCGTTCTGGGCCGACCAGCAGCGGCAGGTCAACTGAGCGGGACGGCGCTCACAGATCGATCGTCGGGTCGGGTTCGAGGTAGCGCATGCGGGGTGCGCCGGCCATCATCTCCCCGATCCGGCCGGCCGTCCCGGTCTCCATGCGCCAGGCCACGTAGGACTCGTGGTCGGAGCGCTCGGCCCACCGTTCGATCATGACGTACGTGCTGGCCTCGGTCTGGTCGATGTACCCCTCGATGGCCTCGCACCCGTCACGGGCGCGGGTGTCCGGCAGCAGTTCGGCGAGCGCGGCCGGGAACTCGTCCATCCGGTCGGGCTTCACCGGGTACTCGACGATGACGAGGATCGACATCGGCGCCGCTCAGCCGACCGAGGCGCCGCGGTCGACGGCGAGGGTCAGGTTCTCGCCGCTCTCCATGTCGAACAGCAGGATGCGACGTGGGTCGATCCACAGCGTGGCGTCGCTCTCGTCGCGGATCCGGCTCATCGGGTCGAGGGCGACGACGAGCTGGCTGCGCATGCGCTCGCTGTCGAGCTCGCGCTCCAGCTCCTGGAGGCCGGCGACCATGTTCTCGTCGGCGTCGTAGGGGATGTACGCGTACTGCTCGTTGCCGAGCCACTCGATGACGTCGACATGGACGGTGAACGAGACGCCGCGGTCGCTCTTCGCGGCGTCGATCAACGAGGCGTCCTCGAACAACTCAGGCCGGATGCCGGCCATGACGTGGTCGCGCTCGCCGACGACGGCGCGCATCTCGTCGGGCAGCTCGACGGCGACGAAGGGCAGCGTCAGGTGGCTGCCGTCGACCGACGCCGGCACGAAGTTCATCGGGGGCGACCCGATGAAGCCGGCGACGAACATGTTGACTGGGCGCTCGTACAGCTCGCGTGGGGTGGCGACCTGCTGGAGGACGCCCTTGCGCAGCACGGCGACCCGGTCGCCGAGCGTCATCGCCTCGGTCTGGTCGTGGGTGACGTACACCGTCGTCGTCCCCATCCGCCGTTGCATGCGCAGGATCTCCGTGCGCATCTGGCCGCGCAACTTGGCGTCGAGGTTGGACAGCGGTTCGTCGAAGAGGAACGCATCGGCCTCGCGGACGATCGCCCGGCCCATCGCGACCCGCTGGCGCTGACCACCTGACAGGTTGGACGGCTTGCGGTCGAGGTGCTCGGTCAGCTCCAGCGTCGCCGCCGCCGTCTCGACCTTGCTCTTGATCTCGGCCTCGGAGAGGCCGCCGCGCAGGCGCAGCGGGAACGCGATGTTCTCGAAGACGGTGAGGTGCGGGTACAGGGCGTAGTTCTGGAACACCATCGCCAGGTTGCGGTTGCGGGGCGCCTTGTCGTTGACCCGCTCGCCGCCGATCAGGAGATCACCGGACGTGATGTCCTCGAGCCCGACGATCATCCGCAGCAGCGTGGACTTCCCGCACCCTGACGGTCCGACGAGGATCATCAACTCACCGTCGGCGATGTCCAGGCTCACGTCGTTGACGGCGGGGAACCCGTCGCCGTACAGCTTGACGAGGTTCTTGATCGTGATCTCTGCCATGTGGGAACGCTCCTTCGATCAGCCCTTGACGGCGCCGGACGTGAGGCCGGCGACGATCCGACGCTGGAAGACCAGCACGATGATCACGACCGGGATGGTGACGACGACCGAAGCCGCCATGATCGCAGTGACCGGAGACTCGAACTGGGAGGCACCGGTGAAGAACGACAGCGCCGCCGGCACCGTGCGGGCCCGGTCGGTGGACGTCAGGGACGCGGCGAGCAGGAACTCGTTCCAGCAGAAGAAGAACGTCAGGATCGCCGTCGTGAACACACCGGGCGCGGCGAGTGGCACGATCACCTTGCGGAACGCCTGCCACGACGTCGCCCCGTCCACCTGCGCCGCCTGCTCCATCTCCCACGGGATCTGACGGAAGAACGCCGACATCGTCCAGATCGACAGGGGCAGGGCGAACGTCAGGTACGGGATGATCAGGCCGATCCACGTGTCGTAGATCCCGAGTCTGCGCCACATGTCGAACAGCGGGCCGACGAGCGCGGCCTGCGGGAACATCGCGATCGCCAGTGCCATCGACAGGAGGACCCTCTTGCCGGGGAAGTCGAGCCGGGCGATGGCGTAGGCAGCGAACATCGCGACGACCACCGCCAACGCCGTCGCGATGATCGAGATCCCGAACGAGTTGCGCAGCGCAGACGTGAACAACGAGTCGTCGAACACGGTGCGGTAGTTCTCGAACGTCCACTCCTTGGGGAGGAACTGCGGGGTGCCGCTCTGGAACGTGGTCGGATCCTTGAAGGACAACGACGCCATCCACGCGAGCGGGAACAGCGCCCACAGCAGGATCACGATGCCGGCGGCGGTCCACCAGTTGCTGGTCTTGCGTCCGTCCATCGATCAGTCTCCTCGCACTTGCGACAGGTCGGTCCGGAACCCCTTGATGAAGATGAAGGCGATGATGACGACGGTGAAGAACAGCAGCACCGACACCGCCGAACCGGCGCCGAGGTTCACCAAGGTGACGTTCTGGCGGTAGGCCAGGAACGACAGCGTCTCGGTGTTGTTCGCCCCATTGGTCATCACGAACGGGGTGTCGAAGATGCGCCACACGTCGAGCGTGCGGAACAGCAGGGCGACCATGATCGCTGCTTTCATGTTCGGCAACGTGACCTTCCAGAGACGCTGCCACGCGTTGGCACCGTCGACCATGGCTGCTTCCTGCAGCACGCCGGGAACCTGCACGAGGCCGGCGAGGAGGAGCAGCGAGATGAACGGCGTCGTCTTCCAGATCTCCGAGAGGATGATGACGAAGAGCGAGGACCAGCGGCCGCCGAACCAGTTGTAGTCGTCGAGGCCGAACCACTGGTTGACGAAGCCGGAGTCGAGCTGGAAGGCGTAGCGCCACACGAACGCCGACACCACGGTGATGATCCCGTACGGCACGAGGATCGCCGTGCGGACGACCGAGCGGCCGCGCAGGATGCGGTACATCACCCACGCGAAGCAGAACCCGAGCACGAGCTCGACGGCGACGCTGAACACCGTGATCAACGTCGTCGTCATGAAGGCGTTCCACCAGATCGGGTCGGTGAGGACCGTGACGTAGTTGCTGAGCCCGACGAACTCCTTGCCATCGGGATCGGTCAGCCGGTACTGGTACAGCGAGAGCACCACGGCGTAGATCAACGGGTACGCCGTCACGAAGATCATCACCAGGAACGCCGGTGCCGACAGCTCCAGCCCGAGGCGGCGCTCGTGACGCACCCGCTCGCTGGCATGCGCCTTCGTCTTCTTCGCCGGGGGCGGTGCCGGCTCCTGGTCGATGCGGGTGTCGACGGTGGTCATGACGCTCCTCGCAGGTCGGCGAACGGTTCCGTGCGGGTGGTGGGGTGCAAGTCGGTGATCACAGGAGACGGCGTCCCGGCGAGGACCTCGCCCATGTAGGAGTCGGTCTCCTCCGGCGTCTGCGGCTCGTGCACGCCCGACGACGGGTGCCAGGTGCGCTGCACCGACACGGACACGTCGCCGTAGTACGGGGTGATCGGGCGCGGCCCGGCCGAGTCGATGGAGTCGCGGATCAGGTCGGCCATCGGGAACAGCTCGCGGACCTCCGGATCGTCGTAGGCCGCGTCCTTGGCCGCGGGGTTGCCCGAATCGATCATGTACTGGATGCTGCTCTCGAGCGACGTGATGCACTTCGCTGCGGCCAGTGCCTGGTCGGGGTGCTTCGTGAAGTTGCCGATGGCCAGGTTGATGCCGCCGAGCGGCGGGGTGCTGGGGGTCCCGGAGATGACCTCGGGGTAGCGGGCCCAGCCGATGTCCGGGACGACGTCCGGTGCGCTCTCCCCCGTCGCCTTGTAGACGTACGGCCAGTTGACCATGAACGAGCCGTTGTCGCCCTGGAACAGCGAAAGGGCTTCCGCCTCGCCGGCCGTCGACATGTCAGCCGGCGCGGCGGGCGACCGGGCGAGCGTGCCGACGACGTCGGCCGCCGCGTCGCCGGCCGGGGACGCCACCGTCGGCGTGGCGTCGGCGCCCTGGTCGGCGTTCTCGATGATCTGACCGCCGGCCGAGGTGATGAGGGCGTTGATCCACACCATGTAGCCCTCGTAGCGGCGGGCCTGGACGCCGATCCGCTTGCCCTGCGCCTCGGCGGCCGCGATCATGTCGGCCCACGTGAAGTCCTCGGCCGTCGGATCGACGCCGGCGGCGTCGGCGACCGACTTGCGGTACCAGAGCAGTTGGGTGTTGGCCCAGAACGGCGGGGCGACGAGTTGGTCCGCCCAGTAGGCCGTTTCGAGCGGCGCGTCGAGCGTGCCATCGGTCAGCGCGGCGACGTCCTCCGGGTCGGTGATGGGCATCAGGTACCCGGCGTTGGCGAACTCGGCCACGAACGGCGGGTCGAGGCTCATCAGGTCGATCGAGGGATCGTCGGCGGCCAGTCGCCGCACGAGCTGCTCGCGCTGGGAATCGGCGTCGTTCGGCAGGCCCTGGGTCTTGATCCTGAACGCACCGTCGGAGTCGTCGCTGCACTTCGCGGCGAGCGTGGCCTGGCCGCCGTTGTCGGGGTTGATGTACCACGTGAGCGTCGGCACGCCCCCGTCGTCATCGCTGCAGCCGACGAGGACCAGTGGTGCGGCGACGGCAGCTGCCGCGAGCACGCCGAGCCTGCGTCGGCCACCGCCCCGTCGAGCTTCCACCAGGTGTCTCCGCATCCGTGACACATCGGCCCCCTTCGAGCACCCACTGCGCACGACGAGACTGCCCGCCCCCAGGCGTCGCGTGTCCCGGAACTTACGTTCCCGTTGAACAGAAAGTCAACGATCCCCTTCGGGCGAGCCGGTACCCACCGCTCGCCCGATCGAACCCTGTGTTCACCAGGAGTACGCTCCCCGTCCACCTGCGACGGTCACGCCGCGTTCGTGCTCGGGAGGAGGGCACATGGGGACGATCAGCCCGGGCGGCGATCGCCGGGTGGACGCCCCGGACCGGTCGGGTGAGCCGAGCGAGTCCTCGGGCGAGCGAACGAAGTCGCTCGGCGACGGTCCCGAGCCGCACGACCGCCACGGACGCCGTTGGGGCAGCGTCGCGACGAGTCGCAGCGCCCGGACCGAGCTGCTCGCCACCCACCGGCGCCGGATCGCCGACGCGTGGCACTCCCTGTGGCTGAAGCCGGCGATCGCGGTCGTCAGCATGCTCGCTCTCGGCGCCGCGCTCTCACGCATCCGGGTCGAGCCCGGCTCGTTCCTGTGGCCGGTCTCGTTCAAGGCGAACGCCGAGGACGCCCGCCAGATGCTGACGGTCATCATCGGAGCGCTGATCCCGGTGACGAGCCTCGTGTTCGCGTTGACGGTCGTGACGCTGCAGATCGCGTCGACGCAGTTCTCACCTCGGTTGCTGCGGACGTTCCTCCGCGATCGCGGCACGCAACTCGTCCTCAGCTGCTTCGTCGGGACCATCGCGTTCAGCCTGGCGAACCTGTTCACGGTCGACAGCGACGAGAGCGACCCCGCCGGCGACATCCCGCGGTTCGCCATCACCGTCGCCCTGGCGATGGCGCTGGTGTGCATCGGCCTGCTCGTCTACTACTTCGGGCACATCACCAACGCCGTGCGGATCGACACCGTGATGCGTCAGGTCGAGGCCGACACCCGCCGGACGCTGCGTCGCGAGCACCCCATCGACCCGCCCGGCGCCGCCGATCCTGATCAGGTCGAGGTCGTGCCCGCCCCACCGCACGCGATCGTCGTGGAGGCGCCGGGGGACGGCTACGTGCAGGGCGTCGACGAACGGCTGCCGGACCTGACCGTGCGCAAGCACATCACCGTCGTCGTCCTGCCGCTCGTGGGGTACTACGTCGTCGCCGGGCGCCCGCTGGCGCTCGCCTGGCGCGACGACGGCGAGGCCTTGAAGCCGACGACCCTCGAGGCGCTCACCAACCTCGTCGAGGTCGACCCGGAGCGGCGCGTCGAGTGCGACGTCGGGCTCGGCATCCGCCAGCTCGTGGACATCGCCAGCCGCGCGATGTCCACGGGACAGAACGACCCGTACACCGGCACGCAGGCCGTCCACCATCTCACGACGCTGCTCGTCGACGCGGCCCGGCGGCCGTTCCGCACGCAGGTGTTCCGCGACCGGGACGGCACGCCACGCGTCGTCGTGCCGGTGATGGACTTCCCGACCCACCTCCGCGTCGTGTGCGGCCACATCCGGCAGGGCGGTCTCGAGCGCCACCCACGCGTCGTGCTCGAGGTCCTGCGGATGCTCGGCGTGCTCGGCGAGGCCGTGATCACCCATGCCCGGCTGATCGCCGTCCGCGACGAGGTCGACGTGCTGCTCGCCGACGCCCAGCGGATGATCCAGTCACCCCACGACCTCGACGAGGTGCAGCGGCTCGGCGCCGTCGTGCGAGCCGAGCTCGACGCCCGCATCGACGCCGGCGCGACGTCCCCGGTCACCGCGCCGGGCTCGTCGCCCAGCCGTGACCTCGGCGCTCAGTAGCGCGCCGGCACCCAGCGCTGGGACTCGATCGGCGGCCGCACGTAGTTGTCGTCGACCTTCTGGCGCCGTGGGAGCTTCAGCACGGGCTGCTCGACCTCGTGGTAGGGGATCATCGACAGCAGATGGGCGATCGCATTGAGGCGGGCCCGCTTCTTGTCGTCGGAGTGGACGACCCACCACGGCGACTCGGGGATGTCGGTGTACAGGAACATGGCGTCCTTGGCCCGGGAGTAGTCGAACCACCGCTTACGCGACTCGAGATCCATCGGGCTCAGCTTCCAGCGCTTCGTCCGGTCCTCGATGCGGTCGCGGAAGCGGCGCTCCTGCTCCTCGTCGCTGACCGAGAACCAGTACTTGATGAGGATGATCCCCGAGCGGACGAGCATCTTCTCGAACTCCGGCGCCGAGTGCAGGAACTCCTGGTACTCGGCGTCGGTGCAGAACCCCATCACGTGCTCGACCCCGGCCCGGTTGTACCAGGAGCGGTCGAACAGCACCATCTCCCCCGCCGCCGGGAGGTGCGGGACGTAGCGCTGGAAGTACCACTGGGTGCGCTCGCGCTCGGTGGGCGTGCCGAGCGCGACGACCCGGCAGAACCGGGGATTGAGCGGCTCGGTGATGCGCTTGATCGTGCCGCCCTTGCCCGCCGCGTCGCGCCCCTCGAAGACGAGCACGACCTTCAGTCCCTGCTGGCGGATCCAGTCCTGGAGCTTGACGAGCTCCATGTTCAGCTTGGCCAGTTCGGTCTCGTAGTCGACGCTCCTCATCCGCTTGCGCGCCGGCTGACCGTCGCCGTTGCGTTGCGGTGAGGGGTGGTCGCCGAGCGCGGCGGGCTTCGACGACGTGCGCGTTGCCGTCCGACCGTGTGCCATCGGCGCTCCTCCCGACTCGATGGGGCCCCGACTGTAGCGGTGACGACCAGGCCGGGCGGGCAGGCGACCCGGACGGGGTCAGGCCGGCACGATCCCGGCGTCGGCCAACGCGCGGTCGAAGATCGCCCGCAGGTCGCCGGTCTCCCACGGCACCTGGCCGCTGACGGTGATCGCCCACGTGACGCCGTCAGCTCGGTGGATCACCATCGCGTGCGTCTGCTCGATCGTCCCGGTGTGGCCGAAGGACCCGTCGCCGAACCCCATCAGGCCGAGGCCGTACCAGTGGGCCGGGTTGGACGGTGGGCTGGGCAGCGGCCGCCGCATCAGCTCGGCCATCGGCGGCGACAGCGGGTGGAAGCCGGGTGACCGCGGGTCGAGCGACGCGAGGATCGTGACGAGGTCCGCCGGTGAGGCCACCCACGCGCCCGCCGCGGCGAGCACCTCCATGTAGTTGCGGCCGGCTCCGGAGATGTGGACGACCTCCTCGGGATCCGGATCGAACGTGCCGGCGAGGCGCATGCCCTCGATGCCGAGTGGCTCGAGCAGGCGGTCTTCGACGACCGCTTGGTACGGCCGCCCGGCGACGTCCTCGATCAACAGCCCGAGCAGGCAGAAGTTGAGGTTGGAGTAGCGGTACGCCGTGCCCGGCGTCGTCGCCAGACCGGTGCTCAAGGCGGCCTGGGCGACCGCCGGGCACGAGTCGTAGCGGCCGCCGAAGAAGCTGCTCTGGTAGCTGGCGAACCCACCGGTGTGGGAGAGCAGCTGGCGCACCGTGACCGTCGATGCCTGCGGGTCGGCGACCGTCGCGCCCACGATCGCCGCGAGCCGCTCGCCGACCGGGTCGTCGAGCTTGATCTGACCGGCCTCGACGAGCTGCAGCACGACGATCGCCGTGATGACCTTGGAGATGCTGGCGATGCGGAACCGGTCGCCGGTCTGGATCGCTTCGCCGGCGTCGGGCGGCACGCTCGCCGGCGGCGACGGCGGCGTCCGCCGGCACCGCGCCATCCGGTGCGATCCCACCGTCACCGATCGCGTCCGGGTCGGTTCCGACCACGCTCGCCAGCGGCGCCGCACCTGGATCCGCCGGCGCGGTGCCCGCGGTCTCCGGCACGCTGCTCGGTGCCGCGTCAGGGGGCGGAGGCGGCGGCACGCGGACGCCGAAGTCCGCGGCATGGACGATGTCGCCGCGCACCGCGACGGCCACCCCGGCGGCCAGGTCACCCTCGCCGACGAGGCGGGCCGAGAGCGCCGCGTCGAACGCCGCCCACTGCTCGGCGCTCACCGCCCGCGTCGTGGTCGCCGGGTCGGCGTCCTCGGTCGATCGCGGTCGATTCGACGGATTCGATGGTGTCGGGGTCGAGCGTCTCGTCGGGGTCGGACGTCTCCTCCGGCGCCGTCGACTCCGACTGCTCGTCCGGGTCGATCGTGCTCGCCGGCTCCGAGCTTGGCGGGGGGACGGTGGGCCGGGCCGCCGACGGCGGCAACCGGTCGGCGCCGCACGCCGCGAGCGACGCCACCGCCGCGACCGCGAGCGTCGCCGCGACCGCCCGCCGAACCGATCCGAGCACCCCTCAATGATGGTCGTCGGAGGGAGCCCGGCGGCGTCACCCGCGACGCTCGCACGCTGGACCCCGTCAACCTGGCAGGTGCTGCTCCAGGTTCAGGACGGGCGCGAACAGGTCGCCGACGGCGGCGACCCGCTCGAGCACGTCGGCGGCCTCGAAGCGCAGCTCGAGCTCATTGCCGGCCGCGGCCTCGACCTCGTCCCACGACACCGGCGTCGACACCGTCGGCTCCGGGCGGGCCCGCAGCGAGTACGGCGCGATCGTCGTCTTGTGGTGCGCGTTCTGGCTCCAGTCGACGAAGATCTTCCCCGGCCGCACCGCCTTCGCCATGACCGTGGTGACCTGCTTGGGCAGCTGCTTCTCCAGCACCTGCCCGACGGCGAGCGCGAAGTCGGCAGCGCCGTGGTGGCTGACGCCCGGCGTGTTGAGCGGCACGTACAGCTGCAGGCCCTTCGACCCGGACGTCTTGCACCACCCTTCGAGCTCGACGGCAGCCAGGACGTCGCGCACCCGCAGCGCAACGGCGCAGCAGTCGGCGACGTCCGTGCCGGGACCCGGGTCGAAGTCGAACACGACGGCTCGCGGCGTGTCGAGGTCGACGGCGAGGGCCATCGGGGCGTGCAGCTCGATCGCCGCCATGTTGCCGGCCCAGACGAGGCTGGCCGTGTCCTCGATGCAGCAGTACTCGATGCCGCCCCGGCGGTCGCCGGGTCCGAGCGCCACCGCCACCCACGCCGGACGATGGCCGGGGCAGCGCTTCTCGAAGAAGCCCTTCTCCTCGGTGCCGTTCGGGAACCGCTTGAACGTCAGCGCCCGACCCCGCAGGTGGGGCACGGCGACCGGCGCGATGCGGGCGTGGTAGTCGATCACCTCGCCCTTCGTGAACCCCGACGGGTAGAGGACCTTGTCCAGGTTGGACAGCTCGACGTGGTGGCCGTCGACCTCGGCGACGACGGACGGGTTCTTGGGCATCCCGGCGACGGCTCGGATCGTCAGCGGCCGAGGTCAGGCCGACTTCTTGGCCTTCGCCGCCTTGGCCGGCGCCGCGGTCGGGTGGCGCGTGCGGGCCGTCTTGGCCGCCTCGACGCTGGCCTCGAGGGCGGCCATCAGGTCGACGATCTTGGGCTTCTCGGCCGCCGCCTCGGGCACCTCGAACGCCTCGCCGGCCGCCTTCTTGGCGATCAGGTCGACGACCTGCTCGCGGTAGTCATCGCGGTACTTGGCCGGGTCGAAGGCATCGGACAGCGACTCGACGAGCGCTTCGGCCATCTTGACCTCGCGATCGGACACGTCGACGTCCTCGAGCCCGTTCAACTCGTCGATGTTCGCCGGGTCGACGACCTCGTCGGCGTAGGCCAGCGTGGACATCATCAACCGCCCGTCGATGGCGCGGATCGCCGCCGTGTACTGCTTGTTGCGCATCACGAAGCGACCGATGGCGACCTTGCCCGCCTCCTCCATCGCCCGGGCCAGCAGGACGTACGGCTTCGGGTTGGCGTCGGGCGCGACGTAGTACGCGCTCTCGAAGTACACCGGATCGATCTCGGTGAGCTCGACGAACTCCTCGAGGTCGACCGTCTTCGTGGCCGACGGGATGAACGGCTCGAGCTCGTCGGGGTCGACGGTGATGTAGCGGCCCTTGGACACCTCGTAGCCCTTGACGATGTGGTCCTCGGGCACCTCCTCGCCGGTCTCGTCGGACACCTTGCGGTATCGGATGCGGCTCATCGTGCGCTCGTCGAGCTGGTTGAACGACACGCTCTTGCGGCTGACGGCGTGGAACAGCTTGATGGGGATGGCGATCAGGCCGAAGCTGATGGTGCCACTCCAGACAGGCCTGGGCATGCGTCAACGGTACCGCGCCGCACAACCGTTCGGGAGTGCGCACCCGATCGCACCAGATCCGCAGACTGCCGGCCCGCGGCCAGGAACCTCGCACCGCCGCCGCAGTCTGCGGGTCAGTGCGATCGTTCGCACCAGATCCGCAGACTGCCGGCTCGGGCGCGGCACCGCGGCCGCAGACTGCGGGTCGCTCAGGCGGCGAGGACGGCGCGGGCGACGAGGTCGGTGCCGAAGGCGGTGAGGATGGCCAGGTAGAGCAGTCCGGTGGCCGCCATCACGGCCGAGTACTCGCGCTCGCGCAGCGCGGCCTTCGTGACGAACACGAGGCCGATCGTCGTGACCGCGGAGGCGGCCCAGAACCACCCGAGCGTCCCGCTCCATCCGTCGTCGACGGCCCCGGTCCACACGCTGATCATCCCCGTCGGCAGCAGCAGCGCCAGCACCTCGATCGGCCACACCCAGCCCACGGCGTCGACGAGCTCGTGCAGCAACCCGCGGGGCAGGCCGGGCTGCACCAGGTACCAGTGCCCGAGGAGCATGGCGTCGGTGACCGACCCCAGGAACGCCGCGCCGGCCAGCGTGCGCAGCACGGCGACGAACGGGTTGCCGCCGGCGTCGAGCCCGGCGGCCAGCAGTCCGACGACGCCGATCACGACCGGGACCAGGTCGAGCACCGGCGGGAACTCGGGTCCCCGGATCGACGGCCCCTCCGGGGCGGGGGCGGTCCGCTCGATGCCAGTCATCGCAGCGACGCGGCTGGTGCGCCGATCGTGCTCGGCCTGCTGCCCGCTGACGCCGGCCTTGCGCCGGACGACCGACACGACGAGGCCGACGAGGCAGCCCAGCGGCGACACCGAGCGACGACAGCTCGCGTACCGGCACCGGGTCGAACGCCATCCCGGCCCCGAACGCCCCGAGCGCCATCAACAGGTAGATCCCGCGGAGCAACCAGCCGTACCCCAGGCCGACCTGGCGACGGCGAGTCGTGAACCAGCAGAACGCCATGCCGCCCACCGCCCACTGCAGCAGGACGGTCGCCGCGTCGAGGCTGATCACGTCGCCGGAGGGTAACGGGGGCACCGGTCTCGCCGGTCGCCACCCGGTGCCCCACCTGCCGGGCCCAGCCGTACGCTGTCGCCCGCCATGGCCCGCCGCCCCCGAACCCGCTTTGCCCGGGGCGCCCTCGTCGCCCTCGTGCTGGCGGTCGCCGCCACGGCATCGGGCTGCTTCACGGGCGAGCGCCCCCACCTCGCCGAGAGCGCCTCGACCACCGGCGACCCTGCGACCGACGCCGTGCTGGCACTGCTCGACACCGGCCGGTCGGCGACGTTCAGCGCCGACTACCACGTGCTCACCCGGTTCGGCGGCCTCGAGTCACCGGCCTCCGTCGTCCAGGCCGGACCGGACCGCCGGTCGGTCACCGTCGGCGACGTCCGATTCATCTTCGACGGTCCGTCGACATCGACGTGCACGCTGACGAGCGCCGAGTGCACCGACACGATCGACGCCGGGATGATCAGCAACACCCAGCTGGCCGTGGACTTCTACGGCTCCAGTGTCGCCGCCCGCCTGCGCCGCGATGCCGGGGCCCGCGTCGGCACGACGACAGCCAGTTCCGAGACCCTCGCCGGGCAGCCGGCGACGTGCGTCACGATCCCCATCGCCGACACGACGTCGACGTACTGCGTGCTCGACAGCGGTGTGCTCGGCCGGCTCGACGGCGCCGACGTGAAGATCGACCTCACGTCGTACTCGCCGACCCCCGACGAGTCGAAGTTCGACCGCCAGGCCGGCTGACCCGGTCGTCCCCCGCCAACTCTCCGGTGAGACGGCCGACATGCGCCCGTTCCACCGGAAGGTTGGCGGTCAGACGCTGACCAGGCCGTGATCCGACGCGTTGAGCGGCTCGGGACCGTCGGCAGTGGCGACGACGATGTCCTCCAGGCGCATGCCCCACCGACCGGGCAGGTAGATGCCGGGCTCGACGGAGAACGCGTGGCCCGGTGCCAGCGGGCGGTCGTTGCCCTCGACGATGTAGGGATCCTCGTGCTCCTCCATGCCGATGCCGTGTCCGGTGCGGTGCACGAACCACTCGCCGTAGCCGGCGTCGGCGATGATCCGGCGGGCCGCCCGGTCGACGTCCTGGCACGAGCGTACCGACCGTCGCCGACGCCACGCTCGCCTGCTGCGCCTCGCGGAGGACGGCGTAGGCCTCGGCGACGTCCGTCGGTACGTCGCCGGTGAACACGCAGCGAGTCGTGTCGCTGCAGTAGCCGTCCATCGTGCCGCCGAAGTCGCACAGCACGATCTCGCCGTCGGCGATCACCCGGTCGCCGGCGTGGTGGTGCGGGCTGGCTGCGTTCTCGCCGGCGGCGACGATGGCGAAGTTCACCTTGTCGTGCCCCTCGGTGACGAGGCGGGCCGAGATGTCGGCCGACACCTGGGCCTCGGTGCGGCCGACGAGCGGGATCTCACCGCCGTGGAGCTGGTCGGCGACGCGATCGGCGGCCGCACCGGCGGCCCGCAGCGCAGCGATCTCGGCCGCGTCCTTGACCATTCGCAGCGGGCCGACGACGTCGACCGCCCGGCGGAACGACGTCTGGGGCAGGCGCGGCAGCAGCTCCACGAGGAATCGGGCCCACATCTGGTCGCCGACGGCCGCCGTCGTGGCGCGGCCGACGAGCTCGGCGACGATGGCCGACGGGTCGTCGGTCTCCTCCCACGGGCGCAGACCGAACGCGCCCGGCTGCTCGACCACGCGAGGTGCCTCGAGCCGCGGGATGACCATCGTGGCATCGCCGTCGCGTGGCACGACGAGCATGGTCAACCGCTCCAACGGCATCGCCTGGTAGCCGGTGAGGTAGGGCAGGTCGTGGCCGACCGACAGCAGCAGGACGTCCACGCCCTGGTCGGCCATGGCCTTGCGGACCCGGTCGAGCCGCTCGAGGTAGATCGACGATCCCATCCCCCCAGTCTGCCACCCGGCTCCCGAGCCGACCCGTCCCCGTCGGCAGGGCGTGTTCGAGCGGTCGGCTCAGGACCGCACGGAGACCTGGACCGACTCCGGCGGACCGGTCGGCGGACTCGGCCGCCGACTTGGCGTGGTAGCTCGACCGGGTCAGCGGGCTGGCCTCGACGTGGCCGAGGCCGAGCTGCCGCCCGACGCGCGCCCACTCGGCGAAGCGGGCCGGCTCGACCCAGCGCTCGACGGGGAGGTGGTGCGACGTCGGGCGGAGGTACTGGCCGATCGTCACGATGTCGACGCCGATGCCGGCGAGGTCGGCCAGGCAACCGACGACCTCGTCGTCGGTCTCGCCCATGCCGACGATGAGGCCGGACTTCGTCGTCAGCCCGGCCGCCTTGGCCCGGGCGAGCACCGACAGGCTGCGGGCGTACCCGGCCGACGGCCGCACCGCCCGCTGCAACCGGGCGACGGTCTCGACGTTGTGGTTGAACACGTCCGGCCGCGACGGCGAACAGCGCCGCCAACGACGCGTCGTCGCCCTTGGCGTCGGACACCAGCGTCTCGACGCGGGCGCCCGGCCGGCGGCGGCGGATCGCCTCGACGCACGCCGCGACGTGGGCCATCCCACCGTCGGGCAGGTCGTCGCGGGCGACCATCGTCAGCACCGCGTGATCGAGCCCCATCCGGTCGATGGCCTCGGCGACCCGCTCGGGCTCGTCGGCCGCCGGCGGGTCGGGCTTGCTGGTGTCGACGAGGCAGAACCCGCAGGCCCGCGTGCAGCGCTCGCCGAGCACCATGAACGTCGCCGTGCCGTCGGACCAGCACTCGGACAGGTTCGGGCACCCGGCGTCCTCGCACACGGTGACGAGGCCGAGGTCGCGGATCGTCCGCTTCAGGTCGAGCACCTCGGGGCCGTGGTGCACCTTGGGGCGCAGCCACGCCGGCTTGCGGCTCTCGATCGAGAGCCCCTCGGTGACGCCGACGTTCGACAGGCGCGACGCCAACCGTGACACCAGCCGCACGGGCTCGCCCGGTCCGGCGCCGCGCGAGAACAGCGACAGGTCGTCGACCCGGTGCCGCCACGCGACGTCCTGGCGCTCGACGCGCTCACCGGCCGGTCCGCTCCCCCACCGCTCGCCGGCCAGCCGGGCGACGACGTCGACGACGTCGCGCATCGGCACGTGGACGCCTTCCTCGATCAGCGACGTCACGGGGCGGTCGCCGATGCCGCACGCCACGATGTGCTCGCGCATGTAGGTCAGATCGGTGGCCACGTTGAGGGCGAAGCCGTGCATCGTGCGGCCGCGCTTGAGCCGCACGCCGATCGCGCAGATCTTGCGCGGGTTCGGGCCCCGGCGTCCACCCACACGCCCGGATGCTCGGCCAGCCTGCCGGCCGACACCCCGAACGTGGCCAGCGCGTCGATGACGAGCTGCTCGACGTTGCGCACGTGCTCGGCGGCGCCGAGCCGGTTGCCGAGGGTGAGGATCGGGTACCCGACCAGCTGGCCCGGGCCGTGGTAGGTGATGTCGCCGCCGCGCCGGATGCCGATGAACTCGGCGCCGACCGCGGCCGGGTCGCAGCGCAGGTTGCGCTCCAGGTCGGAGCGCGGGCCGTACGTGAAGACGTGGGGGTGCTCCAGCAGCAGCAGGTGCTGCTCGGCGCCGCGGTCGAACAGCGCCTGCTGGACCGCGAGCGCCTCGCGGTACGGGACGGTGCCCAACCAGCGGGTGCGCAGCACGGTCATCAGAGCTCCGCGGACCAGTCCTTGGTCTCGAGGATCTCCTTGATCCGCTTCAGGAAGCCGGCGGCATAGGCGCCGTCGAAGGCGCGGTGGTCCCACGCCATGGCCAGGTTGCCGACCGGGTGGATGGCGATCGCCTCGCCGCCGTCGGCCGTGCCGACGACCACCGGCTTGCGGGTGATGGCGTCGGTCGAGAGGATCGCGACCTGCGGCTGGTTGATGATCGGCATCGTCAGCACCGAGCCGGCCGACCCGTTGTTGGAGATCGTGAACGTGCCACCGCTGATCTCGTCGGGCTTCAGCTTCTTCGTCCGGGCCCGGCCGGCGAGGTCGTTGATCTCGCGGGCGATGGCCCGCAGCCGCTTGCTGTCGGCGTCGCGGACGACGGGGACGATGAGGCCCTCGTAGTCGAGGTCGACGGCGACGCCGAGGTCGACGAAGCCGTGCACGACGAGGACGTCCTCGGCGACGCTCGCGTTCAGGTGCGGGAACTCGGCCAGGCGCGTCGATCGTCGCCCGGCTGATGAACGGCAGGTAGGTGAGGCTGAAGCCCTCGGCCGACTTCCATTCGCCCTTCGCGGCGTTCCGGGTCGTGTCGACGTTGGCGTAGTCCACCTCCACCACGCTGAACGCGTGGGGGCTCACGCTCTTGCTCATCACCATGACCGAGCCGGTGATCTTGCGGATCTTCGACAGCTTGACCGTGGCGTCGCGGGCTCCGGACGTGACGGCCGGAGCAGCCGCCGGCGCGGTGGCGGCGGGCGCCGGAGGCGCCGCCGCCGGCTGCGCCGGCGCGCCGGCTCGGCCGCCGGCGCCGGTGCCGGCTCGACCGTGGCCGCCGGCGCCGCAGCCGCCGCCGGTGCGCTGCCCACCTTGTCGATGTGGTCGAGGACGTCGTCGCGGGTGATCCGGCCCCCTGGACCGCTGCCGTTGATCGACGTCGGGTCGAGCCCGTGCTCGTTGACGAGGCGGCGCACGACGGGCGACAGCAACATCCCCTTGGTCGCCGCCGGGGCGCCGCTCGACGCCGGGGCGGCCGGCGCCTCGTCCTCGGGCGCCGGCTCAGTGGTCGTCGGGGCCGCTTCGGCGGCCGCCGGCTCGGGCTCGGGCGCTGGTCCGGTGTCGGCCGGCGCCTCGGTGGCAGCGGCCGGTTCCTCCGCAGCCGGTTCCTCGGCCGGCGGTGCCTCCTCGGCCGGTGCCTCCTCGGCCGCTGGCGCCGCCCCGGCGTCTCCGACGACCGCGATGACGGTGCCGACGTCGACCGTCTCGCCCTCCTGGACTCGGATCTCCGTCAGCGTGCCGGCCACGGGCGAGGGCACCTCGGTGTCGACCTTGTCGGTCGACACCTCGAACAGCGCCTCGTCGGCGGCGACGCTGTCGCCGACCTGCTTGAACCACTGCGTGATCGTGCCCTCGGTGACGGTCTCACCGAGCTGCGGCAGGGTCACATCGGCCATGTGGGATCGTGTCTCCTGAAGTGGTCAGCCGTTGAAGCTGCGACCGGTGAGCGACAACACCGTCTCACCGAACAGCTCCGTCAGGCTCGGGTGGGGCTGGATGAACTCGGCGACCTCGTCGACGGTGGCGTCCCAGTTGACGGCGAGGTAGCCGCCGCTCAGCTGCTCCGTCACCCAGGGTCCGACCATGTGGACGCCGAGGATCCGTCCCGGCTTCCCGTCGGGACCCTTCTCGGCGATGATCTTGCACAGACCTTCGGTCGTACCGAGGATCTGCGCCCTGGAGTTGAACTTGAACGGGTGCTTGGCGACGACGACGTCGTAGCCGGCCTCCTTGGCGGTGGCCTCGTCCGGCCCCGCCCATGCGACTTCGGGGTCGCAGTAGATGGCCCACGGCACACGGTCGTACATCACCGGCAGCGCGGTCTCGCCGAGCGTCTGCTTCACGCACAGGATGGCCTCGGCGTAACCGACGTGGGCCAGCTGCGGCGTGTTGATGAGGTCGCCGATGGCGAACACCCCGTCCTCGCCGGTGCGGCAGAACTCATCGACGACGACGAAGCCGCGCTCGTCGACCTTGACGCCCGTGCCGTCGAGACCGAGCTTGTCGGCGAACGGTCGCCGGCCGACGGACACGACGACGGCGTCGACGTCGAGGTCCTCGCCCTCAGCCGAAGTGCACGGTCGTGCCGCCCCCGTCGTTCGGCGTGTGGCCCTTGACCATCACGCCGGTGCGGATGGCGATCTTCTTCTTCTTGAAGCTGCGCACGACCGCGTTGGCGAGGTCGTTGTCCAGCCCGGGGAGGATCTTCGGGAGCCCCTCGAGGATCGTGACCTGGGCGCCGAGGTCGGCGAAGGCCGACGCGAACTCGCACCCGATGGCGCCGCCGCCGATGACGACCAAGCGCGGTGGCACGTGGTCGAGGTCGAGGACCTCGTCGCTCGTCATGATCGGCCCGCCACGCTCGAACCCTGGGATCAAGCGGGGCACCGAACCGGCGGCGAGGATCACGTTGGTGCCGGTGATCTCGGTCGTCGAGCC
Organism: uncultured Acidimicrobiia bacterium; assembly: GCA_963822315.1. GTDB lineage: Bacteria > Actinomycetota > Acidimicrobiia > Acidimicrobiales > Ilumatobacteraceae > JALZMG01. The sequence goes on from CAWGHB010000011.1 coordinate 214,556, forward strand.
GTCGGCGGCCGTGACGGTCACCGTGTGATCGGGACCGAGGCTGCCGACGCCGTTGAAGACCTCGACCTTGCGGCCCTTGCACATCGCGGCGATGCCGCCGACGAGACCGGCGACGATCTTGTTCTTGCGATCCTGCGTGACCGCGAAGTTGACGCTCGGCGCGCCAGCCTCGATGCCGAACTCGGCGGCGTGGCTGACGTGGCGGTGGACGGCAGCCGTCTCCAGGAACGCCTTGGCCGGGATGCAGCCGCGGTTCAAGCAGGTGCCGCCGAGGGCGTCGTACTCGACCATCGCGACGTGCACACCTGCGGACGCGGCGTAGAGCGCGGCGGAATAGCCACCTGGGCCGCCACCGATGATGACGAGATCGAACTGCTCGGCCGTCGGGATCACCTCTCTCGATCAGGGCGCTGCGGGGACGCCGTGTGCGGGTTCACCGTAGCGCCCGGCGCCCGCGGTCCGGTCTTCCGCTCAGGGCGGGTCGAGCTCCCATCGGGCCTGCTCGTCGGCCCGGCGGTAGAGCAGCACGCGGCTGGTGCCGTCCGTGGCCCCGAGGTCGAACGACAGGGTGCACGTGGCCGGTGCCACCGCCGTCGCACCGCACGCGTCGGCGCCACCCCCGGCCGGCGCCAAGGCCTTGCCGGGCACGACCAGACGGAAGTCGTCCGTGCCGTCGGGATCGTCGACCCCGCCGATGTCGACGACCACGATGGCCCGGTCCGCCGCCTCGTCGAACGACTCGACGGTGATCGTCATGTCGGCCACGCACGTGGGCTCACCGACGACGGCGGCCGTCGGCGCTTCGTCCTGACCGGCGATCCGCAGCAACTGCACGACGCCGGCGGCGAGGATCACGAACCCGCAGGCGATGGCGAGCAGCAGCAGGGTGCGGGTGCGCACGGGCGCAGGATACGGCGAGCCTCTGGCCCATCAGAGTGTCTGCATCCACTGAGTGATCCGATTGCGGACTACCCCGGCGAGCCACTCGGGTGCAGCGGAACACTCGGATGTCATGGGCCCTGTCAGCTGGCGGTGCACTCGTCGAACGCCTGGAGGTAGTCGTCGTCGGTCGAGCTGTATGGGTTGCGGCCGGCGAGGCACTCCGGCTTCGCCAGCTCCGGTGCCAGCTCGTAGTCCTCGAGGTCGCCGGCGGCCACGTGGGCCTGGAAGCACGGTGCCGAGGACTCGACCAGCTCGACGAACTCGTCGTCGTCGAGCGAGTAGTACTCGCCGCTCCACATCGACTCGGCCAACCCGCACTCCGGGAAGCGGAAGTAGAACGGGGACGCCTGCTCGCTGATGTCGCCGGCGGCGACGAGCGACTCGAAGCACGACGCCGCCTCGCTCGGGTCGTCCTCGCGGTAGCAGTCCTCGGTCGGGTCGCTCGCGACGAGGCTGTCGTCCGTCGCCGTGGTGTCGTCGGCCGGCAGCTCGAAGTCCTCGGCGACGGGCAGGTCGAGATCGTCGAGCTGCGGGAACTCCTCCCCGAGGTCGACGAAGACGTCGTCGAGCACGTCCATGGCGTCGGTCACCTTGGTCTGGAGGTCCTCGATCTCTTCGCGGGTGAGGGCCCGCACGACCGCGAGGATGTTCTCGGACACGGTGGCCATGGGACTCACGAACCACTGCCCGTCGACCCGGTCGACGATGATCCCCGGCGCCTCGTAGTCGGCGAAGGCGTCCTCGACGGACGCGATGAGGTCCTCGAGGGGTTGCGGGTCGTCGACGACGTCACCGAGGTCGGGCGTCTCCCCGAGCACGTCGCAGGAGTCGAACGAGTCGGCGTCGGCCTCCACCACGAGGCAGCCGTCGTGGAACGCAGCTGTCGCGGTCTCTCCGTCCGCCGTGGCCGTGATCGTGAAGCCCTCGATGAAGACCGAACGGCGGTCGCCGCTGCCCTCGACCCGGTACTCCCGGTCGGTGATCGAGTACTCGAGGCCGGCGACGTCGTCCATCGCCTCGTCGAGCGCCGACTGGGCGTCGTCGAGGAACAGCGGCGCGTAGCGCTGCAGGGCCTGCATCTCGTTCGGGTCGAGCCCGGCGATGAGCGCTTCGAGGTCCCCGTGCTCGACCGCGTCGAGCAGCGCGTCCATGGCCCCCTCGGGTGCGTCGCCGCCCTTCGGCGCGACGCCTTCGGCCGGGATGTCGGGGCTGCCGGCGCTCTTCCGCATCGCCTCGGCGGCCGTGTAGAAGATGCTCAGGTACCAGCGCCCGTCCTCCTCGACCGCCGTGACCTCGAACTCGGCCGGGTCGGGCTCCTCGGCTTCCTCCTGGATCTCGGAGTAGTCCGTGTCGGTGATCTCCTCGAGCCAGCCGCCGACCGGGAGCTCCTCGCCGTCGAGCGACCCCGCGACGGAGGCACCGATGCGCACGTTGACGATGTCGTCGACGTTGGTCGGCTCGGCCGTCACCGAGCGATCCGTCACGACGAGGTCGACGCCGTCGACCTTCGACAGGGTGGCGCCGTCGCTCAGGATCTCCAGGCGCCGGAGCTCGTCGACGAGGTCGACGGCCGGGTCGCGGAGCGTGGTTCGCTCGCCGGGGAGCAGGAGGTCGGCCATCGCCAGCACGTCCTCCTGGTCGATGGCGTCGAGCAGCGCGTTGGCGGCATCCTCGGGCGATGCCGCGCCACCAGTAGAGGCATCGTTGCTGATCCGGGCGACGGCGAACGTTCCGGCGCCGACGATGGCCACGGCGCCCACCGCGGCCGCGACGATGACCCCGGTCCGACGCCGGCGGGGCGGCTGGCTCGACTCGACCGGCACCTGCGTCATGTGGGTGGGCGAGGTCGGCACGGGCTGCGTGGCGCTCGGCGGCGCGAAGCCGGCGACCGGCCCAGGGCTCGCCGCCGGTGGGGGCGGTGGGGTGCTCCCCGGTTGAGGTGGTTGCCAGCTGGCGCCGCCGTCGCTCACGTGTCGTCCTCCGTCTGCCGTGCAGCCCGCAGGCTACTGACGGCGCCGTTCGATGGACCCCGGTGGCCGGGGGGACCAGTCCCCGCTCGCGACGAGCCGGTCCTACCCTGTCCGACGTGCGCATCGCCATCACCGGTTCCCACGGCCTGGTCGGATCGGCCCTCGTGTCCCGACTGCGGTCCGACCGCCATGAGGTCATCCCGATCGTGCGCAGCTCGGCCCGCGCCGGCGAGATCGGGTGGGACCCGGTCGGGGGGACGCTCGACCCCGCCGACCTCGGTGGCATCGACGCGGTCGTCAACCTGGCCGGTGCCGGCATCGGCGACAAGCGCTGGACCGACGACTACAAGCGGGTCGTCCTCGAGAGCCGGACGAAGGGCACGGCCCTGCTCGCCGAGGCGATCGCCGCGACCGAGGGCGGCCCGGCGGTGCTGCTGTCGGGCTCGGCCGTCGGGTTCTACGGCGACCGCGGCGACGAGGAGCTCGACGAGCGGTCGGGACCGGGAACCGGGTTCCTGGCCGAGGTGGCGCGGGCGTGGGAGGCGAGCACGGCGGCGGCCGAGGAGGCCGGCCGGCGCGTCGTCCACTTGCGCACCGGCATCGTGCTGGCACCGAAGGGTGGGGCGCTCGAGCGGATGCTCCCGCTGTTCAAGCTCGGGCTCGGCGGACGCTTCGGGTCCGGCCAGCAGTGGATGAGCTGGATCGCCTTGGACGACGAGGTCGGCGCCATCGCCCACCTGTTGTCGAGCGACGTGCGCGGGGCGGTGAACCTCACCGCGCCCACACCGGTGCGCAACGCCGAACTGGCCGACGAGCTCGGGGACGTCCTGCACCGGCCCACCGTCCTCCCGGTGCCGTCGTTCGGGCCGAAGCTCCTGCTCGGCGGCGAGCGGGCCGATGCGCTCCTGTTCGGGAGCCAACGCGTCCTGCCGGCCGTGCTCCAGGCCGACGGCTACCGGTTCCGGTACCCGACCCTCGAGCCGGCCCTCCACGCCTTGCTCGCCCGCTGACCCGCTGACCCGCAGTCTGCGGATCTGGTGCGACGGGCCGGCTGCCGGCGGCCGGCGCGCGACGTGTGTCAGGCGGGGGCGGGCGCCGATGCCGTGTCCGTGCCCGACCAGCGGGCGACCTCGGCGGCGAGGTCGAGTGGTTCCACGCCGGCGTGCTCGGCCGCGGCACCCCAGGCCGACGGCGGCACCTGCCACATGACCTCGAACTCGATGCCGTCGGGGTCCTTGGCGTAGAGGCTCTTGGAGACGCCGTGGTCGCTCGCCCCGACGAGCGCGCCACGCTCGCCGAGCTCGTCAGCCGCAGCCGCCAGGTCGTCGATCGTCGCCACCTGCCAGGCGAGGTGGTAGAGCCCCGGTGCGTGGGGCGCCGGCGCCGGCCGGTCGCCCACCGTGAACAGCCCGAGGTCGTGGTGGTTGGCCGACCCACCGGCGCGCATGAACACCGCCCGCCCGGCGCGATCGGCCTCCACCACCTCGAACCCGAGGGCGTCGCCGTAGAACGCTGCGCTCGTCCGCGCGTCGCGGACCCACAGGACCGCGTGGTTGAGTCCGGTCACGTTCATGGCGATCTCCTCGTCGTCGCGTGCGCCTCAGGCCTTGAGGGCGGCTTCGATGTCCAGCTCGATGGTGACCTTGTCGCCGACCATCACGCCGCCGGTCTCCAGGACGGCGTTGTACTCGAGGCCCCACTCCTTGCGGCTGATGGTGGTGGTGGCCGAGAAGCCGGCCTTCGTGTTGCCCCACGGGTCCTTGCTCACGCCGCCGACCTCGAGGTCGAACGTGACGGGCTTCGTGACGCCGCGGATCGTCAGATCGCCGGTGAGCTCGTACTCGCCGTCACCGCCCGTGAGGCCGCTCGTCGTGAACGTCATCGTCGGGTGGTTCTCGACGTCGAAGAAGTCGTTCGTGCGCAGGTGCTGGTCGCGGTTCTCGTCGCGGGTGTCGACGGACGCCATCTGCACGACCGCGGAGACCTTGGACTGCAGCGGATCCTCGCCCGTGACGATGTCTGCGGTGAACTCGCGGAACTGGCCCCGGACCTTCGCCACCATCATGTGACGCACGGTGAAGCCGACCGTGCTGTGCGACGGGTCGATCTCCCAGGTGCCGGCAGGGAGGGCGGTGGTGAGTGGTGAGGGTGATGGTGACATGGTGGGTTCCTTTCCCCAGACGCTTGCGATGACAACATTACTGCCATTTCCTTTCGATCGCAACTGTTGTGTGTCACATCCTTCTGGTACGATCGTGGTCGTGAGTGCCACGACGACCGCGAGCCCGACCCGTTCCGACGTGCCGTGGCTGGACGACGAGGAGATGGCGGCATGGCGGGCGTACGCGTCCACCGTGTTCGAGTTGAACGCCGCCCTCGAGAGCGACCTCGTGCCGCACGGGCTCACGCTCGGCGACTACCAGGTGCTGGTGTACCTCTCGGAGGCCGAGGGCAACGCCATGCGGATGTGCGACCTCGCCGCGCAGCTGCAGCTGTCCCCCAGCGGGCTGACGCGGCGCCTCGACGGGCTCGTGCGCACCGGCCTGGTGGACCGCCGGCCGTCGGACCAGGACCGCCGTGTGATGCTCGCCGTGCTCAACGATCGCGGTCTGGCGTACCTCGAGCAGGTCGCCCCCGTCCACGTGGGCAGCGTCAGGAACCGGGTGATCGACCGCATCGAGCGCGACGACCTCGCCGTGGTGGCCCGCGTCTTCGCCGCCATCCACGACGGTCTGCACGCCAGCTGCCCGACGCCCGGATGACCACGCTCCCGAGCGGCTTCGGCTGCCACGTCGCCAACGTCGGCGTGAAGGACGACAGCGACGACTTCGTCGTCATCGCGGCCGCGGAACCGGTTGCCGCGGCCGGCGTGTTCACCCGCAGCACCTTCGTCGGCCCGAGCGTGACGATCAGCCGAGAGCACCTCGCCGACGGCCGGGCCCAAGCGATCGTGATCGTCTCGAAGAACGCCAACGTCGCGAACGGGCCGCCCGGTCGGGCCGACGCCGACGAGCTCGTGGCCGCCGTGGCCGGGCGCCTCGGGTGCCGGCCCGACGACGTGCTGCTGGCATCGACGGGCGTCATCGGGCGGCGCTATCCGATCGAGCGGATCCTGGCCGGGGTGGCTTCGGTGCCGTCCGAGCTGACCGGGACCGACGTCGTGCGGGTGGCGACGGGGATCATGACGACCGACACCGTGCCCAAGGTGGCCGAGGCGACCGTCGGGGACGGTCCGGCGCGCGTCGTCGGCTTCGCCAAGGGCGTCGGGATGATCGAGCCCGACATGGCGACGATGATCGCCGTCGTGCTGTCCGACGCGGCGGTCGCCGCGCACGAGCTCGACCCCATGTTCCGCCGGGTCGTCGACCGCACGTTCAACTGCGTCAGCATCGACACGGACACGTCGACGAGCGACACCGCGGTCGTGCTGGCCAGCGGCGCCGCCGGCCCCGTGGACCTGGCGGCACTGGAAGCCGCGCTGGTCGTCGTCGCCGAGTCACTCACGAAGCAGATCGCCCGCGACGGCGAGGGCGCCGAGACCCTGATCGAGGTCGTCGTCGACCAGGCCCGCGACGCCGTCCCAGGCCAAGCGGGTGGCCAAGGCGATCGTGAACTCGCCGTTGGTCAAGACGGCCGTGCACGGCGCTGACCCGAACTGGGGCCGCGTGGCGATGGCGATCGGCAAGTGCCAGGACGACACCGACATCGACCAGGAGCAGGTCGTCATCCGCTTCGGCGACCGCGAGGTGTACCCGGTCCTCGTCGACGAGGCCGAGCTGGCCAAGCTGTCGGACTACCTCGCTGGTGACGACGTGCTGATCCACGTGTCGCTGGCCACGGGCACGCGCGACGGCCACCGTGTGGGGCTGTGACCTCACCGACGGCTACGTCCGCATCAACGCCGACTACACCACGTAGCCCGCCGGATCCCACCCCTCGCGCCGCCCCGACATCTGGGCGCGTCCGGTCTCAACGGGCCACCTGGGCGCGGTCGGTCTCGGATCCGAGACCCAGCGCGCCCGTTTCCCTTTGGCCGATCGCGTCACCCCCAGGGGAGGCATGGAACCCCTCGCGAGATGGGCCACCGAGCACCACGGGCTGGTGACACGAACGGTGGCTGCGCAACACGGCATGAGCAAAGCGAGCTGGTTCCGAGCCCTCGCCGACGGCCGCCTGGAGGCCGTGGTCCCCGGTGTCGCCCGGCTTCCCGGGACCGCGGCGACGATGGAGCAGCGGATCGCCGCCGCCGTCCTGGGCGTGCCCGGTTCGCTGGCCTCTCATCGTTCGGCGGCCCGGCTCTGGGGCATCGCCCGCCCCGCCGACGATCCCGTGGAGGTCATCGTGGCCCAGCGGACCCGTAGCCCGGAGCTGCCCGGGGTCATCGTGCACCGTCCGCGAGACCTGCTCGACCTGCGGCCCGTGCTGCGCGAGCGCATCAGGACGACGAACATCCTCCGGTTGCTCTGCGACCTCGGGGCGGTCGATCCCTCGGCAGTGCCGGCGGCGGTTGGTCACGTCGTCACGGCTCGATTGGCTTCACCGGTCGCGCTGCGACGGGCCATCGACCGCCACGCCCGTCGGGGCCGCCACGGCGTCCCGGCGTTCCGGGACGCGCTCGACGAGTGGCTGATCGACGGCAAGCCTGTCGACAGCGTCCTCGAGAAGGCGATGGCGCGGCTCTTCGAGCGCTACGCGCTGCCGCCGTTCGAGTTCCACCCCCGGATCGCCGGCCTCGTCGTCGACTTCCGCATCGCCGGCTCGCCCGTCGTCCTCGAGTGCGACGGCTGGGAGTTCCACGCCAAGACCCCCGCCCAGCAGGAGGCCGATGCCATCCGGGACGGCTGGCTGGCCGAATCTGGGCACGTCTGCGTGCGGTTCACCTACCACCAGATCGTGCGGCGTCCCGCCGAGCAGGCCCGCCGGATCCGCGGGGTCCTCGCCCGCTGGGCGCCCGAGCTCGTTCCGGGCGCGGCTGGTCTCGAATTCGAGACCGAGCGCGCCCAGGAAGCCGGATGAGACCCTGCGCGCCCAGATGTTGGCGGCGGCGCGGACGGGCGGGTCAGGTCACTTGGGCTGCATGCGGATGCCGCCGTCGACCCGGATGGTCTCGGCGTTGAGGTAGCTGTTCGTCACGCACTCCACGACGACCGACGCCAGTTCGGAGGGGTACCCGAGGCGGGCCGGGAACAGCACACCCTTCTGGAGGGTGGCCTTGAACGCCTCGCTGCGCTCGCCACGACCGTAGATCGGCGTGTCGATCAGGCCCGGGGCGACGGTGTTCACCCGCACGCCGATCGCCGCCAGGTCGCGGGCGATGGGCAAGGTCATGCCGACGACGCCACCCTTCGACGCCGAGTAGCTGGCCTGGCCGATCTGGCCGTCGAACGCGGCCACCGACGCCAGGTTGACGATCGCACCGCGCTCTCCGGACTCCATCGGCTCGGTCGTGCTCATCGCCGTCCCGGCGAGCCGGATGCAGTCGAACGTCCCGATGAGGTTGATGGCGACGACCTTCTTGAACGCGTCGAGGTCGGCGGCCGATCCGTACGTGCCGTCCTTGCCGACCGTGCGCTGGGCCCAGCCGATGCCCGCCGAGTTGACGAGGACCCGCAGGGGACCCATCGACTTGGCCATCTCGACGGCGCCGATGATCGACTCCGTGTCGGTGACGTCGACCCGGGCGAAGGCGCCCCCGATCTCGTCCGCGAGCGCCGTGCCCCGCTCCTCCTGCAGGTCGGCGACGACGACCTTGGCACCTCGTTGGGCCAGCAGCTGGGCGACAGCGGCTCCGATGCCCGAAGCCCCGCCGGTGACGATCGCGCTCACGCCGGTGATGTCCATGGCGCCGGACGTTAGTGACCGCTCCAGGGGCGTCCCAACCGGCCGGGGGACACCCCCGGCACGGCAACTAGCCTTGCTCCCTCGTGGATGACGACCGCTCGCCCTCCGGGCCGAACGCCCCGTCCGGCCCCCCGCCGGCCGCCGCCACCCGCGCCGTCACTGCGGGGCGCCGTCAGCAGGGCTCCAGCCTGAACGTGCCGCTGTGGAGCACGAGCACATGGCAGACCGAGGGTCTCGACGACACGCGGAAGCGGGCGACCGCGATGCGCGCCGGCGAGTTCTACAGCCGCTACGCCAACCCGACCGTGCGGGCGTTCGAGGAGGCGATCGCCGACCTCGAGGGCGCCGAGGACGCGCTGGCGTTCGCCTCCGGCATGGGGGCCATCGCGTCCACCGTCCTCGCCCTGTGCTCGGCCGGCGACCACATCGTCATCCAACGCCAGATCTACGCCGGCACGATGGCGTTCGTGCAAGGCCCGTGCGCCCGGCTCGGCATCGAGCACACCGTCGTCGACGGCACGACGCCGGGCTCGTTCGCCGCCGCCGTGCGGCCCGGCCGGACGATGCTGGTGGTCGCCGAGTCGCCGTCGAACCCGCGCCTCGACCTCGTCGACCTCGAGGACCTCGGTGCCGTCAAGGGCCCGTTCACGTTGGTCGACTCGACGTTCGCAACCCCGATCGGCCAACAGCCGCTGCGCTACGGCGTCGACATCGTGCTGCACTCGGCGACGAAGGGGATCTCCGGACACAACGACGCCACGCTCGGCGTCATCGCCGGCGAGCGCGACCTGCTCGACTCGATCTGGGCCTACAGCACCCTGCACGGGGCCAGCGCCTCGCCGCACGACGCGCTCAACGGCCTGCGCGGCATCCGGACCCTCGCCGTGCGCCAGCGCCACCAGGCCGCGGTGGCCCTGCGCGTCGCCGAGGCGCTGGCCGACCACCCGGGCGTGCTCGCCGTCCACCACCCCGGCCTGCCCCACCACCGGCAGCACGACCTGGCCGCCCGCCAGTTGACCTGCCTGCCGACGGTGCTGGCCATCGACCTGGCCGGTGGCGTCGACGCCGCCCGCACCATGCTCGACTCGCTGCGCATCGCCCGGCCGGCGACGTCGCTCGGCGGACCCGAGACGCTCGTGTGCCACTCGGCCACCAGCACCCACGTCAGCCTGCCGCCCGACGAGCAGAGGGCGATCGGCATCACGCCGGGCCTGGTGCGGATCTCGATCGGCCTCGAGGACGGCGACGACCTGGTCGCCGACCTCGAGCGGGCCATCCCGACCTGACCGGGCTACTTCGTTCGCTCGCTCGAGGACTCGCGCGGCTCACCGATCGACGGGCGACGGGGACCGCGACGTCAGCGAGGGACAGCGGCGACAGCGAGCTGGTCGACGAGGTCGTTCATTCGGTCGCCGCTGTGGCCCTTGACCCACCCGAGGGTGACGTCGCCGGCGCTGACGAGCTCGATCAGGGGACGCCACAGATCGGCGTTGGCGACCGCCTGCTTCTTGGCGTTGCGCCAGCCGTTGGCCGCCCACCGCACGTGCCACCTGTCGCGGAAGCAGTTGACGACGTACGTCGAGTCGGAGATCACGTGGACGGGGCCGTGACCGCCGAGGGCGCGCAACGCCTCGAGCACGGCCGTGATCTCCATCCGCTGGTTCGTCGTGACCAGCTCGCCGCCCGATCCGCTCGGGGTGCCGTCGGGGGCCACGGCCCAAGCCCAGCCCCCCGGACCCGGGTTCCCGGAGCACGCCCCATCGGTGTAGACGGTGACGGGGACGGGGTTCGACACGGGTGGGCACGGTACCCGGGACCCGTGCGTACCGACGGGTAGGGATGCGAGACTGATCCGCATGATCTTCGACGGCTACGTCCATCAGATCCCCGACATCGATCCCGAGGAGACCGAGGAGTGGCTCGACTCGCTCGACGCCGTCGTCGACGAGCGCGGCAAGACCCGGGCCCGCTACCTCCTCACCAAGCTGCTCGAGCGCGCCCAGGAGATGCAGGTCTCGTTCCCGGCGACGGTGTCGACCCCCTACGTGAACACGATCCCGCGCGAGCAGGAGCCGTGGTTCCCCGGCGACGAGCACATCGAGCGCCGCATCCGGGCCTTCGTGCGCTGGAACGCGGCGATGATGGTCGTCAAGGCCAACAAGCACGCCGACGGCATCGGTGGCCACCTGTCGACGTTCGCCAGCTCGGCGTCGCTCTACGAGATCGGGTTCAACCACTTCTTCCGCGGCAAGGACGACGGCAACGCCGGCGATGCCATCTACTTCCAGGGTCACGCGGCGCCCGGTGTGTACGCCCGCGCCTTCATGGAGGGTCGCCTGACGGCCGACGACCTCGACCACTTCCGGCGCGAGATCGGCCGTGAGGGGCGCGGCCTGTCGAGCTACCCGCACCCGAGGCTGATGCCGGACTTCTGGGAGTACCCGACGGTCAGCATGGGCCTCGGCCCCATCGGCGCGCTCTACCACGCCCGGTTCAACCGGTACCTCGAGAACCGTGAGATCGACGACACCAGCCAGTCCCGCATCTGGTGCTTCATGGGCGACGGGGAGTGCGACGAACCGGAGTCGCTGGGGGCGATCACGATGGCCGCCCGCGAGCAGCTCGACAACCTGATCTTCGTCATCAACTGCAACCTCCAGCGCCTCGACGGCCCGGTGCGCGGCAACGGCAAGATCATCCAGGAGCTCGAGGCGCTGTTCCGCGGCGCGGGCTGGAACGTGATCAAGGTGATCTGGGGCTCGAAGTGGGACGAGCTGCTGGCCAAGGACAAGGACGGCGCGCTGCTCAACCAGATGAACACGACCGTCGACGGCCAGTTCCAGCGCTACTCCGTCGAGTCCGGCGAGTACATCCGCGACCACTTCTTCGGTCCCGATCCGCGCCTGCGGGAGATGGTCGCCGGCCTCACCGACGACGAGCTGCGGAACCTGCCGCGGGGCGGCCACGACTACCACAAGCTCTTCGCCGCCTACAAGGCGGCGACGGAGAACCTCGGCAGCGAGCGGCCGACGGTCATCCTCTGCAAGACCGTCAAGGGCTGGACGCTCGGCGAGGGCTTCGAGGGTCGCAACGCCACCCACCAGATCAAGAAGATGACCAAGGACCAGCTCGTCGCCCTCCGCGACCGGCTGTACCTGCAGGACGAGATCCCGGCCGACGCCATCGAGGCCAATGATCCGCCGTACTACGTCCCGCCCGAGGACTCGGTCGAGTACCAGTACATGGTCGAGCGTCGGCGGGCGCTCGGAGGGTCGATCCCCCGCCGGTCCACGCGGGCCCGGCGGCCGCTGGAGCTGCCGACGGACAAGCCCTTCGCCGAGCTGCGCGCCGGGTCCGGCAAGCAGGCCGTCTCGACCACGATGGGCTTCACCCGGCTGCTGCGCAACCTCGCTCGCGACGAGCACATCGGCCCGCGCATCGTGCCGATCATCCCCGACGAGGCCCGCACGTTCGGCATGGACGCCCTCTTCCGCGAGCTGAAGATCTACGCCGCCTTGGGACAGAAGTACGAACCGGTCGACCACGACCTGCTGCTCAGCTACACCGAGTCGAAGAAGGGCCAGATCCTCGAGGAGGGCATCACCGAGGCCGGCGCGCTGGCCAGCTTCATCGCCGCCGGCACCAGCTACGCCCACCGCGGCGTCCCGATGGTGCCGTTCTACACGTTCTACTCGATGTTCGGGTTCCAGCGGGTCGGCGACCTCATCTGGCAGGCCGCGGACGCGCGCACCCGCGGCTTCATGCTCGGCGCCACCGCCGGTCGCACCACGCTCCTCGGCGAGGGCCTCCAGCACCAGGACGGTCACAGCCTCGTGCTCGCCAGCACGGTCCCGGCCGTGCAGGCCTACGACCCGGCGTTCGCCTACGAGGTGTCGGCGATCGTCCAGGCCGGGTTGGACCGCATGTACGGCGACGGGACGCCGGCCGACGAGCGCGACGTCTTCTACTACCTGACGCTCTACAACGAGAACTACGTGATGCCGGCGATGCCCGAGGGCGATGTCGCCGCGGTCTCGGCGGCGATCGTCGAGGGCCTGTACCGGTGGCAGACCGCGCCGGACGGGCCGACGCAGCGGGCGACGCATCCTCTTCTCGGGCAGCGCCCAGGGTGCCGCCCGCGAGGCGGCCGCCGACCTGGCCGAGCACTTCGACGTCGGGGTCGAGCTGTGGTCGGCGACGAGCTACAAGCGGCTCCGGGAGGACGGTCTGGCGGTCGCCCGCTGGAACCGGCTGCACCCCGACCAGCCGGCGCGTACGCCTCGCGTCACCGAGCTGCTGGCCGATGCCCCCGGCCCCATCGTCGCCGTCACCGACTTCATGGCCGCCGTCCCCGAACAGATCATGCGGTTCCTCCCCGGCCGCTCGTTCACCCCGCTCGGCACGGACGGCATGGGCCGCTCGGACACACGCGAGGCGCTGCGCCGGTTCTTCGAGGTCGACACCGGTCACGTCGTCGTGGCGACGCTCGCCGCGCTGGCCACGTTGGGCGAGGTCAAGCCAGAGGTCGTCGCCGACGCGATGGCCCGCTACGACATCGATCCGGAGGCGATCAACCCCTACATCGTGTGATCGCTCCGCAGGTTCAGACGACGCCGCGGATGGTGAAGCCCGGCGACGGCAGGCCGACGGCGTTGCGGAAGTCCCACGCCGAGACCACGACACGGCCTGCCGTGCCCGTCAGCACGACGCGATTGCCCCAGTTGCCGTCGTAGATGGTCGCCGGATCGTGCTCGGTCCACGCCGCGGTCAACGTGCCCAGGCCGTACAGCGCGGCCACGGTGGCGGCGTCGACGCTGCGGGCCCAGAGGTACAGCGGGTTCTGCGGGACGTTGCTCCACGAGTCGTCGACCGGCGGGTAGGTGCCGCCCGCCGATCGGGGCCCGTGCGAGGCGGAGTACTCGCCGGAGATGATCCGGCCGTTCGAAGCCCACACCCGCACGACACCCGCGGTGTCCGTGACCGCGCGGTTCGTGTTGGCGCACTCGAACGTCAGGTTGCCGACCTCGCACACGCGGACCGTCGGGTGGCTCGTCGGCGCCATCGGCGCGGCGCGATACGCCGAGCCGCCGTAGACCTGGCAGGCCGCCGTGTCACACGTGTCCGCGTACGGGTAGCGGCCCTGGGAGTGGGCGAACGAGCGGGCGGCGACGGCCATCGCGTACAGACGCGTTCATCCCCGCGCCGCGCCCGGCGTCGCCCCAGCTCGTCGAGACCTCACGCGAGAGGACGCCGCGCAGGTAGTTCTCGACGCGCAGTCGGTTGACGAGCCGCGTCGCACCCGTGGCGTCGGCGGTCACTGTCAGCGCCCCGCGGTAGTGCACGACCGAGCCGTTCGGCTGGCACACGCCGAGCACGTCACCGGGCGCGGTGGCTGTCTCGTCGAACGGCGTGGTGACGACGACGGGGCCGGCGACGCGTCCGAGGTACACCCAGCTGCCGCCTCCGCCTGGGCACGTCACGTCGGAGCTGCCGTAGACGTCGTACTGGTCCGCGCCGAGCGGGTAGACGTGCACCGCGCCGTAGGAACCGCCGTTCCACACCGCCGCCAGCGACGTCGACACGACGCCGACGACACCGGCCGCGTCGGACGCCATCAACCGGACCCGCACCTGGTCGTCGGCCGCCGGCGCGTTGGTGGTACCACCGTAGTAGTGGTCGAGGATCGACCACCACGGCGCACCGCCGTTGACCGCCATGCCGTAGGCGCCCCACGCCGACAGCCCGCGACCGTGGCCGTTGCCCTGGCCGTCGATGACGATCCTCGTGGGCGGAGGCGGCGGAGGCGGAGGCTGGACGCCCGGGACTGGCGGCGGCGGCACCGGCGCGCACGCCGGCTGGCAGGACTGCATGATCGCCGCCGCGGCGAACGCGGCGAAGCCGACGGTCCGGAGGCGCATCGGTCGAGTGTAGGAAGACGGCCGAGGGCCGACGGTACGGTGACGCCGTGCCCGGCACGCTCTACATCACCGGCGACGACAACGCCGACGGACTGTTGAACCGCGACGGCACGGCGCTCCTCATCGGCATGCTGCTCGACCAGCAGGTGCCCATGGAATGGGCCTTCGCCGGCCCCGAGACGTTGCGCCGCCGCCTGGGCCACCTCGACGCGCCGGTGATCGCCGGCATGCACGTCGACGCGTTCGTCGCCGTGTGCTGCGAGAAACCGGCCATCCACCGCTTTCCGGCCGCCATGGGCCGGCGGATCCACGCCCTGTGCTCGGTGTTGGCCGACGAGTACGGCGGACGGGCCGAGGCCGTGTGGGCCGACGTCGACACGGGCGCCGAGCTGTACCGGCGCCTGCGGGCCCTCCCCGGGTACGGCGACGAGAAGTCGAAGATCTTCGTGGCCATCCTGGCCAAGACCCAGGGTGTGGCGCCCGCTGGTTGGCGGCGGCAGCGGGCAAGTTCGGTGACGACGTCCCTCGCTCGGTCGCCGACATCCACGACCCGACGTCGCTGGCCGCCGTTCGCGAGTGGAAGAAGGCCCAGAAGGCGGCCAAGCGGGACAAGGAGGACCGGCCGGTCTGACGCGCCGACCGGTCCGGCCGCTGCCGCGCTACTGGAAGCGGTCCTCGACCTTGCCGGCGGTGCCGGCCGCCTTGTCGCGAGCGGCGACGAGACCGGCGTGACCGCCGAAGATCGTCTCCTCCAGGCGCTCCTCGTGCACGAGCAGCCACGCCAGCACGCCGAGGACCGCGCCGACCAGCGGGAAGATGATGAACACCCACAGCTGGGCGAGGTGGTCCCAGCCGGCGAACAACGCCGTGCCGAGGCTGCGGGCCGGGTTGACCGACGTGTTGTCGACCGGGATCGTCGCCAGGTGGATCATCGCCAGCGTCAGCCCGGCGGCGAGCCCGCCGAAGCCGATCGGGTAGCCCTTCGTCGTCGTGGACAGCACGACGAAGATGAGCAGGGCGGTGAAGATGATCTCGACGACGATGGCCGCCCAGATGCCGAACGGCACGCCGATCGTGTTGCCCCAACCGTTGGACGCGAACACGCCCGTCGCGTCGTTGTCACCAGCGCTCGAGATGAGGAAGAGCGCCAGGCCACCGAGGATCGCGCCGGCGATCTGGGCGGCCCAGTAATACACCGCCTGGATGATCGTGATCTTGTTGCTGAGGAAGAACGACAGGGTCACCGCCGGGTTGATGTGGCAGCCCGAGACGTGCCCGATCGTGTAGGCCATCCCCAACAGCGCGAGACCGAACGCGAACGCCACACCGAGCGTCCCCATCATGTTGCTGGCGAGGATCGCCGTCCCGGGACCGATGATCATCAGCACGAACGTCCCGACGGCCTCGGCGGCGAAGATCTTCATGTGTCCCGGGCCGGCGACCGAGATCGGCGCCACCGGTTGGACGGGCGGCATGGTCGGGTTCGGGTCGTAGGCTCCCGCGGTCTGGGGGACCTGGTCCGAGCCGGGCGGCGGGGTCGGGCGTCGGCGGTGGCGGTGGCGGCACGTTCGACACGGGGACTCCTCTGCTGTGCGGGCGGTGGCCAGCAGCCCAACGATCGCACAACCTCGCGAGCGAATGGTGGAACCACTTCATCGGCCGGTCCCGCCGTGGTAGACACGGCCGCCGTGAAGTTCCGCTCACTCGCCATCGACGGGGCATTCGAGATCACCCCGCAACAGCACGGCGACCCCCGCGGCTCTTCCTCGAGTGGTTCAAGGCGCCGGCGTTCCGGGAGGCGCTCGGCCACGACCTCGACCTCGCCCAGGCCAACTGCTCTGTGTCCGCCGCCGGCGTGCTCCGTGGCATCCACTTCTCCGACGTCCCGCCCGGACAGGCCAAGTACGTCACGTGCATCAGCGGCGCCGTGCTCGACGTCGTGGTCGACCTCCGTGTGGGTTCGCCGACGTTCGGTCAGTGGGACAGCGTGCTACTCGACGACGTCGACCGCCGCCAGATCTACATCGGCGAGGGCCTGGGCCACGCCTTCATGTCACTGGCGGACGGATCGACGCGTCGTGTACCTGTGCTCGACGGGGTACGCACCCGGACGCGAGCACGGCGTCCACCCTCTCGATCCGACGATCGGCATCGATTGGCCCGTCGAAGGGCGCGAGGGCACGGCCATCGTGCCGATCCTCTCCGAAAAGGACGCGGCAGCGCCGTCGCTGACCGCAGCGGCGAGCGACTTGCCGTCCTGCCACGTGTGCGGACGCGCAGTCGCGACTGCCTCGAGCACGGCGCGCTCCGCTGATCGGCCAGGCGCGACCGCTGACCGACGCGGTGCGACGGCATCGACCGGCGTCGCGAGCGCATCGCGTCCGCGAACGGACGCTCGCCGGTCGGCTTCCGACGGCGATCGCCGTACGTCGCGACCGCAGTCGTCGCGTTCTGGGTCACGCGCTCGTTCTGGTGGCCGGGGCGGTACGTCGTGACGTTCGATGGCTACACGTACGCGGGACCGAACCTCGAAGTCACCGGTCCGGCGCTTGCGGAACGGCCGGATCGCCACTGTGGAACGACGCCATCTTCGGCGGCGTGACCAACCTCGGCAACCCCCCGGCCGGCACGCTCTACCCGCCCCGACTGCTCGTCCTGCTCTTCGAGACGAACCGGGCGATGGGCGTTGCTGGCGGCGTTCACGTCCTGTTCCTCGGCCTCGGCATGGTCGTCCTCGCTCGTCGGTTCGGGATGCGGCCGGGGCGGCGACGTTCGCCGGCGCGATCGCCGTGCTGAACGGGGCGGTCCTGACCAAGTCGATGCAGCTCGAGCAGATCCTCGTGCTCGGCGTGGGCGCCGTGGCTGTTGCGCGGTCGTCCACGCCGCGTTGACGTCGAGGCGGCGACTGGCGGCGCTGGTCGCTGCGACCGCCACCGTCGACGCAGCGATCCTCCTCGCCGGCCACCCCCAGATGGTCTTCGAGATCATCGTCCTCGCCAGCGCCGTCACCGTCGCGATGGCCGTGGTCGACGGAGGGTGGCGACGGCTGCCCCGCCTCGCGATCGGGGTCGGGATCGGCGCCTTGATCGCGCCCCGCAGCTCGTGGCGACCGCAGTGGCGACGTCCGAACATTGTGGTGCGGCGGGCCGTGACGCGGCCTGCTCCTCGACACACAGCTCTCGCTGCTGCCCGGCGCTGCGGCCAAGGCGTTGTTCGGGACGATCGGCGATCGACGTCCGGTCGGGTTCATCGGCAGCGCAGAGAGCGTCGCCTTCGTCGGCGTCGACGGCGCGTGCTGGCCGTGCTCGGGTTCGTCGCGGCGTTCGCGCCCGGATCGGCGACCGTGGAGCATCGCCCTCGGCGTTGTGCGCCGGCGCTCGTGGCTCGTGCTGGCGTCGGTCCCCGGACGCCGTGTTCCGCGTGGCGCAGCGAATGATCCCCGGCTTCGACCTCGCCCGCGTATCGGCGCGGTGGCTGGTGGTCGTCGTCGCTCGTCGGCCGCTCTGTTCGCCGGGTTCGGCGTTCGAGTCGCTGGCGCGGCGGATCCCGCGGCGCCAGGTCCTGGTCGTCGCCGGAACGACCTCGGCGGCGGCGGTCGTGATCGGGGTCCGGCGGCTGGGGGGCGACCAGCGTCGATCGCCGCCGAGTGGCTCGCAGCTCGCGGTCGGTGCTGGTCGGTGCCGTGATGGCGTCGACGACCGTCGTCGACGTGCCGTCCATCGCCGCCGCTTGCCGGCGTGGTCGGAGTCATCGCGGTCGTCGATCTCGGACGTCATGTCGCTGCACGCGTCTCGCCAGAGCGCGGCGAGCCGACCCCGTTCACGAGCGCCTCCTACCGAACGGCGACCACGGACTTCCTGCAGGGCCGGCCGGCTTACGTCGTCTCGTTCACCGACGAGGGCCGGGGGCCGACTACGGCGTGCCGGGGCTCCGCCCGAACGCCAACGTGCTGGTCGACCTGCGCTCGATCGACGGCTACGACGGCGGCGTCCAGATCACGGACCGCTGGGCCGCCGCGCTGCGTCGGCTCCAACCCGATCCGGCCGTCGATCTCCCGCTGCGCAACAGCGTGCTCGTGCCGCTCGATCCGGTGCGCGCTCGGGCGCCTGGGTGTGCGGTACGTGCTGATCGACCGGACGCCGACCGATCGACGAGCTCGTGCCAGGCTGGATCGGGCCGGTGGCCGTCGACGATCAGTTCGAGGTCTGGGAGAACCCGGCGTGGGTCGGCGAGGCGATCGCCTGGCCGACGGCCGCAGGTCGGACGACCCGACGATGCGCCCGACGCTGCTGCGCGACGCGGCCGGCGAGCTGGCCGACACGGCGCTCGTCGCCGACGCCGGCGACCCGACTCACCTGCGACCGGCCGGTCGCCGAGCTGCGCACCCGTCGGGCTCGACGTGGAGCGCCAGTCGCCCGAGCACGTCGACGGTCGCGCGCCGACCTCGATCACCGGCCGATCGTGACGCTCGACCAGCAGTTCGACGCCGGCTGGCGCGTCGACGTCGACGGCGTACCGGCGGAGGTGATCGAGGTCGACGGGCTGATCATGGGCGTGGACGTCCCGCCGGGCGCCACATCGTCGAGTGGCGCTACCGGCCGCGGGTGGCTGACGCCGACGCTGGTCGTCCGCGGTCGGCGTCATCGGCGCGTGGCGCTGGCGCTCGCCGCGCCGGTCAGCCGGACCGTCGTCGTCGGAGCGACCGCGCCGACGCGGCGTGCAGTCGAGCAGCGCCCTGACTCAGCGCGAACCGGTCGGCGGAGAAGTCGGCGGACCCGGTCGATCGCCGCCGCGACGGCCAGCGCTCACGCTCGCCGGGATCGTCGACGAGTCGCCGGGTGAGCGCCGACGAGCTCGTCGACGTCGGTGCCAGTGGAACCCGTTCACCCCGTGCTCGACGATCTCGGCCGGCCCGCCGGCGGCGAACACCAGCGGAACGGCGCCCGCCGCCATCGCCTCGACGACGGTGATCCCGAAGTGCTCGAAACGATCGGGGTGACGATCCGGGTCCTCGCCGAGACCGCCGGCGTGCCAGTAGATCGACGCCGTCGGCGAACAGGTCGGCGGACGAGCGCCCCCGTGGCGTTGACGTGCACGTCGACCGGGTGGCCCAGCGCGGCCCGGCGAGCGCCGAGCGCGTAGTCGCGGTTGGCGACGTCGCACCCGCCGGCGAGCTGCCAGCGTCCATCCGTCGAGGCCATGCCGCGTGAACGCCTCGATGAGCTCGAGCTGCTTCTTGCAGTGTCCGTACCGGGGATCGAAGAACCGTCCGACGTACAGGATCAGCGGCGCTTGTCCCCCGGCGCCGACCTCCGGCCGCACCGGCGGGTAGAGCACATCGGCGCGGCACACCCCACAGCCGCTCGACCCAGCCGGCGGTGAACCGAGAGTTGGCGAGGAAGCGCTGGTACGTGGCGAGGAAGTCGGTGCGCACGACCCGACGGTCGAAGCCGGCGCGCACCTCGACGGAGGCGGTCTGGGCAGGCGCGGGACGCGACGAGCGCCTGTACGCCGGCGACGCCCGAAGTGGTGGCGCGCAGCCGTCCGACGCGTCGGGCGGGATCTGCGGGAAGTGCACGTAGTACCAGCCCGCGCCCGCTCCGGTTGACGGCCCGGCTCAGGTACGTGCCGTTGACGAACAGGTCGAAGTCGGCGCTCGCCGTCGGTGGCGTCCACGTCGTCGACCACGCGCGCTGAACCGCACGCCGACACGTCGACGCCCAAGCCGCTCGCGCGTCCGCTCGACGTCGACGGGCTCGGGCCCGAGCAGCGTGACGTCGTGGTCCTCGGCGAGCACGCTGGCGATCGTGCCGTCGACCTGCTCGCCGCCGCCGAGCGTCGACCAGTACAGGTCGTAGACACGCGACGCGGCGCCGCGTCACGTGGCCGTCTCCTTGTCTGCGTCCCACGCCACGACCGCTGCGTCACGAGCGACGGCGGCCCCGCCGCCACCGGTCGCGCACCATCGCCGGGACGAACCGCACGTAGCCGACGAGGAGCCGCCAGCTGGTGGGCGGCTTCGCGTCCGCAGCGGCATGCGCAGCGTCAGGGGCCGCACGACGAGATCGCGGACGCGTCGACGCCGACGGCCCGCTTGAGCAAGCCGAGCCCGCTCGCCACGGCCAGTCGCGGCCGGCGCGTTCTTGGCCAGCACGAGCGGCCGGTTGCGTTCGGTGTAGTAGCGGAACACCGGCGACCCGACGCCCGACGACTGCGGCGTGGCGGTGGCGGACGACCGACGTCGGGACGTAGAGGTACCGCCACCCGCGCAGCCGGCCCCGCCACGAGAGGTCGGTGTCCTCGTAGTACAGGAACAGCCGCTCGTCGAAGAGCCCGACGTCGTCGAGGTAGGCCCGCCGCAGCAGGACCGCGCCGCCGCACCACGCGAACACCTCGGCCGGCTCGTCGTACTGCCCGCGGTCGCGCTCGAGGAAGCCGCGGTCGCCGCCGAACCCGTGCGGGTAGAGCGCCGAGCCGGCGTTGTTGATGACGTCGAACGGCTCGCCGCCGAGCTCGACATCGACCCAGACGGGCTCGTCGCCCGACGGCGACGGTCGTCGGCCGCGTCTCGCGTGCGCAGCTCGACGTGTCGCGGGGCTCGATGGCCGACGAGACGGAGCGACAGCGTCGTCGGCGGACGATCCCGTCGATCGCGCACACGGATGCGGCCCCGTCGCCACGACCACCGGGCGATCTCCTCGCCCAGCGTGCGCGGCCGGCGGCTCGGCGGCGAAGAAGCCCTCGTCGAACGCCAGCCGGTCGTCGTCGCGGCATGCCGTCGATCCGGGCCGCCGTGATCCGGACGCCGAGCGTCCGCGGGTCGGCGCCGATCCGGGCGGCGTCGGCGACATCGACGCTCGACCTCGACGAAGCGGCCGTCGAAGAGCATCTTCGGGCACGCCGCGCCGATCGTCGGGTCGGACCGAGCGCGTCGACCAGCGGCCGCAGCCAGTCCCGGGTCGACCGTCGCGTCGTTGTTGACCAGGGCGACGAGGTCGAAGTCAGCCGGCGCGCTCGATGCCGAGGTTGCAGCCACCGGCGAAGCCCGTGTTGGCGAGCGGCTCGATGATCCGGACGTCGGGCATCTCGGCGGCCACCCGCTCGACGACGTCGTCGAGCGATCCGTTGTCGACCATGACGATCTCGAGGCGGTCGGCCGGCCAGTCCGTGGCGAGCAGCGAGCGAAGGCAGTCCATCGTCATCTGACCGCCGTCGAAGTTGATCACGACGACGCGGACGAAGGGGAGGTCGCTGGTCCATGGCGGTCACGAGAGGGTATCGGTCGCCCGGGCGGTGGCGGCCCGGTCACCACGCTGGGCTGAGCCGCTGACCAACCACTCGACCAGGGCGCCAGCGGCTTCCGCTCCGAGCCGGGCGGTCTGGGCGGCGTCGCGGAGGTGGAGCACGCGAACCGCCGGGGAGACGATGCCCAGGACCTGGCGGGCGACCTCGGCATCGTCAGCGATCACGGAACGGGCGGACGCGAGCGCCGAGACCTCGAGCGCGTTGATCTCCGCTGGTCCCCCCCGCAGCCAGACGTGCACCGGTCCCCGTCGCGCCGCCCACTCCCAAGCACGCGATCCGGGTCCGTCGACCACGGCCACGACGTGGTCGTAATCGTGGTACTTCGACCACCGACCGAGCGCGCCGAGCGGCCGCCGAGCGAGCTTCGGCGACGAGCGCACCGCCGTCGATGTGCTCTCGACGTCGACGAGGAGCTCGACCTCCACGTCACGTCGACCGGCCAGTGCGTCGCCGAGATCCTCGATGTCCGGTGGACCGGCGATGGCGACGCGCACCCGACCCGCCGGCCGCGGTCGCCGACCGGAGCCGGCCATCCCGACGCCAGCCGCCCCGCCGCCCCGACGCGACCCAGGGCCTCCGCCGTCGCCGCCCAGGTCCATCGTCTGACGGCGCGTGCCGCCGCTGCGTGCAGCACCCGGCGGTGCTCACGATCGGTCAGCCCCCGGGTGATCGCACGTCCGATGTCGTCGGGGTCGTACGGATCGAACGTGGCAGCCGGTTCGTCGAGCACCTCGGGGAGTGCCGAGGTGGCGGAGCAGATGCCGGGTGTGGCACAGGCGGCAGCCTCGATGACGGGCAGCCCGAACCCCTCCTCCAGGGACGGCTGCACGGCGAGCACCGCGACTGGTACACCTCGACGAGGCGCGGCATCGTCGAGCCCGCCCGTGATCTCGACCGACGCCGCGAGCCGAGGTCGGCGGCCAGCCGGCGCCACGCGTCGAGCATCCGCGGCGAGCCGCCGGCCACGACGACGATGCCGTGTCGGTCACGGAGCCTGCTCGGGACGCTGACCAGCCCTCGAGCAGCCGCCTGGTGTTCTTCCGCGGATGGGCCCGGTCACCGCCACGACCCGGTCCGGTCGATCCGTCCGGCCGACGGTCGGGCGGGCGGAACGTGGGGCTCACGCCGCACCCAATGACGCCGCACGGAGTCGGGTGGAGACCCAGCGCCTCGATCGCGGTGTCGGCCGAGAACCGCGAGATCGCCGACGACGTCGACGGTCCGGGCGAGGACGCTGCGCAGCCGCACCTGCCGCGACGAGACCTCGTCGGTGAGGTACAGGTCCGGGTGGCGCAGGGGGATGACGTCGTACATCACACCGATCGTGGGCAGGTCCAGCTCCGACACGATGCGGGGGACGGGGTCGAACGAGATCGGTGGGAGGAACAGGCCGGTCGCCACGTACCACGCCCGGTCGCCGGCGACGCTGCGCAGGACGTCGCGCGCCACGGCCGGACGTCGGCGGCGGGGTGGAGGCCCGCGACCACCGGCGCG
The DNA here is from genome assembly GCA_963822315.1 of uncultured Acidimicrobiia bacterium. Lineage (GTDB taxonomy): Bacteria > Actinomycetota > Acidimicrobiia > Acidimicrobiales > Ilumatobacteraceae > JALZMG01. The sequence goes on from CAWGHB010000011.1 coordinate 238,026, forward strand.
TCGAGGGCGGCGGCGTCGACGAGTTCCGCGACGACCTCGACGCCGATCGAGCCCAACCCTGCGATCAAGCCGGCCGTGTAGTTCCCGATCCCGCGACCACCCGCGGGTCCGCGTGGGTGACGGCACGGGCATCGACGAGGTACCGG
>CAWGHB010000012.1:0-292616 GCA_963822315.1 uncultured Acidimicrobiia bacterium
GCACCCAATCGGCGACCTGACTCCCGCGGCGCCCGGTCAGACTCCGCAGCGTGAAACATCACGTTCGCCGAGAGCGAGTCGCCGGTAGGGAAGATCAGCCGTCGACCCGGCGACGCAACGTCTCCACCGACACACCGAGCTGCTCGGCGATCGCCACCCACGTCTCACCCCGATCACGGCGAGCGCGGACGTCGTCGACGTCCACAGCGACCGTCGGACGGCCCGGCGTACCCAGCGGATCGACGCCGGCCTCGAACAGCCAGGTCCGCATCACCGCCGAGGAGATCCCGTACTCGGCAGCCAGCTTGCGCATCGACCGGGTGCGCCCGTAGTCAGCGGTGAGCTGCTCGACCCCGGGACGTTGATGCGGCCGATGATTCGCCTGCAGGCCGTGCCGCTTCAACCAGGCGCTCGCCGTCTGACGGCTCACACCGGCGGCCTGACCGATCGCGGCGACGGTGTCACCAGCGGCCAACCGGGCCGCGCACCAGTCGCGGTCGTCGATCCGTGCGTCCATGACGGCTCCCATCCTCCCACCCGGTGACCGCCGAGCCGCGGGCCGACGCCGAGCCAGACGACTGGTCACGAGCGTCCGCTCGGGACAGCCTCGAGGGCGGTCAGCTCAGGCTGGTAGGCGGCCCTGGTGGGCCGGCCCTGATGAGGGGTGAGGGCGAGGTGCCATGCGTAACGGCGACCGCCGAGGGTCAGGCAGTACCGGTGATTGCCGGGATGACGGACGTTGACCGCACCGATCGACGCGAGCGCCTGACGCAACCACAGTGCCGGGTCGTCGCCCTCGGTGATCGCGAGCGCGCCCAGGTCCTCGAGTACACGTTCGGCGTAACGGTGACCGGTGTGCTGGGCCCGTATCTTGGCGAGCGCCCGGCCGTGCATCACCGACCCGTCCGGCAGCATCGTGATCGAGTGCGGCCTGGTGCGCCCGGTGTAGACGAAGTTCAGCGATTGATAGACCGTGCCCACGTGACCGGGCATCACCGCCGTGCCGTCGCGGCGGTGACGGGGGAGCGGGTCGCTGAACGACACGACGCCGCGGATGCCGCCCAGCGCCAGGTCGTGGTGGCAGCGAGCGACGAACCACGACTCCGCGTTGAACGGCACCTCATCGAGCAGTACCAGTCGTGACAGCTCGATGGACTCGACGTACGGCTCGAGCCCGGGGAACGGTGTCGTCAACACGGCCGCGTTGACCGGCACCGCATACACGGCGACGCCGACCAGCGTGTCGAACCAGGTGTCGGTGAGCCCGTAGGCGAAACGGGCGGCCGGGTAGCTGTGCGCGTAGTGATGCGTCTCGATGAACGGTCGAGCCTGCGCCTCATCGATCGTGGCGACCTCGTAGCGGGCCGGGACGAACCGTGGACCGTCGGGGTGCACCCAACGATCGCGGCCGCGCCGCCAACGCTGCTCGAACAGCCGGCGGGCCATCACGCCGCCGAGCGGGTCGAGGTGATCGTGATGAGTGCGGCGACGTCGTGCCCGGCTGCCCGCAGCGCCGTCGACGTCGCCGTGATCGACGCACCGGTGGCGATCGTGTTGTCGACCAAGACCAGCCGGCGACGCTCATCGCAGATGACCGACAGGGAGCCGAGCTGGGCCGCGGTCGACGGCCGCCGCCGCGCCGCCCACGCGGACGGGATCGCCACACGGCGCGTGACCAGCTCGACGAGCGGCAGCGACCAGGCCTCACCGACCAGGCACGCCAACAGGTGCGCCGGGCCGGGAGTCCCATCGTGGCCGGGCACCCAGGCGACCGCCTCGAGCGCCTCGGGAGCGGCAAGGCCTCCGTCGAGCCACGCGAGTACCCGGCGGCGGACCTCGCCAAGATCGGCGACCTCGTCGGCCCACCGCGCCGGCACCGGACGGCACGCAGCACGCAACCCGCGAGCGACCCGGCGAGGATCGCCGACGTGCGCGCCCATCACCAACGACCTGTAGGAAGGAACCCGGCGGGCGAGAGAGGGGGTGCCGTTCACGACACACCCGGCAGGCTCAACTGGCCCGGGCCGGGGACCCCGTCGGCTTGTTCGGCGATCTGACGGTAGAGCTCGACGTAGTGGTCGAACATCTGCGCCGGGGTCGAGCCGTAGTCGATCGGCAGGTCGGCCTCGTGGCGGCGTCCGTCGGGGCTCCAGCGTTGCTGGTGGAGCACGTCGTGCACCTCGCCGTCGTCGTGGACGTACCGGAACCAGGTGAGCTCGAACCGGTTGCCGCGGCGGCCGTGGGTCGATGCCCGTCCCTTGACGATCACCACGACGGGTGATGCCGGTAGGAGGGAAGTGGGAGCGGGGCGCATCAGAACAGCCCCATCTGGACGGCAGGCGCCTCGACGGCCGTCACGGCGACGAGTCCGGCGGACACGTCGAAGAACCCCCGAGACCAGTGCGACCGGGTACCGCAGGCTGGCGCAGCGTGCGGATCAGGCCGCCGTTGCCGGGTGCGTAGCGGTCCTCGAGGCCGAGCGCCCGGTACAGGTCGCCGATTCGCCGAGCCACTGCTGGACGCGTGCCGGTGGCGCGTCGTGGTGATGGCGCTCGACGACCGGCACGTGGCGCCACATCGGCAGGACGTGATCGAGCGCGTCCTCCAGCGCCGTGTTCGAGTCGAGTGCTCACGCTCGGACGCCCACCCGCAGCCACAGCACGCCCCGCGGTAGCCCAGGTCGTACTCGTCGTCGCCGGTCGGCACGTAGTGGTCCTCGACCGTGGCCCGACAGACCCCGTCGAGCAGCCCGTCGGACGACCCGAACGAGTTGCCCGGCCAGGTGATGCCGATCTCCCAGCGCCGACCGGCATGGACGAACCCGCCCTCGCGGCAGTCGCCGTCATCGACGTCACAGATGCAGCACGGGCACAGCTCGGCCCGATCCGGTCGCGAGTCGATCCATCGCTTCGGGCCCATGCCCCCATCATCGTCCTTATTGTCTTGACTGTCAAGACAATAAGGAGTAAGATGGGGGTATGGAGATCAGCTACCGCAACTACACGAACGGATCGGCCCCGTTCCTGCGCGGCTACCAGCCCGGCGACGTGCTCATCGCCGGCTGGGCCGGCACCGTGATCCTCGACGAGTCCCTCGACGTGTTCGCCGCCGCCGAGCGGGTCTTCGTGCGGCACAACCGGGACGACCGGCCCGACGGCCAGCTGTGCCCGTCGATGAGCACCGGCGACGTCGTCGTCATCGGCGAGATCGCCCTGACCGTCGAGTCGTTCGGGTTCTCGATCTGCACCGTCGACGCCGCCGACATCGTCACCGACGTGTCGTGGCGGCAGTGGATCCACACCGACCAGGCCCTCGCCGTGCGGGCCGCACGCTGATCACCGCAGGGACCCCTGTCATGTTCCGACCGGTCGACAGCCCAACCGCCGCAGACTTCTTCTGTGGCGGCGGAGGCGCCTCCGAAGGCGTCCTGTCCGCTGGCGTGAGCTGCGCTTCGCCGCCAACCACGACGCCGTGGCGATCGCCACCCACGCCCACCGCCACCCGCACGTCGAGCACTACCAGGTCGACCTCGTCGACTACGACGTCGCCAAGATGCCCCGGGTCCAGATGGCGCACTTCTCGCCGAGCTGCGTGCATCACTCCCAGGCCAACGCCCACAAGATGTACGAGCGGCCGGCGACGCTGTTCGACCACATCCACGGGGCCGGCCCAGAACCGGAGGCCTCCAGCGGCTACGCCTCGTCAGAGCGCAGCCGGGTCACGATGTCGTGCGTCATCCGCTACGCCGACGCCCACCGGCCCGACCTGATGATCGTCGAGAACGTCGTCGAGGCCGCCAAGTGGGGACCGAACCGCAACGGCGAGACGTTCCGCTGGTGGCTCGGCCAGCTCGACAACCTCGGCTACCGCACCCGGCCGTTGATGCTGAACTCGGCAGCGTTCGGGGTTCCGCAGATGCGCGACCGCATGTTCGTGATCTGCTGGCGCAAGACGATGCGCACCCCCGACCTGGAGCACCGCGTCGACGCCTGGTGCCAGCGCTGCGCAACCGTGGTCGAGGCCCGCCAGGTGTTCCGGCATCGCACCAACGCCTGGCCGCTCGCCGAGTGGGGCAAGCTCGGCATCCAGTACGACTACCGGTGCTGCCGCTGCCACCAGGTCGCCCGCATCGCCTACACGCCAGCGTCGACCGTCATCGACTGGTCCGACCTCGGCGCCCGCATCGGTGACCGTGACAAGCCCCTCGCATCGAGCACCCTCGCTCGCATCCAGCGAGGCATCGCCGCCCACGGCGGCCGACTCCCGCACATCTCCGACTACCAGTCGACCGGCACGCCGATCACCTCACCGGTCAGCACGCTCACCACCGCCGAGACCCACGCCCTCGTCGCCGGCCTCCAAGTCGTCGCCGCCGGCAACACCTTCGAACGCGACGGCTCGACATGCCGAGTCCGCACCCTCAACGAGCCGACCTGGACCCAACACACCACCGCATCGGTCGGGATCGCCACCCACTCCGGGACGGTCGTGCCGTTCCGCCAGCACACCCGACCCACCCGCCTCGACCAGCCGACCTCCACGCAGACCGCCCAGCAGCGGCCGGGGTTGGCGCTCTGGGAGCTCCCCGCCGGAGCGATGTTCGCCAAGAACAACGGCGGCCCCGCCGACACCGCCTACCACCCGGTCGCCGACCCGTTCGGCACCATGACCACGCGGGACACGACCTCGCTGGCATCGCTCGACCACGACCGCCCCGTAGCTCTCGACGAGGTGCGGTTCCGGATGCTCAAGACCATCGAAATTGCCCGATGCATGAGCTATCCCGACGACTGGAAGGCCGTCGGCCCCGACCCGACGAAGCCACCCAGCCAGCGCGACCAGGTCCGCCTCCTCGGCGACGGAGTGACACCACCAGTGCTCACCTGGTGCACCCGACGAGCCCTCGACATCGTCGCCTGACCCCCGGCTCCGTGCGGAATCGATGACCAGCCGAAGCTCCGTTCGTAGGCTCGATGACGATGCCGGACGCTGACCTCGAGCGGTTCCACGACGGCTACCACCGCCACTTCGACGACGCGCTGGCCGAGATCAACGGCGGCCGCAAGCGGTCGCACTGGATGTGGTTCATCTTCCCCCAAGTCGCCGGCCTCGGCACCAGCCCGACCGCCAGTCCACTACGCAATCCGCAACCGGACCGAAGTCGAAGCGTTCCTTCGCGACCCCGGCCTGGGACCCGGCTACCGCACCCTCGTCGACGCCGTCTGGCGGCAGGTCATCGGCGCTGATATCACCATCCGGGGCCTGTTCGGCCGGCCCGACGACCACAAGCTCGTCTCCTCGCTCACCCTCTTCGCGGGTGTTGCCAGCCAGCTCGGAGACGACTGGTCACCGACCGTCGCCCAGGCCGACGAGATCCTCGACCGGGCCGAAACCCAGGGCCTGCCGCGATGCGCCACGACACGACGATTCCTCGGCGCCGATGCTCGATCCTGACACCGCGCCGCTCGAGGAGCTCGACCGCGAGATGGCCCGGCTGCAGCGTCGGTACCGCATGGCCAGCCACGAGGTCGGCGAGCGTGACGCCCGCCCGGACGGAATCGACGACGCCACACTCGCCTGGTGGGTCGCCGCCCACCGCGCCAAGTGGCGACGCCGGTTCGAGCGCAGCGAAACGGTGGCGATCACCGAACCGGTCGAGCAGGTCAAGCTCCGCAAGGACCGGCTCCGCAAGCCGCCACGCTGACGAGGCCGGCGCCTCCGGCGCGGGATGAAGGGTTCGTCACGCCGTCTCCATGCGACATCCACCGGCGGTGGCGCACGATGACGAAAGGATCGATGAGGTGAACCGAGTGCCTTCGTCACTCGTACATCGGATAGACGCGGAAGGGGGTTCCGACATGGTCATCGCAGCTGAACAGCTCCGGGCAGGCGACATCGTCGAGTACGGCGGTGCTCGTCACCTCGTCGCCGAGATCCGGCGTCCGTGCGGCGCCGCCTGGCCGATGGCCGTCGACCATGATGGCTGGGCCATCGCCCTCGGCTCGCAACTCCTGCGTGTCGAGCGACGGTCCGCTCCTGCGCGGCTTGCAGCCTGACCCAGCCTGGCCAGACTCATTGATCACCCGGCCGCCGGGTCGGCACTCGCCTGGAGCGCGTCACGGCCGGCGTAGGTCGGCGTTGCGGCCGCTGCCGGATCGCTGTCGTCATCCATCGGGCTGGTCGAGCCAGGATCGCGGCCGGCTCGAGGAAACAGGCTGGTCACCTTCGTGCCCACGTCGGCGGCCAGGTCGCTGCGGCGGCGATGAGCTGACGCAGCGAGCGCCGCAAGCCGTAGGTCCGACGAGCGCCCGGTTGAGCAGCTCCGCGTGCTGGAGCAGCGACTCAGCGTCGCGAATCGGGTCGTCGTGCGGGCCGAGCGGAGCGACACCGGTGAGGCGATCGCGCGCCGCGACCAGCTCGTCGAGTCGGTCGAACATGTCGTTGATCGTGGTGATCGCCCGCTGATGCTCCTCGGTCGCCGCACGACGCTGCGCGCCGTTCACCGTGCACCGCCGGCGCTCGCCGCGATGCCGCTGATGCTCGTGAGGTCTGGTTTGCGCTTCACACCTTCTGTAGGGGCACCGATGTCCCGCTTCGGTCACATCGGTGTCGCTGTTGCCGTCTGTCGTGCACCGGCATCGTCCGTCTCTCGGCCCCGTCGACCGCTCGTTACCTACGCGCTGTTCCGGTGCTCCAGGTCGGTGCCTGGCAGCGCTGATCTCGATCACACCCTGGCATGACTCATGCTGATGTCGGCCGGCCCCGTCCAAACCTGTGACCGAGGAGCGGCTCACGACCCCTGTATGGGGTGAGGGGATGCACGGCGCATCTCCCACACCCGGTAGGGAGGACGTCGAGCAGATGGTGGCTTCGGTGGGGCGCATCACCGCCGGGCGCGGGTACGACTACCTGACCCGCGACGTCGCCACGTCGAAGCACGACTACTACACCGGCAAGGGCGAAGCCCCCGGTGTGTGGACCGGCCGGGGCGCTGCCGCTGATCGGCCTCGCCGGGGAGGTGGCGCCGATGACATGGCCGTCCTGTACGGCCGGTTCGTCGTCCCGTCGACGGCCGGCGGGGTCCGGTTGCCGTCGGGGCGGTGGCTGCCCGAGCAGGTGCTCGGGCGCAAGGTGGTCGCCAAGACGCGTGCCGACGGGTCGGTGGCGGAGCCGATCGCGGCGTTCGACGTGACGTTCTCGCCGTCCAAGAGCGTGTCGGTGCTGTGGGGTCTGACCGGCGACGAGAAGGTGCGTCGGATCGTCCTCGAGGCGCACGAGACAGCGGTCGCGGCCGGGCTGGCCTATCTCGATGAGACGGCCGGGCACACCCGCGCCGGTGACGGCGGGGTCCGCAAGATCGCCGGCGACGGGTTCGTGATCGCCCAGTTCCGGCACCGCTCGTCGCGCTCGACGGACCCGGCGACACGGGTCGGTGACCCGCAGCTGCACTCGCACTGCGCGATCTTGAACCGCATCCGCGGGGTCGACGGGACGTGGCGCACGCTCGACTCGCGAGCCATCTACCGCCACGCCCACGCCGCCGGCGCCGTGTACGGCGCGATGCTGGAACGGGAGCTGTCCGAGCGGCTCGGGGTGTCGTGGGTGACACCGGATCGGCGGGTGCCGATGCGCGAGATCGCCGGTGTCCCGGCAGGGTCTGATCGAGCGGTTCTCGACCCGCCGGGCGGCGGTGCTGGCGACGTATGAGCGCCTGGAGGCCGAGTGGCGGGCGATCCACGGGCGCACCCCGACGCATGCCGAGAAGGCCGGGATGATGGACGAGGCCACCACCCGCAGCCGCTACCGCAAGGCCCGCGGCGACGTCGACCTCCACGAACAGTGGCGGGCCGGTGTCACCGACGCCGAGCTCGCCGCGCTCGGCGACGTCACCGCCCGTGGCGTCGAGATCAGCGACGGCGGCCGGCTGCCGGCAGGGTCGCCGCAGTTGGCGGAGCGGGTGTTCACCGAGCTGCACGAGCAGCGGGCGTGGTGGACCCGAGCCCATGTCACCGGCGAAGTGGCCCGACTGATCGCCGATCCGACACCGGAGGCGATCGAGGTCGAGACCGAGCGGATCATCGCCATGTGTGTGTCGCTCGAGGTCGACGACGACGCCGAGTACGCCGACTGGGGCGCCGCCAAGTACACGTCGGACGACGATCCAGACGGCCGAGGAACGAGTCCTGTCGTCCGCCACCGAGGACCGGGCCACGTTCGCCGTCGACACGGTCCGGGACCCGGCGCTCGGTGACGATCAGGTCGCGGCGGTCGATGAGATCGCCGGTGGTGGCGGCCGGGTGGCGACGATCGTCGGACCCGCCGGGGCCGGGAAGACGACGGTGCTGCGCTCGGTCGCCGCCACCTACCAGGCCGCTGGTCGCGACGTGATCGTGTTGACGTTGTCGGCCGCCGCCGCCCGTGTCGTGACCGACGAGACCGGCCTGGCGGCGCACACGATCGCCGGGTGGCGCGTCGGTGCCGTGGACATGCCCCGCGGCGGGGTCGTGATCGTCGACGAGGCGTCGATGGTGCCCACCCTGGTGCTGGATGAGATGGTCCGCGTCGCCGGTGTGTACGGCTCGAAGATCACGCTGATCGGTGACTTCGCGCAGATGGGCGCACCCGAAGCCGGCGGCCTGCTGCGTGACCTCGCCGCGTTGCCGGCGGCGGTCGAGCTCACCGCCGTGCGCCGCTTCCGTCAGCCGTGGGAAGCCGACGCCTCGCTGCAACTCCGGGCCCGCCAACCCGACATCGCCGCCACCTACTGGCGAGAGGGTCGGATCGTCGAGTCGAGCACCGACACCGTGTTCGACGACGCCGCCGCGGCCTGGTGGGCCGACACCGCCGCCGGTCACCGGTCGCTCATCGTGGTCGACACCGCCAGCGACGCCGCCGACGTCAGCACCCGCTGCCAACACCACCTGATGGTCGCCGGCCGGCTCGGCGACCACGTCGCCGACGCCGCCGACGGCTGCCGCATCCACATCGGTGACGTCATCCAGACCCGCCGCAACACCGCTCAGATCCCCACCAGCGACCGCCAACGCATCCTCAACCGCGACGTGTGGACCGTCACCGGTGTCACCGGCGACGGCTCACTCCACGTCAAGCACGACCGCCGGGGCGCGTCAGCCGTGCTGCCCGCCGGCTACGTCGCCACCGACGTCGTGCTCGGCTACGCCACCACCATCGCCGGCGCCCAAGGCCGCACCGTCGATCGCGGCCACGTCGTCGTCACGCCACGCACCGCCTCGGCGTCGCTCTACGTGGGCATGTCCCGGGGCCGCGACAGCAACCACGCCCACGTCGTGTGCGACAGCCACGACCACACCGAGTTCGAACTCGGTGACCTCACCGGCGAACAAGCCTTCGCCGCCGCCACCCAGCGGGATCCCGCCGGGCAGCTGTCGGCGCACAGCGTCCAGCAGCGTTGGGAGACCGGAGCAGGTCGATCGCACGACGGCCCGAGCCGCCGATCGCAAACGACGCCAGGTCACCGACTGGTGGACGGCACGCCAACGTGGGCTCCCACCCGCAATGCGCGCCGCCATCGCCGGCCGTCACCACGAGATCCTCGACGTCCTCGTACGACTCCCCAACAACGACAGCCGACGACAAGCGATCAACAGCGCCGCGTCATCGGTCAACTGGCGCAAGGACGGCGCCGCCGATCAGTTCCTCCAGCGCCTCAGCCGCACCTCGACGAAGAACCCTCATCAGCACGCGGCACACGGGCGTACAGCGACGCACGAACGATGAGCCGAGCGATGGCCGACGTCGACGGCGATTGATCGGGTCTGACGTTCGAGCTCGCCGACCCGTCGAGTGCCGTTGACGGCGAGTAGGTCTCCCAAACGGCATCAGCATGCCGGTGACCGACGAGTCGTGGCGCGGCGAGCTAACTCGCTGACAGCCGCAGGTAGCGGACGCCCCGCTGGCGCACCACCGCGTCCGCACGATCCTCGGGGTTCCAGTGTGACCGACTCTGCGCTCAGTACCCCTATAGAGGGTGAGGCCGTGCCCAGGCGCTCGGTCCGACCATGTTGGGAGGCTCTGATGGTCCAACGCAGGCTTGATCCCGCCGAGCAGCACCGTGGCGAGCTCAGGGCCGTCCGAGGTGGACACGAGTCAGTGGTCGCGCCGAGGCTGCCCCAGGCACGCAGACGCGCGGAGCGGTCGGAAGGGCGACCCGACGATGGGGTGGTCGCCTATGACGTCGCTGAAGTCCTCAGGCGCTTGGGGGTCACTCGCCCGACCATCTACCGCTTCTTGAACTCCGGCGAACTGAGGTCGTTCCGATTGGGCACACGTCGGCTCGTGTCAGCCGACGCGCTGGCCGACTTCATCCGCACCCGCGAGGACGCCGAGAGCGGATGATCGTCACGCTTGGCCGAACAGCTGGTCCATCGTGCCGACCGCTGCGTCCGCTGAAGGCCGGATCCGACGCCGGTAGTGGCGCTGCAGCATCACCGTCGTGGTGTGGCCCAGCATGTCGGCGATGAGTTCGAGCTGAACACCCTCGTCGTTGAGCAGGGTCGCACATGTGTGGCGCGGCTCGTTCGGGGTGATTCGAGGCACGCCGGCCGTTGCGGCATGCGGTCCAGATGCGGGGACCGGGGAGACCGGTCGAGGCGCAATCACCCACCTGGCCCGACCCACCGAACTCTCCACGCCGCACCGTCCGCTTCAGCAAGTGTCCTCGCCGGTTGGTCACCCGGTTGGTCACCTCGGACTCGATCCGTTTGGGTGAAATGGCCTCTGAGCTGGTGCGCCCCCTGGGATTCGAACCCAGAACCAATGGATTAAGAGTCCACTGCTCTGCCGTTGAGCTAGAGGCGCAGCGCTCCCCGCGTGAGGAGCGGGGCGGCAGTGTACGGGCCGCGGAGGCGTCCCGTACACGACCGATTCGATTGGGGTGAGCGAGGGGACTTGAACCCCCGACCTCCAGGGCCACAACCTGGCGCTCTAACCGAGCTGAGCTACGCCCACCATGGGACGTGACAGTTTGCCACGGCGCCGCTCGAACGCCACATCGGATCCGAGCGGTCCGTTCCGGGCCGATGGTACCGTGGATCAGCCGATCCGGCCGTCGATCCGACGTCCACGACACCGCTTCAAGGGAAGTGATAACCGATGACCGCCACCCATCCCTCGAGCGGAGTGGCCGTCGACCAGGAGCCTGGGACCCGCCGCCTCGTCGAGCGGGCTCGAGCGATCACGGAACGGGAGCTGGCGAGCTACGCCGCTCGCACCGTCGGGTCGCAGGCTGCCACCGACCGCGCCCGCAAGGTCCTCCCGCTCGGTGTCCCGTCGAGCTTCCAGGCCTACGACCCGTACCCGATCGTCGTGCGCCACGCGTCCGGCTGCCGGATGGTCGACGTCGACGGCAACGACTACGTCGACTACGACATGGGTTTCGGCGCGCTGTTCGCCGGGCACATGCACCCGGCGGTGCGGACGGCGGTCGAGGCCCAGCTCGACGACGGCACGCTGTACGTGACGCCATGCGAGCTCGACGCCGAGGTCGCGGAGCTGCTCCGCGACCGCTACGGCCTCCCGATGTGGCGCTTCACCAACTCGGGCACCGAGGCCACGATGGACGCCATCCGCGTCGCCAAGGGCGCCACCGGCCGGGACAAGATCGTCAAGGTCGAGGGCGGCTACCACGGTCACCACGACGAGGTCATGATCTCGATGAAGCCGCCGGTCGACCAGGCCGGCCCGGCCGACGCGCCGTACTCGGTGCCCGGGACGGCCGGTCTCACGAAGGCCGTCCTGGCCGACACCATCGTCATCCCGTACAACGATCCGGACGCACTCGATCGCGTGCTGGCGTCGGGCGAGGTGGCCTGCTTCATCGTCGAGCCGGTGATGGAGAACATCGGCATCTGCCTGCCGCAGCCGGGCTACCTGGAGGCGGTCCGGGAGATCACCGAGCGCCACGGCACGTTGCTCATCTTCGACGAGGTGAAGACCGGCATCACCGCCGGCTACAGCGGCGCCACGGGGCACTTCGGCGTCCTGCCGGACCTGGTGACGCTGGCCAAGTCGATCGGTGGCGGCTTCCCGGTCGGCGCCTTCGGCGGGCGCCAGGAGCTCATGGACCTGATCACCCAGGCCAAGGTGCTGCACCTCGGCACCTACAACGGCAACCCGCTCGTGATGGCGGCAGCCAAGGCTGTCCTGACGGAGGCCTGCGCGGCGGGACCGACCGCCGCCGCCATCGCCCGCAACGAGGCCCTCGTGGCGGCGTGCCAGGCGGTCGTCGACCGGGCCGGCCTGCCGGCGCACACGGTGCAGTTCGGCGCCAAGGGCTGCGTCACGTGGTCCACCACCCCGGTGCGCAACTACCGGGACTACAAGGCGACCGACTTCGACCTGGCGTTCGCCCAGTGGATCCACGGGATCAACCGCGGGATCCTGCTGCCGCCGGGCCTCGACGAGCAGTGGCTGATCTCCGTCATGCACGACGAAGCCGATGCCGCCCGCTATGCCGACGTCTTCGGCGAGTTCGCCGACGAGCTGACGAGCTGACGACATTGCCCTATCCGGGCGGCCTCGGTCCCGGATGCCGGGACGCCGGCCGCCCAGACACGGATGCCGCCCAGTTGGGGGAGCCCGCGCGACCTACGACCAACGGCGCTGGTCGGCGTAGCGGTTGACGGCGATGGGGGAGGACCAGTCACGGCGGCGGCGCGACGCCGACGCGCCGATGATCAACAGGAGGCCGCCGGCGGCGAGGACGATGGCGGCGCCGATCACGATCGGCAGCGAGTCCTCGGCGATGGCCGGGATCACGGCCGTCCACGTCGAGTCGTCGAGCGCCGGCAGCAGGAAGACCGGCACGATCCAGCCGAGGAGGACGGCGAACACGGCCGCCGCGATGCAGAACATCCCGATGCCGAACACGGCGTCGGCCTTGCGGGGGTGCGCGATCAGCCCGAGCAGCAGCGCCACGCCGCCGGCGATGGCGGCGATCGGCACGATCCAGCCGAGGACGTCGTCGATCGTGGCCAGGACGGCGACCTCCTCGACGGGCAACGTCACCGGTGGGAGCGCCGCCGCCTGCTGGTTGCGGGTCAGCTCGACGAGCTGCTGGGGTGTGATCTGCACGGGCTCGGCACGCTCGCCGATGAGGCGGGCGTGCGACTCGACGACGATCTCCCGCATCAGGGCGGCGCCCTGGGCCGTCTGCGCCAGCTGATCGATCTGCGCCTTGAGGTCCGGCGCCGGAAGCCCGACCGCGGCCGCCGCGGCATCCGAGGCCGCCGTCGTGATCTCGTCGCGGATGGCGTCGTTCCGGAGGACGACGTCGGCGAGGTCACCGCTGTGGGATGTGTCGAACGCGACGCGTTGCAGCCACCAGCCGCCGGCGGCCAGCGCGAGGCCGATCGCGGCGACGAAGAAGAGCAGTCCCGCGAGGCCGCGTCGCATGCCTGGGAGTCTCGCGGATCCCGCGCTCGACTGCGACCGTCGTAGGTTGCCCTGGTGGCTCCGCCCCGCCCGACCGCTCGCCGCCGACCCACGCTGCCGAACCGCCCGTCGTTGCCGACGATGCTCTGGCGCGGGGTGCGGCGGCGGTGCGCCTGGTGCGGCGGTCGCCGCGCGTTCTTCAGCGGCTGGTTCCACAAGGAGGACGCCTGCCGGACGTGCGGGATCACGTGGCGACGGGGCTACGAGGGCTTCGAGCTCGGGGCGATGGCCATCAGCGCGGTGGTGTGCCTGGGCATCCTCGTCGTAGGCCTGACCATCGGCGTCATCCTCACGTTGCCCGACGTGGCCGTGCTCCCGCTGCTGCTCGTGCTCGGCGTCGGCGCGGTGGTGCTCCCGATCGTCGTCTACCCGTTCAGCTACACGGTGTGGCAGGCGGTCGACCTGGCGATGCGGCCCCCCGAACCCGGTGACGGCACGCCCCCGATGCGTCGCTGAGCTGGTGCGCCGAGGTCCTTGCCCGAACGGTTGTTCGTGATTACACTCGTGTCATTCGAGGCCCCGGTTCGCTGTGACACCCCCTCCGTAGGGTCGTCACCACGCACTGATCACCGCACGTTCGAAAGGCACGACGAGATGAGCAACGACCGCGACAAGGCGCTCGAGATGGCGCTGGCGCAGATCGACAAGCAGTACGGCAAGGGCTCCATCATGCGGATGGGCGACAAGACCTCGATGGCCATCGAGTCGGTGCCGACCGGGGCGCTGGCGCTCGACCTGGCCCTCGGCATCGGCGGGCTGCCCCGGGGCCGGGTCACCGAGATCTACGGCCCGGAGTCGTCGGGCAAGTCGACGCTGGCCATGCACGTGGTGGCCGAGGCCCAGCGCAACGGCGGGGTGTGCGCCTACATCGACGCCGAGCACGCGATGGACCCGATCTACGCCAAGGCGATCGGCGTCGACATCGACCAGCTGCTGATCTCCCAGCCCGACACGGGGGAGCAGGCGCTCGAGATCGTCGACATGCTCGTGCGCTCCGGCGCCCTCGACGTGGTCGTCATCGACTCGGTGGCGGCGCTGACGCCCCGGGCCGAGATCGAGGGCGAGATGGGCGACAGCCACGTCGGCCTGCAGGCCCGGCTGATGAGCCAGGCGCTGCGCAAGCTGACGGCGAACCTCAACAGGACGAAGACGATCGCCATCTTCATCAACCAGCTGCGGGAGAAGATCGGCGTCATGTTCGGCTCGCCGGAGACCACCCCGGGCGGTCGGGCGCTGAAGTTCTACTCGTCGGTGCGCCTCGACATCCGCCGCATCGAGTCGCTCAAGGACGGCGCCGAGGTCGTGGGCAACCGCACCCGGGTGAAGGTCGTGAAGAACAAGGTCAGCCCGCCGTTCCGGCAGGCCGAATTCGACATCATGTACGGCAAGGGCATCAGTCGCGAGGGCTCGCTGATCGACATGTCCGTCGATCTCGGCATCGTGAAGAAGTCGGGGGCGTGGTTCACCTACGAGGGCGAGCAGCTCGGGCAGGGTCGGGAGAACGCCAAGAGCTTCCTCACCGAGAACCCGGAGGTGATGGTCGAGATCAGCGACAAGGTGCTGATCGCCGCCGGGCTCAAGCCGGACCCCGACGCACCGGTCGCGCTCGACGACGATGCCGGCGTCGAGCGCTTCACCGAGGCCGACGAGGTCCCGATCCAGCTCGATTGACCGCCGCCGTGTGCCACCGCATCGGCCGTCGACGACCGATGCGGTGACGCCGCTGGACCTGACGGGAATGGGCGACGGGGCGGGGCGGGTCAGAGGCCGGGCTTGAAGATCATGAGGTAGAGCATCACGACCAGCAGCAGGTGGGTGATGCCGATGCCAGACGCCAGGCGGCCGCGAGCGGCGTCACTCGTGTCGCTGAGCGCCGGGCGGATCATGAACCAGCTGACGAGCATCAAGATGACCCAGCCGATCAGCGACAGCACGATCCACGTCTGGGACATCTTCCAGACCTTGTCGGACATGCCCACGAGACCCATCCCGAGCACCCACACGAGGGCCAAGGCGGGGAGCGAGATGCGCAGGTGCAGCTTGGCGATCGTCGTGCCGGCGCCGGCCCGCTGCAGCGACGGGTAGATGAACAGCGGGCCGAACGCCACCACCACGGCCAGGACGTGCAGCAGTCCGACGATCCGGTAGCCGTTCGAGATGGGGAGGATGGCGAGCACGGCGGTGACGCTACTGATGGCGCCCGGACGGCGCCGAAACGCTGCTCGGTACGATCGCCGGCGTGTCCTCAGACACCAGCGGCCCGCCGGGCCGCGATGCCGCCCTGACGTACTCGTCGTACCTCGCGCTCGACGAGCTGCTCGGTGCCCAGCGGCCGCGATCCGACGAGCACGACGAGTTGCTGTTCGTGGTGGTCCACCAGGTCTACGAGCTGTGGTTCAAGCAGATCCTCCACGAGCTCGCCCACGCCCAGCGCCGTTTGGAGTCGGGCGACACCGCTCGGGTGATCCACACGTTGCGTCGGGTCCTCACCATCCTCAAGGTCGTGGTGGCCCAGATCGACGTGCTCGAGACGATGACGCCTCGCCAGTTCACGGGGTTCCGCACCCGGCTCGACGCATCGAGCGGCTTCCAGTCGGCGCAGTTCCGAGAGCTCGAGATCGTCCTCGGGCGCCGTGATCGCAGCGTGCTCGACCACTACCCGGATCCCAGCCCGAGCCGCGACGCGCTGGAGGCCGCGATGGCTCGCCCCGCGCTGTTCGACTCGTTCGTGACCTATCTCGCCGGGCACGGGTACCCGACCGCGACGGCGCCGATCGACGACGTGCTGCTCGCCGTCTACGTCGACGACGGCGGGCCGGCCCAGGTCGCGGAGCGTCTCGTCGACCTCGACGAGGGTGTCCAGGAGTGGCGCTACCGTCACGTGAAGATGGTCGAGCGGACGATCGGGGACAAGGCCGGGACCGGCGGCTCGTCGGGCGCCGCCTACCTCCGCTCGACGTTGTTCCACCCGATGTTCCCTGCCTTGTGGGCGGTCCGCAGCCGGCTCTGACCCACCGGCGACTGTCAGGTCGGGCCGTCGTCGGTGGCCGACCACCACCAGGCCGCCGTCGCGACGATGGTGAGCGCGGCCAGTGTCAGCGCGACCGATCCCGATGGCGACCACGCGTCGAGCGCGGCGAGGAGCAGCGCGGCGCCGATCACGACCGCCGCGATCACCGCGGTGGGGCGGAGCCAGCGCAGCGCCGTGGCGCGGTCGGCGGCGGCGGTGATCGGCATCGACGCGGCCAGCGCGGCCGCGACGTGGGCGACGAGCAGCGCCAGCGCGGTGACGACGGCGGCCGGGGACACCCCACTGGGTGCGCCCGTCGCCCAGCTCACCGCCACCATCATCATGAACAGCAACCCGGCGCCGGAGTCGGGCGCGGCGACCCAGGCCAGGCCGGTCAGGACCGCGACGATCAGCCAGATGTTGGGCACGTCCCAGCCCGGCAGCGCGGTGGCCAGCACGGCCACGGTCGACGCCGTCGCGACGACGAGGCGGGCCAGCGCAGGGACGGCGCCGATCCGGCGCACGAGCGCGGCGGCGGAGCGGACGAGCTCGTTCACCGCCGACCACCGGCACGCGGCGCGGTCGACAACCGGCTGACGCCGCGGAGGACCTCGTCGAGCGTCCCCCGGCCGCGCCAGGCGACGACCGGCACACCGAGCTCGCCGAGGCGGTCGATGCCTGCCGCTCGCTCCATCGTCCGCAGTCGGTCGGCGAGGGCGAGCGCCCAGGCGTCCGCCGCCGAGCGACGGCCGGGCCACATCGTTCGCTCGCTCGAGGACTCGCTCGGCTCACCGCGCCGCCTCGTTCGCTCGCTCGAGGACTCGCTCGGCTCACCCCGCCGCCTCGTTCGCTCGCTCGAGGACTCGCTCGGCTCACCCCGCCGCCTCGTTCGCTCGCTCGAGGACTCGCTCGGCTCACCCCGCCGCCTCGTTCGCTCGCTCGAGGACTCGCTCGGCTCACCCCCCGACGGCGCCGCGCCGCCCTCGGGCAGCGTGTCGACGACGACGACCGCGTGGCCGTGCTGGGCGAGGTGGGCGACGTGGCTGGTGCCGGTCCGACCGATCAACGGCGTCAGGGCCACGACGAGCGCACCGCCCGTGATCGGGCGCACCCGCACGACGTCGGCATGGTGGTCGACGCCGGGCTCGGCCGAAACGAGCACCTCGAGCAGCCGGCGGAGGTGACGCCGCCCGCTGCCCGGCGGCACGTCGCGCACCCGGCGACCCAGGTCGACAAGCGCCACCCGGTCGCCGGTCCGCAGGTAGTGCTCGCCGAGCGCGGCCGCCGCCCGCACGGCCACGTCCAGGCTGCTGGCCCGGCCGCCGATGCCGTCGCTGACGCCGACGTCGTACTCGGTGTCGAGGAGCAGCAGCACGTGGGCGTCGCGGTCGGCCCACGTCGCCGTCACGTGCAGCTCACCGGTGCGCGAGGACACGGCCCAGTTGATCCGCCGTAGCCGGTCGCCCGGACGGAACGGTCGGACCTCGGCCGGCTCGCTGCCCGAGCCGTGGCGCCGCGACTGGTGGAGGCCGACGAGGCCACCCGGTCGGGGCATCGTGTCGGCGACGTCGAACTCGGCGCTCTGGGGCATGGTCGTGATCCGCACCGGGGTGGTGCCGAGCGCGACCGTGCGGTAGGCGCCCACGCTCGAGGTGGCGGCGACCGCGTCGACGTTGACCTCGTGCCGCCCCCACCGCAACGCGTGCAGCGGGACGACGACCTCGGCCCGACCGTCGACGACGGCGGCGGCCCGCGCCGCCGAGGCCGGGTCGGGCGCCAGCCACAGATCGGCGGCGAGGGCGGCGGCCACGATGTCGGCCTCGATCGGCCCGCCGTCGTCGCCGGTGGCCACCAATGTGACCCGGGCCGGCGTGAACTGGCCCTCGAACAGCGTGCGGGCCTCGACGTCCAACCTCGCCGCGACGGGGCGGCGGGGGCGGTGGGCGGCACCCCAGGCCGCCAAGCCGGCGAACGGCACGCCGATGATGGCCACGTCGGCGCGACGCCAGATCGCAGCGATGGCGAAGCACCCGACGGCGAGCACGATCGCCCGCAGGTGGGCGGCTGTCGGTCGCCACGTGCCGCGCGTCGGACCTTCCCGCAGCGGCTCGGCGAGACTCACGGGCCTGGACGCACGGTGGGCGGCGTCGGAACCGAGCCGAGGACGTCGGCGACGACCGATGCGCCGTCGATGTCGTGCAGCCACAGCTCCGGGCGCACCGTGATGCGATGAGCGAGGGCGGCGACGGCGACGGCCTTGACGTCCTCGGGCACGACGAAGTCGCGTCCGTCGATGACGGCATGGGCTCGCGCCGTCAACAGGAGCGCGAGCGAACCGCGCGGGACGCGCCGATCAGCACCTGACGGTGACGACGCGTCGCCGCCGCCAGATCGACGCAGTAGCGCCCCACCGAATCGTCGACGGCGACGTCCTCGCACGTCTGCTGGAGCGCGAGCAGCCCGCGGGCCTCGGTGACGGCGCCGACGACCTGGTCCTCCTGGCGACGGCCGATGCGCCGGGCCAGCACGTCCCACTCCTCGTCGCCGCTCGGGTACCCGAAGGAGACCCGCAGGAGGAAGCGGTCGAGCTGGGCCTCTGGGAGCGGATAGGTGCCCTCGTACTCGACCGGGTTTGCCGTCGCCAGCACATGGAACGGCGTGGCCAGCGGGAACGTGGTGCCCTCGACCGTCACCTGACGCTCCTGCATCGCCTCCAGCAGCGCGGCCTGCGTCTTGGGCGGCGTCCGGTTGATCTCGTCGGCGAGCAGCAGGCCGCAGAAGATCGGACCCGGCCGGAACGTGAACTCGCTGCGCCGCTGGTCGTAGACGTGCGATCCGGTCACGTCGGACGGGAGCAGGTCGGGCGTGAACTGGACCCGGCGGAACTCGAGCCCGAGGGCCTGGGCGAACGTGCGGGCAGTCAGCGTCTTGCCGACCCCGGGTACGTCCTCGAGGAGCACGTGACCTCCGGCGAGGATGCCGGCCAGCACGAGCGTCAGCGCCTCGCGCTTGCCGACGACGGCCTCGCCGACGCGGTCGAGGACCTCGCCGCGCGCGCTGCTGCGTCGACTCCGACGTGAGGTCAGACATGCTCGATCGCTCCGATCACGCGCTCGAGGCGCTGGGGGTCCAGTGGTCCGGGGTCGTTCAGCGTCAGCACGTCGACCGTGTCGTCACCGAGCAGCTGCCGGGCCCGCTCGTCGTCGGCATGGAGATCGACGTCGTGGTCGCGCCGCAAGCGGTGCTCGGCGATCTCGGCGAGGAGCGGCCGCAGGCGGTGATCGGCGGCCGACGCGTCCTCGACGCCATAGCGCAGCATCGAGACGAGCGTCCCGAGCCGCGGGTCGACGCCGACGGGCGGCTCGTCGGACAGTGCCGGTGCCGGCCAGCTCGAGCGCCACGTCAGCAGGCCGGTGCGTCGCACGGCGATCGACGCCGGCACGGCGAGCACCGTGAGCCCGACGACGTAGGCGACGTGCGGCGACCAACCGGCGGCGACGATGCCGACGATCACGAAGGCCATGGCGCCGGCGGCGACCAGGCTGTGGGCGACGAGCATCCGGCGCGTCGTAGGTCGGGCGGTCACGGGTGCGCCGTTCCATCGATGAAGGTGCGTGAGCGCCAGCGAGCGCGCGGTGACCAGCGGCCCGTGTGGCCGGGGAACGCAGCAGTCGCGGTCATGCCGCGACCCCGATCGCGGCGCGCAGCTCGTGCAGCGCGTCGAGGGCGTCGCGCGCGGTCGGCGTCGCCGAGGCGGTGGTGCGAGTAGCGGGCGGTCCGGTAGAGCGTCAGCAGGCGCTCGGCAGGGCGCGCGGTGCGTCGAACTGCTCGAGGACCCGGACCGTCAGCTCGGAGGCGGTCTCCGACGGCCGGCGCCCGACACCGCCCGCATCGGCAGCCGCTTCGAGCCGCACCCAGCAGGCCACGATCACGTCGTCGATCGGGCCGTCGGCCAGCGCGGCGATGCCCTCGTCGACAGCCTCGGCCATCTCGGCGCCGCTCGGCACGCCGGGTGGGGCGGCGACCGGCAGCCGGCGTTCGCGCGGCGGCAGCCGTTGGATGCCGCGCAGGACGGCGCGCAGCACGGCCACGACGATCGCGACCACGACCAGGGCGGCCAGCGCTTGGAGGAGGACGCCGACCACGTCGCCGGCCGTCGAGCCGTCGTCGACGGTGTCGTCGACGGGTGGCGGCTCGGCCGTCGACGGGAGCCGGAGCGGAGCACCGTCGCGCCTGAAGTCGAGGTGCCACCCGCCGGTGCCTTCGACGGCGAGCGGCACCGGCCGGCTGCTGGTGGCGACGGCGACGGCGACGAACGCCACCACGGCGAGTCCGACGGCGACCACGATCGCGAGCGGGCGTCGGGCGCCCACCCCACCCTCGCCCGATGGTCGCCCCCAGACCGACATGCAGCGAGGCTACCGAGCCATCCTGTTCGCTCGCTCGGGGACTCGCCCGTTCACGAAGCGGCCACCGACCCCACCGGTAGCCTGGCCGGCCATGGAACCGACCCGGTCGCGCAGCTTCGTCGTGCGCACGTTCGGCTGCCAGATGAACGAGCACGACTCCGAGCGCATCGCCGGCCTGCTGGCGGCCGACGGTCTGGTGCCCGCCGGCGACCTCGCCGAAGCCGATGTGGTCGTCCTCAACACGTGCTGCATCCGGGAGAACGCCGACAACAAGCTCTACGGGAACCTCGGTCATCTCAAGACGTGGAAGGCCCAGCGCGACGGACGCCAGATCGTCGTGTCGGGGTGCCTGGCCCAGAAGGACCGCGACCTCGTGCGCGAGCGTGCCGGGCACGTCGATGTCGTCATGGGCACGCACAACGTCCACCGGGCGGCGCAGCTGCTGACGGCGGCGCAGGCCGACGGGCCGCTCACGGAGATCTTCGACGAAGCCGTCATCGACGAGCACGCACGGTTCCCGTCGGCGCTGCCGGCCGTCCGCGACACGTCGTACAACGCCTGGGTCACGATCCAGATCGGCTGCGACAACAACTGCGCGTTCTGCATCGTGCCCGCGGTGCGGGGCGTCGAGATCTCCCGGCCGTTCGGCGACGTCGTCGCCGAGGTCGAGGAGCTCGCGGCATCCGGCGTCACCGAGATCACCCTGCTCGGCCAGAACGTCAACAGCTACGGCCGTGACCTCCAGTTGGCCGCCCGACGCGACGGCGACGAGCGCGCCCGGGTGCGCCCGCTGTTCGCCGATCTGCTGTGCGCCGTCGGCGCGGTCGCCGGCATCCGCCGGGTCCGCTTCACGTCGCCGCACCCCAAGGACATGCGGCCGGAGACGTTCGCCGCGATGGCCGCCACAGCGGCGGTGTGCCCCCACCTCCACTACCCCTTGCAGGCCGGCTCGGACCGGGTGCTCGCCGCCATGCACCGGGGCTACAGCGCCGAGCGCTACCTCGCCCGCCTGGCCGACGCCCGCCGGGCGATCCCCGACCTCGCCGTGTCGACCGACATCATCGTCGGCTTCCCGGGTGAGACCGACGAGGACTTCGCCCGCACGCTCGAGGTCGCCGCCGAGGCCCGCTTCGACGACGCGTTCACGTTCATCTTCTCGCCCCGGCCCGGCACCGAGGCCGCGGCGATGACCGATCGCTTCGTCGAGCCGGCCGTCGCCGGTGAGCGCTTCGACCGGCTGCGGATCGTGATCGAGCGCAGCGCCCTGGCCGCCAACCGGGACCGCATCGGGCGTATCGAAGAGGTGCTGGTGGCCGGCCCGAGCAAGAAGGACCGCTCCGTCGTCGCCGCCCGAACCGCGCACAACCGGCTCGTGCACTTCACGCCACCGCGTCCGTTGCGGGCCGGCAGCTATGCCGACGTCGAGATCACGACCGCCGCTCCGCACCACCTCACCGGCCGGTTCGTGGGGCTCGTGGCCGAGCCGTCCCACCGCGTCCGGATCCCCGTCGCAGCGCTCTGAACGCGGTGCCCGCTCCGGTCGTCGTCCTGGGTCCGACGGCGTCGGGCAAGTCCGACGTCGCGATGGCCGCGGCGACTGCGGTCGCGGGCACCGAGATCGTCGCCGTCGATGCGATGCAGGTGTACCGCGGCATGGACATCGGGACGGCGAAGCCGACACCGGCCGACCGGGCGAGGGTGGTGCACCACGGCCTCGACCTCGCCGAGCCGTCGGAGTCGTTCACGGTGACCGACTACCGGGGCGCGTACGACGCGTTCCTCCCGGAGATCGCCGGCCGACCGTTGCTCGTCGCCGGCACCGGCCTCTACCTCACGGCCGCCCTCGACCGCCTCGACATCCCAGGTCGTTGGCCGCTGCTCCGCGCCGAGCTCGAGGCCGATGCCGACGTCGCCGGGCTGCACGACCGCCTGGCGACCCTCGACCCGGTCGCCGCGGCCCGCATCGAGCCGGGCAACCAGCGCCGGGTCGTGCGGGCTCTCGAGGTCACGCTGGGCAGCGGTCGCCCGTTCAGCTCGTTCGGCCCCGGCCTCCAGGCCTACCCGGCGACCGACGCCGTGCTGATCGGCGTGCGGTGGCCGCGACCGTTGCTGGCCGAGCGGATCGCCGGCCGCGTCCACGCGATGGTGGAGGCCGGGTTGCTCGCCGAGGTCGAGCGCGTCGCCGCATCCGGGCTGTCGCGCACCGCCGCCCAGGCCCTCGGCTACAAGGAGCTCGTCGGGCACCTCGAGGGTCGGTCGACGCTCGAGGACGCGGTCGAGGCGACCATCACCCGGACCCGGCAGTTCGCCGTCCGCCAGGAGCGGTGGTTCCGTCGCGACCCTCGCGTACGCTGGATCGACGTCGACCGGGACCCGGTGGCCGTCGTGGCGCCGGCCGTGGTCGGCGCACTGGACGAACGGCGCGGATGACGACCCTCACCAAGCACCACGGGCTCGGCAACGACTTCCTCGTCGCGTTCGATCCCGAGATCGACGATCTCGCCGCGCTGGCCCGCCGGCTGTGCCACCGCACGACGGGCATCGGAGCCGACGGGCTGCTCGTCGGCCACCTGGACGTCGAGGGCCACGATGCCCGGATGGTCCTGTTCAACGCGGACGGCAGCCGGGCCGAGATGAGCGGCAACGGCATCCGGTGCTTCGCCCAGGCCGTGTCGATGCGTCGCGGCGACGACCTCGGCGGGCAGTCGATCCTCACCGACGCCGGCCCGCGGCGGGTCGAGCTGCGACCGGCGGAGGGCCCGCGGACGATCGCTCGCCACCGTCGACATGGGCGTCGTCCGCACGCTCGCCGAGCCGAGCGGCTGGTCCGACGTCGGCACCAACCCGGACCGGCCCGTCGCCCACCTCGACCTCGGCAACCCCCACACCGTTGTCGCCGTCGACGACGTCCGGTCGGTCGACCTGCTCGCGCTCGGCCGACGGGTCCCGCACGTCAACTTGGAGATCGTCGAGGCCGGCCCCGAGCCGGACGCGATCACGATGCGGGTCCACGAGCGCGGCGCCGGGATCACGCAAGCCTGTGGCACCGGCGCCGTCGCCGCGGCGTGGGCCGCCGCCAAATGGGGCCTCGTCGCTCCGGACGTCGTGGAACTGGCCGTGCACATGGACGGCGGCAGCGCGAGGGTGGCGCTCCACCGACCGAGCACCGGTCGGGCCTCGCTCACCGGACCGGCCACCTACGTCGCCACGATCGAGGTCCCCGAGCCGTGACCACCACCGAACGACCGCCCAGGAACGAGGCAGCCCGTTGAGCAACCCGTACAACGAGGCGCTCGGCGCCACCCTCATCGAGCGCGCCGTCCGGGAGCGGATCGTGATCGTGGGCGTGACGTTCCCCGGGTCCGACGACGAGACCACCGAGGCCAGCCTGGACGAGCTCACGGCGCTGATCGACACCGCCGGCGCCGACGTGGTCGGCCGCATGCTGCAGCGTCGCGACCACCCCGACCACACGTGGTTCGTCGGTAAGGGCAAGGCCCAGGAGCTGCACGAGCTGTGCCTCGAGGTCGATGCTGACACCGTGGTGTTCGACAACGAGCTGACCCCGGGCCAGCAGTACAACCTCGAGAAGCTGCTCGGGCGCACGGCGATCGACCGCACGGCCGTGATCCTGGACATCTTCGCCCAGAACGCCCACACGCTGGAGGGCAAGGCCCAGGTCGAGCTCGCCCTGCTGCGCTACCGGCTGCCCCGGTTGCGGCGCGGCGCGACGGCCAAGCTGTCCCAGCAACGCGGTGGGGTCGGCACCCGCTTCGGCGGCGGCGAGACGAAGCTCGAGGTCGACCGCCGCCGCATCCAGCGTCGCATCAGCCGCCTGGAGACCGAGCTCGACGAGCTCGCCCGGACCCGCCAGCTCCAACGCCGGCAGCGCGATCGCAGCGGTCTTGCGGCGGTGACGATCGTCGGGTACACGAACGCCGGCAAGTCGACGTTGCTGAACACGCTGACGGATGCCGGGGTGCTGACCGAGGACCGGCTGTTCGCCACCCTCGACCCGACGACCCGGCGCCTGGCCCTGCCCGGCGGCGAGCCGGTGCTGCTGACCGACACCGTCGGCTTCGTCCGGCGGTTGCCCCACGGTCTGGTCGAGTCGTTCAAGAGCACGCTCGAGGTCGCCAGCCGCGCCGACTACCTCGTCCACGTCGTCGACGCGAGTGCCGCCGATCCCGAGGGACAGATCGACGCCGTGCGCGAGGTGCTGGTCGAGATCGACGCCCAGGGCGTCCCCGAGCTGCTGGTGTTCAACAAGGCCGACCTCGCGCCGGGGGAAGCCAAGCTGCTGCTGGACGACCATCCCGGCGCGGTCGCGGTCAGCGCTGCCACCGGCGAGGGCATCGACCGGTTCCTCCAGGTGCTGTCGGACCGCTTGCGATCGATCACGACGGTGGTCGAGCTGGCCGTGCCCTACGAGCGCGGCGACGTGCTCGCCGCCATCCACCGCGAGGGCGAGGTCGTGTCGACCACCGACGCGCCGGACCACCTCCTGATCCGAGCCCGCCTGTCGGATGCGTCGGTCGGCCGCCTGGCCCCCTTCGTCGTCGACACGGGTGGCGCGTGACGACGACCGGGTTCGTCCCGCCCCCGTACCCGTACGACCGACTCGACGACCTGCTCGAGGTCGCCGCCCAGCTCGACGGTGGCGCCGTCGACCTGTCGATCGGCACGCCGATGGACCCGCCGCCGCCCGCCGTCGTCGCCGCGTTCTCGACGTCAGGGGCCGAGCGCGGCTACCCGGCGAGCATCGGGTCGCTGGCGCTGCGCGAGGCCGTGGCCCGGTGGATGGATCGCCGGTTCGACGTCACCGTTGCGCCCTCGGCGATCGCCGCCTGCGTCGGGACCAAGGAGTTCGTCGGCACGCTGCCGCAGTGGCTGCGGCTGCGCACGCCCGACCGGGACACCGTGCTGCACCCCTCCTCGGCTTACCCGACCTACGCGATGGGCGCCGTCCTCGCCGGCTGCCGGGCGCTGGCCGTGCCCGAGACCGCTGAGGGTGGCCTCGACCTGGCATCGATCGACCCCGACGACGCAGCTCGCGCCCTCGTGCTGTGGGTGAACAGCCCGAGCAACCCGACCGGTGCGCTCGAGGACCTCGGCGCGATCGCCGAGTGGGGCCGGGCCCACGACGTCCCGGTCTTCTCCGACGAGTGCTACGTCGAGTTCACGTGGACCGGCCCTGGGAGGACGATCCTCGAACACGGATCCGACGGCGTGGTCGCCGTGCACTCGTTGTCCAAGCGGTCCAACCTCGCCGGCGGTCGGGTCGGCTTCTACGCCGGCGATGCCGACCTCGTGCAGTACCTGCAGGACGTCCGCAAGCACGTCGGGATGATGGTGCCCGGACCGGCGCAGGCCGCCGCCGTCGTGGCGCTCGACGACGACGACCACGTCGAGGTCCAGCGCCACCGCTACTGGCGCCGACTCGAACGGATGGCCACGATCCTCGGGGCGTGGACCGGGACCGAGGTGCCGCTCCCGGCCGGCGGCTTCTACCTCTGGATCCCGGTCGTCGACGCGTGGGCGTACGCCGGGCGCCTGGCTCATGAGGGCGGGGCGGTCGTCAGTCCCGGTGAGTTCTACGGCCCGGCGGCGGCCGATCACGTGCGGGTCGCCGTCGTGCAGCCCGACGATCGCATCGAGCTCGTCGCCTCGAGGCTGGGCGTGTGATGGTTCGACGGCGCCGCGGTCTGCTCGTGCTGGGCATCGCCGTCCTCGTCGTCGGCGTCGTCGGCGGCTTCCTGCTGTGGGTGTTCGCCGGGAAGCGCTACGACGACGCGGTCGCCGACCTCGCTCCGGCGCCGATCGGCTGCGACACGACGCTGACGTTCGACAAGACGGGCACGTTCACGATGTTCATCGAGACGAAGGGCCACGTCGGGGAGATCGACGGCGACTGTGACGCCGACGACCGCTCGTACGACATCGGCGACGACGACCCGCCACGCGTGTCCCTGACGCTGCTCGACGACGACGGCGACGAGGTCGACCTCGACCGGGCCACCGGCCCCGACTACGACCGCGGTGGCGCCAAAGGGAGCGGCTATCGCACGGTGCAGATCGTCGACACGGGGGACTACGTCCTGAGCGCCGACGCCGTCGAGGACGCCGTGATGATCCGGGTCGGGCGCGACCCGACCGCCGGCGTCGCGGCGATGCGCATCGGCGGCGTGCTCGTGTTCCTGGCCGGCCTCGTCGGCGGGATCGTGGCTGTCGTGGCGTCACGGCCGCGGCCGCCGAAGCCGGTGTCACCCGCCTCGGGCTCGGTCACGCCGTGGACACCCATCGGGATCCATCCGCGCCCGACTGCGCCGCCGTATGCCAACCCGCCCGTCCCCCCGCCGTATGCGGCGCCACCGCGCCCGTGGGCCGGAGCGGCCGATGAGCCCCCGCCACGTGGTGGCCCTCCGGGTGCCGGGCCCGTCGGTGGTTCCGGCGCCCCCCACGGCGGCCGGCCGCTGCCGCCGCCGCCGCCTCCTCCGCCGCCTCCGCCCTCTGGACGGCGCTGAGCCGAGCCTGATGTTCGCTCGCTCGGGCACTCGCTCGGCTCACTGGCGCCGGCGCGAGCGGGCCGACGTCAGAGGCGGCGCATCACCGTGACGACGCGTCCGTAGACGGACACGTCGGCCTGCGGCAGCTCGATGGGCTCCATCGTCGGGTTGGCCGGCGTGAGGCGGATCAGGCCATCGTGGGTGCTGAACGTCTTCACCGTGGCTTCTCCGCCGGGGATGCCGGCGACCACGACATCGCCGTTCTTCGCCGTCGGCTGCTGCACGGCGATGACGAAGTCGCCGTCGAGGATGCCGAGGTCGATCATCGAGCTCCCGCGGACGCGCAGCATGAACAGGTCGCCCTCGCCGGTGAAGTCGGCCGGGACGGGCAGCAGCTCCTCGACGTTCTCCTGGGCGAGCACGTCGGTGCCGGCGGCAACATCACCGACGAGTGGGACGTGCCGGACCGGCCGGCGCTCCATCACGGCCCCCGAGTTGGGGTCCCACCGGACCTCGATGGCGCGGGGCTTGGTGGGATCGCGGCGGAGGTACCCGAAGCGCTGCAGCGTGTTGAGGTGGCTGTGCACCGTCGACGGCGACGTCAGCCCGATCGCTTCGCCGATCTCGCGGACCGAAGGTGGGTAGCCACGGGTGCGCATCTGCTCCTCGATGAACTCGAGCACCTGCCGCTGACGGCGCGTGATCTTCGGTGCCTGCGTGAACTCGGAGGGCGAGGCGGTGGATCCAACCATGGCTTCCATCGTACGGACGTTCGGTCCAGCTGTCAAACGTTTGTTCCGGACCAGGTGCTGGTGCACGTCGGCGCGGCCGAGCCGCATCGGTCCGCCGGCTCGATCACCGGCGCGGCGACGTTCCCGAGAACGGACTTGACCACGAACGTGCGTTCCCGTACGTTCGTTCTACGAACAGTCGTTCCCGAACGAGCGTACGTTCGGTCGACGGCCCGGTGTGGATCCCGGGCGGGGACCGGCGCCCGCCACGGACGGTGGTTCGCCCATCCGTACACGCTCCGACAGCCCGAACGAGCAGCCAGATGTCCAGCCAGGTCAGCACCCAGGTACCCAGCCAGATGTGGAGGACGAGATGACCGCCGCGATCATGCCCGCCCGCCGGGCCGCCCCCGCCCGTCGGCGGTCCAGGACCAGCGCCGCGACCTACCGCCGCCGGCGCACGCTCGCGGCACTGGTCCTGGCCGGCACCGTCAGCACCCTCGGCCTCGGCCTCCACGATGTCCTTTCCGGTCCCGGCGGCGTCCCTGCCTCCGCCGCCGGGGCCGGGACGGCACCCGGGTCGACCCACGTCCGGGCCGAGGCCGGCGACAGCCTCTGGTCGATCGCCAGCCGCCACCACGGTGACGTGCCGATGCAGCGCTACGTCGACGCCCTCGCCGACCTCAACGGCGGCACGGCGATCGTCGTCGGCCAGCTCGTGCGCTTGCCCTGATCACCGGCGCGCCGGTGAGCCGAGCGAGTCCTGGAGCGAGCGAACGACGTGGCTCGAGTCACGCCGGTGCTGCGACGAGGGTGACCAGTAACCTCACCCCGTGCATTGCCCGGTGTGCCATGCCGACGACACGAAGGTGGTCGACTCGCGCCTCGCCGAGGAGGGCAACGCCGTGCGCCGCCGGCGCCATTGCCTGACCTGCGCCCACCGGTTCACGACGTTCGAGCGGGTCGACGAGGTCCCGCTGGTCGTCGTGAAGAGCGACGGCACGGCACAGCCCTTCGACCGGGCCAAGATCGTCGCCGGCATCACATCGGCGACGAAGGGCCGCAACGTCGACGCCGGCCTCGTCGAGCAGGTCGCCGAGTCGATCGAGGACGTCGTGCGCCTCCGCGGCTCGGAGGTGACGAGCGCCCAGATCGGCCTCGCGGTGCTCGATCGGCTGCGCACGATCGACGAGGTCGCCTACCTGCGCTTCGCCAGCGTCTACAAGAACTTCGACGCGGCGGCCGACTTCCACCGCGAGATCGAGCTGCTCTCGAAGGCCGCCGGCACCGCGTGAGCGTGCGCCGAGAAGGGGACGACCCGGCGCGGCGACGTCAGCGGCGCACCCAGCGGGCGTAGAGGAAGTCGTCGTCGTCCTGACCGGTGGCCAGGTGGGCAAGGCGCATCCGGGTCAGCGTCGTGCCGGCGCCGGACGTGACGCGAGGGCCGTCGCCGCCGACCAGCACCGGCGACCACGTGAGGTTCAGCTCGTCCACGCACCCGGCGTCGAGCAGCGAGCCGTTGAGGTGAGCGCCGCCCTCGGCCTGGACGAACGTCGGTGGGTCGACGAGCTCGCCGAGCCGGGCCAGCGCGAGCGCGAGGTCGACGCGGCCCTCCCCGGCGCGCACAGTGTCGAGCGGTCCGTCCGGTCCGTCCGGTGCCCGCGGGCCGTCCTCGGGCAGGATGAGGAACCCGGCCCCGCTGGTGAAGAGGTCGCTGGCCGGATCCACGTCGGCAGTGGAGGTGACGACCCCGATCCGCTGGCCGGGCTTGCGCGGCGGGCCGTAGCCCTCGAGGCGCACCGTGGCGGCGCCGACGACGATGACGTCGGCGGCACGCCGGAGGGCGCCGAGGACGGCGACGTCCGTCGCGTTGCCCAGCCCGCCCGAGCGTCCGTCGACGACGGTGGTGCCGTCGAGGCTGGCGATCATGCACAGCCCGACCCACGGGCGGTCGCCGACCCGGTCACGGGGTCTGCCGTAGAGATCATCGGGGTTGACGGCCGCGTCGCGCGTCGGGGGGTCGGGCAGGAGCAGGCGCACGGCACGATGATGGCAGCCCAGCGCCGGGGTCGATCCGACGTCGGGAGGATGAACGTCGAGTTGCCCACACGGAAATTCACAGGGTTGTCCCTCTTACAACCCACAGGAGGGACCACGTAGGTTCGGGTCCGTGCCGGCTGCGGTGCGGCACGCGGATCGATAGCTGGCCCGGGTGGGGACGGCGTGGGGCCTCGGGGTCCTGAACCTGCGATGCCGCACCACGCGCCGGCGGGCGAACGCCCGCCGACTCCGTGCTGTCCTCGCCGTGCAGCACCCGGCCTCTCGGGAGCACTTGACACGGGCGTAGTTACGATGGTGTAAGCTGATGGCCCGCACCACAAGAGGTAGTGGTCCGGTGCCCTCCAACGGGGGAGGGGACACCAGATCTTGTGGCGCAGAACGCCGGGCCACCGGCGCCGACACCATCCGCTACGGGAACAGCACTCCGCAGCTGGCGGTTGAACGAGAGGTCTCCATGTCACTAGCACCCGAACGCCTGTCGATCGGCCTGCGGCGCCTGTTCACGTCACCCGGGGTCGACCCGTACGACGAGGTCGTCTGGGAGCGCCGCGACGCCCGCATCACGAACTGGAAGGACGGCGCGGTCGCGTTCGAGCAGCTCGGTGTCGAGTTCCCCGTGACGTGGTCGATGAACGCGACGAACATCGTCGCCCAGAAGTACTTCCGGGGGACCCTCGGCAGGCCGGGACGGGAGTCGTCATTGCGTCAGGTCGTCGGACGCGTCGCCGGCACCATCACGACGTGGGGTCGTGAGGGCGGGTACTTCGTCGACGAGGATGAGGCCCGGGCGTTCCACGACGAGCTGATCTACCTCCTGGTCACGCAGCGGGCCGCCTTCAACAGCCCGGTGTGGTTCAACATCGGCGTGGAGGGCGTCCCGCAACAGGCGTCGGCGTGCTTCATCCTCTCCGTCGACGACACGATGGACTCGATCCTGAACTGGTACCGCGAGGAAGGGGTGATCTTCAAGGGTGGCTCGGGCTCGGGGATCAACCTGTCCAAGATCCGCTCCAGCGTCGAGCTCCTCAACGGCGGCGGCACCGCTTCCGGGCCGGTCAGCTTCATCCGCGGCGCCGACTCCTCGGCGGGCACGATCAAGTCGGGCGGCAAGACCCGCCGCGCCGCCAAGATGGTCATCCTCGATGCCGACCACCCGGACGTCGAGGAGTTCATCTGGTGCAAGGTCAAGGAGGAGCGCAAGGCGCGCGTGCTGCGTGACAACGGCTTCGACATGGACCTCGACGGCGCCGACTCGTTCTCGATCCAGTACCAGAACGCCAACAACTCGGTGCGGGTCACCGACGAGTTCATGCAGGCCGTCCACGAGGACGCCGACTGGGGCCTCGTGTCGGTCACGACCGGTGAGGTCCTGCGGACCCTGCGGGCCCGTGACCTGTGGCGCCAGATCGCCCAGGCGGCGTGGGAGTGCGCCGACCCGGGGCTGCAGTTCGACACGACGATCAACCGCTGGCACACGGCCCACGCCACCGGCCGGATCAATGGCAGCAACCCGTGCAGCGAGTACATGCACCTCGACAACTCGGCGTGCAACCTGGCGTCGATCAACCTGCTCAAGTACCTCGACCCGGACGGCAACTTCGACGTGGACGCGTTCCGTCACAGCGTCGAGATCATCTTCACCGCCCAGGAGATCCTGGTCGGGCGGGCCGACTACCCGACGCCATCCATCGCCGAGACGAGCCGCAACTTCCGCCAGCTCGGCATCGGCTACGCCAACCTCGGCGCGCTGCTGATGGCCCTCGGCCTGCCGTATGACTCCGACCACGGGCGGGCGTGGGCGGCGGCGATGACGTCGCTGATGACCGGTCACGCGTACGCCACCAGCGCCCGCATCGCCAGCCGGATGGGCCCGTTCGCCGGCTTCGCCGACAACGAGGAGCACATGCTCCGGGTGCTGCGGATGCACCGTGACGCCAGCTTCGCCATCGACGACGACGACGTCGTACCGGCCGACCTGCTGGCCGCCGGCCAGGAGTCGTGGGAAGCGGCCGTTCGCGACGGCGAGGAGCACGGCGTGCGCAACTCGCAGGCCAGCGTCCTGGCGCCCACGGGCACGATCGGGCTGATGATGGACTGCGACACCACGGGCATCGAGCCCGACCTGGGTCTCGTCAAGACGAAGAAGCTGGTCGGCGGCGGCACGATGTCGATCGTCAACCAGACGATTCCACGGGCCCTGCGTCGACTCGGGTACAGCACCGAGCAGGTCGACGACGTCATCGGCTACATCGATGCCGAGAAGTCGATCGTCGGCGCGCCCCACCTCGACCCCGGGCACCTCGCGGTGTTCGCCTGCTCGATGGGCGACAACACGATCCACTACGAGGGGCACGTCCGGATGATGGGCGCTGTGCAACCGTTCCTGTCCGGTGCGATCTCCAAGACGGTGAACATGCCCGAGGAGGCGACGGTCGAGGACGTCGAGGCCCTGCACGAGCTGTCGTGGGAACTCGGCCTCAAGGCGGTCGCGATCTACCGCGACAACTGCAAGGTCGGTCAACCGCTGTCGACGACGAAGAAGGAGGATTCCGCGGCCGCGGCCACCGACGTGGTCGAGCGGGTCGTCGAGAAGGTCGTGCACCGCCCGCTGCGCCAGAAGCTCCCGCGCAGCCGCCGAGGGCGCACGTTCGAGTTCCGCGTGGCGGATTGCAAGGGCTTCGCGACCATCGGTGAGTACGACGACGGTCGCCCGGGTGAGATCTTCCTGACCGTGTCGAAGCAGGGCTCGACGCTGTCGGGGATCATGGATGCCTTCGCCAAGTCGATCTCCTATGGGCTGCAGTACGGCGTGCCCCTCCGCGCGTTCGTCGAGGCCTTCACGAACATGCGCTTCGAGCCGGCCGGGATGACCGACGACCCGGACATCCGGTTCGCCAGCTCGATCATGGACTACTTGTTCCGGCGCCTGGCCATCGAGTATCTCACGGTCGAGGAGCGGGCCGAGCTGAGCATCTTCACCGTCGACGAGCGGATGCAGCCGACGCTGCCCGGTGTCGACGAGTCGGTCATCGAGACCTCGACCGGGTCGGAGATCGCCGCCGACCCCAAGACGGTCCCGACGGCCGGCGAGCTGGCCGACCAGCTGGCCAGCGGCACATTGGCGCCGACTCCCGAGGACAACACACCGGCCGCCGGGGTCATCCGCGCCCACGACGCGCCGATGTGCATGCAGTGCGGCGTCACCATGATCCGTGCCGGCTCGTGCCACGCCTGCCCCAGCTGCGGGAGCACCAGCGGCTGTAGCTGACGCGGCGTCCAGCACGACCGGTCACTGCGCCCGCTCGCCGATCGCGGCCTTGGCGACGATCGTGCCGATCCGCCGCCGGCGGGTGTCGTCCTTCGCGGCACTGACGACCCACCACAGCATCGCCTTCTTCGCGCTCGGTGGGAATGCGTCCCAGCGCAGTCGTGCCGGCGGGGCCGCGTCCAGTGCGGCCGTGAGCTCGGCTGGTTCGACGAGGTCCTCGACCGGGTCGTAGATGGTCCACCAGCCGTTGCCCTGAGCGGCCGCCACCGCCCGCCGCCCCGCGTCGGTCATGAGGCCGGCCTCCTCCATGGCCTGCGCCCGCTGCCGGTTCAACCGCGTCCACGAGCTCTTGGCCTTGCGCGGCGTCATGAGCTGCAACGCCCGGTCGTCGTCGAGCACGTTCACCGTGGCATCGATCCAGCCGAAGCAGATCGCCTCCTCGACCGCCTCGGGGTACGGGCAGACCGGTCGGCCGGCGCGAGCGCGCCACGAGCACAGCCACACGCCGCGGGCCGTGGCGTGGTTCGCCTCCAGCCAGGCTCGCCACTGGGCGCGGGTCTCGGCGTGGTAGATCGGCAGGTCGAACGCCCACGTCGGCGGATGGTCCGACGAGGACCGAGGTGGGCGCACGATCACCACCGCAGGGTACGGTGCCCGCCACCGGGCGGCTCGACCGGTCAGCGGGGGTCGACCCGGACGCGCCGGTCCCGTCCGGTGCCGAGCGTCGGGTGACCGCTCGGGATGTGGACCTCCCAGGAGTCGACGTGCAGCACCCACAGCCGCAGGTCGGCGTCCCCCGCCAGCTGCTCGGGGGCGAACGCCCGGCCACCGCGAGCCGTGTCGAACGCCAGTGGGCAGTGATCGTCCAGCTCGTCGGCGGGGATCTCCCGGGCCCGACCGCCGACGTAGACGGCGCGGCCGTCGCCGGGCGCGACCGTGGAGTCGTAGACGACGCCGGTGACCCGGTCGTCGCGCGCCAGGTTGGCCGAGTGCTGGCACGCGGGGTGGGAGACCCAGTACAGGTCGGCGTAGCCGTGAGCGGTGAAGTAGACCGGCGAGAGCCGGGCCTGCCCGTCGGCATCGATGGTGCCGAGCACGACGTAGCGGATCTGGTCGAGCACCCGGCGCGCCATCGCATCCAGGTCGGGGGCCTCCGTGTCCGCGAGATCGGTCATGCCGATCAGACCGCGCCCGATGGCCCGACTCATCTGCCGGTCCGAGCCGACGCGCTCTCCGGATGCGCCCGGCCGCCCTCCCCTACGATGCCGCCGACACCGATGGATCGAACCGAGGAGTTCCGTGCGTCAACGAGTTCCGGCACCGGGCGACACCGCGGACAGGACCGCGCGCCGCCGGCTGCTGGCCGTCGCTGTCGTGGTGACCGGCTTGACGGTGCTGGCGGCGTTCCGTCCGGCGGAGGCCGCGGTGGTCCGACAGGCGGCGACGTCGTCGGGTGAGGAGGTGTTGACCTGGTGGAAGGCGGCCATCCTCGGGATCGTCGAGGGCCTCACGGAGTACCTCCCGATCTCGTCGACGGGTCACCTCCTGGTGACGTCCCGCCTCCTCGGCCTGCCGGACGAAGAGGGCAGCGCTGGCCTGGAGGCCGTCAACACCTACGCCATCGCGATCCAGTTCGGCGCCATCCTCGCCGTGGTGGGGCTGTTCTGGCGCCGCTTCGTCGCCATGGCCCAGGGTCTCGTCGGCCGGAACCCCGACGGCCGACACCTGCTGATCACCCTGGTCATCGCGTTCGTGCCGGCAGCCGCGCTCGGGGCGGCGCTGGACAGCAAGATCGAGGACGCGCTGTTCGGCCCGTGGCCGGTCGTCGTCGCATGGATCGTCGGGGGGATCCTGATCCTGGTCCTCGAGCGCACCGGGCGCATCTCCGATCGCGCCGGCCCTGCCGAGGAGGGACGGCGGTCGCTCACGTCCATTACCTACCGCCAGGCGCTGATCATCGGCCTCGCCCAGTGCGTGGCGCTGTGGCCCGGTACGAGCCGCTCCCTCGCCACGATCATCGGAGCGCTCCTCGTCGGCGTGGCCCTGTCCGCCGCCGTGGAGTTCAGCTTCCTGCTCGGTTTCGCCACGCTGTCGGCGGCCACCGCGTTCAAGCTGGTCAAGGACGGCGGCACGCTGGTGGAGGAGTTCGGGATCCTCAACCCGCTGATCGGCATGGCGTTCGCGTTCGCCGCGGCGGTCGTCGCCATTCGCTGGTTGGTCGCCTACCTCGAACGTCACGATCTCTCGATCTTCGCGTGGTACCGCTTCGTGGTGGCCGGCATCACGATCGTGCTCCTCGCGACGTCGGTCATCTGAGGACAGCGCCGGAGTCACCCGAGCGACGACGAGCAAGTGCTCGGATGCACCATAGACGGATCTGAGTTCCAGAAGCAACGTCAGTGCGTCATGGATCGGCAGTCGACCGGACACCGGCTTGCGTTCCAACATTGGGTCTCGTAACCTCGTCGTGGGGCGTCGCCGTCGAATCGAGGGGATACAGGCATGACCGATGAACTGACCGATGCGCCGATCGAGCTGAAGAGGACGTACTGCAAGATCTGCATGACGCAGTGCGGGATCGTGGCCGAGGTGCAGGGCGATCAGATCTTGAAGGTCCGCGGTGACAAGGACCATCCGTTGACCGAGGGCTACACGTGCCCGAAGGGTCGGGCCACGGGCAGGTTGCACCATCGCACGCCGGGGGAGTTGATCACGCGGCCGATGATGCGCAAGGACGGCGAGTTGGTCGAGGTGTCGTGGGACGAGGCGCTCGACGATGTGGCGGCCAAGTTGCGCTATGTGATCGACACCTACGGCCGGGACAAGGTCGGGATCTACTTCGGGAGCGGGTTCGGGATCGATTCGTCGGGCTACACGATGGAGGATCACCTCTACAACACGCTCGGCAAGGGCATCCCGAAGTTCTCACCGCTGACGAATGACAGTTCGTGCGGGTCGATGCTGACGTCGGCGGTCGGTCGGGGGTTGGGCCCGAAGGTCGACTACCACCACACGATGATGGTGCTGTACGTGGGGATCAACCCGATGGTCAGCCACGGTGACAACAACGGGATGTGGGACCCGGCGGTGTGGTTGCGTTCGATCACCAAGCGGGGCGGTGAGATCTGGGTGATCGATCCGATCGAGACGGCGACGGCGAAGCTGGGGACTCGGTGGATCGCTGCTACGCCGGGCAAGGACTACGCGATCCTGGCTTACGTCGTCAAGGAGATCATCGACAACGGTCCGTTGAAGCCCAAGCAGCAGGTGGAGGGGCTCGACGTGTTGCGGGCGTCGCTGGAGGGGTGGACGCTGGCGGTCGCCGCCGAGGTCGCTGGGGTGACGGAGCAGGAGATCTTGGATCTGCTCGACGCGATCCGTCGGGCCGGCATCGTGTCGACCGAGACCGGCACCGGTATCGGCATGGGTCCGGGGGCCAACCTGACGGCGTGGTTCTGCTGGTTGATCATGATCCTGACCGGTTCGACGAACGAGGTCGGTGGTGCCTGGTTCCATCCCGGGTTCTTCCGGCCGAAGGACAAGTACGAGGGGTGGGCGCCGACGCAGACGTTCTACCCGGCGTCCAAGACGCGTCCTGACATCATGGGGATCATCGGCCCGGGTGGTGGTCCGGAGTGGCCGTGCGCGACGCTGACACCGGAGATCGAGGCCGGGAACATCCGCGGGTTCTTCAACTTCGGCGGCAACATCATCCGTTCGTTCCCCGACGCGAACGCGCAGAAGAAGTGGTTGCCGACGCTGGAGTTCAACGTGGTCACCGAGATCCGCCACAACGCGGTGACCGAGCTGTCGTCGCACGTGCTGCCGACCAAGGATGTCTTGGAGCGGGCCGAGGTCACCCGCTGGGACAGCCTCGGGTGGAGCGTCAACATGCAGTACAACCCGCCGTTGGTGAAGCCGATGGGTGAGCGCCGCTCGGGCTGGTGGGTGGTCGCGGAGATCATGCGTCGGGCCGACCTCCCGGTGCCCGACTACGTGCCCGACATCGACAACGACGAGACCGACGACTTCATGATCTCGACGCTCTTCACCGAGACCGCCCGCTGCACCTACGAGGAGCTGAAGGAGAAGCGGTACATGGAGTGGCCCCACGACCACCCGGCGCAGTGGGTCGAGGAGCACTTCGAGCGGGTCGGCGGCTGGAAGCTCGACCCGCCCGAGATCGTCGCCCAGTGGCAGCAGTTCCGTCAGCGCGACGAGGCCACGCTCGGTCAGCCCCGGCCGCTGGTGTACACGTCGCGCCGCCAGAACAAGCACTTCAACGGCAACCTCGACATCCTCGGCGAGCCGGCGAACATCATCCTCCACCCCGACACCGCGGCCGAGCACGGCATCGTCGACGGACAAGACGTGCGGGTGCGCACCAAGGCCGGTTCGATCATCCTGGTCGCCAAGGTCGACGACGCCATCATGAAGGGCGTCGGGTCGATCTCCCACGGTCACGCCGAAGGCAACGTCAACGAGCTCACCAGCCACATGGACATGGACCCCCTCGGCGGCATGGCCCACTACTCAGCCGTCCCGATCGAGATCGAGCCGGTCACCGCCCCGGTCGATGAGCGGGTCCTCGCCGTGCAGGACTGACCGCAACGCGGTGACAACATGGATCGAGCCCACCCGAAGGGCTCGACGGAGGTGAACGTGGACGAGCTGTCGCGGCTGGCCGCGATCGATGAGATCAAGACGGTCAAGGCCCGCTACTTCCGCGGCGTCGACACGTGCGATGCCGCGCTCGTGCGCGGCATCCTGGCCGAGGACTGCGTCCTCGACTACCGCGGATGTTGCACCGATCCGGCGACCGGTCGGGACTTCATGCCGGCGATGAACACGGTCGTGGAAGGGCGTGACTCGTGGTCCGAAGGCGGCCTCGGCGCGGCAGGGATCGTGAGCGTGCACCAGGGCCACAACTGCGAGATCGAGCTGACCAGCGACACGACGGCGACCGGGACGTGGTCGATGACGGACCGGCTCTACATGCCCGCCGGTGCGCCGTTCGCGCTGATGACCGGCTTCGGCTACTACTTCGAGACCTACGAGAAGGACGACGACGTCTGGCGGATCAAGACCCTCCGCATCCAGCGCATCAGGGTCGAGGCGACGTAGCGGCCGGGCGACGACGGGCCGGTTGGGCCGATGTGATCGGCGGGCACGAGGCTCGGTCAGACGCCGCGCACCGCTTCGACCCTGCCGGTGCGGATGGCGGCCACCAACGAGGAGTGGTCGCGGTCGCTCTGCTCGGCGTACGTCTCGGCGAACGCCACCATGGACCGGTCGAACACGTCGCTGCGACCGAGGTAGGCGTCGATGGCCACCGGATCGCCGGACCGGGCGTGGGCGCGGGCGAGCGTCCAGGCGCAGAACGACCCGTAGAGCAACAAGCCGCGAGCAGACATCTGCTCGATCACGGCTGTTCCCTTGCGGTCCCAGAGCTGGCGGACGTAGTAGTCGCGATGTGTGCCGTCGAGCTCGGCCGTGCGCTCCCAGCCGAGGAGGATGTCGCTGGCCGCCTGCATCAGGCGCTGGCCCTCCACGACGCGCCGGCCGTGGTGGCGGTACGAGCTGGCCCCCAGGTACGGCTCGAGCACCGATGGCTGGGCCTCCTTGAACTGCAACAGCAGCGGGTCATCGTCCGAGCGCCCGAGCAGGAGCACGACCCAATCGCGGGTCCCCACACTGCCGACGCCGACGACCTTGCGGGCGATGTCGGCGAACCGGAAGCGCTCGACCAGGCGCTGGCGGTCCCGCGACAACGTGGCGACGTACGAGTGCAGGAGCTGTTGGGCGCCGCGCACCCACCGGTCGGCCTCGGCCGGCCCGGTGAGCTCGGCGAGCCGAACGACGAGTGGTGGCCGGTTGATGAAGATGGGCTCGCCGTCGACCACCTCGGTGAGCTTGAGCATCGCCCGCCGGTTGTCCTTCGACTTGGCCTTGTTCGTCGCCCGCTCGAACTCCCGAAGCTCCCGGGCGTTGGCGACGGCACCCCAGCGCCGGGCGATCTCGGCCACGTCGAGCCGGGCGTACCACACGTCGAGCGACGGCATGAGCGCGAAGTCCCGGACCATGTCGCGGTAGGTGCGCGATGCCGTGAGCACGATCTGCTCGCGCTTGGCGACGGTGAACCCGCGTTCCCGCCCGACGACGGCGAGGCTGGCGACGAGTCGCTTGAGGTCCCATTCGAACGGTCCGGGCAACGTCTCGTCGAAGTCGTTGACGCTGAACACGAGCCGCCGGTCAGGCGCCGCGAACCCCCCGAAGTTGGCCAGGTGGGCGTCGCCGCAGAGTTGGACCGTGAGTCCGGTCGGAGG
Organism: uncultured Acidimicrobiia bacterium; assembly: GCA_963822315.1. Taxonomy (GTDB): domain Bacteria; phylum Actinomycetota; class Acidimicrobiia; order Acidimicrobiales; family Ilumatobacteraceae; genus JALZMG01. The sequence goes on from CAWGHB010000012.1 coordinate 39,785, forward strand.
CGCCGGCGCGAGATCGGCCGCCATCACGGCGGCCGCACCGCGGTAGAACGAGAACGAAGATGCCGCCATGCGCCCGTGGCGGATGGGCACGAGATCGGGCACCCGGTCGGCGGCTTGGTCGAGCAGGATGTCGATCGGGTCACGACGCGCCGGCGGTGGCGACCAGGCGCCGTGGGCGGAGCGGGGCGACACGGCACGCGCCGAGCGGCCGGTGGCGACCCGCTCGGCGATCGTCGGCGGTGGTCGGCGCCGTCGGATCGGCGCCGTCGTGCCGCGCCCCTTGGTTCGCTCGCTCGAGGACTCGCTCGGCTCACTTCGGTCGTCATGCACCAAGCTGTCGTCTCCCTCGTCATGCCCGCCGAGCCCGCGAACCGAGTCCTCGAGCGAACGGCGTGGCGCCGATGACCGTAGCCGTCGCGTCCGGCGGTCGGCTCGGGCCGGCGCCTCAGCGGGGCCTGTGCTCGGTGTCGAGCCCGGGTGTGATGGCGACGATCCACCCACCGTCGGCGCCGCTGTCGGCCGTGTGCCACACCCCCGGCGGGTTGATCAGCGCTTCACCGGGTCCGATGTCGACGACGTGGTCGGCGCCGTCGAGCTCCTGGACGAACACGTGCCGACCGGTGCAGCAGATCACCACCTCGGCGCCGCTCGGGTGGCGTTCCCAGTTCGACCATGCGCCCGCGGTGTGGAACATCATCACCATCCGCCCGTCCGGGCCGTCGCATTGCGTCGCGTCGGCATAGGCGGCGAGCTGCTCCGCCGACCAGTCGAAGCCGTCGATCGGTCGAGCCGTCCCGCCGAGGCCGAGGTGCACCGGTACCTTCGTGATGTCGATCGTCATGGCGCCCATCCTCGTCGCCGCTCGTCGCCGTGACTTGGACGAATGGGAGCGAGCCGGTGCGCTGACGACGCTGGCTCACCGACAGGGTTGCGACCTCGCCGCCGCCGGCGTCGCGATCGTGGCGATCGGCGGTGCGACGAACATCGGAGCGGCCCTCCAGCGATACGGGCGAACGGACGTGGCGTGCAGCTGGCCGGGCTGTACGACGAGGCCGAGAAGCGCTGGTTCGCACGGGGCTCGAACGGGCCTCCGGTCACAGCCGGCCCAGCGGGCCGTCCCCACTCGAACGCCAGCTGCGGCGGTTCATGGGCACGCGCAGCGGACGCAAGGAGCGCTACGCCGCAGCCATTGGTCGAGGCCCTCGACGTCACCCGGATGCCCTTGCCCCCTCCAACGTGTGCTCGCCGGGCTCTGAGCGGACGTCCTCAGAGCGCTCGCAGCACGTCGGCGTCGGCCCGCTCCGGGCGGGCCAGGGCCCGGGCGACGGCCGCGTCGCCGGCCCGATGGCGGATGACGGCCAGCAGCACCCCGACCGTCACCTCCAGCGCCGCCGCGCTCGGGGACGTCTGCTGGCCGATGCTGGCGGCGAGGTCGTCGCCGTGGACCACGAGCTCCGTCGTGCGGGTGTCGAGGAAGGCACCGAACGTCACCGCGTTCCCGTCCTGCCCGGCGACCAGCCGGTCGAGGTCGGCGCCCGTGAGCCCGACGGCGAGCTCGGCGCGCCGGGTGACGAGCGACGCGACGACCGATCCATGACCCCGTGCCGCGACATGGGCGCCGTCGGCCCGCACGCGTGCCGCAGCCGGGTGCGACAACGCTCCGGGCGCGGGGAGTCGGGCCGGGGCGTAGTACTCGCCGACGCCGACGACACGTCCGACGTGCCCTGGCGACGGCTCCTCCAAACGCTGCGCGGCGCGACGCGCCACGAGCAGCACATGGGCGGCAAGCGCGCCGACGGTCAGGTCGGCGAGCGCGCTCGGCGCCACCCATGAGGCTTCGGCCGCGGGGCTGGCGACGATCTCGATCGCGGCGTCGAGCGCGTCGAGGAACGCGCCGACGTGGTCTGGCCGGTGGCGGTCGCCGTGATCCATGATCGGATCCCAGCCTGGCACGACTGCACCCGCGGGTGTCGTGCGGGCCAGCTGGGGAATGATGGCGGGATGGCAGCTCGGGCGTTGCAGTGACCGAGGTCCTGCCTCGACCGGCGGCCGACCGTTCCGCCGCGGCCGGGGTGCCCGTGGTGGCCCTCGCGCCTTCGGTCCTCGCCGGGGCCATCGCCGCCGTGCTGGCCCTCATCGCCCGCGGGCTCGGCTGGCGCGGCTCGGACCTCCCGGCGCACTTCTTCCGGGTCGCCATCGTCGAGCGCGACGGCTTCGAGATCTGGAACAACCTGTGGTACGGCGGCCATCACACGCTGGGCTATGGGGTCCTGTTCCCGCTCCTCGGGGCCACGTTCGGCATCTGGACGGTCGTCGTGGCGACCTCGGCGGCGTCGGCCGCGCTCGCCGACGTGCTGCTCCGGCAGGCCACCGGCCACCGGTGCCTGCTGGCCTCGTTGTTCTTCGCCGTCGGCACGGTGACCAACGTCGCCGTCGGGCGACTGCCGTTCGCGCTCGGCGTCACCGTGGCCCTCGGAGCACTGGTCGCCGCCCAGCGCCGCTGGATGGTGCTGACCGCCGTGCTCACGATCGGGACGGCGGCCGCGAGCCCGGTCGTCAGTGCCTTCCTCGCCATCGTCTTCATGGGCTGGGCCTGGACGTCGGCCGGCCGCGATCGCCGCCGGTTCGGCATGTTGTCGATCGCGTCGATCGCTCCCGTCCTCCTGATCGCCGTGTTCTACCCGCAAGGAGGGTCGTTCCCGTTCCGCTGGCAGGGCCTCGCGCTCACCCTGGTCGCGGTCCTCGCCGTGTTCCTCGTGGTACCGCAGGACCAGCGGTTGGTCCGGCGCGTCGCCGTGCTCTACGGGCTCGCCGCCACGATCGCGTTCGTCGTGCCGACGCCGCTCGGTGCCAACGTCAACCGGTTGGGCATGTACGCCGCCGGACCGGTCCTCCTGGCGCTCGTGCCGCCTCGACGGCTGTTCGTCGTCCTCGTGCCGCTGCTCCTGTTCTGGCAGTGGTCACCGGCCCTCGACTCGATCCTGCGCTCCGGGCGCGATCCCTCGACCAGGGAGGAGTACTACGCCCCCCTGAACGCCTACCTGGCGAGCGTCGGCGCGGAGACCGGGCGCATCGAGGTCGTGCCGAGCGGCCGGCACTGGGAGGCGGCGTACGTGGCGTCGAGGTACCCGATCGCCCGCGGCTGGGAGCGTCAGCTCGACATCCGCTTCAACGACCTGTTCTACGAACCGGGGCTGACGGCGGCCGAGTTCCACGCCTGGTTGCTCGACAACGGAGTCGACCGCGTCGCGATGCCTGACGCGACACTCGACGACTCCGGGGTCGAGGAGGCAGCCCTGATCCGGGGCGGCGTGTCGTACCTCCGCCCCGTGTGGGTCGGCCGCCACTGGACGGTGTACGAGGTGATCGACTCCAGGGGGCTGGTGGACGGTCCGGCGTCGGTGACGGCGATGGACATCGACAGCGTGACGCTCGACGTCCGCGAGCGCGGCGACCTCGTCGTGCGGGTCCGCGAGTCGGCGTTCTGGGTGGCCGATCCCACGGTCTGCATCGAGCCCACCGATGACGGGTGGATCGAGCTGCACGACGTCCGACCGGGCGAGGTCGTGATCCGCCTCGACGAGACGGCGCCACTCGGCGACGACGCCTGCCCGAGGTCGTAGCGGCCCGCGACCGCCGACGAGGTACCGGGCTGTGGTCGCTCGGTCAGGCCGACCGGGTCGCTGGACCGAGCGAGCGGATCAGGTCGACCCGGCCGCGGCCGAGGTCGAAGACCTGGAAGCCGAGCGCTGTGCCGATCTCCTGCAGGTCCGACCCGCGGTACGAAGAGCGCATCACGATGCGTGGGATGCCGGCTCGATGGGCGCGGGCGACGATGGCCTGCCCGAGCTCCAACGCGACGCCGCGCCCACGCCACGCGCAGGCGACGGCGATCAACAGCTCGGGCCCCTCGGGCGCCTCGTCGTCGATGCGGGCGAGACCGATCACCTCACCGCCCACCATGGCCGCAATCGTGATTGCGGCGGTCGGCGATTCGAGGCGGCGGACGAGCGAGGGTGTCGGCTTCGGTGCCGACGCGCCGCGCCGCCCGAACCAGCGGGTCTCGGCCCGCAAGGCGTTGCAGAAGCAACGAACGGCGTCATCGAGGCTGGGGTGCGCGGCGGCGACCAGGACAGGGCGGTGTCCGAGTTCCATGGCTCGATGCTGAGGATGCGATGTGTCCGAGTTGTTCCGTGCGTGTGAACACGTCATCGCAGGTCGCGGCGCACGACGGGGTGCCGGACGCGACCCTCGACGGCCTCGAAGCCGGCCCGCTCGAACATGCCGATCGTGCCGGTGTACATCGCTGCCGGGCCGCCGTCCGCCGTGGTGACGGGGTAGCCCTCGACGAGGGTCCCGCCGCGGTCGGCGACGAACGAGGCGACCGCGTCCAGGAGTGCCGATGCCACACCGTCACCCCGCCGGTCGCGGCGGACGAAGAAGCACGTGACGACCCAGGACGGGCGATCGTCGACGGCTCGGAACCGCCGGGCCCGAGGACTCGTCAGGCGGTCGTAGCGGTCGCGAGGGGCCACCGCGCACCACCCGACCGGCTCGTCCCCGGCGTAGGCGAGCAGACCTGGCTCGCGCCCACCGATCACGTCGTCGGCCAGCCGGGCGCGGCGCTCGGCCGGGGTCGCCGCGCTCCACGTCGCCGACCGCCACGTGAACCAGGTGCACCAGCAGTTCGAGTACGCGCCGTTCGGACCGAACAACGACGCCAGGTCGTCCCAGCGATCGGCGGTCGCCGGCTCGATGCGCAGCGTCACGGTGCCGCCGCTCGTCAGATGACGACGACGGTCGTGCCGACCGGCGCGAACGCCCAGAGGAACGCGGCGTCCGGGTTGGCCTGGCGCTGGCAGCCGCCCGACAGGCGGGTGCCCGAGCTCGGCCTCGGTCTGGTAGTCGGTGCCGTCCGAGACGTGCACGGGGATCCCGTGGAACCCGATCGCCCCGATGTTCGTCTGCTGGTACCTGATCATCAGCGGGAGGATGGCCTGGCCGTTCCAGGCCGTGGACTGCTCGGAGCGGCTGTACACCTCGTGGACGCCGGGGGCCTCGTTGCCGTACTTGCTGCCTGACACGAGCCAGGACCGCACGATCTGCTCGTTCTCGTCCACGGCCCACACCCGCTGTCCTCGGCGGTCGTACACGACGCGCTTGCCGCTGCCCGAGTCGGCCGGCAACGGCGGTGCCTCGGCACCGACCGACGACACCGACGACAAGCGGTAGCCCCAGGAGTCGGCCGTGCCGGGGGCTGGCGCCGGTGTCCGGACCACGAACGACTCCTCGTCGGGCCACACGCCGATCGACAGCGCCGTCTCGCGTCCGACGACGCCGTCGACGAACAGGTTGCGCTCGGTCTGGAGCTGCTCGACGGCGGCGTATGTGGCCGAGTCGAACGTGCCGTTGACGGTGACGCCGCTGTACCCGGCGTCGATCAGGCCCTGCTGGAGGCAGCTCACGTCGGCGCCGGCGTCGGTCATCGACAGCTTCATCGCCTTGATCGTGCAATCGGCCGAGAGGGCCTCGACCATGTCGCCGTCGGTGCTCAGGCCGACGGCCGGTGCGGCGAGGGCAGCCGGCGCGGCGACGACGATGGTGGTCGGGACAGCCGCGGCATCGATCGCGGGAGCGGCTGCGGCCGCGTCGGGCGTCGAGGCGACCGATCCGCTCCCCGGGTCACGGACGGTCGCGATCAGCGCGACCGCACCGAGGGCGGCCAGGGTGGCCAGCATGACGACCATGGTCAATCGCGCCTCACGGACCCGTGGCATGTTCGGGGCAGGGCGTCGCGCTCGGAGCTCGTATGCGTTCATCGGCCTCGGGGGACGGCTGGACGGTCACCGACGACGGCGGGTGCCGCCATCGCCGACCGGTACCCAACGCCCAGACGACGACCGGGCGACCCTATCCGACGATCGCCGTCGCGCGGTGGCATACCGAGTGGTGAAGTCGTCAGTTGGATCCGGCCACCGACCAGGTGCCGTTGGATCGCAGCAGGGCTGCGAGGTCCCCCGGTCCCTTGCGCTCGGACGCCGCCGCGAGCTGGGTGGCGATCGCCGTGGCGTACTCGGGTCGCTGCACGTCGCGGAACACACCGAACGGCGTCGGCTCGTGGTCGTTCGTGCTCAACCGGGCGAGCGCGAACGCCAGGCTCGGGTCGTCGCGATGGGCGTCGTGCACGAGCAGGGCGTCCTCGCCGACGTCGGCGACCTCGACGAGGCGCAACTGGCCGTCGGAGCCCATCCGCACCCCGCGCTGCTGCTCGGCACCGAAGCGGATCGGCTCACCGTGGGCGAGCTCGATCATCATCTCGTCGCGCTGCTGCTTCTTGGTGATGTCGTTGAACTGCCCGTCGTTGAAGACGTTGCAGTTCTGGAAGATCTCGACGAACGACGCGCCGCGGTGGTCGTGGGCGGCGCGGAACGTCTCCATCATGTGCTTGCGGTCGAGGTCGTGGGTGCGGGCCACGAAGCTCGCCTCGGCCCCGAGTGCGACGGCCAGCGGGTTGAACGGCGGATCGACCGAGCCCATCGGGGTCGACTTCGTGACCTTCCCGAGCTCGGATGTGGGGGAGTACTGGCCCTTCGTCAGCCCGTAGATCCGGTTGTTGAACAGCAGGATCGTCAGGTTCACGTTGCGGCGCAGCGCGTGGATCAGGTGGTTGCCGCCGATCGACAACCCATCGCCGTCTCCGGTGATGACCCACACGTCGAGGTCGGGCCGGGCGACGGCCACCCCGGTGGCGATCGCCGGGGCCCGGCCGTGGATCGAGTGCATCCCGTACGTGTTCATGTAGTACGGGAAGCGGCTCGAGCAGCCGATCCCCGACACGAACACCGTGTTCTCGGGCGCCACGCCGAGCTCGGGCATCAGCTGCTGGACGGCCTGGAGGATGCCGTAGTCCCCGCATCCAGGACACCAGCGCACCTCCTGGTCCGACGACCAGTCCTTCTTCGTCGTGAGTGGCACGGCGGTGTCGGTCATGGCTGGACAGCTCCTTCGATGCTCCGTGATCAGGGCTCATCTGGCCAGCTCCTTCTCGATGGCGTCCTCGATCTCGCGGGCGGTGAAGGGGAGGCCCTGGACCTTCGACAACGAGCGGGCGTCGACGAGGTACTCGGCCCGCACGACCCGCGCCAGCTGGCCGCGGTTGAGCTCGGGGACGAGGATCTTGGGGAACCGCCGCAGGATGTCGCCGAGGTCCGGCGGCAGGGGGTTGAGGTGCATGATGTGGGCCCAGGCGACCTTGCGGCCGTTGCGTCGGCGGCGCTGCACGGCAGCGTCGATGGCCGCCCACGTCGAGCCCCAACCGAGGATCAGCAGCTCGGCGTCCTCGTCGCCCTCGATGGGCGTCGGCGGGATGTCGGCGGCCACGCCGGCCACCTTGGCCGCCCGCAGATCGACCATCATCTGGTGGTTCTCCGGCGTGTAGGAGATGTTGCCGGAGCCGTCGCCCTCCTTCTCGATGCCGCCGATCCGGTGCATCAGCTTCGGAGTGCCCGGGATCGCCCACGGACGGGCCAGCGTCTGGGGCTCGCGCAGGTAGGGCCAGAAGTCGGGGTTGCCGTCGTCGTCGACGTGGTTCGGCTCGGTGGCGAAGGGCACCGAGATGTCCGGCAGGGAGTCGACATCGGGGAGCTTCCACGGCTCGGAGCCGTTGGCCAGGTAGCCGTCCGACAGCAGGATCACCGGTGTGCGGTACTTGACGGCGATGCGAGCGGCCTCGATCGCCGCCTCGAAGCAGTGCACAGGGCTGTACGCGGCCACGACCGGCAGCGGGGCCTCTCCGGAACGGCCGAAGAGCGCGATGTTGAGGTCGGCGGCCTCGGTCTTCGTCGGCAGCCCCGTGGACGGACCGCCGCGCTGGATGTCGACGATCAGGAGCGGCAGCTCCACCGAGATGGCCAGCGAGATCGTCTCGCCCTTGAGCATGACGCCCGGGCCGCTCGTCGTCGTCACGCCCAGGTGACCGGCGAACGCCGCCCCGAGGGCCATGCCGCACGCCGCGATCTCGTCTTCGGCCTGCACCGTGCGGATCCCGAACTGCTTGTGCTTGGACAGCTCGTGGAGGATGTCCGACGCCGGTGTGATGGGGTAGGAGCCCAGCGTCACGGGCAGTTTGGCCAGTTGGCCGGCGGCGACGATGCCCCAGGCCAGTGCGGTGTTGCCGGTGATGCTCGTGTACTCGCCGACCGGCAGCATCGCCGGTCGCACCTCGAAGCGGTGCCCGACGGCCTCGGTGGTCTCGCCGAAGTTGTAGCCGGCCGTGAACGCAGCCCGGTTGGCCGCTTGCACCAGCTCGTCGCTGGCGAAGCGGCGGTCGATCCAGGCCAGCGTCGGCTCGATCGGGCGGGTGTACATCCACGACACGAGGCCGAGGGCGAAGAAGTTCTTCGAGCGCTCGGCGTCACGGGGCTTCACGCCGAGCGGGGCGGCGACCTCCTTGGTCAACGTCGTCATCGGCACCCGGAGCAGCCGGTAGCCGTCGAGGCTGCCGTCGTCGAGCGGGTTGGTGACGGTCCCGCCGGCGTCGTGGTAACCCGGCCTTCTCCAGGTTGCGGTCGTCGAACGCATCCTCGTTGACGATCAGTGTGCCGCCCGGCTCGAGACGACCGAGGTCGGCACGCAGCGCCGCGGGGTTCATCGCCACCAGCACGTTGGGCTCGTCGCCCGGCGTCGTGATCGGGTGGTCCGAGATGTGCACCTGGAAGCTCGAGACACCGTGGACGGTGCCGGCTGGGGCGCGGATCTCGGCTGGGTACTCGGGCAGGGTCGAGAGGTCGTTGCCGTAGGACGCGCTCACCGAGGTGAACCGGTCACCCGTGAGCTGCATGCCGTCGCCGGAATCGCCGGCGAAGCGGACCACGACGCGATCGAGGATCGTCGTACCCCGTGCGCCGGTGTTCACGTCGACGGCCACCTCCGTGGTCGTGCTCTCGCCGCTCCCCGTCTTGTCGACAGTGTCGGTCATGTTGTCGGGCCGGCGTCGTTGCCGTCCCCCTCCTCCAACCGACAACGGTAGCGCCGGGCCACGCGTGCGGACGTACCGTGTTCCGCCGTGCGGTTCGCAGAGTTGGCGCTGACGTCCGAACGCCTCGTCGCCACGTCGAAACGGGGCGAGAAGTCGGCGCTCCTCGCCGACGTGCTGCGGCGGCTCGCGCCCGACGAGGTGGAGGTCGCGGTCGGGGTGCTGACCGGCGTCGCGCGGCAGGGTCGCATCGGCGTCGGATGGGCGATGCTGCGCGACATGCGCGTCGATCCGGCGGCCGAGCCGACGCTCGACGTGCTCGACGTGGACCGGATGATCACCGAACTGGCCGCGATGTCAGGCAGCGGCGTGAACGCAGCGCGCCGGGCGCTCCTCGGCGATGTGTTCGCCCGGGCCACGGGGAGCGAGCAGCAGCTGTTGTGGAAGCTGCTCGGGGGCGAGCTGCGTCAGGGCGCGCTCGACGGTGTGATGGTCGATGCCGTCGCCAAGGCTGCGGCCGTGCCGATCGCCGCCGTGCGCCGCGCCCACATGCTGTCGGGCGACCTCGGCGTCACCGCTCGTGCTGCGCTGACCGGCGGCGAGGACGCGCTGGCCGCGATCAGCATGGTGCCCGGGCGTGCCGTGCAGCCCATGTTGGCGTCGCCGGCCGAGGACGTCACGGCGGCGCTGACCGCGACCGGACCGGCGTCGGTGGAGTGGAAGCTCGACGGTGCCCGCATCCAGGCCCACCGTCGTGACGGTGAGGTCCGGCTCTACACCCGGAACCTCAACGAGATCACCGACCGCCTCGGCGCCGTCACGGCGCTGGTCGCCGACCTTCCCGGTGGGGACCTCGTCCTCGACGGGGAGGCGCTCGGCGTGGACGAGGACGGCGCACCGAGGCGGTTCCAGGACACGATGGGTGACTTCGGCGCCGACGGGCCGACCGGCCGCGGCCGCGGCCTGTCGGCATACTTCTTCGACGTCCTGCACGCCGGTGGCGCCCCCGTCGTCGACGAGCCGCTCGCCGTCCGGCGGGAGCTGCTGGCGACACTCGTGCCGCCCTCGGCCCGCTTGCCGTCGATCGTGACCGCCGACGCCGACGAGGCGGCCGCGTTCCTCGCCCGCGCCATCGTCGCCGGCCACGAGGGCGTGATGGTGAAGTCCCTCGAGTCGCGCTACGACGCCGGGCGCCGCGGCGGGTCGTGGCGCAAGATCAAGCCGGTCCACACGCTCGATCTCGTCGTGCTGGCCGCCGAGTGGGGCCACGGCCGGCGCACCGGGTGGTTGTCGAACCTGCACCTCGGCGCGCGAGGCGACGACGGCACGTTCGTGATGGTCGGCAAGACGTTCAAGGGGTTGACCGACGACCTCCTACGGTGGCAGACGGAGGCGTTGCAGGCGATCGACGATCGGGACCCAGGAGGGCGTCGACGGCTGGGTCGTCCACGTCCGACCGGAGATGGTGGTCGAGATCGCCCTCGACGGCGTGCAGGCGTCGACGCGCTACCCGGGTGGTGTGGCCCTCCGCTTCGCCCGCGTCCGCCGATACCGGCCCGACAAGGAGGCGGCCGAGGCCGACCACATCACGACGGTCCAGGCGATGCTGCGCTGACGGCGGCGCCGCTCAGGTCGTGGCGAAGGTGGCCGACGACCAGACGTGGTCCGTCCCGCTGACCACGACGTCGACGGAGCGCACGGCCTGCTCCCCGGCGTCGGGCAGGGGCACGAGCCACGCCCCGTTCCCTGCCGGCCACGACTCGGAGTCGACGGTCGAGCCGTCTTCGAGGTGCGTGCGGCAGTAGTAGGACACGCCGTCCGGCGCGGCGACGATCGCGACGACCATCACCTGCTCGCCGCCCACCTCGCCGATCGACACGGTGCCCACGGCCTCACCGTCGATCTTCTCGAGCGTCCGCACGTCGCCGGCGCTCGCGTCGTCGTCACCACGCGTCGCGACCAGACCGACCACACCGGCCGCGACCAGCAGCAGCGCCGCAGCACCGGCCAGCCACCTCCATCGCGGGACCCGGCGCCCCCGAGGGTGTCGTCGGCCGAGCGAACGGCGCGCCGCGGCGTCGGCAACCGTGCCGAACCGCTCCAGCACACGCTCGTCGAAGCCCATCGGCGGCTGCACGCCGGGCACCGCCGGCAGCAGCATCGCCGATCGTCGCCGACACGTCGTCGTACTCGCTCCGGCACGCCGCGCATGCCAGCAGGTGGGCGGCCATCGCCGCCCGACGCTGCCCGTCCACGTCGCCGAGCGCCAGCGCCACCACGTCGACGTGGCCGTCGGTTGCGTCGCGGGCGCTGCCGCCCGCCGCGTCTCGGGCGTCGTCGTTCGCCGCGTCTGGGCGTCGTCGCCCCGGGGATCTCGCCCCTCAGACACCTCGGTCCTCCGTCTCCTGATCGGCGCCGAGCTGCGCCTCGCGCAGCCGCCGCAATCCCGCCCTGATCCTCGTCTTGGCCGTGCCCAGCGGCACCCCGTCGCGCCGGCTGATCTCGTCGGCCGTGCAGCCGCCGTAGACGGCGAGCACAACGGCGCGCGCCTGCTCGACCGGCAGCGATCGCATCCGCGACAGCACCCGGCCCGCATCGACCGTGGTCGTGGCCGACTCGCCCGTCGCATCGCCTCCGTCGCCGCCGCCGAGCGTCGCCTGCAGGAGGCGGTCGAGCTCCTCGTCGTCGGCCGGCACGGCGCGCCGCGCCCGGACGGCGTCGATCGCCGCGTTGCGGGCGATCGTCAGCAGCCATGCCGACACCGACCCGCGCCGGGTGTCGTACGTCGCGGCTGATCGCCAGGCCCGCAGGAAGGCCTCCTGGGACACGTCGTCGGCGAGCGCGGGGTCGCGCGTGACGGCCAGCGCCAGTCCGAACACCTTGGCCTGGAAGCGGCGGACGAACGCCGTGGCCGCGTCGCCGTCCTCGACGGCGAGCCCGGCGACGAGCGCGTCGTCGGCCAGGTCGGCGTGATGAGGAGCCCGCACGAGAGGTACTACGTTCGTTGCCCGCATCGGGATTGCGACGTCCGGGTGTGACGAGTGCCGCAATCCAACCGTTGGGCTTGCTCGTATCTGTGGGTGCCGGCGCTCGTGCCGGTGATCGCTCGACAACGTGTCCTCATCGTGACGGAGGTTCCCCGTGAGACGTTCATCATCCCGCGCCGTGCTCGGCATTGCGACGGTCTTCCTGCTCGGCATCGCCGCCAGTGCCTGTGGCGATGACGATGACGACGACAGCTGCGGACGCCACGGACCGCGCCGGCGGCGAGCGCGGCGCCGTCCGGCGCCGAGGCGCCGGCGACGACCGGTGCGACCGAGGGGTCGGAGACGCCGTCCGGTGAGGGCGTGACGGTCGACCGTGGCGACGGGCGACCTGGGCACGTTCCTCGTCGACGGCGAGGGCATGACGCTGTACCTGTTCACGCCCGACGACCAGGGCCCCAGCACCTGCGAGGGCGACTGCATCGGCGGCGTGGCCGGCGCTGACCGGTGACGTGGTCGCCGGCGAGGGCGTCGACGCGACGCTGTTCGGCAGCGTCGACCGGCCAGGACGGCTCGGTGCAGACGACCTACAACGGCTGGCCGCTGTACTACTTCGCCGAGGACGCGGCGGCCGGCGACGTCAACGGCCAGGGTGTCGGCGACAAGTGGTACGTGATCGACGCCGAGGGCAACGGGATCGGGATGGGCGAGACCGACACCGCGACGACGACGGCAGGGTGACCGCCGCCTGACGACCGGTTCGGCGGGCGGGCGCACGCGGGGTGTGCCGGCGACAACGGTGCACCGCCGCCTCGTGCCCGGGGCCGCCGGCGGTCGAGGCGCTCCATGCCTCGCCTGCCGGCGGCCCCGCTAGCGTCGCCCGGCTGTATGGCGACACTGCGCTTCAGCTTCGGCACGATGGGCTCGGGCAAGAGCACCGTCGCGCTGCAGATCCACCACAACCTGTCGTCGCGCCACCTGTACGGCCTGTTGCTGACCTGCCTCGACCGGGAGGGCAGCCAGGTGACCAGCCGGCTCGGCGTCGCCGCGCCGGCCATCGACGTGCGCCCGGACCTCGACCTCCACGCGCTCGCCATCTCGCACTGGCCGATTCACTACCTCGTCTGCGACGAGGCGCAGTTCTACACGTCCGCGCAGTGCGACCAGCTCGCCCGCGTGGTCGACGAGCTCGAGGTCGAGGTGTACACGTTCGGGCTGATCACCGACTTCCGCGGCGAGCTGTTCGAGGGCACCAAGCGGCTCCTCGAGATCGCCGACGACCGAGTGCCCCTGCAGGTGGAGGCCCGCTGCTGGTGCGGCGCCCGGGCGACGCACAACGCCCGGGTGGTCAACGGCGACGTCGTCCTCGAGGGCGAGACCGTGGTCGTCGGCGACACCTCGGAGACCACGTCACCGCCCCTCTTCGGCGACAGCGTCCGCTACGAGCTGCTGTGCCGCCGGCACTTCCGACTCGCCGAGCTCGGAGCCTGAGCGGGTGCCTCAGCCGCCGTAGAGGTGCCATGACTCGGCCCGGATGCACACGACCCCGGGATCCGTCGCCGACCGCAGCGCCCGCACGACGTATTGCTCGCCGCCGCTGGTCAGCGCGGCCAGCGACCAGCTCGCATCGGGCAACGGGTGCCCGCTGCCCAACGCCTCGAGCGAGTCGACGTCGAGACCGGCCATCTCGGCCTCGGCCCGCCACAGGTGGACGAGGCCCTGGCGCAGCTCGGGCTGCTCGATCAGGTCGTCGCCGTCGAGGTGGAGCTCGACGTTCGTGATCGAGACCGGCTGCAGCTGATCGAGGTCGACCACGTCACCTCCGAGCTCGCCGTCGAGCATCACCACCACCGGACCGGCGTCACCGGCGACGCCGCCGACGAACCCGTAGCGCACGAGGGGGAGCCCGTCGTCGGCCGTCGTCACCCAACGCACGCGGTCGCCCAGGCTGAAGGTCATCGGTCCGAGCCACCTCGTTCGCTCGGTCGAGGATTCGGTCGGCTCACTGGTCCACCGCCTCGGCCAGCACGGCGTCGGACAGCTCGGGCCATCGCCGCAGGGCCTCGTCGGCCCACTGGTCGAACGGCCGGTCGGTGAGCGCGACGACGCCGCAGCCGGCCTCGGGATCGACCCACATCATCGTGCCGGCGCCCCCGAAGTGGCCGAACGTCGACGTGCTGTTCTGCTGCCCGGTCCAATGGGGGGACTTGTGGCCTCGGATCTCGAAGCCCAGCCCCCACGGGCACGGATCGAACTGCCCCACGCCCGGCACGATACCGGCGAGTGCCGGATACTGCGGTTGGAACGCGTCCTGCGCCGTCGCCGCCTCGACGAGCGTCGGCGCCTGCAGCTCGGCGAGGAACGCCGTCACGTCGGCGACCGTCGCCCACACCCCGTGGGCCGGCGAGCCCTCGAGAGCGGCGTCCGCCATCCCGAGCGGATCGAGGACGGCCTCGTCGAGGTAGTCGGCGAACGGGATGCCGGCGGCCGCCGCGACGTGCTCCGCGACGAGCTCGATGCCGCCGTTGGAGTAGATCCGCCGGTTGGCGACCCCGGTGATCGGCCGGCGGCCGTCGAACGGATAGCCGCCGGCGTGGGCCAGCAGGTGGCGCAACGTGCAACCCGGTTGGCCGACCGGGTCGTCGAGCGACACGATGCCCTCCTCGGCGGCCACCAGGGTGGCCCAGGCGGTGAGGGGCTTGCTCAGCGACGCCAGTCGGAAGCGCTGCTCGATCGCGCCGACCGCAGCGATGGACCCGTCAGCCCGCACGACGGCGGCACCGACGGTCGGCACCGGCCACGTAGCGACGACGTCGAGTGCCCCCACCGCCGCGTCCCGGCTCAGACGGGGGAGCCGGCGACCAGCTCGGCGACCCGGAACGCCAGGTCGACGCTCTGACGGCCGTTCAGCCGCGGGTCGCACATCGTCTCGTAGCGGTGGTCGAGGTCGGCGTCGGACAGGGCATCGGAGCCGCCCAGGCACTCGGTGACGTTCTCGCCGGTCAGCTCGACGTGGATGCCCCCCGGCCACGTGCCCTCGGCGTGGTGGGCCCGCACGAAGCCGGCGATCTCGCCGATGACGTCGTCGAAGTGGCGGGTCTTGCGGCCGCTCGGGGCGCTGAAGGTGTTGCCGTGCATCGGGTCGCAGGCCCACACGACGGGGTGCCCGGCGTCGGTGACGGCCCGCAGCAGCGGCCGCAGGTGCTCCTCGACGCGCGCCGCTCCCATCCGCGTGATCAGCGTCAGCCGGCCCGGGGTGCGGTCGGGGTTCAGCTGCTCGCACAGCGCCAGGACGTCGTCCGGACCCACGCTCGGGCCGATCTTGCAGCCGACCGGGTTGCCGACGCCGCGGAGGAACTCGACGTGCGCGCCGCCGAGGTCGCGGGTCCGATCGCCGATCCACAGCATGTGCGCCGAGCAGTCGTACCAGCCGCCGGTCAACGAGTCCTGGCGGGTGAGCGCCTCTTCGTAGCCCAGGATCAGGGCCTCGTGGCTGGTGTAGACGTCGACCTCGCTCAGGTTCGGGTTCGACGTGGTGTCGACGCCGCACGCCCGCATGAACGACATCGCCCGATCGATCTCGCCCGCCAGCTGGTCGTAGCGGCGACCGGCGGGGCTGGACGCCACGAACTCCTGGTTCCACGCGTGGACGCGGGTGAGGTCGGCGAAGCCGCCCTTCGTGAACGCCCGGACGAGGTTCAGGGTCGACGACGACTGGTGGTAGGCCTGCACGAGCCGATCGGGGTCGGGGACCCGCGCCGCGACCTCGAAGCGGTCGCCGTTGACGATGTGGCCGCGGAACGACGGCAGCTCGACGTCACCGACGCGCTCGGTGGTGCTGGAGCGCGGTTTGGCGAACTGCCCGGCGATGCGCCCGACCTTCACGACGGGCACTCCCATCGAGTACGTCAGGACGACGGCCATCTGCAGGATCACCCGCAGCTTCTCGCGGATGTTGTCGGCCGAGAAGTCCTCGAACGACTCGGCGCAGTCGCCGGCCTGCAGCAGGAAGGCCTTGCCCGCCGAGACGTCGGCCAGCGCGGCCTGGAGCGAGCGGGACTCGCCGGCGAAGACCAGCGGCGGGTACGACGCGATCGTCTTCAGGGCCTGGTGCAGCGCACCGGTGTCCGGCCACTCGGGTTGCTGCCCGGCCGGGTGGTGCTGCCAGGACGACGGCGTCCACGCCTCGTTCATAAGGCGGTCAGCCTAACGCTGGGGTCTCCCTGCTCAGAGGTGATTGCCATCGAATGCTTCGGTGCATTCCGAGTGCGTCGGTCCGGTGGATCGAGACACTCGGATGAGTCGGGCCGGGGACGCGACGAAGGGGCGGACCGGGATCGGCCCGGACCGCCCCTTCGCAGGATCAGACGGCGAGGATGCGCTCGGCGTCGTCGCGCAGGCCGACGACGGCCCGGCTGACGAGCCGACGAGCGGCCTCGGCGGTGACGCCGAGCTGCTCACCGACCTCGCGGAAGCTCTTGCGCTCCCCGTCGAGCAGCCCGAAGCGGGCCTCGACGGCGTACCGGGCCCGGTTGTCGAGCGTGCCGAGCAGCTCGTCGAGCAGGTCGCCGTCGACGAGGGCCATCACGTGGTCCTCGGGGGTGCCCTCACCGTTGGCCATGAGGTCGCCGAGCGTGGCGTCACCGTCGTCGCCGACGGTCTTGTCGAGCGAGACCGGCGTGGTCAGCCGGTGCAGCTCGGCGTTCTGCTGGTCGAGGGTCTCGCCGTCACCCGACGCCTGGCGCAGCGCGGCGCGGAGGCTGGCCGAGCGGTCGCCGGGGATGCGGATGAGGCTGGCCTTCTGGTCGAGGGCCCGGCCGATGGCCTGGCGGATCCAGAAGGTGGCGTAGGTGGAGAACTTGAAGCCGCGGCGCCAGTCGAACTTGTCGACGGCGTGCTCGAGGCCGAGGTTCCCTTCCTGGATGAGGTCGAGGAGGTCCATGCCCTGGGGGAGCGGGTAGCGCCGGGCGATGCTGACCACGAGGCGCAGGTTGGACCGGATGAAGCGGTCCTTGGCGTCGGCGGCCGAAGCGACGGCGTTCTTCAGGGCGACGGCGCGCTGGCCGTTCTGGAGCTTCTCGGCGGCCTCGCGACCAGCCTCGATCACCCGGGAGAGCTCGCGCTCGTCTTCTGCCGTGAGCAGGGGGACCTTGCCGATGTCGTTCAGGTACAGGCCGATGGAGTCGTTCATGGTGTCTTGTTGCAACCGTTCGTATGCTGAGGGATTTCCGACCTGCGTGTGGCAAGCGACACAGGCGCTGAATAACAGCGCGATGAGGGTTCGTAGCCGGGGAACGCGTGGATGTCTGCGTGGTGAGAGCAGGATCGAGTCGGGGGACATCCAGAATAACAGCCGTGTCAAGCAGGGCTTCGGCAGGTGTTCCTCATCGCCATCCCTGATCACGGGTGAGGCCCCTAGACTCCGCCGCCGTGCCTGTGCCGGGGGTCCCGCTCGCCCGAGCGACGCTCGATCCGGCCACCGGTCGGACCCCCGCCCCTCGCCGACCCCGGCGTGTCGGGCTGTTCGGCGGCACGTTCGATCCGCCACACGTCGGCCACCTCGTGACTGCGGTCAACGTGCGCCACGCCCTCGAGCTCGACGTCGTCGTGCTGATGGTGGCCAACGTCCCGTGGCAGAAGGCGAGCCGCGAGATCACGCCGGCGCTCGACCGCTTCGCGATGGTGGAGGCGGCCGTCGCCGACGTGCCAGGGCTCGAGCCGGGGCGCCTCGAGATCGATCTCGGCGGGCCCAGTTACACCGCCGACACGCTGGCCGCGCTCGCCGAGCAGGAACCGGGGGCCGAGCTCTACACGATCGTCGGTGACGACGCGGCCGCCGGCCTGGCGACCTGGGAGCGCCACGAGGAGGTCGTGCGCCGCTCGGCGATGGTCGTCGTGGATCGGCCCGGCGAGCCCGTGCGAGCTCCCCGGTGACGTGTCGTGGATCCACGTCGAGGTGCCACGCCTCGAGGTGTCGAGCACCGACCTGCGGGCCCGCTTCACCGACGGCCGACCGCTCGACTACCTCGTCACCGACCCCGTGTTGCAGGTGATCGAGCAGCGGGGGCTGTACGGGAGGGTGCCTTGACGGCCCTCCCCGGCCGGCGCCGACATTCCACGCTCATCGCCGCCGGCGCTGCTGTCCTCGGCGTGCTCGCCGCGATCGCTCTCGGGACGCTGGGCGCCGTCACCCTCTACAACTCGACCGAGGGCGCGGACGCATCGTCGGGCCGGCCCGAGCTCGTGTTCCCGTCGACGCCGACGGCGCTGCTCGGTGCTGTCGACGACAGCGGCGCCCTGGCCTCGGTCGCCGTGCTCGTCGTCCAGCCGGGCGGGCACGGCGGGAGCATCATCACGGTCCCCGTCGACGCCGACGCCTCCGGTGGTGGCGCCGACGTGGAGCGCCGGCCGTTCGACGAGACGGTCGCGCTGCAGGGTCCCGAGGCGCTGGGGCCGGAGGCGGAGACGCTGCTCGGGCTGGGCCTCGACACGACGGAAGTGGTCGATGCGACCCGGTTGGCCGAGCTGCTCGCACCCTTCGGACCGCTCGACGTGGACCTGCCCGCCGCCGTGACGGACGCCGACGGCGACGTCGTCGCCGAAGCGGGGCCGCAGACGATGGACGCCGACCAGGCCGCCGCCGTGCTCACGGCGCGCGATCCAGCGGTGCCGGCCGTCGACCAGTACCCCGCTGCCGGCGCCGTGTGGAGCGCCGTCGGGGCGGCGATCGGCGACGGCACCCCTGTCCCGGCGGCCACCGCCGTCCCGGGGACGTCCGCGGTGCCGACGACGGGTGCCGGTCTGGTCAGCGCGGCATCCACCGGCGTGACCACGGTCGACGCCGTCCTCGCCGACCTGGCCACCGGGCCGACCGGCCACCGGAGCGTGCGGGCCGTTCCGGTCGGCGCCGACGTCAACCCCCGAGGTGTCGACGCCGTGGTCCTCGACCGGGCCGAGCTGGCGTTGGTGTTCGGCCAGATCGCCCCGGGACGGGTGGCGGCGCCGAACCCGGCACTGTCGGTGCGCATCGAGAGCACCTTCAGCGACGAGCAGCTCGCTGATGTCGGGCTCACGAACACCGATGTCGCGTACCGCGCCATCTCGCAGATCCTCTTCGTCGGTGGGAACGTGCTGTCGGTGGACACCACGGCGACGCCCGACGACGAAGCCGGGTCGTCGACGGTGGTCGACGTCGCCGATGAGACGCTCGTCGCCGGCACCGAGGGCGCGTCACTGTTGTTCGGTGACCTCGACGTGCAGCTCGCCGACACCCGCATCGTCGGGATCGACGCGGTGATCCGGCTCGGGACGCGCTACCTCGACCTGATCCGTCAGCAGGGCGTCACGCCGCCGACGATCGCGACGTTGGCGACCGACCCGGACACGACCGCCGACGCCGGGACGGCGGCCACGATCGCCGGAGAGGACTAGATGACCGAGCTGCCCGACGCCACGACCGACGACCGCCCCGACGACGCCCGGACCGTCGCCAAGATGGCGGCCCGCATCGCCGACGACAAGCAGGGACGCAACATCGTCGTGCTCGACGTCGGGGCGATCCTCGGCATCGCCGAGCTGTTCGTCGTGCTCGATGCGCCGAACCGCCGCCTCGTGCGCACGCTCGTCGACGAGATCGAGCAGGCGGTGCGGGCGGGCACCGGTCGGTTGCCCCGGCGGGTCGAGGGCGGCCGCGAGCAGCAGTGGGTGCTGATCGACTACGGCGACGTCGTCGTCCACGTCTTCCTCGACGAGGTCCGCAGGTTCTACGAGATCGAGCGTCTCTACCGCGACGCGCCCGCGATCGACTGGATGCCGGCGCCGCCGCCGGTCTGAGCCTCAGCGCCCGAGGAACCTGGCCGTCGTGCCGTCGCGCAGCGCGGTGATGGCGGCGCGGTGGTCCTCGGTGAGGAGGGACAGGTTGATCGACAGCGCCTCGTGGTCGAGCAGCGTCGCGAGGTCGCTGCGCTCGCCGAGGTGGAAGCTCTCCTTCATGCGGGCGTACGCGACCGGTGGGCCGGCGGCGAGCGACGAGGCGAACGCCAGGACGCGGTCCATGAAGTCCTCCTCGGGTTCGAGCCGGTTCGCCATGCCGAGCGCGACGGCTCGCGCCCCGTCCACGATCTCCCCCGTGAGGAAGAGCTCGAGCGCCTTGGCCGGCCCGACGAGGCGCTGCAGGAACCACGACGTGCCGTTGTCGCCGCTGACGGCGAGGCGAGCGAAACCGGTGCCGAACCGGGCCGCGGTCGAGGCCACCCGGAGGTCACACGCCAGCGCGTAGGCCAAGCCGGCCCCGATGGCGTAGCCGTTGACCGCGGCGATGGTCGGCTTCGGCATGGTGTGGAGCGCGTGGATCGTGCTCATCTGCTGCGCCCGCAGGCCGTGGACGATGGCGGCCAACCCCTCCCGACGCTTCGCCGCCCCGTCGGATGCTGCGGCATCGGCGAGGCGCTTGACGTCGACCCCGGCGCAGAACGCCCGGCCGGCCCCGGTCAGGACGACGCACCGGACCTCGTCGTCGTTCGCCGCCTGGGCGATGTGGCGCACGAGCAGCTCGCGGACCGCGACCGAGAGGGCGTTCATCTGGGCCGGACGGTTGATCGTGATGACCGCCACCCCGTCCGGTCGTCGGTCGTACAGCACCTCTGCGGCATCGTCGGGCGTCACGTTCCCCAGCGTCGTCTGCCGGCGCGAGGATCGTGAAGTCGGCCGATAGAGTCTCTCGTCCGTCGGGGCTGTAGCTCAGTTGGTAGAGCGCTTCCATGGCATGGAAGAGGTCAGGGGTTCGATTCCCCTCAGCTCCACCCATCTACCAGGGACAACACTCCCCAGGCGGATCGGGTGGGGGGCATAACTCCGGCCGGTGGGGGGCATATCGCCGACACCAGCAGCCCGTGAGAGGCCGCTGTGTGGCCCGTCGAGACACAAACGGGCACCGCCCGCACCCCGATGACCCCCCGGCGTCACCAACGACGAGCGCGCCTAGGCCGTATCAGGCAACGTTCGCCCGTTGCACGGTGTACCCGATCGGCAGTTCGGTGCGCGTCAGTCGGCGACGATCGTCCGCGGCCTGGAGGCAGCGTGTCGCTCGTTTGGGCGACTTGACGATCGCCGCACTCGCGGGCGACATTGGCGTGCTTTCGATGGCAGATGGAACGGACCCAGCGAGGCAGGGTCGTACCAGTAGCGAGCCTGGCGGGGGTGCAGGCGGGGCTCTTTCCACACTGGAAGGGGATCGTGCATGGATGTTCAACGAACGGGGCGGATCTTCGGCTGGTTGTTCATCGGCACGTTCGTCACGAGCATCCCGGCACGCTTGCTGTTCGTGAACGGACTGGGCGCGAGCTGGAGCGACATGCGGTTCGTCCCTGGGGACACTTCGATCAACAGCCTCAAGCTCGGCGCGGTGCTCGAGTTCGGACTGATCGTCACCCAAATCGGAACCGCAGTCGTCATCTACCCGCTCGTCAGACGACAGAGCGAAACCGTCTCGCTCGGATACGTCACCGCTCGCACCATGGAGTCGGTCTTCGCCGCGATCGGTCTCATCAGCATCATGTCAGTTGTGAGCGTGGCGGAATCGTTGGCGTCAGCTACTGGGGCCGACGCCACAGCGCTCACCGTTCAAGGCGATTCTCTGGTCAATACCTACGAATGGACGTTCCAGTGGGGACCTGGACTCGTTGCCGGAATCGGGAACGGCTTGATGCTGGGCTACTTGATGTACCGATCGGCGCTCGTGCCGCCTCGCATGGCGCTGCTGGGACTCATCGGTGGCCCGGTGCTGATCCTTTCCTTCGTGCTGAAGCTGTGCGACGTGTACGAGGACGGCACGGCGATTGCTGGCCTGCTGACACTGCCGGAGGCCGCGTGGGAACTGTCGCTCGGCATCTACTGCGCGTGGAAGGGGTTCAGGCCGGACAGCCCGATCGCCAGAGCACAAACGACAATGGCTTACTGAAGCCGCTCCGCGCCAGATTGCCCTGATGGATCGCTCGGCCACCCTGACCGGTCCGACGGGAGCGGTCCGAAGATCACATCGTTGTTTGAGCGACACACCACTGGCGCGACCCCTTTGGCCGCTTCGCCGGTCCCAGTGGGGAGGCGGGATCACGAATGACGCCGCCGGGCGACGAGCCGATGGATAGCCGGCGGGCGTTTGTTCCGGCGTCGTACCCCGGACGCGATGCTGCGGATGCCGTCCGCCGTCGAGCAGCTCCACCACCCTCGCCCGCACCTCGGCGACCTCGACACGCCGTCTCGCCGGTTCCGGCGCCGACGGAACCGGATACGTCGACCGATACGCCGCCCGCCGATCGAGCTCGCCGGCACAGACGGCTCATCCGCACGCCTCGAGGACGTCGGCGGTTCCGGCGCCGTGATGCATTGCCTTCCAACGCTTCTCACCGGCCCGGCGGTCGAACCACGCCGTCACCAGGTTCCACACGACCGGATCCAGGTCACACGTCGGCGCCGACATCACCACCCCATGATGCTCCCGCTGCGACGTCCCGGTCGATCAACCCGCCCGTTCCCCGATCCCGGCGGCTCTCGGCCGATCCGTCCCTGAGCATCCGATCGCCAGGGGGTACGGACCCGAGACGGGGGCAGTCCGGTCCACAAGGCACCAAGAAAACCGGGCGGGTGAAGCGCTGTGGGTCAGCCGCCTCCGAACCACATGCGGAACTCCTGTGAGTTGCGATTGCGAGGGGGCTCGCGGAACCACGCGAGGAGATGAGTGATGCAGCGACGCATGCCACCGAGTATCGGCTGCTCACAAGGAGGTGGCGTCATCAAGATTAACGATACGGGGCGGTCCGGCCGCGGGCGATCCCGCGGGTCGCTCGTCGGACGGGGACTCCCAGAGCGTCGAGCTGTCCACTCCGCACCCTGCCGCGAACTGCCGTCCCTCGTCATCGACGTTGTACGACAACGTTTCGGGATGCCAGTACTCCGACACCTTCAGCTTCGCGACCATGCAGTCGATGTCCTTCGGCCCGCTCCAGGTCGAAACGAGAATAGCCCTCGAGCTCCATAGATTCGGGACGCTGGACATCGAGCTGATCAATGGGTAGGTGCTGTCGTCGAGGTAAATACGCCGCTCATCTCCTCTGCAGCCGCTCGCTGAACTACCGCCGGGCGACAACACGATCAGCGCCAGCGAGGCGCGGCGAACGACGCGATCCGCCCACGACTGCAGTCTGGCAGAGCCGCTCGCATGCACGCGCCGGCCCGAGGACGGGTGTCAGTGTCGTTCGGCGAACTCGGCGAGGTAGGCGCGACGTCGTTGCTCGAGCTCGTCGGCCCATCCGTGGGTCACTGCGTCGAGACGAGGGCCGGTCAGCTCGTCGAGACGGCGGCTGTTACCACGGAGCATGATCGCCAGCACGAGAACGGTGACGCCGACTGAAACAGTGCTGCCGAGGATGAGCATGGCGCGTGGAGACGGGATGAACGGTGGTGCGTTGTAGAGCATGGTGTTTTACCCGGGGGAGACAGGGGGTCAGGCGGGCCCAGTCTCTGGGCGCAGCCGGCGAACGGAACCGTCAAATCTGATGAATCGGAGGTCTAACGGAGAGGGAGCAGCCGGCAGGGGGGCCAGGCGTCGGACGACCGCTGCCCTGAGGTACCGGGCGGGCGTCAGCGGACGGCGATGATGCTGCCGGGTCGGTGTTCGATCTCCACTGTCCGTCGATCAGCTTGCGGCTGCCGCGTGACTCGGGGAGGGGGTTGCCGCGGCCGTCGAGCCATCCGCCGTCCGGGAGCGGCTGGGCTTTGAGTGCGGTGGGGTCTTCGACGACGGGTGTGGTGGCGATGGTCGCCGCGTTGGTGACGGCGGCGAGCTCGGTGATCTGGATGTCGGACCGGTTGGCCGCCCGGTACAGCAGGCCGCGTGACCAGTACACGGGACCGTTGCGGGGGAGCAGCAGGTCGTCGGCGTCGTCGACTTGGGCGACAGCGACGATGCTGTCGTCGTGCCGGCGTTCGAGGTGGATGCATCCTCCGATGTCGCGGGCGCCGTGGTCACGCCGGACCGGGATCGGGCCGGGTTGATTGGAGCGGGTACACGGTCGACGCGGGTGCCTGATACCGCCAGTGTTCGACGGCGGCGCGGCCTTCCCATCCGTAGGAGCGGTGGGCGGCGCGGCCGAGGGCGTCGGTCACCCTGCCGACGAGGGTGAGGGTGGTCATCGGGTTCTCGTTGCGGGGGCGGTGTGGGGGTGGTGCCGGGATCTTGCGGCCGGCTCGACGCGCCGTGGGTGCCACCAATGCTCGAACCGACCGCCGTATCCCTTCGGCGACAGCATCGCGCCGGGGATGTCAGCCCGCCGTCCGGGAGTGTCGCTTGTCTGTCGCTGCGCGGTCGGGTGCACCATGGCGCCGGGGCCACCGTCACCGATTGGGGATCACGGCTGCGGGCGGATAGCCGTGCCGATCTCGGTGACGGTGGCCCGCAGCATCGCCACCGCAGTAGCGACCGGGTGCGGATCGTCGGCGTCGGCGTGGTCGTGGATCCAGAGCAACGACGGGCGGCTGAGGCAGTGGTTCTCACGCCATTCACACACCACGAGCTGGTGCAGCTCCACGACGGCTCCCTCCGAGTCCGCTACGGGTCAACTGCGTCCAGGGTCCGGAGGCGCTCATTTGCACTATGCGCCTCGTCGCCGCTCCGGTCGATAGCGAGCCGAACCTGTGGGCGAAATACCCTCCTCAGGTGACGGCGTCACAAACTCCTCGGCACGGGGGCGGGGGCGGGAGTTGTCGAGGAGCGAAGTCAGGGGAATCGACCTCTCGTGGAGCGGCGCGCCGACTGACGACGGCGCGCTCGTCCACTGACAAGCCCGGTGCCACCCGACGTCCACTGGTAGCCGGGGAAATCCCCCAGGCGTCTGAGCCGCCCGTCGTCCGGCCGGCCGTCGTCGCCCCGCCGTGCCGTGGATGTTGCCCCCACGACGTCCCCGGCGGGCGGCGGGCCAGCAACCGTTGGTCCCCCCACGGTCAACGGTTGACCGGGGGCATCGGCATGCTTGCCATCCGCTCGAACCGGGTACGCCCTGGGTCACCTCAGGGCCTTACGGAGGGTGCAGCCGGTACCGGGGGGTGACGGCGACGGGTGGATCGTTGGCCCTGAGGTACTGGGCGGGCGGGATGTGTAACGCCGACGGCCGTGCCGACGCTTCTCCGTGTAACCGCCGGGCTGGGTACGGCGGGGCGGGCGGGATCGGGCCGGGGTTCGGGGGACCCCTGCCCGCCCTCGCCCTGCCCGTGACAGATTGCAATGCGCCCTGAATCAGAGGGGACAGAGGCTGTCGCGGGGACTTCCGATCCCTTCGTGGCTTGATGTGGCCGCGTGAGGGTGCGGCCGGACGTTGTCGGCCGGGATCCGGCGGCGGCCGTCTCAGGCGAGGCGCCAGAGCTTGAGCAGGTTGTGTGTGGCGCAGATCAGCTTCCACTCGCTGTCGGCGGCGGCGAGGCCTCGACGGGAGAGTGTGCGGATGCGGCGGTTGTGCTTGATCTGGGCGAAGACGGGCTCGATCGTCGCCGCCCGTTTCTTGTAGAGCCGTTTGCCTCGCGGGGTGTCGAGCGTGGCGATCATCGTGGTGGTCAGTGACTCGGCAACACCCGTGCGTCGTCGACGCAGCAACTGATTGACACGGGTGCGGGTGACGCCGAGCTGGGCGGCGGCCATCGGCTTGTCGATCTCACCCGCTTCGACACCGGCGAGCACCGCTGAGCGTTCGTGATCGGCGTCGGCGATCTGTTTCAGCTTGCGGGCCTTGCCCGGGGCGATGATCGACTCGACGCCGGCGAGGTTGACGTTGTCGTCGCTCCAGTAGCCGGCATCTGCGACCACCCTTCGGACACGCCGGTTCTCGCCGGCGCGGCGCAGGTTGCGTTTCGTGGCGGTGATCATCGGCGCGAACGATGGCGCGTCGTGGGCCTGGTTGGTCGCTTGGGCAGCGACCACGAACTGGTCTTCGGTGGCCACTGCCTGCGCGTTGTAGCCCTGCACGTAGCCGGATCGGGTCTTCAACAGTCGGCTGTCCGGATCGGTCATATTGGCCACGGTTCGTGACTTGTGCTTCGCCGAGTCAGCTGTCGGACGGCGGCCCCGGATTGGTCGGCCCGTGACCGCTTCGATCTCGGCGCGCCGGGCCATGTGCGCCTCATAGGACCTGTCCTCGGCGTCCGACTCGAGTTCAGCGAGCAGCTCTCGCAGACGTGTTCGACGTCGTCCACCGCGGGAGCGCAACTCCTCGGGAACCTCGCCGGCCTCGGCACCACCTGCGTTCGCCGCAGCGTCCTCGGCGGCATCCACCTCGGCGGCCTCGGCCACGATCTGCTCGGCCAGTTGGGCCGCCGTGCGGTTGGCGTCGCGCGACGCGTTCGCCGCCAGCTTCGTGCCATCGATCGCCACCAGGCCCGGACGCAACACCCCGGCCCGGGCGCACACCGCCAACACCTGGCCGAACAGTCCCGCCACTGCCTCGTTGTGCGCGGCGCGGAACCGGGCGATCGTGGCGTGGTCCGGTCGCTGGTTGGCGGCCACCACCCGGAACGCCACATCCTCGACACAGCGCCGCTCGATGCGGCGGCTGGAACGCTCCCCGATCGAGTAGGCGTACACCAGCAACGCCAGCATCATCGCCGGGTGATAGGCCGCCCCGCCACGACCGTCGACCCGGTAGCCGGCGAGGAACGCCGACAGGTCCAACTCGTCGACCACGTCGAGCACGAACCACGCCAGATGATCCTCCGGCAACCACTCCGCCACCGACGGCGGCATCAACATCAGCTGGTCACGATCGACCGCAGCGAAGTTGTACGACACAACACCCATTGTCCCGACCGGCGCGAAACGCGGGTGGGATGGTCAAGATTCGTGCGACAGCCTCGACACACCGGGTTTCTACGTTCGGGGCTCGTCCCCTCGCAGCATCACGCGCTCGTGGCAGCGCAGCGAGGAGGTCCGGCTCTCGTGCGTGCTCGGGGCTGACGTGATGGTGCGTTGCGGTCCACGCCGGCGTGGACCGGTGTTGCGCCACCAGACAACGTTCGCTGCGTTTGGGTCTGCTGTGCCGACGGGCAGCGACGGCCGTTCGCTCAGCTTCAACCCGGCTTGCGGCGGCGCCGTTCGTGCATGTACCTTGCCGCAACCCAGGCGGGGGAACACAGGGAGTAGCGGGCATTCATGCGTAGAGCAAACGTTGTGGTTGGTTTCGTCGCGGCCATTGCCGGTATCGGCACGGTCGGCGGCGCGGCGGGGACTGGGGCGGCAGCGCCGCCGGAGACGCCGCATGGCGTTGGAGTCTGCATGTCGCAAGTAGCGATCGAACCCGGTCTCCTCGATGCCGCCCGCCTCGGCGAGGCCGTGAGGTCGGTTGCTGGGCCTGGCACCCCGGGCAGCGGCCTGTCCGTCGTGCTCGATGACTTCCGGGGCGACGGGCCGGGCGGCTGTGGCGCGCCTCCGGGGCCCGGTCACCTCGGATAGCTGCCACCGACTGCGGCAGCGCCCAACGACCGTTCCGGTGCTCGTGATGGCGAGCGCGGGGGTGCGCGGTCGCGCCTGCCCCTGCGAGTCGCATCGGTGTAACTCGCCCAGCACCGGCGACGCGACGACGTGTGGTCGGGCGCCTGGTTGGTCGTGTCCTCCTTCAGAAGCCGAGCACGTCCGCGAATGCGCCGGCGATGACCTGGTAACCGTCGTTGTTGGCGTGGATGTCGGGCCCGAGCGGTGGTGCGGCGCACATCCACGTGAGCGTGCACGTGTTGTAGACGCTGAGCGGCACCGGTCCGAAGCCCTTGAGATCGACGAACGTCGCGAAGTCGGTCACAGCGAACGCGGTCTCCACGTCGGCCACCAGCGCGCCTTTGACTCGCGTACAGGCCCTCCAGCACGTTGTTGAACGCCACGGTGTTGGCGGCCGCCAACTCGCCGGCCGCAGGGTCGTCGAACCAGGCGACGTTGTCGATGGCGTAGTAGTTCATGCCGACGATCACGACGTCAGGACCGGCGTGGGCACGGAGGGTGGCCAGGATGACCGGGAGGTTGCGCGAGATCTGCCCGAGCGCGCACACGGGCTCGCCGTTGCAGGCGAACACGTCATTGGCGCCGATGTCGATCGTGATGAAGGCGACCTGACCGGGATGGGTGTCGAGGAACTCGACCGCCGCGTCGAGCTGCGACCCGGCGTCGTACTCGCAGCGGCTGCCACTGATCATGGAGGCTGTGGTCTCTCCGCCACACCCCAGCTTCACGAGCCGCAGGGACCGGCCATCCGCGCCACGCGCCGTCTTGACCAGCTCGTTCGCGTATCCCTGGACGTACGAGTCCGCGGGGTTCTCCCTCCTGCGCTGCCCCACCGGCTGATACCCCTCGGCCAACGAGTTGCCCACCGACAGGTAGTAGGACGTGTCCGGCGGAGCGGCCTCAGCAGGCAGGGCATGCCAGCTGGCGCCACCAACGAGCAGCAGCATCATCACCGTCGCCGCACGCAGGGCGCGCCCGAACCAGGTTTGATCCACATCAGGTCGCGGCATCCACGCGTCTCCCTCCATCACGGCACCCTGCAGTCCCCACACAACGCGCCCATGGAGAGGGTACGCACAACGGGTAACACCCACAAGGCTTCGGTGTTCGGTGTTCGATCGGCTTGGTGTGTACCGGCGCGAGAGGTCTTCGAGGGATTGATCGACGATCTGGATGGCGGTGAGGCGGCCGCGACGGTGACGTTGGGCTCGACGGAACGAGCGACGAGATCGACCCCGTCGAGAGGAACGCGGCTGCATTTCGCACGTCGTTGACGCGCTCGGTGCGCGCGGTGACGGCGTGGGCGTGCCGATCATCCGCCTTCGAGCCGTTCGAGCTCGAGCTCGATCACGGCGCGGGCGTCGACGTCGGTCAGGATCCGGACGGGTTGCCGACCCTGCCACGGCGCTTCGTGATCGCTGACCCGCTTCGCGGGCAGCGTCTTGCCCCGACAGAAGCTGTGTCCGCAGTCGACGCGGATCGGGTGCTCGACCCACGTGTAGTGCTCGGGTGCGATCAGGTAGCTGATCGCGGACGAGTCGTGGACGTGGATGCCCTCGATGCCGAGCCGCTGCGCGAAGAAGTTGGCGTAGTACGGCACGATCGCCGCCAAGTGGCGCGCCGGCGGTGAGTCGATGTTGGCGATCCGTCGTAGGTCGTCGCTCGTCATCAGGGTCTGCTCGGTGACGTCGAGGCCGGCCATGACGATCGGGCATTCGGCCCCAAAGACGATGTCCGCAGCCTCGGGGTCGTTGAGGATGTTCGCCTCTCCCGCTGGGGATGCGTTCCCACCGACGAACGCGGCGCCCCCCATCAGCACGATCTCGGCGACCTGCTGCGTGAGCCTCGGCTCGAGGAGCATCGCCAGGGCGACGTTGGTGAGGGGGCCGAGCGGGACCAGTGTGATCTGACCTGGTGACGACATGACCGTGTCGATGATGAAGTGGGCCGCGTCCGCAGCGAGCGGCGCCGTGGCCGGTGCCGGAAGGTCGACCCCGCCCTGACCATCGAGGCCGTGCACGAACGCGGCCGGACCGCGGTAGTCCATCGCCAGCGGCTTGACGGCTCCTGCCGCGACGGGGATGTCGCTCCGCTCGGCGATCTCCACCAGGCTGAGCGCGTTGCGGGTCGTCACGCCGGTGTCGGCGTTGCCGAACACCGTGGTGAGGCCCACCACCTCGAGCTCGGGCGACTCGAGCGCGTAGAAGATCGCCATCGCGTCGTCGATGCCGGGATCCGTGTCGATCACGAATCTTTCGCGGCTGGGAGTCCGTCACGAACGCCGAACGTAATCGTCGCCGACCGCCACCCCATGGGTGCCTCGGCTCGTGATTCGTACCTTTCGCAGTCCACCCGGGCCATGCCAGCCTCCGCTCCTACCCACTCGCAGCGGAGGCCGGCACCGGGCGGTGGTGTGAGCGCCCGTTGGGTCGCTGCCCCCCCGTGCGGGGAACGAACGACCTCGGCTGCGGGCGGGCACGCCGCCGGGGCGGGCGGCCGGTTCGCTGCGCTCGTGCCCGGTGGGCTTCCCGGTCACCGATCCGGAGACGGTTCGCCGTTGCGCCTGGTCGCTGCCAGGACGGACGGGCCGAGGTCGACGCCGCACAGGTACCGCCCGTAGCGCTCGTAGTTGACGTACGGCGCCATGGCGCCCTGATGGGTGAACGCGTGCAGATCCCGGAGCAACCGTTGGATCGGCATCGCGAGCCGTATCCCATCCGTGGGGCACAGCTCGTAGAGCCCTTCGATCGCCTCACGGGCCAGGCGATAGCACGCGGCCGAGCCGGCGCCCGGCAACATCGGGTCGTCGATCAGTGGGCCACCGGGGTCGAGCGACGACAGCAACCAGTGCTGGTACGCCTCCATCAGCTTGATGTTCAGGTGGGCCGTGGCGACCGCAACCTGGACGACCGGGGCGTCGATCATCCGCTCGTACCCCAGCATCGTGACCCCGCGCGACTTCGCCAGGTCCAAGAAGACCTCCAGCGCGTAGCGGGCCATGCCCAGGGGCAGCACGCGGTGAACGCGAAGGACAGATCCCCGCCGCGCAGTGACGCGAAGGCCTCCATGGTCGAACGCGACACCCGGTGCTCCGGCACGAACACGTCACCGCACTCGACGGAGTTGCTCCCGGTGCCTGACCGCCCATCACGTGCCAGTCATCGCAGATCGTGAGATCGGACAGCGGAAGCAGGGCGAACGCGTCGGAGGTCGATCCATCGAGCTCGTTGATCGTCAGTCGCAGCAGATCCCAATCCGCGTGGTGACAGCCGCTGTTGAACGGCCAGCTCCCACCGCCGCGGACGCGGATGCCGCCCTCGACCACGTCGGCCACCGCGCCCGGCCGGGCGAACGTGCCCGACAGCTTGGGGTGCTCGGCGGCGTACACCTCGGCCAACGCCTCGTCGGGGAGCACCTCGGCGAGGCGCCCGATGCCGCAGTAGATCTGCATCACCCATGCCGTCGACGGGCAGCCACTCGCGATCAATGTCATGATCCTCGCCACGGTGGCGGCATCGGTGCCGTACCCGCCTTGCCGCACGGGCTGCAGCATCCGGAACAAGCCGGCATCCTCCAACGCCCGCACGTTTTCGTCCGGCAGGCGGCGCAGCTGCTCCGCCGCGTTCCGCGTTCGCACGCAGGAGGTCGACCAGCGACTCCGCCCGACGGATCAGCTCCTCAGGGCTGGGCACCGCCGCCGCCCGATCGAGCATCGTCTCGGTCACGACCAACTCCCTTGTCCACGCTGGCACCGGATCGGTGACCCGGCCCACCGTAGGCTCGACCGCGGACCTGCAGCGGGTCGTGCTCAACCTTCGGCGAGCGGGTGCTCCTGGAGGAACGTCGGGACGTCCACCATCTGGCGGTCGTAGCGCTCGGCCTCGTCCGACGTGGCGAGCCAGGCGATCACCGCTCCCGGCGTGGACGCCAGGAGGCCGCGGTCGAGCGTGCGGAAGTAGGGGAACTCGCGGATCACCGGCGTCTTGACGAACCCAGGGTTCAGGCTGAAGCAGAGGATGCGGGAGCTCGCGTGCTCGGCCCGCACCGCGCCCACGATCCGGATCTGGGCGGCTTTGGCCATGCCGTACAGCACGCCCCAGCCGCCCTCGCCCGGTGGCGCGGGAGGGTCGTTGAGGCCAGCGGCCGACGAGACGTTGATGATGCGCCCGGCGCCTTGGGCCTCCATCGCCCGCAGGGCGTGGGCGACGAGCGTCAACGGACCGACGAGGTTGGCCCGGAAGAAGTCCTCGATGACGTCCCGGGTCAGGTCGTCGATCTTGAGGTTGGCGCCGGTGTGGAGCGTCGCGTTGTTCACGAGGACGTCGACGCGGCCCCAGGCGTCGAGCACGCGCCCCGCGCCCGTCGACGCTCTCCGCATCGAGCAGGTCGAGTCTGACGGGCAAGGCCTTCACGCCCTGCGACTCCACGGCGCGAGCTGTCTCGTGCAAGCTGCCCTCGATGACGCGGCCAGCGTTGAAGTCCCCGTCGTCGCGTCCTGCTCCTTCTTCGACGGTCCTCGCCGCGATGGCGACGTCGAAGCCCGCCTTGGCGAGCTCCACCGCGGTTGCCATCCCGATCCCTCGACTCGCACCGGTCACGAGCGCAACAGCCACCGTCCGCACCTCCAGCGACGGTGCCAGCGCACCGCCCATCCGTCAAAGCGCACCCCCGCCGATCCAGGGACGTGTCGCGTCGGGAGTCCCGCATCGGAGGACGTGGAGCGCCACCCTAGGAGGTCGGCCGGACGCACGACGGCACGGACGCGACGTGGACCGAGCGTCCGCCGTCGGCTTGACTCGGCGCCGGACGGCGTTCGTCCGATCGGGATCACGTCCGACGTGTACGAGTGGGCCCCCGGCGGGTTCTTCCTGCTCCACCAGGCCTACGGGCGCGTCGGCGGGTTCGAGGCCGGTGCCATCGAGGTGATCGGCTACGACGACACCACGGGCGCCTACACCTCGCACCTGTTCGACAGCCTGGGCAACGTCGTGGTCAGCAGCCTGATCGCCGACGGCGACACGTGGACCTATCGGGGGGATGGAGCCCACGCCACCGTGCAGTTCAGCCCCGACCATCGTGTCCAGACCGTGCGGCACGAGCGCACGGACGACGGCACGACGTTCGTCACGTCGATGAGGGTCACGCTCAGCAAGGTCGGTTGAGCCGCAGCAGCGGGCGCTGACTCGTCATCGGTCCGGCTGGTGCGCCATGATCTCTTCGTCGGCAGGGCGATCCAAGGCCGTCACGCGAGGCGGGGTGGCTCGGAAGCGGCGCCTGGTGCGGTGAAGTCGCGGGCGTCTGGCGTACAGTTCGGGATGTAGGTGCGAGCGGTGACCCGGAGGTTTCCTATGATCTGTTGTTGAACTCAAGGAGCAAAGGTCGCCGAGGGGCGAACCTCGTTCGAGGGCGATGTTCCTGCGGAGCGGTCCCGGAGAAGTACCGGCTCGCACCGGCGTTCGTGCCCGAAGAGCTCGGTACCTCGACCCCGAGTTCTTGCAGCTCGAGCTCGACCGGGTCTTCACCCGCACGTGGTTGATGGCGTGCCGTGTGGAGGAGCTGCCGGGTGTCGGCAGCTACGTCGAGCACCTGATCCACAACACGTCGATCCTGATCGTCCGTGAGGGGCCGACGTCGATCAAGGCCTACTACAACGCCTGTCGCCACCGTGGCACGCGTCTGGCCGCAAGGGCGCGGTCGGATCGGTTCGATGATCTGCCCGTTCCACGGCTGGCGTTGGAACCTCGACGGCTCGATCCGGTTGCAGCTCGACGAGCGAAGAGTTCACGCCCCGGTCCGAGGAGGATCTCGGGCTGCAGCCGGTGCGCTGCGAGACGTGGGGTGGGTTCGTGTTCATCAACCAGGACCTCGAACGCGCAGCCGTTGCTCGAGTACCTCGATCCGATCCCGACGATCTTCGCGCCGTTCAAGCTCGAGAACATGCGCTACAAGTTCCTGAAGCAGGTGCACCTGCCGTGCAACTGGAAGACCGCCGCTCGACGGCTTCCTCGAGGCCTACCACGTGCCCGGCACCCACCCGCAGCTCTCGCGGGCGAACAAGGCCAACGTGAACCTGATCTCGCTCGGCGAGCTCGAGCAGCGGATCGTGGTCGCCGACGACGGTGTACGAGCGGCACGCCAACTACGCGGCCGTCGGCCAGAAGAAGGTCGCCGTCGTCGAAGCCAAGAAGAAGGACCCGAACAACCGCGGCACGGACGGCGTCGACGGACATGCGCGACGCGTTCGCGCGCAGCGTCGAGTACATCTTCGAGGACATGAAGGCGCTGGAGACCGAGCGCAGCGTCGAGGCCGCGCGCAGCGCTGCGGACCACCGAGATCCCCGAGGGCCAGACCCTCGGCGACGTGTTCACGGAGCTGCACAAGGAGATCGTCGATCGCCGAGGGCTACGAGTGGACCGACATCACCCCCGAGCAGTGGGGTCTGGCCGGCCACGGCGTGGAACGTGTTCCCGAACACGATCCTGCTCCCCAACCGCGGCTCGATCATCATCTACCGGGCTCGTCCGCTCGGCACCGACCCGGACAAGCTGCATCTTCGAGCTCGGCTGGCATCGAGCAGATCCCGATCGCCGACTACGACAAGCCGCACCCGTTCGAGCCGCAGTTCTTCGAGGACTACCGGCAGGGCGACCTCGGCGTGGTCTGGGAGCAGGACCTGGACAACTCGATCAACGTCACCATCGGCATGCACTCGCCGAGCTTCGACGGGCACCGCCTCAGCGAAGAGCAGGAGATGACGATCTACAACCATCACCGCGTCGCCGACCGCTACCTCTGGCGCGACTGACCCACACCGGGCCGCTCCCGGACCCTCCCGCGGTCGCGCGGCCGGGTTCGACGGGCGGCGCACAGTCGGGCGACGCCCGCCGTCACGACGAGTCGACCCACCCGGGGTGGTACGTGCCGATCCGCCACCTCGGGTGGACCTTGCGGTGAGTGATCAGCCACGTGCCGTCGACGCGGAGCGACGTCGTCGGCATAGATCACGCCGAGCTGCAGGTCAGCGGCCGCGTTCGCGGTCAACGACTCCGGGCTCCAGTGGTGGGCCATGGCATAGGTGTCGACGTGACCGCGGTCGCCTGCCACTCGCACGATCTCGTTGCTCATGTAGTGCATGAGGCGCGTGCAGTACGCGATGTTCGCCGTCAGCTTCCGGTAGTACTCCGCGTACGGGAGCGACACCCTGGACCCTTCGATGAAGGCGTGGTCCGCGAACAGGCCGAGCACCGCCTCGAGGTCGTAGGTGTCGATGCCCCGCGTGTAGCGATGAGGCAGCTCGGCGATCTCGGCGCGGTCCTGGATCTCCCGCACGGCCCGAGCGAGGTCGTCGCCGCGATCGCCGCCATCGGCGCCGGTCTCGTTCACCATCGGCGAGTCCTCCTGTTCGACGTCGGTCGCGCCGGGTGATCGCTACCGGGACTCGATCGTCATCTCGCCGGGGCGCTTCTGGCGCTTCACGAGCATGGGGTCGGCGTACGCGGCGGTCGCCACCACTCGCAGCTCGTCGTCGATGTCCAGCCGTGTCGGCACCCAGCCCAACTCGCGAACCAGTGCGCGGACTCATCGTCCGGCTCGACGCTCCCATCACGATCCGCGTGCCGTACTCGCCCCAGTAACGCGCTCCCTCCTCGATCGTGATGCTCTTCGTCGGCACGTCGATCGCCCGGCTGATCATCTCGGCGACCCAGCGGTTGGCGACCTCGCCGCTGGTGGCGTGGTAGAGGGAGCCCGCGGTCCCGCGCTCCCATGCCAACCGGTACACCTCGGCGAGGTCCTCCACGTGCACGTTGGTGTACGAGTTGAGTCCTCGACCGATGTAGCAGACGGCACCGATCGCGTGCACGGTCGTCATCATCATCCGCGCGTGGGCGGGCAGGATGCCGCCACCCCAGATCCCCGGCGGCCGGATGACGATGCCGCGGATGCCCCGATCGACGGCTCCGCGCACGAGGTTCTCCGTCCTCACCCGCGGGGCCATGACCGGTTGTGACACGAACGAGTCGGCTTCCGCGAAGACGCTGTCGCCGTAGTCGCCGTTCGTGGGCTGGCTGAGGACACCGGTCCCCGACGTGAACAGCACGGTCTTGTCCAAGCCTTCGATGCCGGCGAGCACGTCGGCGACGAGCACACCCTCGTCGTCCCACGTGCGCTCGATCACCCGCGCCGCGAAGACGGTGCAATCCGCGGCGCGCCTGATCGATCAAGCCGGCTCGATCGTCGACGTCGCCACGGACGACCTCGATCCCGAGCCCGCGGAGCAGCGCGTCGCCGTCGTCGCTCCGAGACAACCCGGTGACGTCGTGGCCAGCGTCGCGGCAGGTTCGCCGCGACGTGGCTGCCGAGGTAGCCGGTCGCCCCGATGATGAACGCTCGCATGGCTGTCGTGACCTCTCGTGTCCGACGATGTGAACAGCAGCCTCGACGTGCGGCGGCACGTCAGCAGGCGACGCGTGGCCCTCGGTCAGGGCGTCTCGCCGAAGGTAGACGATCGTCCGGCTCGTCGACGACCACGTCCGCAGGCCCAACGCTCGGCTACCGATGCCCGGGTCAGATGAGGGCGTCGTAGGCGTCGGCGAGGGCCAGGAGCTGGGCGGCGCCGTCGCCGTGGAACGACGGGCCGTGCATGCAGGCGATGGTCCCCGGGTCGAGCTCGGCAAGGGTCCGCATCGTGCTGGGCACCGTCGGGCTGATCGACGTCGAGTGGAAGACCTCCTCGGCGATCAGCGCTGCGTCGACCAGGTCGGTCTCGACGATCGCCGGGCCGTCACCCAGGGCCGTGAACAGGTCGCCACCGAACAGCGTCTCGGTGACCTCGTCGAACCACAGGGCGCTCTCCCAGTTGTGCGGGACGTGCGGTGTCGGGCACGAATCGGAGCACGTGGCCGCCGATGTCGAGCCGATCGGTCGTCGAGAGCGACGGGCGGCCGGTCGGCGAGGTCGTTCAACGACACCACGCACGCGAGCGGCGAGTGGACCACCTCCGCGTCGGTGAGGCGGCGAGGAACTGGTTCATCGCCCCGCACTCGTCGGCCTCGACGTGGGCGAAGGAGATCCACCGCAGCCGCTCGAGGCCGACGAGCGAATCGACGGCCTCGGAGACCAGCGGGAACAGCCCTCGCATCCCCGTGTGGAACAGGAACGGCTCCTCGGCTCGCACGAGGAACTGGTTGAACGTGAAGCCGGCCGGCGGCGCGACGTCGCCGATGTACGTCGACAGTCGGTACACGTCCGGGGCGATCTCGGTGATGGTCGTTTCCATGTCACGACCATGCGCGCTGACGAGGGGGCGCGCACATCGGGGGATCCCCCCAGTTCGCCCATCGGGGTGACCCTCACGACCCGGCGCGCGCCGCGACCGCGGCTGCCTCGGCTCGCGAGCGCACTCCCAGCTTGGCCAGGATGCGTCCGACGTGGTGTTCGACCGTCTTCGGCGAGAGGTAGAGCAGCCGGCGCGATCTCGGCATTGCTCTCGCCGCGCTGGATGCCGGCCAGGACCTCGAGCTCGCGGGCGGTGAGGCCACCGATCGCGTCGGAGACCGGCGACGGACGCGGCGGCGGTGGCCCCGAGCGCTCGCAGCGTCGCCGCCGCCCGGTCGGTGAGCGTCGAGACGCCGGCCCGGGCCGCAGCGGCGTGGGCGGCGCGCGCCGACGCGATGGCGGCGCCCTGGTCGCTCAACGCCATGTGGCACTCGGCCATGTCGAGCCGGATCCGGGCCGCCAGCAACGACGTCGGTGCATCGGCGAGGCGGTCGAGCGCCTGCTCGAACGCAGTGAGCGCGGCCGCGGGGTCGCCCGACGAGACCTTGATCCGGCCGTCGGCCGCGTCGGCGAGCGCGGCGACCGCGGGCACGTCGACTCGCGGCCGACATCGACGCGAGCAGGTCGGATGCCTGGCGGGCAGCCGACAGATCGGTTCGTGCGCCAGCTCGGCGTCGACGAGGAGCGCCAGCAACGGGGCACTGCGCATCACGTCGTTCACCATGCGTCTGATCGAGCCACGGAGCACCGCCGCCGCGAGCTCGATGTCGTCCCCGGCTCATGTGCACCATCGCGAGCGGTGCGGCGGCAGGCGACGGAGTCCTCGATCGCCGGCCAGCAGGTCGGCCGCCTCCTCGATCCGTCCCTGGTGGGCCCGCAGCTCGCCGAGCCGAGCGATCGCGGCCGTCCGGTGGTTCACGCTCAGCGATTCCCCGGCGGCGATCGCGTCGAGCAGCGTGGCCTCGCCTTCGCTCCAGCGGCCGGTCGAGCAGAGCACGCTGCCGAGCACGACCTTGCAATGCGTGCCGAGGACCCGCGGCCGGCCGTCGAGCGGTCGCAGGAGCGCGGCCTCGGCCACACGGATCGACGCCCGCGCGCGATCCATGTCGCCGGCCCGGTCGCAGGACGCGAGCACGGCGCACAGGGAGGTGCCCACGACGTGGATGTCGCGGACCTCGCCGGCGCTCAGCATCGCGAGCGCCTCGTCCAGGCGGGCAAAGCCTTCGCCCACCCGTCCCTGGGCGACGAGCGCGAGGCCGCTGTCGGCCAGCGCCCGGAGCTCCAGACCGACGTCGCCGAACTGTCGTGCGATCTCGAGCGCTCGCGCTGCGCTGCGGGCCAGGTCGTCGACGTCCGGCCTGTCGCAGGCGAGGCGGGCGAGCTCGAGGTAGCCCCACTCGACGCAGGGGTCGCACCCTTCGAGCAATCGACGTCCGCGTTGGACCCAACCCCGGGCCATCGCATCGTTCCCGAGCGATCCGCCGTGCAGCTCGGAGAGCTTCGCAGCCACGCGGGCGGCCGCACGGATGTCGCCCGCGGTGCGGAACTCGACGAACGCCCGCTCGAGCGCGTCCGGGCCTCGTCGAAGCAATCCTCCCCGAACAGCGCCCCAGCATCTGCGACGAGTGTCACGCCGACGTCCGACACGCTCCGACCTCGCCCCGCGCCGCGCTGAGCCACGGCCCACTGTCTAGCAGGGTGCCGAAATGGGCCCTCGGCCGGCAGGAACCGGGCGCGTCGAGCCACCCCACGCCGATCGATGATGCGTACGATCGCCGCGGATGGTGAACGGAGCAATCCGCAGCCGAGGGGAAACGAGGCCGGGATGGCGATGACCGATGGGAAGCCGGCCGACGTGGACTGGTACGCGCTGTCGGCGGACGACGTCGTCGCCCGCGTGGGTGCCGACGCCGAACATGGCCTCGGTCGCCGACGAGGTGGAGCGGCGGCTCGCCGAGTTCGGGCGCAACGAGATCGCCACCGAACCGCCACCCACGCTCTGGGAGGTCGCCAAGGGTCAACTGGCGAACCCGATGAACATCATGCTCCTGATCGTCAGCGTCGCCAGCTTCGCCATCGGCCAGGTGGCGACCGGCGCGATCGTCCTGGCCCTCGTGTCGTTCAACGTGATCATGGGCACGAACCAGGAGCGCAAGGCGCTCGCCAGCGTCGAGGCGCTGGCGCAGCTGCAGGTGCCCAAGGCCCGGGTCCGGCGGTCCGGCAACGTCGCCGAGGTCGACTCGACCGGTCTCGTGCCCGGCGACGTCGTGCTGATCGAGGCCGGAGACCTCGTCCCCGCCGATGCCCGCATCGTCACGTCGGCCTCGCTCGAGGTCCAGGAGGCGTCGCTCACCGGCGAGAGCGCACCGATCGCCAAGGACGCGACCACGCTGCCGGAGGGCGAGACGGCGCTCGGCGACCGCACGAACCTCGTCTTCCAGAACACCCAGGTGACCCGTGGATCGGCGACGCTGGTGGTCGTCGCCACCGGTGCGTCGACGCAGATGGGACGCATCGCCGACATGGTCACGGCGACGAAGCGCACGAAGTCGCCGCTGCAACGCGAGCTCGACGGCTTGACGAAGCTGTTCGGCATCCTCGCTTGGGCGGCGGTGGCGGTGATCGCGATCTTCGGCCTCGCACGCGGTCAGGACGCCGAGACGCTCGTCCTGCTGTGCGTGTCGACGGCGATCTCGGCGATCCCGACCGGGCTGCCGACGTTCGTCCAGCTGATGCTGTCGTCGGGTGCGCAGCGCCTCGCCGAGTCCAAGGCCGTCGTCAAGTCGCTCACCGATGTCGAGACGCTCGGCGGGACGACCGTGATCAACAGCGACAAGACCGGCACGCTCACGATGAACGCGATGACGGCGACGACGATGTTGACGGGCGGGGAGTGGTACAAGATCGAGGGAGGTGGCTACCGGAAGTCCGGCACCATCGCCGGGGCGGCCGGCGCACCGGCGCCGGACTTCACGCGGCTGGGCCTCGGGCTGGTCCTGTGCAGCGACGCCACGGTCGCCGACGACGAATCGGTCATCGGTGACCCGACCGAAGCCGCGCTGGTCGTGCTCGCCGCCAAGGTCGGCGTCGACGCCGAAGAGACCCGTCGCACCATGCCCCGCCGCACGACGGTGCCGTTCGATTCCGAGTACAAGTTCATGGCGACCTTCCACGACCGGCCGGCGTGGATCGCCGGTGGCATCTTGCACGAGCCCCACTTCGTCGAGCGTCAAAGGGGCGCCGGACATCGTCATCGACCACTGCTCGTCGGCGCTGTGGCACGGCGAGCAGGTGCCGATCGAGCAGGTGCGGACCGAGGTCCTCGATGCCAACCGGCAGCTGTCCGAGCGCGGGCTGCGCGTGCTCGCCTTCGCGGTGCGTGACGTCCCCGCGGACACGATGACCGCCGCGCTCGACGATCCGATGCCCGCTGTCGTCGACCTCGTCCTGGTATCGCTCGTCGGGATCATCGACCCGTTGCGCGCCGAGGCCGTCGAGGCCGTGCGCATCGCCCGCACGGCCGGCATCGACGTCCGGATGATCACGGGCGACCACACCGTCACGGCCCGGGCCATCGCCGACGAGCTCGGCCTCGGACCAGGGGTGATCACCGGCACCGAGCTGTCCCACCTGAGCGACGAGCAGGTGATCGAGCAGCTCCCCCAGCTGCACGTGTTCGGTCGGGTCGCGCCCGAGGACAAGGTGCGGCTCGCTCGGCTGATGCAGCAAGCCGGGGAGGTCGTCGCGATGACGGGCGACGCCGTCAACGACGCCGCCGCGCTCAAGCAGGCCGACGTCGGCGTCGCCATGGGCAGCGGGTCGGAGGTCACCAAGCAGGCCGGCAAGCTCGTGCTCACCGACGACAACTTCGCCACCCTGGTCCACGCCGTCGACCTCGGACGCGACATCTATCGGCGGATCTCGTCGTACGTGAAGCTGCAGCTCACGATCCTGTCGTCGGTCCTGCAGCTGATGCTGTACGCCACGATCCTGAACATCAACGGCGGCGTCGCGTTGTTCCCGATGCAGCTGCTCTTCGCCAAGTTCTTCGTCGTCGTGACCGTGGTCGTCGGGTTCATCGTGGACGTCCCCGACCCGGGCGTGATGCAACGTCCGCCGCGCACGCCGGGCTCGAGGATCGCCACCCGGGCGCAGACGGTGCGTTGGCTGGTCAGCGGTCTGATCATCTCCGGTCTGGCGCTGATGGTCCTGTCATGGGGACCCGACGAGCCGAGCACCACCGATCCGTCGATGTCGATGACGATGGCGTTCGCGGTCGTCGCGCTCGAGTGCCGTCAACAACGGGCTCGTCATGCGCCGCGAACGCGAGCCGTGGTGGTCGGCGCCGATGTTCCCGTACCTCGGTTGGATCATCCTCGGCTGGGTCCTGACGTGGGCCGCCGTCGAGCTCGACATGCTGCAACGGCTGCTCGACACCGTGTCCCTCACGGGTGCCCAGTGGGTCCTCGTCATCGCGCTGTCGCTCGTCGCGCCGGCGTTCAACGCGATCGACAAGGCGATCCAGCTGCGCCGGATCAACAGCACGGCGGGCTGAGGTCGACGGCAAGCGGCCACGCGGGCCGACGACGACGCCGGTTCAGAACGGTGTCGGGATCATGTGTGGTTCGAGGGCCGGTTCGACGTAGTCACCGGCCGGTTGGCGCTCGGGGAACGTCACGTCCTTGCGGGCCGCCAACGGTTCGTAGGGAACCCGTCCGAGGAGGTGGGTGATCAGGTTCAGTCGCCCGCGCCGCTTGTCGTCCGTGCGCACGACGTGCCACGGCGCCCACTCCGAGTCGGTCGTCGCGAACATCTCGTCGCGGGCCCGGGCGTAGTCGTACCACCGGCTGTAGGACTTGAGGTCCATGTCGGAGAGCTTCCAGAGCTTGCGCGGGTCGTCCACGCGACTCCGGAGCCGCTTGGTCTGCTCCGCCTCGCCGACCTCGAGCCAGTACTTCAGCAGCACGATCCCCGAGTCGACCATGGCCCGCTCCACCCCGGGGGTCATCCGCAGGAACCGCTCGGCCTGCTCGTCGGAGCAGAACCCCATCACGCGCTCGACGCCCGCCCGGTTGTACCAGCTGCGGTCGAAGATGACGACCTCGCCCGCCGCTGGGAGGTGCGGCACGTACCGCTGCAGGTACATCTGCGACTTCTCGCGCTCGGTCGGAGACGGCAACGCGACGATGCGGAAGACCCGTGGGCTGACCCGGCCGGTGATCGCCTTGATCGTGCCGCCCTTGCCCGCGCTGTCACGCCCCTCGAACACGATGGTGACCTTGGCGCCCGACGCCCTCACCCACTCCTGCATGACGACCAGCTCGGCCTGCAGTCGGCGCAACTCGGCCTCGTACTCCTTGCGCTTCATCTTCGTCACAGCCCGGACCTCCTCCGTCGTCGACAGCTCGATCCGCCGGATCGCACGCAACGCGACGCCTGCGCCACGACGTCGGCAACGATGACGCCCGGGCCGGGCGCGCGGCACCACCCTGCCGAGGGTGGTACCCCAGCCCATCGCGTCCCGTCGTGCGACCGGCGTGCCGGTGGGACGGTTCGACCACCCCGTCGTGGGTGGGTTCGGCCCACCCGCGCCGCTCCTACCGTCAGTTCGGCGCCGCCGCGACGGGCCCGCGCTTCGACGCAGCATGCCCGTGGAGGTCCTCCTCGTCGCCGTGTGGGAGCATCGTGCGCACGTGACATCGCCGACTGACCCGACCCGGTTCCGCCCGGCGTCGCGGCGCCGAGCCAACAGACGAACCACGAAAGGGACCAGTGATGAGTGACGAAGCGGAGGGCATGGGCCCGATCAGCTACCTGATCGTCGAGTTCCCCGGCAACAAGATGACCGGTGCGGGCTTCGCGGCGCTGGTCGATCTGGTCGACCGAGGGGTGATCCGGATCCTCGATCTCGAGTTCGTGACGTGTCGCGACGACGGGTCGGTCGGGGCCATCCAGCTGCGGGACCTGGACGCCGACGGACAGGTCGACCTCACCGTCTTCGAAGGCGCGTCCTCGGGATTGCTCGACCAATCCGACTTCGACGATGCCGCGAGCGCGCTCACCCCGGGCTCGTCGGCGGGCATCCTCATCTTCGAGAACCGCTGGGCCACGTCGTTCGTGCAGGGCATCCGTGATGGCGGTGGAGAGCTGGTGGCCGCCGGCTACATCCCCCTGACGGCGATCGCCGCGTCACTCGACGCCACCGAAGCCGGTTGATCCGCAGGACAAGAGGAAGGAAGACGACATGCCAGGACTGCTCAGAGGTGTCGCCCGCACGGCGGTGGTCGCGGGAACCGCGACCGCGGTCTCCAACCGCGTCTCGCGGCGACAGGCCAACAAATGGTCGCAACAGGCCGAACCGCAGTACGCACCAGAACCGCAGTACGCCCCCCAGCCGCAGTACGCCCCCCAGCCGCAGTACGCGCCACCACCCGCTGCGGCACCGGACCCGATCGAGCAGCTGACCAAGCTCGCCGAGCTGAAGAACCAGGGGATCCTCACGGACGCCGAGTTCGCGGCCCAGAAGGCGAAGATCCTCGCGGGGTAGCGCACGGAGGCGACGATGTTGTTCCTGTATCGGCCCCGCGAGACGTGGATGCCATTCGCCCTCCCGCGCAGCCGGACCGAGCAAGCCGCGTACAACCGCCACCTGCAGGAGGAGTTCGCGTCGACGCGGCGAGTCGCCCCGCCCGCGCCGGCGACCGAACGCGACCTGATCACTCAGTTGCAGGAGCTCGCCGAGCTCCGCCGCTCCGGTGCGCTCACCGAGGCCGAGTTCGAGTCGGCGAAGGCGACGCTCCTGGCCCGATGACCTCCAACGCGACGCGAGCGACGATCCTGGTACGGGCGCTGCGGGCGGTGATCGATGCCGACCGCGCGACGCTCGAGGCGGTGTTGACGGACGACGTCCGCACCTGGACACCTGCGCTGTCGACGATGTCGCGGCGTGCGCTGCTGGACGAGCTCGAGCGCCGTGACGAGGCGTTCACCGGCATCGAGCTGGACGCCACGCCACTCGACGTCGGCGGTGACTATGGCTGCGTCGAGTGGACCGTCGACATGACGGTCCGTCGACCACTCCGGCGGGAGGCCGACACCGGCGCGATCCGGCTCGCCGCCGACCCCACGACGGCGCCGGCCGAGGTCCGCGTCACGTTGCACGGTGTCACCGTCGCCGAGTTCCAGGAGGAGCGGATCTGCTCGCTGCGGCAGTACTGGGACGAGTTCGCCTTGGTCGAGCAGCTCGGCGACCTCATCCGGAGCCGATGAGGTAGTGGGGGCCGCGGTTCCTACGATGCGGGCATGTCGAGCGTGTACGAGGTCGCCGGCGGATTCGACGGGCTGTACCGGCTGGCCGAGGCGTGGCACCAGCGGGTGATGGCGGACGAGATCGTCAGCCACGCCTTCAGCCACGGCTTCCATCCCCAGCACACGCAGCGACTGGCCGCGTACTGGGCCGAGGCGCTCGGCGGTCCCAGCACGTTCACGGAGCAGTACGGCGACGAGACGTCGGTCGTGCGCATGCACAGCGGCAACGGCCCGCACGAGGACATGGACCAGCGCGCCATCGCCTGCTTCGATCGGGCGATGGACGACGTCGGCCTGTCCGCCGATGATCGGCTCCGACAGGTCCTGCACGACTACTTCGCCTGGGCGACCACGACCACGATGGCGCGCTACCACGACTCGGCCGATGACGTGCCCGACGGGCTCCCGCTGCCTCGTTGGTCCTGGGACGGTCTGCAGCACTGACCGACCGGCGCACGGCCGGGGTCGGTCGAGACCCCTGGTGCCCGAAGGCGCACCTCTGGTCTGTTCGTCCTGGGCGACGCGGTCATCCGTCGGTGGTCGCGGCGCCCCCGGACGGGAGCGCAACCCGTGCCAGTTCGCCGACCGTGCGGACGACGGCGAGCTTCTCGTCGATCGATCGTCCCGCTGGCGCGATGGACAGGGTGTCGATGCCGGCGGCGGCGAACGCGGCCATCCGTGATCGGATGTGGTCGGTGTCGCCGATCAGCGCGAGGCCGTCGATGAGCGCGTCCGGGACGACTGCCTCGGCCTCGCGCTTGCGGCCGGCGCGGTAGAGGTGGCTGATCTCGCCGGCCTCGTCGGCGTAGCCGTAGCTGGACACGAGGTCGCGGTAGAAGTTCTTCGACGCCGTGCCCATGCCGCCGATCAGGAGCGCCAGGTACGGCCGGTACACACCCCGGCCGACCTCGACGTCGTCG
This sequence comes from uncultured Acidimicrobiia bacterium, assembly GCA_963822315.1. Lineage (GTDB taxonomy): Bacteria > Actinomycetota > Acidimicrobiia > Acidimicrobiales > Ilumatobacteraceae > JALZMG01. The sequence goes on from CAWGHB010000012.1 coordinate 84,777, forward strand.
GTCACCACCGCCGCCGTCGAACAGGCCGTCGCTGATCTCGCGCGCGTCGCGCCCGGCCCGCGCCGCGCCGCGCTCCAAGTGCCGGCGGGCGACGTGGTGGGTCTCGGGCAGCACCAGCGACGGCAGCCACCCGTCGGCCCGCTCGCCCGCCAACTCGACGTTCTGGGGGCCGATCGCCGCCAGGTACACGGGCACCTTCCCGTGGTGCTTCATGATCAGCTTGATCGGGCGGTAGCCGTCCGTGCGGGGCAGCCGGATGGATCGGCCGTCGTAGGCCACGGGCTCGCGTCGCAGCGCCAGGTCGATGACGTCCAGGTACTCGCGGGTGCGCCGGATCGGGGCGTCCCACGGCACGCCGTACCAGCCTTCGGTGACCTGCGGCCCGGAGATGCCGAGGCCGAGCACGACGCGGCCGGGGAACAGGCACTCGAGCGTTGCCGCCGTCATCGCCGTCGTCGTCGCCTGGCGGGCCGGGATCTGGAGGATCGCGCTACCCACCTTGATCCGCTCGGTCTTCGACGCCAGCCACGCCATCAACGAGACCGCGTCAGCGCCGTAGGCCTCGGGCACCCACACGATCTCGTACCCGCAGCGTTCGGCCTCCAGCACCGTCGCCAGCATCGCCTCGGCGTCGCCGGGATCACCGTCCCACGTCCCGAGGATCAGTCCGAGCTCCATCGCGCCCCTCTCGTCATGTCGCGATCCGCTCGTCGCGCAGTACCGAGCGACGGACCTTGCCGGCCTCGTCGCGCAGCGGGCCGTCGACGACCTCGAAGTCCCGAGGGACCTTGTACCGCACGAGGTGGTCGGCCATGAACGCGCGCAGCGCGTCCGGTGTGAGCGTCGACGGCGCCTCGACGATGGCGTGGACGCGATGGCCGAGGTCGGGATCGGGCAGTCCGATGACGACCGCCGTGCGGACGTCGGGGTGCTGCTCGAGCGCCGCCTCCACCTCGGCCGGGTAGACGTTCGCGCCGCCGGTGACGATCATGTCGGTCCGCCGGTCGGCGATGTACACGTAGCCGTCCTCGTCGGTCCAGCCCATGTCGCCGAGCGACTCCCAGTCGCCGGCTGCCTTGGCCTCGGCGCCGACGTACTCGTAGGTCCGCGGTGTGCCCGGCGGCGGCTTCATGAAGATCTCGCCGACGTCGCCGGGGCCGAGGAGCTGCATGTCGGGCCCGAAGGCCCGCATCTCGGCGCCGTTCGCGGGCCGGCCGACCGACCCGCGGTGGTCGAGCCACTCGGTGCCCTTGATCCACGTCGTCGCCTGACCCTCGGTGCCGGCGTACAGCTCGTGGATGCGCTCCGGTCCGAGCCAGTCGATCCAGGCCTGCTTGAGCCACGCCGGGCAGCTCGACCCGAAGTGCAACACGACTTGGACGCTGGAGAGGTCGTAGCGGGCCTTGACCTCGTCAGGCAGCTTCCAGATCCGGCTCATCATCGTCGGGACGAGCGGCACGTAGTCGGCCCGGTGGCGGTCGATCGCCGCCAGCGTCGCCTCGGCGCCGAACTTCGCCAGCAGGACGACGTGCTTGCCCCGGAACAGGCTGTTGGCCGAGATCAGGAACGGCGCACCGTGGTACAGGGGACCGGGGACGACGCAGCAGCCGTCGCGCCGCAGGTGGAACGTCCGCTCGTCGGGATCGGCGAGCCCCGGCTTGCTCGACAGGATCAACTTCGGGCGCCCGGTGCTGCCGCCGGACGTCGATGCCCTCCAGTAGGGCGCCGTCGCCGTGGGGAGGCGTCGACCGTCGGTGCCGGCGGGCGCCACCGCGAGGGACGGGTCGTCGATGACGATGCCGCCCGCCGTGCTCGAGGCAGCGAGCTCGAGCACGGCCGCCCGCTCGGCGCTCGGCATGGCTGACGAGAGGACGAGCGGGACGGCGCCCAGCTTCCAGGCCGCGACGACCGATTCGAGCACCGACGAGCCGTTGGGCAGGGCGACGGCAACGATCGATCCGGGGGCCGCGCCGGCCTCCAGGAACGCTCGGGCCAGACGGTTCGTGCGCTCGTCGAGGTCGGCACGCGTCAGGGTCACGTCGCCGGTCGTCAGCGCCGGCGCACCGGGATCCTCGGCGGCGAGCCGGCCGAGCACCTCCCCGATGGGCTCGTACATGGTTGATGAAGTTAGATGGTCCGGGTTCGGACGACGAAGGGGGGCCCGTGGCGATCAGGCTGGACGACGACGAGCTGTGGGAGTTCGTCGCGACCGCCCACACGGGCATCCTCACGACTGTGAGCAAGGACGGCTTCCCGATCTCTCTCCCGACCTGGCACGTGGCCTTCGACCGGCGCGTGTACCTGCGGACGGTGACGAAGGCGGCGAAGGTGGCGCGCATCCGCCGGGACGACCGCGTGAGCTTCCTCGTCGAGGACGGCGTCGAGTGGGTCGATCTCCGCGCCGCGCTGCTCGTCGGGCACGCTGCAGTGGTCGACGATCCGGCCATCGCTGACCGCGCCCGCGACCTGCTGCGCGAGAAGTACGCGCCGTTCCGGCAGGGTCGGCGCGCCACGCTGCCCGACGCCGGCCGTCGGCACTACGCCCACGGTGAGGCCATCATCGAGGTGACCGGTGATGTCCGGACGATCTCGTGGCACAACCGCAAGTTGCGCCCGGACCCGGTGCCGTCGCCCGCCCAGGCGGGAGCGGGGTCCGAGGCGGCGAGCCGAGAGGGTCCCCGATCCGTACCGTGACCGTCCGTCGGGGCGAACTGGTCGAGTTGTCGGCCGTGGGCAAGACGAACACCCCGGAGCTGGGTGCCGGCTCGCACACGTTCAACCCGGTCCACGCGACGACGCGCAACCCCTGGGACCCGGGCCGCAGCGCCGATGGGTCGATCGGTCGCCGACGTCGTGCTCCTGCTGCACGTGCTGGGCCGCCCCGACCGCCGCGATCCGCTGCACGCCCGATCGACCTGCCGGAGGAGCTCCGTTCGGTCGGCCGGCTTCGAGCCGACGGACTGCCTGGTCGGCGTGCAGCTGTCGGCCCTCAGGTCATCGCCTCAGCGCATCACCCAGCCGCGGTCGTACCAGGTCGTCTCGAGACCGATCTGGGGCTCGGGCCAGGTCTCGAGGTACGTGACGCCCTCAGGCCCGGCCGTCATCGTGTACGGCGTGCCGGGCTCGCTGATGAAGAAGCCACCGGGGCCGACCCGTTGGCTCTCCTCGGCGCCCTCTTGGCCGTACTCGATCAGGTACTCGCCGCCCAACACGATGATCAGCTCGCGCAGGTTGTGGTGGTGGCGGGGGACCACGAAGTTCGGCGTCACCCGCAGGCCGTTCATGTTGAACGCGGGGTCGACCTTCGACGACACGGACATGTGGTCGGCGAACGTCGCGGCGAAGTCGGCGGGCGAGTCGGCCAGCTTCCCGCCCTCGTGCCAGAAGTACCGGGGCTCTTCCTGCTGTCCCTCGAGGGGCATCAAGAACCAACCGTCGTCGGACAGCAGGTCGAAGAAGTCGATCGTCATGGCTCGATTCTGTGCCGAAGGGCACGTCGATGTCACCCCCAGCGTTCTGCGCAATGGGATCGGCACAGGTGTCCCCGGGCGCATGCGTCGACCGCACGCGTCACGCGGTCAGCTGCACGCGTCGCAGGAGCTGGGCGTTGAGCGCCACGACGATCGTCGACAGGCTCATGAGGACGGCGCCGATCGCCAGGCCGACATCGGCGTGGGCGAGCGCCGGCGCTCGACTTGGGCCGCTCCCTGCGGCGCGGTCCCGCCAGCGCGCGTGGTGCTCAGCCCTGCTCGACGATGCGGGTCGGGTTCAGCGTGATGACGACCCTGTCGTCGACCGGTCCGGGGAACGACGCGAGATCGGTGCCGTAGAACCGCAGGAGGCGATCGAGGAAGACCAGCTCGGGGTCGGGCGTCACATCGGCCGTGGCCCGCACCTCGAGCGTGCGCGGCCCGCAGACTGTCGGCGCGGAACGGCCGGATCGTAAGGTGTCGGCCTCTGGCCTGGAGGGGACGACGTCATGCAATACCGCACGCTGGGACGAACCGGGATGTGGGTGAGCCCGGTGTGCCTGGGGACCGGGATGTTCGGGGAATGGGGTGAGCCCGACCACGCCGCGTGCATCGCCATGGTCCATCGAGCGATCGATGCCGGCATCAACTTCATCGACTCCGCCGACATCTACTCCGCCGGCGAGTCGGAGCGGATCGTCGGCGAGGCGCTCAGCGGCGGCGTCCGCGACGACGTCATCCTCATGACGAAGGGTCGCCACCCGATGGGCAGCGACCCGAACCAGGCCGGGAGCTCGCGTCGATGGCTCGACGCGCGCCGTGGACGACAGCCTGCGGCGTCTGGACACCGACTGGATCGACGTCTACCTCGTCCACGGCGTCGACCTGGCGACCGACATCGACGAGACGCTGGGCGTGATGAGCGATCTCGTCAGGTCGGGCAAGGTGCGGGCCATCGGCTCGTCGAGCTTTCCGCCGAGCCACATCGTCGAGGCCCAGTGGGTCGCCGAGCGCCGGGGGCGCGAGCGGATGGTCGTCGAGCAGCTCCAGTACTCGATCCTGGCTCGGCACGTGGAGGCCGAGGCGCTGCCCACATGCGAGAAGTACGACCTCGGCGTGGTGGTGTGGGGACCGCTCGGCGCCGGGTGGTTGACCGGCCGCTACCGCGCCGGCGAGCAGATGCCTCAGACCCCACGCAACCAGCGCTTCCGCGAGCCGTACGACCTCGCGATCGAGGGCAACCAGCGCAAGCTCGATGTCGTCGAGCAGCTCGCGGTGCTGGCCGAGGAGGCCGGGATGACGCTCGTCGAGCTGGCGCTGCGGTTCGTCTCGAGCCATCCGGCGGTGACGGCGCCGATCGTCGGGACCCGCTCGATGGAGCAGCTCGAAGGGCAGCTACCGGCGGCCGGTCTGGACCTCGAGCCCGATCTGCTGGATCGCATCGACGAGCTCGTCGCGCCGGGCCAGAGCGTGAACCCGAGCGACACCCACGCCTACAACCTGGCCGGCCGCGCCGGCGCGAGCCGCCGTGCCCGCTGACGTGAGTCGAGCGAGTGCCCGAGCGAGCGAACGAAGTTGCTCGGTCACGGCGCCCCGGCCTCCTCGCGCACGTCCGAACGGTCACCTCGAGTCCGTCCTCGAGGATCGGACCGGCGATCAGGCTGCCCATGCGGACCGAGTCCGATGAAGCCGACCGCAGGGGCGCGCTGATCGGTCGGCCCGCCGCCCGGTCGACGGACTCCGGGACGACGCCGACTTGAGGTGTCACAGCTTCGACATCAGTACGTCACCTGGAGCGCGGATTGGCATGGGCAAGTCCTTCCCATGTTCGTGCTCGCGATCGCCGCGCTCGCGCTCAAGATCGGCGTCCTCGTGCTCGGCGGCCTCGAGCTGACCACGTTCGAGCACCGCCTCTGACGTCGCGCCCGGGCGCCGACTCGGCTCGGTACGGTCGCCGCCGTGGCCGGTGCCGAACCTGTCGTCCCCACCGCCGAGGCACTGCGGACGCTCGCGCCGCCGGGCGTCGTCGTCGGTTGCCGCTCGATCGACGTCGCCGACCTCGCCGGGCTCCGGCCGGACGAGCTCGCCGCCGTCGCGAGGGCCGTCGATGCCCGGAGGGCCGAGTTCGCCTCCGGCCGGGTGTTGCTCCGGGAGCTGCTGGCGACCGACGGACGCGATCCCGGTACGTCCGGATCGCTCACCGCAGCTGCCGGCCGGCTCGGTCGGCTCCCTGGCGCACGACGATGGCCTCGTCGTCGCGGCCGGTGGCCGCCCGACGCGCCTACACGTCGCTGGGCGTCGACATCGAACGGGCTCGGCCGCTCGACGTCGACGTCGCGCTCGCCGTCCGCCGCGAGCGACGACCCGCCCGGACTCGACCCGATCGTCATGTTCACGATGAAGGAGGCGTTCTACAAGGCGTGGTCGGCGGCCGGTGGCGCCATGCTCGAGTTCACCGACGTCCGTCTCGAGTTCGAGGGCGACCGCTTCTCGGCCGAGGTCGTCGCGACCGGCGACGTGTTCGTCGGCCGCTTCGCCGCCGCCGGCGGTCGGTGGCTGGCCATCGTCGGCGTGCCGGTGGCGCGGTGAGCCGAGCGGGTCCCCGAGCGAGCGAACGATGAGTGGCACGGTCGCCGGACGTGGGGGAACCCGGCGACCGCCGTTCGCCGATCGTGCCTACCCTTGGACGATGACCGACGTGAAGGCGCGCCAGCCCGGAGAACCAGCCGTCGAGGAGCTCCTGGAGCCGTACCGGCGGGAGCTGACCGGGTACTGCTACCGGATGATGGGGTCGTCGTTCGAGGCCGAGGACGCCGTCCAGGAGACCATGGTGCGGGCCTGGAAGGCCTACGACCGCTTCGAGGGGCGCTCGGCGCTGCGCTCCTGGTTGTACCGCATCGCGACGAACGTCTGCCTCGACCACCTCAACGGTCGCAACCGGCGGGCGCGCCCGATGGACCTCGGCGCCGAGCCGGTCAGTCGGGCGACGTCGACCGGTCCCGGCGCTGGCCGAGGCCACCTGGATCGAGCCGATGCCGACGGCCCGGCTGGTGTCCCGCGACGGCGACCCGGGCGAGGCGGCGGTGGCGAAGGAGTCCGTGCGGCTGGCGTTCATCGGTGCCCTCCAGCACCTGCCGCCGCGACAGCGGGCCGTGCTGATCCTGCGCGAGGTGCTGCGCTGGCACGCCGACGAGGTGGCCGCCCTGCTCGGCACGACGGTGGCGTCGGTGAACAGCGCGCTGCAGCGGGCCCGGGCCACGCTCGACGCCACCCAGCTCTCGCTCGACGAGGCGCCCGAGCACGTCGGCGAGGACGACGAGGAGTTGCTGGCGCGCGTACCTCGACGCGTTCCAGCGCTACGACATGGACGCCCTGACCGAGCTGATCCGGGAGGACGCCACGCAGTCGATGCCGCCCGTTCGCGATCTGGATGCAGGGCCGCGACGATGTCTTCGACTGGTGGGTGGGGCCAGGGGACGGGGTGCCGCGGACTCGCGGCTCGTCCCGACCTCCGCCAACGGCCAACCGGCGTTCGGGCAGTACAAGCACGACTCGGAGACGGGCACCTGGCGGCCCTGGGCCCTCCAGGTGCTGGAGGTCGTCGACGGCCGGGTCGCCGACATGATCTTCTTCCTCGACACCGCCCGGCTGTTCCCGATGTTCGGCCTCCCCGACGTCGTCGAGGGCTGACCTACCGGCGGCCCGGTTGCCGAGCGACCGGCGCCGCGGGGTACACAGTGCGCATGGAGCGCTCATACCTCGACCTGACCGACAAGGTCGCCGTCATCACCGGTGGGAGCCGCGGCATCGGGCGAGCCATCGCCATGGCATACGCCGGGCACGGTGCCGACGTCGTGATCGCCAGCCGCAAGCTCGACAACTGCGAGGCTGCGGCGGCAGAGATCGGTGCCAAGACGGGCCGCCGCACGCTCGCCGTGGCCACCCACGTCGAGCGGTGGGCCGAGTGCGACGTGCTCGCCGACCGTGTCCTCGACGACCTCGGACGTTGCGACGTCCTCGTCAACAACGCCGGGATGTCGCCGCGCTGCCCCGACGTCACCGCCAGTGACGCCTCGGCCTGGGTCACGGGGCCCTGCCTGCGGGTGGACGGCGGCCTCGCTCGCCAGCTGGGGCTGTGATGGTCGACAAGGTGCCCTACGACGAGTTCGGCCTCTTCGCCGACAACGCGCGCGAGTTCGGGATCCCCTACGACGGCCCACCGGTGGTCCGGCGCGAGGCGGTCGCCGTGCCGGATGGCCGCGCGATGAGCGCGCTGGTGTGGGGTGAGGCCGCACCGGAGATCGTGCTGGTCCACGGCGGGGCCCAGAACGCCCACACGTGGGACACCGTGGCGCTGGCGCTCGGCCGGTCACTCCTGTGCCCGGACCTGCCGGGGCACGGGCACTCCGACGGCGGTCGGGCAGCGCTCGGTGGATCCCCGCGCCAACGCCGTCGACATCGCCGAGGTGATCCGCGCCCTGGCCCCCGACGCCAGAGGCGGTCGTCGGCATGTCACTCGGCGGCCACACGACGCTCGCGCTGGCCGCGCTCGCACCGGAGCTGGTGCGATCGGTGGTCCTCGTCGACGTCACCCCCGGCGTGACGCCGGAGAAGTCGAAGGCGATCACCGACTTCGTCGACGGGCCGGCCTCGTTCGACAGCTTCGACGAGCTGCTCGCCCGCACGATCGAGCACAACCCGACTCGCACCGAGGCGTCCCTGCGGCGGGGGATCCTGCACAACGCCGTGCAGCAGGACGACGGCACATGGATCTGGCGCTACCGCCGCTGGCGGTTCAACGAGGGCACGCCGGACGACCGGGAGGCCCGGATGCAAGCGAACGCCGGCCTCTGGGAGGACCTGTCGGCGCTGCGCGTGCCGCTGATGCTCGTGCGCGGGATGCGGCCGCAGTCCGTCGTCGACGACGCCGACGAGGCCGAGCTGCTGCGTCGGCAGCCGGGTGCCCGGGTCGAGCACGTCGAGGACGCCGGCCACAGCGTGCAGGGCGACACCCCGCTCGAGCTCGCCGCGCTGCTCGACGACTTCATCCCCTGAACCGCCGGCGCCGGTAGGTTGCGCCGATGGACGACGCCGACTGGTTCCGCGTCGCCACCAGCTCCTCCGCCACGGGTCGCCTCGTCGCGGCGTTCGACTGGGCGTCGACGTCGATCGGCGCACCGCACTGCTGGCCGGCCGGTCTGCGGGCCGCCTGTGGCATCTGCCTGACCTCCCGCTTCCCGGTGCTCGTCGTGTGGGGCCCGGACCTGCGGATGATCTACAACGACGGGTACCGCGAGATCATCGGCGCGAAGCACCCGGCGGCGATCGGCGCTCCCGTCGCCGACGTCTTCCCGGAGGTGTGGGCCGTCATCGGCCCGATGTTCGAGCAGCGTCCTGTCGGGCTCGGCGGCCACGTGGGAGGAGGACCAGCTCCTGCTGCTCGATCGGCACGGGTTCGTCGAGGAGTGCTACTTCACGTACTCCTACAGCCCGATCCACGATGACGAGGGCGGCGTCGCCGGCGTCGTGGACATCGTCACCGAGACGACGAGCAGCGTCGTCGGCACCCGACGCCTGGCCTGCCTCGGCGCGCTCGCCGCCGAGCTGGTCGGCGCGACCGAGGTGACCGGCGTCGCGTCGACCGCGGTCGACGTGCTGGCCGGGTGCTCCGACGACGTGGCCACCGTCGAGCTGCACCTCGACGTCGGGGACCACCTGGTCCTCCTGGCCTCCAGCCGGCGCGAGGGCATCGTGGGTGCGACGAGCGTCGCGCTGCTCGGCGCGGTCATCGACGAGTGGCAGCCCCGGCTCGTCGACGTCGGCACGACGGCACCGGAGCGGCACTACCTCGTGCCGGTCGGCGGGCGCGGCGAACCGGGAGCGGCGGGCGTGGTCGTCGTGAGCGTCAACCCCCGTCGCCCGTGGGACGAGTCGTACCGGTCGTTCCTCGAGCTCGCCGCGAACGCGATCGGGGCGTCGTTGGTCCAGGCCCACCGTGCTTCCGTGGAGCTGGGTGAGCAGCGGCAGATCAGCGACGTCCTCCAGCACGCGATGGTGAGCCCGCCCGACGGCGGGCCCTCGGTCGTCGTGCGCTACCTGCCGGCGGTCGGCAACCTGTTCGTCGGCGGCGACTGGTACGACGTCGTCGAGCTCGGCGGCGGCCGCCTGGCCCTCGTCGTGGGGGACTGCGTGGGTCACGGGTTGGAGGCGGCCGCCGTGATGGGCCAGTTGCGCAGCGCCGGTCGGGCGCTGCTGCTCGACGGCTGTGGGCCGGCGGCGATGCTCGAGGGGCTCGACCGCTTCGCCGCCACCGTCGAGGGGGCGGCGTCGACGACGGTCTGCTGCGTCGTCGTCGACCAGGCCGCAGCCACGCTGACGTACGCCCTCGCCGGGCACCCGCCGCCGGTGATCGAGCGGGCCGGCCGGGCGATCTTGCTCGACGCGGTCGTCGGACGACCGCTGGCCGTCGGCTCCGACGACCGCCGCGAGATCCGCGTCGGGCTGACCGACGTCGACACCGTCGTGCTCTACACCGATGGGCTCGTCGAGCGGCGCGACGAGCCCCTGAGCGTCGGGCTGGCCCGGCTGGCCGCGACGGTCGCCGCGATCGGCGGGATGACGCTCGACGAGGTGGCCGACCACCTGGTGCGGACGATGCTCCCGCCCGACCCATTCGACGACGTCGCCATCGCCATCCACCGCCCGGTCCTCGGCTTCTGAATCGATCTTCGTCGCGCTGTGCGGGAGGAGGAACTCGGCGTCGGCGGAGAACGGCGGTCATGGGGCGGGAGGTACCGTGGCCGCATGCCGGAGATCGAGAAGACCGACGACGAGTGGCGGGACCTGCTCTCGCCCGAGCGCTACCACGTCCTGCGGGAAGCGGGCACGGAGCGGGCCTGGAGCGGCGATCTGGTGCACAGCCACGCCGACGGTACCTACACCTGCGCGGCCTGCGGGGCCGAGCTGTTCGACTCCTCGACGAAGTTCGAGTCGGGGAGCGGTTGGCCGAGCTTCTTCGAGCCCAAGGTCGCCGAGGCCGTCGAGCTGGTCGAGGACCGCAGCAACTTCATGGTGCGCACCGAGGTCCGTTGCAAGCGCTGCGGGTCCCACCTCGGTCACGTGTTCCCCGACGGCCCGGCGCCCACGGGGATGCGCTACTGCATGAACAGCCTCGCCCTCGACCTCGTCGAGCGCGAAGGGGAGCAACCGACCTCCTGATCGGCGGGGATGCCGCCAAGAACGGCGGACGGTCAGGACGTGACGTCCTCGGCCAGGCCGAGGAGCCGCTCGAGGCGCTCGACGCGCAACCACAGCTCGGCGACGTCGCGGGCCAGGTCGGCGGAGACCGGCGCGGTCGGAGGCCAGGTCGGCGGCCCGGCCGGCTCGTCGTCGGCGTGATCGTCGTCGTCGAAGGCGGGTGCCGGCGGCCGGTCGTCGGGATCGGGCATTCCGCTCAACGTGCTGGCCCACCGGCCCTCGCGCTCGCCCGGGCGCCGCTCGAGCCGGGCGGCGAACGGCTCGGGGCTCCGGGCGGCCAGCATGTCGAGGATCTCCTCGACGGTGCCGCTGTCGCCGTCGGCTTCGACGTGGCGCTCGGTGCGGGCCCGCACCTCGCTGGTCGTCTGCGGACCGCGCAGCACGAGAGCGGCGAGGACGAACAGCTCGGCGTGGGTGAGGCGCCAGCGCTCGTCGGCGACGTGGCGGTACCGGATCGTGCGGCCACCGTGCGACGGGTGCACGAAGCGCACCAGCCCCATCGACTTCAAGGACATCAGCGCGGTCTCGACCGTGCGGTCGTCGTAGGCGACGACCGGGTCACGGTTCGTGCTCTGGTTGCACGCCAGGCGCAGCGCGTTCAGCGAGAGCGGGTAGCTGTCGGCGACCGTCGTCTCCTTCTCCACGAGGCAGGCCACGACGCGGGCTTCTTCCGGGCTCAGCACCATGTCGCGAGTCTCGCGGGCGCTCGCCGGTCGGACGCGGACGGGGAGCGGTCAGACGACGACGTTGACCATGCGGCCGGGCACGACGATGACCTTCTTCGGGGTCGCTCCGTCCATCGCCGCGACGACCTTGGCATCTCCGAGGGCGGTGGCCTGGATGTCGTCGGACGGCGCGTCCGCGGCCACGGTGATGCGGCTGCGGACCTTCCCATTGACCTGCACCGGGTACTCAACGGTGTCGTCGACCAGCAGCGCCGGATCGGCCACGGGGAACGGCGCGTAGCTGATCCCACCGGCGTGGCCGAGGCGGGCCCACAGCTCCTCGCCGATGTGCGGCGCGAACGGGGCCAGCATGAGCACCAGTGGCTCGGCCACGTCGCGCCCGATCGGACCGCCGGCGCGGGTCACGTGGTTGTTCAGCTCGATCAGCTTGGCGATCGCGGTGTTGAACCGCAGGGCCTCGATCTCGGACCGCACGACGTCGATCGTGCGGTGCAGGAGGCGGACGGTGTCGGCGTCGGACTTGTCGTCCATGACGACCGGCTCGCCGGTCCGCTCGTCGACGATGTTGCGCCACAGGCGCTGCAGGAACCGGTACATGCCGACGACGTCGCGCGTCTCCCACGGCCGCGAGGCGTCGAGCGGCCCGGTGGCCATCAGGTGCAGCCGCAACGTGTCGCAGCCGTACGCCTCGAAGATCTCCTCCGGCGAGACGGCGTTCTTCAGGCTCTTTCCCATCTTGCCCCACGAGCGCTCCACCCGCTCCCCGTCGTAGGAGAACGCGCCGTCGCCGCTGGGGGTGACCTCCCTGGCGTCGACGTACATCCCCCGGCTGTCGGTGTACGCGGCGGCGAGCACGTAGCCCTGGTTGAACAGCCGGGCGTAGGGCTCGTACGACGACAGGTGGCCGAGGTCGAAGAGCACCTTGTGCCAGAAGCGGCTGTACAGCAGGTGCAGGACGCCGTGCTCGACGCCGCCGACGTAGAGGTCGACGCCACCGGGGTGGTCAGGGCGGACGTCGGTCCGCGGGCCCATCCAGTAGCGCTCGACGTCTGGATCGACGAACACCAGCTCATTGGTCGGATCGCAGTAGCGCAGCTCGTACCAGCACGAGCCGGCCCACTGCGGCATGACGTTGGTGTCGCGCCGGTAGACCTGTGGGCCGTCACCGATGTCCAGCGTGACCTCGACCCAGTCGGTCAGACGGTCGAGCGGGCTCTCGGGTTCGGAGTGCTCGTCATCGGGGTCGAACGTCCGTGGCGAGAAGCTCTCGGTGTCGGGCAGCAGCAGGGGCAGCATGTCGTCGGGCAGCGCGTGGGGGCGGCCGTCGACGTCGTACACGATCGGGAACGGTTCACCCCAGTAGCGCTGGCGGCTGAACAGCCAGTCGCGCAGCTTGTACGTGATCGTCGCCTCACCGACGCCTTCGGCCTCCAGCCACGCGTTGATCGCGTCGATGCCGTCGGCCACCGAGTCGGTGCCGTCGAGGTCCACGTCGCCGTTCGACGAGTTGACGTACGGCGCGTCGCCGATGAAGGCCTCGGGCCACCGACCGGTGTCCAGCGTCGGGGCGATGCCACGCGCCGCGAACCACTCGTCCGGCGGCTGCTGGATAGCCGGGATGTCGAGACCGAACACGCGGGCGAACTCGAAGTCGCGCTGATCACCGCAGGGGACGCCCATGATCGCACCGGTGCCATAGCCCATCAGCACGTAGTCGGCGATCCAGACCGGAACGTCCTGCCCGGTGACGGGGTTCGTGGCGTAGCTGCCGGTGAACACACCGGTCTTGACACGGTCGTCGTTCTGGCGGTCGACGTCCTTGCGCGCCGCGGCCTGCCGGCGGTACGCCAGCACCGCTTCAGCCTCCTCGCCCGTGGTCAGGTCCGGCACCATGGGGTGCTCCGGGGCCAACACCATGAACGTGGCGCCGAACAGCGTGTCGGGACGGGTGGTGAAGACGGTGAGCGGGCCAGCCGGCGAGTCGAAGTCGACCGACGCACCGGTCGATCGCCCGATCCAGTTGCGCTGGATCGTCTTCAGCGAGTCAGTCCACTCCAGCACGTCGAGGTCGTCGATCAGTCGATCGGCGTACGCCGTGATGCGCATCATCCACTGACGCATGTTGCGCTTGAACACGGGGAAGTTGCCCCGGTCGCTGCGGCCGTCCGGCGTGACCTCCTCGTTGGCCACGACCGTGCCGAGGCCCGGGCACCAGTTGACCGGCGCCTCCGAGACGTAGGCCAGACGGTAGCCGTCGATGGCGTCGGCCTGCTCGGACGACGACAACGAGGCCCAGTCGCGACCATCGTCGAGCTGGCGGGTGCCGGCGTCGAGCTCGGCTCGGAGCTCACCGATCGGGCGGGCCCGACCCAAGCTGCCGGACGAGTTCGGCATGTCGGGGTCGAACCACGACTCGAAGATCTGCAAGAAGATCCACTGCGTCCAGCGGTAGTAGCCGGGGTCGGTGGTGTCGATCGAGCGTCGCCGGTCGTGGCTCAGGCCCAACCGGCGGATCTGCTGGCGGTACGTGGCGACGTTCTGCGCCGTCGTGACCGCCGGATGCGTCCCGGTCTGCACCGCGAACTGCTCGGCCGGCAGGCCGAACACGTCGAAGCCCATGGTGTACAGCACGTTGCGCCCGACCATCCGCTGGTAGCGGGTGTACACGTCCGTGCCGGTGAACCCCAGCGGGTGGCCGACGTGGAGGCCGGTGCCGGACGGGTAGGGGAACATGTCGAGCACGAACAGCTTCTCGCCGCGGGCGGCGACACCCTCCGGATCGGCCAGCGGGCCGGCCGGGTTGGGCGCCTCGAACGTGTTCTCGACGTCCCAGCGGTCCTGCCAGCGCAGCTCGATGTCCTGGGCGAGCGCCGCGGTGTACCGCTGCGCCGGCGCGGCGTCAGCCTCGCTCGTGTCCGGCGCGGCGTCAGCCTCGCTCGTGTCCGGCGCGGCGTCAGCCTCGCTCGTGTCCGGCGCGGCGTCGGTGTTCGGAGCGGGGACATCGGTGGCCATAACGGCTGCCCAGCCTACGGGGTGGGCCGGCGACGGCCCTGCTGGGATCGTCGGCGACATTCGCGGTGTGCGGTGTGCGGTGCCCGGTGCCCGGTCCGATGCTGGTTCTGGACCACCCACAGCCGCTGACCGGAGAGCACGATCCCGTCGCCGTTCGGTAGGGACTGGCCGATGTCGATCGCCGCCGTCGCCCCGGACTCCGGCTCGACGGTGAAGAGCCCGGCCAGCCAGGCCGATCGCGGCCACGATCCCACCGACGAGCCTGCGCATCACCGACCCCCTTCCGTCGAGCGAGCCCCAACGTGAGGCGCGAGCCGACACGGCGTGGTCGCGGTGGCTTCCGAGAGCGGGTGCGGGACCACGAACGGGCCGATGGGCACAGCTAGCGTGGTGGGGGATATGAACCTGCCGTCGTCGACGATCGAGCGGCTCGAACTGGCGGCGGACGCCCCCACCGGGGTGCGCTTCGTGGGCGCGTCGGTGACGCCCGACGGTGTACCGCAGTTCGTGCCGTGGCGCCAGCTGCACGACGAGGCACGCGCCGTCGGTGCCGCGCTGCAGGCCAGAGGCCTCGGCGCCGGCGACCACGTCGCCATCCTCGGGCCGACCAGCCGCCAGCTGATGACGATCATCCGCGGCTGTTGGATGGCGGGGATCGCATCGATGGTCCTCCCACTCCCGATGCGGATGGGCTCGCTCGACGCCTTCGTGGAGTCGACCCGCAGCCGCGTCCGCCACGGCGATGCCAAGCTCGTCCTGATCGACGAGATGCTCGCCGCGTTCTACGCGGCCGCGCCCGGTGACCCGCCGATCGCGCCGATGGGGTCGGTGCTGCCCGGAGCGCCCGGCGTGCCGGCCGGCGAACGGCTCGAGGTCCCGGCGCCCGACCCCGAGCGCCTCGTGATCCTGCAGTACACGAGCGGCTCGACGAGCGAGCCGAAGGGCGTGATGATCCCCGACCGGGTGCTCACGGCCAACGTCGACGCCTGCGTGAGCGGCGGGGACATCGTGCCCGAGACCGAGGTGCTCATCTCGTGGCTCCCGCTGTACCACGACATGGGACTCGTCGGGTGCCTGGCCATCCCGATGACGCGGGGGGCCGACCTCGTCCAGGCCGCACCGCAGGACTTCATGGCCCACCCCGGCAACTGGCTGCAGTGGATCTCGGACTGGCGGGGCACCGTGACCGCCGGGCCCAACTTCGCCTGGGTGCTGGCCACACGAGCCCTGCGCCGCGCCACCGACCTCGACCTGTCGGCGCTCACGCTCGCCCTGTCCGGCGCCGAGCCCGTCGATCCCGCCGCCGTGGAGGCGTTCGTCGCCGCGGCCGAGCCGTTCGGGTTCTCCGCCGGTGGGGTGTTCCCGGCGTTCGGGATGGCCGAAGTCGGCATCGGCGGGTCGTTCCCGCCGCGTGGTCGGGGCCTGGTGTGCGACACCGTCGACCGTGCCGTGCTCGAACGCGATCGCGTCGCGAAGGCGGTCGAGATCACCGATCCCGACGACCTCGCGCTCGCCGCTCGCCGCCTGCCGCTGCTCGGCAGGCCGGTCCCGGGGCTCGAGATGCGCATCGTCGACCCCGACACGTTCGAGGACCGACCGGAGCGCCACGTCGGCGAGCTGCTGATCCGCGGGACCTCGGTGACGCCCGGCTACTACAAGCGCCCGGAGGCCACAGCCGAGCTGTTCCGCGACGGCTGGCTGTGCACGGGTGACCTCGGCTACCTGCTCGACGGCGAGCTGGTCCTGTGCGGCCGGATCAAGGACGTGATCATCGTGGGCGGCCGCAACGTGTTCCCGGAGGACATCGAGCGGGCGGTCGGCGGGCTCGACGGAGTCCGCGCCGGCAACGTGATCGCCTTCGGCATGGAGGGCTACAAGGGCAAGGAGAGCGTGGTCGTCGTCGCCGAGACGAAGCTCGTGGGCGACGACGGCCACGTGCTCGGCGCGGTGCGCGAGGCCATCCACCACCGGACGCTCGAGGTGTGCGGCCTCCCGCCGCGCGACGTGATCCTGGTCCGCCCGAGCACGTTGCCGAAGACGTCGTCGGGCAAGCTGCAGCGGGCCAAGTGCCGCGAGCTGTACCTGAACGAGCAGCTCGAACCGGCCTGATGCGGCGTCGTTCGCGTCCGAGCGTCAGCGCGGCCACGACCCCGAGCACGAGATCGAGTCGTCGGGACTGCAAGCGCCGTTCGAGCACCCCGGCCGTGCCGACGCCATCCGCGCCGCCCTCGCCGCCGACGGCCGCTTCCTGGTCGTCGAGCCACCCCGCGCCGGCACGGCGCCGATCGAGGCCGTCCACGACGTCGGCCTGGTGCGGTTCCTCTCGACGGCCTGGGCCGACTACCAGCGCGAGGTGCGCGCCGTGCACGACGTCGTGCCGGACGTGTTCGCGATGCCGGGCCTGCGGGCGGGGATGGGTCCCCTGACCGAGCCGGCGACGATGAGCGGGCGGCTCGGCTGGTGGTGCTACGAGACGACGACGCCCCTGACCGACGGGACGTACGAGGCCGCCCTTTCTGCCGTCGACTGCGCGTTGGCCGCCGCCCGTGCCGTGCTCGACGGCGACGTGATCGCGTACGGCCTGTGCCGGCCGCCCGGACACCACGCGGCGACGTCCCTCTACGGCGGCTACTGCTTCTTCAACAACGCGGCCATCGCCGCCGCCCACCTGGTTGCGGCGACGGGGTCGCGGGTCGCGGTCCTCGACGTCGACTACCACCACGGCAACGGCACCCAGCAGATCTTCTATGACCGCGACGACGTGGCGTACGTGTCGTTGCACGGCGATCCGGCGCGGGCGTACCCATACCACACGGGCCACGCCGACGAGACCGGCGCCGGTCGCGGTCGCGGCAGCACGTGCAACGTGCCCCTGGCGACGGGTGCCGACGACGACAGCTACCTCGCTGCGCTCGACCGTGCGCTCGAGGCCGTGTCCGCCGCCGATCCGGTGGTCGTCGTCGTGTCGTTGGGTGTCGACACGTACGTCGGCGACCCGATGTGCGACCTCGCCCTGTCGACCGCCGGGCTCGGCCGCTGTGGCGCCGCGGTCGCCGCGCTCGGCCGGCCGCTCGTGGTCCTGCAGGAGGGCGGCTACGCCGACGACGCCCTCGGCGCGAACGTCACGTCGTGGCTGCGCGGCGCCGCCGGCTGGACGGTTTGAGTCGTCAGCCGGCCTTGATGTCCTCGAGCACCTTGCGCCAGCGCTCGGGTTCGCTGCGGTATGGCGCGTAGAACGAGATCCGGCTGATCACGTCGCCGTAGCGGTTGCTGAGCTCGGCGCCGATGGTCTCCGGCGAGCCGACGACGGCGAACGTGTTGAGCACGTCGTCGTCGATCTTGTCGGCCATCGTCGCCCAGTCGCCCTGCTTGGACAGCGCGTTGAGCTCCTCGCCGAGCGCGCCCCAGCCGTGCAGCTCGAGCACCGGGCGGTACGCCGGCGTCGAGCCGTAGAACGCGATCTGGCTGCGGGTGCCGGCCGCGGCCTTCGCCATCTGCTCGTCGTCGGAACCGGTGACGACGAAGCTCGGTCCGACGATCTCGAACCCCTCCATCGTCTGGCCCGCCTTGGCCCGCCCACGCTCGAGGGCCGGGACCGTGACCTCGCGCAGGTACCGCTCGGTGGTGAAGCCGTGACAGATGAAGCCGTCGCAGACCTCGCCGGCGACCTCCGTCATCAACTCGCCGACACCGGCCAGGAAGATCTTCGGGACACCGAAGCCGTCCAGGTCGGCGGCCGGCGGCTGGAACATGTACGTCATCAGCGTGTGCTGGTAGAACTCGCCACGGAACTGCAGCGGGGTGCCGTGCAGCCAGGTGTCCCAGATCGCCCGGATGGCCAGGACCATCTCTCGCATGCGCGGCGCCGGGTGGCTCCACGGCATCGAGAAGCGCTTCGTGATGTGCGGCTTGATCTGGCTCCCGAGACCGAGGATGAAGCGGCCCTTGGAGTAGGCCTGCAGGTCCCAGGCCGTGCCGGCGAGCGTCATCGGGTTGCGGGCGAAGGCGACGGCGATCGACGTGCCGAGCTCGATCTCCTCGGTGTGCTCGGCGACCAGCATCAACGGCAGGAACGGGTCGTGGTTGGTCTCCGACGTCCACAGCCCGGAGTAGCCGGCGGCCTCCAGGTCGGCGGCCGTCTCGCCGGCCCTGGCGGTGTTGTCCCCGATGCCGGCGTCGACCTTCATGCTCGCGAACCGTAGATCGTCGCGACGCCGGTTCCCGGTTCGGAGCGGGGGTCAGCCCTTGCCCTGGTCCCGGAGGAACCGCTCGACCTCGGCGGCCAGCTCGTCGCCGGACCGGAGCTCGATCTCGCCGACCTCGGCACCGGCCGCGCTCACGGCTCCCTCGGCTGCAGCGGCCTCCTCCTCGGCGGCGTCGTAGAGCTGCTCGAACTGGGCGACCATGGCCCGGTGCTCGTCGTTGCCCTCGATCAACTGGTCCAGGCGTTCGCGCTGCAGCACCGACTCGCGACGCAGCTCGGCGGCCGAGATGTTGATCCCGGTCGCTCTGGCCAGGCCCTCGATCAGCGCGACCGACGCCGCCGGATAGGACATCGAGGACACGTAGTGGGGCACCTGGGACCAGATCGTGAGGGCCGGGATCCCCTTGGCGTGGACGGTCTGCTCGAGGGCGGCGGCCATGCCGGCCGGCAGGTCGATGGAGCTCGTCCGGAACGGCAGTCCGGCCAGCACGCTGGCCGATGGCGACGTCGCCGACAAGTGCGACGGTCGGGTGTGCGGCGTGGCGAACGGATAGGCGCCGAGCGCGGCCATCTGCGTCACGCCGAGGTCGGCCGCCAGGTCGGCGATCGTGCCCGCGAAGCGGTGCCAGGCCATGTCCGGCTCGGGCCCGCTCAGCAGGAGCACGTCGCGCCCGTCGGCGTCGTGGCCGAGCCGGACCTCGGGCGACGACCACACGAGTCGGACGCTGACACCGTCGCGCAGCTCGAGCACCGGCCGCCGGGCGCGGTAATCGATGTACGTGTCGTCGTCGAACGACACGAGGGGTGTGGCGTCGCACTCGGCTTCGAGCGCGGCCATCGCCGCGGCGGCGGCACCTGACGCGTCGATCCAGCCCGTCAGCATCACGACGAGCACAGGTTCGTCGAGCTGCGGCACCTCGCCGACGAACCGGTGGTCGGGCGTCTCGCTCATCGAACGCTCACCGCACGCACCGCGCACGCTCGGTCATCGCAGGCGCGCCACGTGCTCGGCCGCCTTGGCGGCGGCGTTGTCGACGGTCCGGCGGAACGGCTCGAGCTCGGTCAGGTCGCGGTCACCGAGCGCGCCGCCGGCGTAGCGGGCGTACACGCCCTCCAGGATGCAGGCCAGCTTCCAGTATCCGAACGCCACGTAGAAGTCGAGCTGGGCGAGGTCCCGCCCGGAGACCTCGGCATAGCGCCGGGCCAGCGCGGCACGGTCCCAGAACCCGGTGGCCGTGCACGTCCCGGTGTCCCACGCGCTGGGCTCGTCGTTCGGGCCGGTCCAGTACACCTGCAGCAGGCCGACGTCGGCCAAGGGGTCGCCCAGCGTGCAGATCTCCCAGTCGAGGACGGCGAGCACCGCGCCACCGTCGTCGACGATCGTGTTGTCGAGGCGGTAATCGCCGTGGACGATCGTCGCCGGCCCCTGCTCGGGCACGAGCTCGACCAAGGCGTCGTGGACATCGTCGACGAGCGGGAGCTCGCGGGTCTTCTGCTGGTTCCACTGCCCGTACCACCGCTTCAGCTGACGAGCGACGTAGCCGTCGCGGCGGCCGAGGTCGCCGAGCCCGACGGCGTCGATGTCGACGGCGTGGAGGGCGGCCAGGGTGTCGACGATGGAGCGGCTGGCGTTGTCCACGCGCGTCGGGGTCGAGCGCCTGGGTGGCGACGTTGCCGTCGCGCACGACGTGGCCGTCGACGTAGCCCATCACGTAGAACGGCGTTCCGTTGACGTCGGTGTCGTCGCACAGTCCGAGCGACGGCGGCACCGGCACGGCACTGTCCTGGAGCGCGCTGATGACGCGGTACTCGCGACCCATGTCGTGGGCGCTGCTCAACACGTGGCCGAGCGGCGGGCGGCGCAGGACGTAGGACGGACCACCGGCCGACTGCACCCGGTACGTGAGGTTGGAGTGACCGCCGGCGATGATGTCGAAGCGGAACGGGCCCACGGCACCGTCGACGTGCTCGGACAACCACCGCGAGACGCGTCCGGCGTCGATGCCGGCCACGTCATCCTCGGCGATCATCGCGTCGACGGTACCAACCGCGTCGCGGGCCTGGGGCATGGGCGTGGTCGTGGTGGCGCGGCGCCGGGTGGACCGACGAGGTGTCCTGGGTGGTCGCTAGCGTTGGATCCATGGCGTATGTCGATGTCACGGATGCGACGTTCCAGACCGAGGTCGTGGACAAGTCCAACTCGGTGCCGGTGGTCGTCGACCTCTGGGCACCATGGTGCGGTCCGTGCCGCACGTTGGGCCCGATCATCGAAAAGGTCGTCGATGACAGCGCCGGCAAGGTGGTGCTGACGAAGGTCAACATCGACGAGAACCCCGGCATCAGCCAGGCGTTCCGCGTCCAGTCGATCCCGGCCGTGTACGCGCTCAAGGACGGGCAGGTGGTCGACGGGTTCGTCGGCGCGTACCCGGAGCACGAGGTCCAGCGGTTCGTCGACTCGCTCCTCCCGACGGAGACGGAGAACGAGCTGGCATCGCTGATCGCCGCCGGCGACGAGGACAGCCTGCGGCGGGTGCTGGAGCTCGAGCCGGGCAACGAGGACGCCATCGTCGCCCTCGGCGAGCTGCTCGTCGAACGGGGCGACGGGGACGAGGCGCTGCAGCTGCTGGAGCGCATCCCCGAGTCCGAGCGCACCCGCAAGGTCGCGGCATCGGCGCGGCTGCTCAACGCGCCCACCGACGACTACGACGCCACGTTGACCAGCCTGCTGGCCCGGGTGAAGGTCGACGACGAGGCCCGCCAGGAGTTCGTGGACATCCTCGAGCTGATGGGTCCCGACGACCCCCGCACCGCCGAGTACCGCCGCCGCCTCACCGCCAACCTCTACTGACCTCACCCGACCCCACCGGAAGCCCCGGCAGTTGGCGTCACGCCGCCGTGAGCGGCGCAGGGGGCGGGGAACGGCGCGGCTGCCGGTAGCGTCGGCACCTCCGACATCCCCCGCATCCGTGGCGCGCTTGGCGCGCCGAGTGCGAGGAGGACGCCGACGTGTTCGATCCCGATCCGTCGCTGCCGCCCGGGCCGATCCCCCGGCCGGCACCGGTCACCCGGCTGGCCGACCGGTTGCGGCCCTGGCTGGAGTGGTTCGGTGCCGGCAAGCTGATCGCCGCCGCCGTCACGATCGTCGCGGTGGTCGCCGGCGGCTGGTGGTTGTTGCACACGCCGTCGCCGCCGACGGAGGCCGGGCTGCCGTACACGACGACGACCACGACCGCAGCGACCGTCCCGGTCACGGCGCCACCACCGGGCGAGGCCACCACCACCATCCCCGCTGTCCTCGTGGTGCACGTCGCCGGCGCGGTGGCTGCACCCGGGGTGTACGAGGTGCCGGGCGGGTCGCGGGTCAACGCCGCTGTCGCCGCCGCCGGCGGCGTGGCGGCTGACGCCGAACCGGGCGCGATCAACCTGGCCGAGCCGCTGGGCGACGGCGAGCGGGTCTACGTGCCACGGGTCGGGGAGGACGTCCCGCCCCCGCCGCCGGCCGCCGCCGGTCGCACGACCACCACGCCGTCGGGACCCGTCGACATCAACGACGCGACCGCCGACGAGCTCGACGCGCTGCCGGGGATCGGTCCGGCCACGGCCCAGGCGATCGTCGACCACCGCTCGACGAACGGTCCGTTCGCGTCGGTCGACGACCTCGAGGCCGTCCGCGGCATCGGGCCGGCGAAGCTCGACGCCATCCGACAGCTGGTGACCGTGTGAGTCCTCGAGCGAGCGAACGACGGACCGCGGTCCGCTGGCGGTCAGGAGATGAGGTCGCCGACGGCGACCCGGGCGACCAGGAGGGCACCGAGGGCGCCGAGCCAGATGCCCGCGGCGAGCCATGCGTAGTTGCGCCAGAAGTCGGCCCAGCTGGCCATCGGGTTGCGGGTCGTGCGGTGGGCGGCGACCGCGCCGACCACCAACCAGAGCAGCACGCTGATCGTGACGCCGATCGGGTACAGCGAGCGGTCGGAGAACGGTGCGCCGATCACGAGCAGGCCGGGCGCGGCGAACACGCCGAGCAGCAGCCCGACGTACCCGCTGAGCTTCCCGTCGAACAGCTTGAGCACGATGATCGCCAGCAAGCCGAGGACGGCCGGGGGGACGACGGCGAGGAACGGGCCGCGACTGCGGATCCTCGAGCGGAACCAGCGGGGGCCTTCGTAGACGTATCTGCTCATGGTTGAGGCACCGATCCGGAGAGGCTACGGGGTCACCACGCCGGACGGCAGGCATCCCGCGCCGACATCGGGTCGGGCCCTGGCCCCGGCCAGCGGGACGGCGGCCATGGTCGTGGCCGCCGTCACGACGGCGGTCGGCGTCTGGTGGCGGGACCCAATCCTGCTCGTCCCGGGCGCGGTCGCGGCGGTCGTCGTGTCCCGGCGATTCCGCACCGGTCTCGTCGTCGTGCTGCTCGGGCTGCTCGGTGTCGGCCGGTCGAACACGTCGTGGGCCGACCTGGCGCCGGACCACCTCGGTCCGTTCGATGGCTGGGCCCGGGTCGTCGACGACCCGCAGCCGGCGTCCGGCGCGACACGCGTCGTGCTCGAGCTCGACGGCGAGCGCTACGAGGCCTGGGTCCGTGGTCGCGCCGCCCAGCAACGGGTCCGACGATGGCGGGCCGGCGACCAGGTGCACGTCGTGGGGGAGCGTCGTCCGCTCGACGATGCTCGCCAACGCCGGGTCGCGTGGCAGCACGTCGTCGGTGACCTCGACGCCGACGTGCTCGGCGACGTCCGCGCCGGAGCGCCGCTGGCCGTCGCCGCGAACCGAGTGCGGGCCCTCGTCGAGCACGGGGCCGCCGCGCTGCCCGCCGACCTGGCCGCCCTGGCCCGCGGGCTGGTGATCGGCGACGACCGTGACCAGCCACCGGTCATGGTGCAGCGCTTCCGCGACAGCGGGCTCGCCCATCTCACTGCCGTGTCCGGCCAGAACGTGGCGCTCATGTTGGCCGCCGCCGGTCCGTTGCTGTCGCGTGCGCGGCCCTGGGTTCGGTGGGTGCTGTCGGTGGCGCTCATCGGCTGGTTCGTCGTGTTGACGCGCGCCGAGCCGTCGGTGCTCCGGGCCGGCACGATGGCCGCGCTCAGCGCGACGGCGTTCGTGCTCGGTCGCGAACGCGAGGCGGTGCGGTCGTTGGCCGTGACCGTCGTGCTGGTGCTGCTCGTCGATCCGCTCCTGGCCTGGTCGGTCGGGTTCTGGCTGTCCGTCGGTGCCACCGCCGGCGTCACCGGGCTGGCGCCACGGCTGGCCCGTCGCCTTCACCTGCTGGGACCCCTGGCCATGCCGGTCGCGGTCACGCTCGGCGCCCAGATCGGTGTCGCTGCACCGAGCCTGTTGGTGTTCGGCCGGCTGTCCCTGATCGGCACGGTGGCCAACCTCGTCGCCGTCCCCGTCGCCGGGCTCGTGATGCTCTACGGCCTGCCGGCGTGCCTGGTCGCCGGGGCCGCGCCTGTCCTGGCACCGGTCGTCATGGCCCCCGTCGGGATCGGCGTGCGGTGGGTCGATGCCGTCGCCACCGTCGCTGCCGCGGCCGAGCCACAGGCACCGTGGACGTGGATCGGCTGGTTGGTCGTCGGGACCGCCTTCGGCGCCCTGGCGGCGATGGGTCGGCGCCACACCCCGGTGCGATGATGGCCGCACGATGCCCGTGCACCTGCTCACCGGCGACGACGAGTCGATCCTGCGCGCCGCTGTGACCGACCTCGTCCACCGGCTGGTCGGCGATGGTGAGCGCTCGCTGATGGTCGACGAGTTCGACGGCGAGGACGTCGAGATCCGCGCCGTCGTCGACGCCGCCCAGACCCCGCCGTTCCTGACCGAGCGGCGCGTGGTGCTGCTGCGGGACGTCGGCCGCTACGCCGCCGACGAACTCGCGCCGCTCGTCGCGTACCTGGCCGATCCGCTGCCGACGACCGATCTCGTGCTGGCCGGTGGCGGCGGCCGCCTGCCCCGATCTCTGACCGACGCCGTCAAGGCCGGCGGGGCGACCCGCCACGACACCAGCCCACCGCAGCGGGCCCGCGACCGCCAGGCATGGATCGTCGACGAGGCGTCGTCCCGTGGCGTGGCCCTGTCGGGCGCCGCGGCCGCCGCGCTCGCCGAGCGCCTCGGCGAGGATGTCGGTCGCCTGGACGGGATCCTGGCCACGCTCGCCGCGACGTACGGATCCCGCCAGCTCGCCCCCGCGGATGTCGAGCCGTTCGTCGGCGAGGGTGGCGGTGTCCCGCCGTGGGAGCTGACCGACGCCATCGCGGCCGGCAACACCGCGGCCGCGCTCGGCCTACTGGAACGGATGCGAGGCGCCGGCGGTCGTCATCCGTTGCAGCTGATGGCCGTGCTGCACGGTCACTTCACGCGGCTGGCCAAGCTCGACGGTGTCGAGGCCGTGTCGGAGGCGCAGGTGGCCGAGGTGCTCGGCATCAAGCCGGGGTTCCCGGCCCGCAAGGCGCTCGATCAGTACCGGCGGCTCGGCGGCGCAGGGGTGCAACGGGCGATCGACCTGCTGGCCATCGCCGATCTGGATCTGCGGGGCGCCAAGGACCTGCCCGACGAGGTCGTGATGGACGTCCTCGTGGCGCGGTTGTCGCGCCTCAGGCGCTAGCGACCTTCTTCATCAGGCGGCTCTTGCGGCGGGCGGCCTGGTTGGCGTGGATGACGCCCTTGGCGGCCGCCAT
This sequence comes from uncultured Acidimicrobiia bacterium, assembly GCA_963822315.1. Lineage (GTDB taxonomy): Bacteria > Actinomycetota > Acidimicrobiia > Acidimicrobiales > Ilumatobacteraceae > JALZMG01. Next base: position 110,083 of record CAWGHB010000012.1, read on the forward strand.
GTCGAGCCGCTTCACGGCCAGGCGCAGGGCCTCGTCGTTGTCGTCCTCGCCGGCCGTCGCGATCGCCGTGCGGACGCGCGTCTTCAGCTCGCTCTTCACAGCCTTGTTGCGCTCGGCCCGCTTGGCGTTCGTGAGGTTGCGCTTCTTCTGGCTCTTGATGTTCGCCACTGGACGTCCCTAGTTCTCGATCGAAACAGCCTGGAGATGGTACCGGCGGCCACCGGGCCGTCCCAACCGACCCCAGGTAGGATCGGCCGACGGCATGGACCTCGCAAGGATCCGCAACTTCTCCATCATCGCCCACATCGATCACGGTAAGTCGACGCTCTCGGACCGCATCCTCGAGGTCACCGGCGCCGTCGACGCCCGCGAGATGCGCGAGCAGTACCTCGACTCGATGGACCTCGAGCGCGAGCGGGGCATCACGATCAAGGCCCAGAACGTCCGGGTGCCGTGGAAGGGCCACGAGTTCCACCTCATCGACACGCCGGGCCACGTCGACTTCGGCTACGAGGTGAGCCGGTCGCTCGCCGCGTGCGAGGGCGTCGTGCTGGTCGTGGACGCCGCCCAGGGCATCGAGGCCCAGACGCTGGCCAACTGCTACCTGGCCCTCGAGAACGACCTCGAGATCGTCGCCGCGCTGAACAAGATCGACCTGCCGGCCGCCGATCCCGACCGCTACGCGATGGAGATCGAGAACGTCCTGGGCATCGCCGCCGAGGACATCCTGCGCATCTCGGCGAAGACCGGTGAGGGGGTGCCGGAGCTGCTCGACGCCGTCATCGACCGCATCCCGGCGCCCGCCGGCGACGCCGCGGCACCCTTGCAGGCGCTCATCTTCGACAGCCAGTTCGACCAGTACCGGGGCGTCGTGTCGAGCGTGCGGGTCATGAACGGGCGGCTGACGGCCGGGTCCAAGCTGCGGTTCATTCAGGCCGGCGCCCACCACGAGGCGATCGAGATCGGTGTGCGCCGACCCGTCCCGACTCCGGTGCCGGAGCTGGGTCCCGGCGAGGTCGGCTACCTGATCGCCGGGATCAAGGACGTCGCCGAGGCCCGGTCCGGCGAGACGGTGACGACGGCGGCCCACGGTTCTGACACCGCGCTGCCCGGTTATCGCGACCCCAAGCCCATGGTGTTCTCCGGCCTGTTCCCGATCGACGGCGACGACTTCGAGGACCTCCGCGACTCGCTGGAGAAGCTGAAGCTCAACGACGCGTCGATCACCTACACGCCCGAGTCGTCGGGCGCCCTCGGCTTCGGCTTCCGGTGCGGCTTCCTCGGGCTGTTGCACATGGAGATCGTGAAGGAACGCCTGGAACGTGAGTTCGGGCTCGAACCTGATCGCCACGGCACCCAGCGTGGAGTACCGGGTGCAGCGGACCGACGGGGCGCTCGACATCGTCGACAACCCCGCTGACCTGCCCGAACCACAGAAGATCCAGTTCGTCGAGGAGCCGTTCTTCAAGGTCGGGATCATCACGCCGACGGAGTACACGGGCACGCTGATGGAGCTGTGCCAGCAGCGCCGGGGCGAGCTGGACAAGCTCGAGTACCTCAGCCCGGAGCGGGTCGAGCTGCACTACCTGATGCCGCTGGCCGAGGTCGTGGTCGACTTCTTCGACCAGTTGAAGAGCCGCAGCCAGGGGTACGCCAGCCTCGACTACGAGCCGTCGGGCTACCGTCAGTCGAACCTGGTCAAGGTCGACCTGATGCTGAACGGCGTCACGGCCGACGCGTTCTCGACGATCGTGCACCGCGACAAGGCCTACGAGTACGGCAAGCAGATGGCCGAGAAGCTGCAGAAGCTGATCCCGCGGCAGCTCTTCGATGTCCCGATCCAGGCCGCCATCGGCGGCAAGGTGATCGCCCGCGAGACCGTGCGGGCGCGGCGCAAGGACGTGCTGGCCAAGTGCTACGGCGGGGACATCACCCGCAAGCGCAAGCTGCTCGAGAAGCAGAAGGAGGGCAAGAAGAAGATGAAGTCGATCGGGCGCGTCGAGGTCCCCGGCGACGTCTTCATCTCGGCCCTCAAGCTCGACGACTGACCAGCAACGAGGTGCGGATGCAGCGTTCGGGCGCCACGCCGATGGCCCGATGGTGTCGAGCGGTCGTACGACCTGGCCCGGTTAGCACTCGGTAGTGTGGACTGCCAGATGCTCGACGACCGCAAGACCGCGATCCTGAGCGCCGTCGTGCAGGAGTACATCGCCACGGCGCTCCCGGTGGGTTCGACCCACATCGCCGACGCGCCCGGCGTCCGGGTCTCCTCGGCGACGGTCCGCAACGAGATGGCCGTGCTCGAGCAGGAGGGCTACCTCATCCAGCCCCACACGTCGGCCGGGCGGATCCCGACCGACAAGGGCTACCGGTTCTTCGTCGACCACCTCGGGACGCCGGGGTTGGTCGACATGTCGACGCGGACCCAGGTCGGCGAGTTCTTCCGCACCGCCCACGGCCGGCTCGAGGAGATGCTGCACCGCACGTCGGACCTGCTGGCCACGATGACCAACTACGCGGCCGTCGTCGTCGGTCCCCAAGCCGGCGGCGTCGAGGTCCGCAGCGCGCAGATCGTCGGGTTGTCGTCCACCGTCGCCACCGTCGTCGTCGTGTTCGGCAACGGCAGCGTGGAGAGCGAGTCGATCGTCCTCGGCGAGGACGTCGGCGACGCCTTGGTCGCCGCGGCGTCGGTGCACCTGGCCGGGCAGCTCACCGGCCGCTCGCTCTCGGCGGTCACCGCGCTCGATGTCGTCGGGCGACGACGTCGTCGACCGCCTGTGCAGCGACGCGTTGTCCGCCCTGCAGACCCGCTCGGGCGACGAGCACGTCTACGTCGGCGGCACGTCGTCGATGGCATCGGCGTTCGACGCCGTCGAGATCGTCCGCGACGTTCTGCGCACGCTCGAGCAGCAGTTCGTCGTCGTGTCGCTGATCGGCGACCTCGTCGAACGTGGGCTGTCGGTCGCGATCGGTGTCGAGCACGGCGTGGAGCCGCTGTCGGCCTGCTCCGTCGTGGTCGCCCCGATCGTCGTCGACGGGGAGCAACGGGGCTCGGTCGGCGTGCTCGGGCCGACCCGCATGAACTACCCGCAGGCGATGGCCACGGTCGAAGTCGTGAGCGATCAGCTCGGCCGCCGACTCGAGGAGAGCTGACGGTGAGACGAGCGAGCGAACGAAGTGGCTCGGTCACGAGATGAGCGACTACTACGAGTTGCTCGGCGTGTCGCGGGGCGCGAGCGCCGAGGAGATCAAGCGGGCGTACCGCCGCAAGGCTCGCGAGCTGCACCCCGACGCCAACCCCGGGGACGCCGGGGCGGCGGAGCGCTTCAAAGCGGTCGCCCGGGCCAACGAGGTCCTGTCGGACCCCGACCTGCGGGCGCGCTACGACCGCTACGGCGAGGCGGGTGTCGGCGGCGCCGGCGGGCCCCGACCCGAGGACATCTTCGCCGGGGGCGGCATCAACGATCTGTTCGATGCGTTCTTCGGTGGCCAGAGCCCGTTCGGCGGCGGCGGAGGTGGCGCGCGACGTGGTCCGGCCGGTCCGCCGCGAGGGCAGGACCTCGAGGTCGTCGCCGACATCGAGTTCGAAGAGGCCGTGTTCGGCGCCACCGTGCCCGTGTCGCTGAAGCTGCCGCAGCGATGCCACGACTGCGGCGGCACCGGTGCCGGTGAGGGCACCCAGCCGGTGACGTGCGCCGACTGCAATGGGAGCGGGCAGGTCCAGCGGGTGCGCCAGAGCCTCCTCGGCCAGATGGTCACGAGCGGACCGTGCCCGCGCTGCGGCGGGCTCGGCCAGGTCGTCGTGACACCGTGCCCGACGTGCCGGGGCGAGGGCCGGATCACCGCGGATCACACGTACCAGGTCGATGTGCCGGCGGGGGTCGACTCGGGCTCGACGCTCCGGCTCGGCGGCCGCGGGGCGGCCGGCCCACGCGGCGGCGCGGCCGGTGACCTCTACGTGCACCTCGCGCGTCGCCGACCACGATCGATACCGGCGCGATGGCAACGACCTCGTCACCGACGTGCCGATCTCGATCGCCCAGGCTGCACTGGGCACGACCGTCAACCTGCCGACCCTCGACGGTGACGAGGAGCTGCACGTCCCACCGGGCACCCAGCCCGGGCGGGAGTTCGTGCTCCGCAACCGCGGCGTGCCCAAGCTGCAGGGACGCGGTCGCGGCGACCTGCGGGCCCAGCTGGTCGTCGAGGTGCCGACGAAGCTCGACGACGAGCAGGCGGCGTTGCTGCGCGAGCTCGCCGAGCGCCGGGGTGAGCCCGTGAACCCGCCTGACCGGGGCTTGTTCTCCCGCATCAAGTCGGCGTTCTCCTAGGTCGTCGTGGACGACCGCCTGCGCCGGTCGGCCGCCCACGTGGTCGTGCGGCGACATCGACGCTCCCGTGCTCGGCGAGTGGTCGTCGCACCACCTCCTGCGCGTGCTGCGGCTGCGCGACGGCGAGCCGGTGACGGCCACCGACGGCGCCGGGCGGTGGCGGACCTGCCGGCTCCTCGACCGGGCGCTCGTGGCCGACGGCGACGTCGAACAGCAGCCCCGCCCACGTGACGTGACGGTGGCCGTAGCGCCGCCGAAGGGGGATCGCCTCGACTGGATGGTGCAGAAGTGCACCGAGATCGGCGTGGCGCGGATCGTGCTCCTGGTCGCCGAGCGCTCGGTCGTGCGGTGGGACGACGACCGTGCCGCCAAGCGGTTGGCCCGCCTCGACGCCATCGCCGCCGAGGCGGCCATGCAGGCCCGTCGGGTCTGGTTGCCGGACGTCGCCGGCCCCGTACCGGCCCTCGACGTGCTGCCGCGGGCCGCTGTCGCCGAACCAGGCGGTCGGCGTCTCGATCACGCCGACGCCATCGTCGCCATCGGCCCCGAGGGCGGCTGGACGGCGGACGAGCTGGCCATCGCCGGCGACCGGGTGTCACTCGGCCCGAACGTGCTGCGGGTCGAGACCGCGGCGCTCGTCGCCGCCACGCTGATGGTGGCCGCGTGAGCGAACGGGTGAGCGTGTGAGCGAGTTCGGCGTGTACGTCCACGTCCCGTTCTGCACGACGCGCTGCGACTACTGCGCGTTCGCCACGTGGACCGACCGGCCACACCTCATCGGTGACTACCTCGACGCGGTGGCGCTCGACATCCGCCGGGCCGTCGACGACGGGATGGCCCCGGCCACCAGCGTGTTCGTCGGCGGCGGCACCCCCACCCTCGTGCCCGCCGAGGCGCTGGCCGCGGTGCTGAGGGCGATCCCGCTCGCCGCCGGCGCCGAGGTGACGGTCGAGTGCAACCCCGACGACGTGAGCGCGGCGATGATCGCGACCTACGCCGCCGCCGGCGTCAACCGGGTCTCGATCGGCGTGCAGTCGATGGTGCCGCACGTGCTCGCCGCGCTCGGGCGCAGTCACGACCAGGCCAACGTCGAGCGGGCGGTCGACGCGGTGCGTGCCGTCGGCCTGCCGACGTTCAACCTCGACGTGATCTACGGCGCCGTCGCCGAGTCAGCCGCCGATTGGCGCACGACGTTGGAGCGCATCGTCCAGCTCGATCCCCCCCACGTGTCGGCGTACGCGCTGACGGTCGAGGCCGGGACACCGCTCGCCGACGACCCTGCCCGCTACCCGGACGACGACGTCCAGGCCGACGACTACGAGCTCGCCGACGACCTGCTCGCGTCGGCCGGGCTGACCAACTACGAGGTGTCGAACTGGGCCCGTCCCGGGCACGAGTGCCGGCACAACCTCTTGTACTGGCGCCAGCAGGACTACCGGGGCTTCGGCTGCGCCGCCCACTCCCACCGCGCCGGGCGCCGGTGGTGGAACCTGCGCACGCCGGAGCGCTACATCGGCGCCGTGCTCGACGGCCGTCCGACGGAGGCGGCGGCCGAGGTGCTCGACGCCGAGGCGCAGCGGGTCGAGGGGCTGCAGCTGTCGTTGCGCACGACCGCCGGTGTCCCGGTGGAAGCCCTCGACGGCGACGCCCTCCCCGGCCTCGTCGAACGAGCCGACGATCGGTGGGTCCTCACCCGGCGGGGCCGGCTGATGGCCAACGCAGTCGCCGTCCGCCTGCGCTGATCCCGCTTGGTCCGGATCCTGGTACAGGCGCGACCCGGATCCGGACTCGCCGTCAGCAGCGCGCTGACCTCCCGCAGGATCGCCGACCAGCGGGGCAGGACGAGGCAGTGACCGGCACCGTCGATGACCTCGAGGGTGGCGTCGGGCAGGTGGTCGGCCAGCCATCGGCCGAACGCCGGCGGCGCGGTCCGGTCGAGCGTGCCGTACCAGAGGCGGACGGGGCAGCGCACGGCGCCGAGGTCGATGTCCGGCGTCGTGACCTGCAGCGCGATGTCGTGGGCCAGGCCGTCGAGGCCGCGGACGACGGCGTCAACGACGCCCTGGGCCATCGCCTCGAGCGCGCCCGGGACGGCGTCGAGCTCGGCCCGACGGGCGGCGTCGGCACCCTCGCGCACGTGCTCGACCGCCAGCTCGAGGTCGCACGGCCAGGGGGCGAGCATCGGCGCCAGCAGTGCCCCGACCTCGGCCGGCGCCATCTCGGCGACCATCTCCACGACGGCGTGGCGGTCGGGGGAGGCGACGTCGAGGATGCCGTCGTCGCCGTAGGCCTGGAACGGCGGGAGGCCGGCGACGATGCCCACGCGTGACACGAGCGCCGGGTACCGCGCCGCCACGGCGAGCCCGTGGACGGCGCCGGCCGACCACGCCAGCACACCGATGCCGGCGATCCCGAGCCGGCCGGCGAGCTCGCCGACGTCATCGGCGAACGAGCCGACCGTACCGTCGGGGTCGAGGTCGCTGCCGCCGGCGCCCGGTCGGTCGACGGCGAGCAGCCGGACCCCGGCGCCGACCGCTGTCGCGTCGTCGGGGTGGCGGGCCCGTCGGGAGTCCGGCGTGCCATGGACGTAGAGCACGGGCCGCCCGTCCGGGTCACCGACGTCGTCGACGCACAACCGCCGTCCGTCGCGCAAGGTCAGGGTGCGGGTCGGCACGGGCGGGATCGTACGGAATGGACGTGGTCGTACGCCCGTCGCTGCTGGTAGCTTTGCTGCCCGCGAGGGCGCGTAGCTCAGTTGGTTAGAGCGCCACCATGACACGGTGGAGGTCCCGGGTTCGAGTCCCGTCGTGCCCACAAAAACAGCCTCTGACCAGGGCTTTTCGGCCGGAATCGACGGGCTGTGATATGACGCGGCAGCGATCAACCTCCACCAAGGAGCATCGCGATGCCGCATCCGCTGGTCCGTTCCTGGGCCTTCTCGTGGGCCGTAGCAGGCCGAGTCCAGGGACGTGGTGTCTGACGACGGCGGCATCAACCTTCGGTGTCTGTTCTCCACGGCTGCGGGGAGCTCGGGGGTGTTCACGTCCGTTTGGGGTGCCGTCGGTGTCGTTGCTGATGACGCGGAGGCGGGCTCGGATGAGGCTGTCGGCGTTCATGTGGCGACGGGCGACGGCCCACTCGTCGTGCTGTTCGGCGAGCACGGCGCCGGGCAGTGCGGCCGACCTCGTCGCTACGCCCGCACGACCGATCGTCTGTACGGGGAGCCCGCCCGTCGCGCTGGAAGACAAGGGCGCAGGTGGCTTGGGCCGTTACACGCGATCAGTCAGCGCCGGGTCGATCTCCTGCGGCTTCTCGTCGTCGCCCCGCTCGGCGATCATCCGGTCGAAGATGGCGAGAAGCCGGGCCACAGACTCGTTGACCTGCTGATCAGATTCGCTCGGCGTCATACGTCGAGACTCGCGATGACGATGAGTGTGCCGTTGACCACGTCGCCCTCCGAAGTGCTGAAGGCCAGAAGGCGCGTCCCGAACGAGGGGGGCGCCTGCTTGCTCGGATCAGCCGTAGCCGGGACAGTTCGAGACGCGGGACGGCAGGGAGCGACCGCTCTTCGAAACGACCAGCATGTTGGCGTAGTCCAGCCCCGGCGTCACCGGAATGACGACCGGTGGGGCGGTCGGCGGGGGAGGGGCCGCACACCCACTGCCCCCATCGGCACAGATCACTGTTGGTTCCGGTGTGCAGGCCGGTTGGCACTGGCTGAGGCCTGCGGCCGCGAACCGGCCAACGCCAATCATCCGATACTTCACGTTTTCCCCGCTTCCCGCCCGAGAAGTCCGCCCGCTCAGGTGGGCCCAGGTTACCGCCCGGTAACCTCCCGCCTCAATGCTGGACGATCGTTGCATCACGCACGATTCGCTGATGAACTTGAGTGAAGTGCGGCGCTCGAACCGCTCATGCCCATGTACGCGGGCACCGCGCAGCGTGTCAGCCCAGCCGCCTGATCATCCGCCGTACCTCCGGTGCCGCCCCGATGTCGCAACTGTGCCCGAGCGCTCAGCCGCACGACTCTCCAGCGGCGATCGCGGCGCTCGAAGTGGCCTCCTCGCTCATCACCCGCGCAGGGCCGTGTCACCAAGTGACCGGTGGGTAACCTCTCGCCGCGCTCACGCAACGGGGTGGGCCGGTCGGTCCCGGCAACGTGCAGTCGTTCGGGTCGATCGTGGCCGGGATGGCCCGGGATGCCGGTGGGGCGTCGTCGTTCGCCCACATCATCCACGACGATTGGCCGGGGACGAACTGCCGCGGCAACCTCAGCGGCGAAGAGGGCTGACAAGGACAGATCTCCCTCGGGGATGCGACAGAAGCCGCCCTTCGGGCGGCTTCTTCGCGGTCGGTGTGGAGGTAGCGGAACGTTCCGTCATGTCGGCGGGACTCGAGCGGGGCTGCATGCGGTCGGCTCAGCGCGGGTACGTGCCGAGCACCTCAGGGCTGCGGATGAGGGAGGAACCGGCACGGGGGCTGGCCGTAGCTCACGAGTAGTAGTCGCCCCAGTAGTAGAAGCACGGGGAGTACGGAGCGTTCCACGCCACGTGGCAGCAGTAGCTGGCGGGGTAGTACGCCATGCACGTCGAGTAGTTGATCGAGTACGCGGACGTCACGGCGGGCGAGGCCGCCACTGGAGCAGCCGCCGCTCCCGTTGTGGCTGGCACCACGATCGCCAGCGTGGCGGCTCCGGCCATGGCAACAGCCTTCAGCGATGAGGTGATCTTCATGGCTCGATCGTGCGCCCTCCATCTCGGCGGGTTCCGTGCCGACCGACACGCTCGGGACGTGTTCGTGCTGGCGGCGATGCCCGTCAAGTTGATCCTGAACGTTGGGCGGTTGCTGGCAACTCGGCCGTCTGCGTCACGATCCGAAGCTTCGCGGACGTGATGCGGTGCCTGCTCGTTTGTCGGGGAGGCGTCCGCCACAACCTTCAAGGGGTGATGTGGAACGCCATGACGCGGTGGAAGGGCGCCTCGCATGCGCGAGACAGTCCTCAACGTGCGGCTAGGCCCACCTGCCGTCATACCAGGTGTGCCAGAGCCGGCCTTCGCTGCCTCGCGTGAAGATGTCGGCCCGGTTGGGGCCCCAGCTCACTACCGAGGTGCGAGGATCCAAGTGGGCGCCCAGGCCCTCCCAACCGGACCACCCGGCGTCGTAGAAGCGGTGCCACAGCTGGCCGTCGGTGCCGATCACGAAGATGTCCAGTCGTCCGGCGCCCCAGCTCGTCATCAGCGGGTCATGAACGCTCGCACCGCCGAGGGGCTCCCAGACTGACCATCGGCCATCGAACCATTTGTGCCAGAGCTGGCCGTCGGTGCCGTTGACGACGATGTCGAGTCGGCCGGGGGCCCAGCTGGCGACGGCCGGTGCACCCACGAGCCCGCCGCCGAGGGGCTCCCAGGCTGACCATCCGCCGTCATACCACTTGTGCCAGAGCTGGCCGTCGGTGCCGTTGACGAAGATGTCGAGTCGGCCGGGGGCCCAGCTGGCGACGGCCGGTGCACCCACGAGCCCGCCGCCGAGGGGCTCCCAGGCTGACCATCCGCCGTCATACCACTTGTGCCAGAGCTGGCCGTCGGTGCCGTTGACGAAGATGTCGAGTCGGCCGGGGGCCCAGCTGGCGACGGCCGGTGCACCCACGAGCCCGCCGCCGAGGGGCTCCCAGGCTGACCATCCGCCGTCATACCACTGGTGCCAGAGCTGGCCGTCGGTGCCGTTGACGAACACGTCCAGCCGCCCCGGCGCCCAGCTCTCGGCCGAGGGACGGGTGTTGAGTGCCCCGCCGAGGAGCTCCCAGTTGCCAACGGGCGGTGGTGCGCGCAGGCTGTGTCCGGGCGCGGCGGAAGCCGGCGCCGACTGGAGCATGCCGCTTGCGCCGCTTCCAGGTGATCGAACGGGCGTGGCGGATGCCGCTCGGGCCGGTCCCAGGATCGGGACGGCGAGGGCGATGGCGCTCAGCAGGTAGGCAGTGGATCGATGCACGGGCGGTACGGTCTCCTCGTCCTTGGCGACAGCGATGGAGCTCCTGACGCCAAGAGCCCAATCGTAGATGGTGGGTGTGCCGGAGCCGCGTCGCGGTGTACCCCGTCACGGTGGTGGGCGTCCGGACCGCGTAGCGCCACCGGCCCAAGACGAACCAAGATGTCGGCCGGTCAGTCCCTGGGGAGCTCAACCTATGCCACCTGTCACCCGACCACCCGCGGTCTTCGTCGTGCTCGCGTTGTGGCTCGTCACGCTCGCGGTGGCACCGCAACGCCAAGTGTCGGCGCAGTCCGCGGACCTCCCGCCCGACGACGGGGCGCCCGCGTCGGACTACGTGCCTGTCGAGGGGGCGGGCGTGGTCCCGCCCGAATCGGCGGACAACACGCTCGCGGCCGACGAGTTCGAGGAGCTACCGCAGGAGCCGCCGATCAACAACACGTTCCCGATCAGCGGGCTGAGCCGCAGCTCTTGCTCTCGACTCCTTCGGCGACCCGCGGGGCGCCGGTCGGACCCACCTGGGCGTCGACTGCTTCGCTCGGATCGGCACGCCGCTCGTGGCCGCGGAATCGGGCACGATCCGCTACGCCACCCCCGGCGAGCCGTTCGCCTGCCCGGCGACGGGTGACGGGTCCGGAAACCGCGTCAGCGTGCGGGGTCGCTCCGGCTACGTCTACTACTACGGTCACCTCGACACGATCCTCGTCGAGACCGATCAGATCGTCGAGAAGGGCCAGGTCATCGGCACCGTCGGGCGGACGGGGAACGCTGCGTGCAGCACGTCGCACCTGCATTTCGAAGTCAAGTGCGGGGAGAACGGCGACCCGTTCGATCCCTACCAAGTGCTGGGCAACTGGGGTCGCGTCACGCTCCCGGCGACGCCGTGGCCGAGCACCGACGGCATGGGTGTCGGGGTGGCGTATTCGGGCGGTGGCCGCGAGGACCTCTTCACGCTCGAGTGCGGGATGCGGCTCCGCCAGAAGACGCTGCGCAGGGGGGAGAGCATCCCGAGCGATTGGAGTCTCGTCTCCGGGGCGACGTTCTCGGACCCCGACGGTGCGTCGCAAGGCCCGGGGTACGAACCGCACCTGTTCGTACGCGGCACCGACAACGGCCTGTACCAGCGGTTCTTCGGCTACTGGTTCTCGTTCGGCGGGATCTGCACGTCCGGGCCCACGGCCGCGTTCTCGGGTCCCGACGAGCTCCACGTCTTCTGTCGAGGAACCGACAATGCGATCTGGCAGCGCATCTGGACCTCCGCAGCCGGCTGGTGGCCGGGCTGGTTCAGGCCGGGCGGCGTCGCGACCTCGGACCCGGACGCCGCGTCCCCGGGGCCCGGCCGCCCCGCGCAGGTCTTCGTCCGCGGCACCGACAACGCGCTCTGGCAGATGTTCTGGGACGGTTCGGGGTGGCAGTCCTTCAACATCGGGGGCGTGTGCACGTCCGGTCCGTCGGCGGTGTACACGAACCCCGGTCGGCTCGACGTGTTCTGTCGGGGGACCGACATGGCCATCTGGCACCGGTGGTGGTTCAGCTGGGCCGGCTGGTCGCCGGGGTGGGAGCGGCTCGGCGGGGTGCCGAGCATCTCGGCGCCGGAGGCGGTGGCATCCGGCAACGACCCTGCGCCGCAGGTGTTCTTCCGTGGCGTCGATCGCAAGATCTACCAGTACGTCTACGACGGCTCGTCATGGGTGGGCCGCGACTGGGGTCTCACCTGACCGCGCTCACGCCGGGCGGACGGCCTCGGCCGGGTCGAGGCGGGCGGCGCGGAGGGCCGGGGAGACCGCTGCCAGGAGGCCGACGCCGAGCGCGACGCCGACGGCTACGGCGAGCGCGCCGGCCGGGACGTCGACGAGCCAGCCCTGGCTGCGGGCGTAGATCGCCGTGACCGCCGACCCGATCGCCGCCCCTCCGAGACCACCCAGCACGGCGAGTGACGCCGCCTCGACCAGGAACTGCGCGGCGACGTGCAGGCGGCGGGCCCCGAGGGCGCGGCGGACGCCGATCTCGCTGCGCCGCTCGAGCACGGAGATCACCATCACGTTCGTGATGCCGACCCCGCCGACGACGAGCGCCACGGCGCCCAGGGCCAGCAGCAGGTTGCGCAGCGCGGCGTCCGTCGTCGCCCGGGCGGCCAGGGCGTCGGACGGTCGGGAGACGTCGACCTCGTTCGGCGACTCGGGATCGACGGAGCGGGCCAGCACCGACCGCACCGCGTCGACCTGCTCCGGCACCGTCCGGACATACAGCGTGGACGGCGAGCGGGTCGTGTCGAACAGCTCGGCGGCGACCGGGTAGCCGATCAGGGCCGCCGAGTCGATGTCCGGTGCGAGCGCGGCGGGCTCGAGGATCCCGATCACCGCGAACCACTGGTTGCCGATCCACACCCGCACGCCGGCGTCGGCATCGGTGACGCCGAGGCGACCGGCTGCCTCGGCGCCGAGCACGACCGTCGGCAGCTGCTCGGACGCGTCGTCGAGGAAGCGTCCGTCGGCGAGCTGGCCGCTGATGGCCCCGAGCACACCCTGGTCGGCGGCGACCACGGCGATGCCGCCGGTCACCGAGTCCGAGATCAGGTCGTTGCGGCGCACCGTGGCGTCCACGTACGTGATGCCGGCGGCCGACGTGACCGGTCCGATCCGGGAGGCGGTCGCCCGGGCCGACTCGGGCAGCGTGGCGTCCTCGCCGAACGCCGTGCGCCCCGGCGCCACGCGCAGCAGGTCGGTGCCCAGGGCGTCGAGCTGGGCCACGACGTCGGCTCGACTGGACGCCGAGATGCCGACGACCGACACCAGCGCAGCGATCCCGATCGCGATCCCGAGCGCGGTGAGCGCGGTGCGCGACCGGCGGGCCCGCAGGCCGATCGTGCCGACCCGGAACAGGTCGACGAGGCGCAGACGGCTGCGGGCGACGTCGTGGCGGTCGTCGCCCGTCGACCGCGGTGCGGGCGGCGGCCCCTCGGCGTCCCCGCCCGCACCGTCGATGGTCGTGGTCGCGGCCGGCGCCGTCATGCCGCGACCACGCTGTCGTCCACGACCTTGCCGTCCAGGAGCGCGATGCGCCGGGGGGCGCGCGTCGCGATGTCGCGGTCGTGGGTGATCAAGACGATCGTGCGACCGTGCTCGTGCAGCGTCACGAGGAGATCGATGATGGCGTCGCTCGTGCGGCTGTCGAGGTTGCCGGTCGGCTCGTCGGCGAGGACGATCGCCGGATCGCCGACCAGCGCCCGGGCGATCGCCACCCGCTGGCGCTCGCCGCCGGAGAGCGCACCCGGACGGTGCCCTGCCCGCGCCGCCAACCCGACCGCGTCCATCGCCTCTCGGGCGAGCGCGATCCGGCGGCGGCGCGGGACACCGGCGTAGAGCAGGCCGTCGGCGACGTTCTCGAGCGCCGACAACCGCTCGACGAGGTGGAACTGCTGGAACACGAAGCCGATCCGCCGGCCGCGCACGGCCGTCAGCCGCCCGTCGCGCAAGCGGCTGACGTCGTGACCGTCGATGCGCACCGTGCCCGCCGACGGTCGTTGCAACGCGCCGACCACGTTCATCAGTGTCGACTTGCCCGACCCGGAGGGTCCGACGATGACGGCGAACTCGCCGGCGGTGACCGCGAGGTCGACGCCGTCGAGCGCGTGCACCGGCGGCGACCCGGGGTAGTGCTTGGTGACGCCGACGAGCTCGAGCACCGGCCGGGCGGTGACCGCCTCCGGTTGCCTCCGGTCGGGGAGAGCGACGCTCATGGCACCACCACCTCGTCGCCCTCGGCGACGTCCCCGTGGACCTGCACGTAGCCGTCGGCGAAGACCCCGAGCTGGACACCGACGAGCTCGGTCGAGCCGTCACCGGTGACGACCTCGAGGGCGTAGCCGCCCTCGGCGAGCGCGAGGACGGCTTCGACCGGCACGGCGATGGCGCCGGAGGCGGAGACCTCGGTCGCGGTGACGTCGATGGGTGTGCCGTCGTTCAGCGGCTCGGTCGTCGCCATCGTGATCTCGACAGGCATCGTCGTGGTGCCCTGCTCGTCCGTCGTGGGCGCGCCGACCGCGCTCACCGTGCCGGTCACCGTCTCGCCCGTGGGCAGCTCGAGGTCGAGCGTGGTGTCGACAGCGAGGAGATCGGCGTTCGCGACGTCGGCGTCGACGAGCACCGCTTGGTCGGGGGCGGTCACCTCGATCGCCGCCTCGGCCGCCGACTGGCCGAGGACGCCGCCGACGCTGTCCACCCGGACGCGTCCGCCGATCCACACGATGTCGCCGACGTCGATCGTGCCGTCGTCGTCCTGTCCGTGGTCCTCCTGGAAGGCCTTCACCGCCCGCGTCGTCGAGCTGCTCCAGTCGTCGTCGACGGTCATGTTCCCGTCGTCGGTGTAGCCGAGCGAGGTCAGCGTGTACTCGAGCTGCAGGACGTCCTTGCCGGCGGTGACGCTGGGTCCGAGGGCCCGCCACATCGGGAAGGCACCGGCCAACGCGACGACCGGCACGCCGTCGAGCTCGACGACGGTGTCGCCGGGGTCCATGACGTCGCCGACGGACGGCAGCCACGTGACGGTGCCCGACCCGGCCAGCACGACTGGTGCCGCCGGGCCGTGGCCGACGACGCCGTCGAACTCGACCTCCCGGGCGAGGTCCTGGCGGGTCACCGGGACAGTGCTGCGGGGCGCCGTCGCCTCGCTGGCGTCGGCGACGTCGTCGCCGTCCGAGCCGGCCACGACGATGCCGGTGGCGATCGCGGCGCCGGCGACGACCACGACGCCGGTGACGATGGGCCAGGTCCGCACGTCAGCCACCCCCGCCGGCGGTCGGCGCGCCGCCGGGCGCGATGCGCACGGTCGGTCCTTGGCCGTCCGAACCCTCGCTCGGACCGGTGGCGTTGGCCACGAACGGCCCGCCGTCTCTGGAGCACTCGGCCGATGCGGCCGTGAAGTCTTCGTCCTCTGGGTCGAACGGTCGCTCGCCGTCCGCGCCCTCGGCGTTGACGGTGACCCGGCCGTTGTCGCCGAACACCGGGTCGGGCATGTCGATGCCGTGGTCGCGCATGCACTGGGAGAAGTCGAGCAACTGCTGGCGCATCTCGGCCTCCTCCTCCGGATCGATGTCGATGTTCCGGACCGCGTCCTCCATGATGTGCTCGCAGGCCGCCTGCGCGTCCTGGAACGTCGCGTCCTCCGGATCGGCCTCGAGGGCGATCATGCCGCCTTCGCCACCGCCGACCGGCTCGGGGTCGGGCATGTCGATGCCGTGGTCGCGCATGCACTCGGTGTAGGCCAGCATCGCCTCCTCGGGATCGGTGGGCGTGCTGGCCGGCGTGGTCGCGTCCGTGCTGTCATCGGCCGGCTCGTCGGTCCCGAGGCTGGCCACCTCGGCGCCCGACCCGCCGCCGTCACCACCGCAGGCGGCGAGGCCGCCGACGGCCAGCAGCGTCACGGCGGCCGATCGGAGCAGCCGTGCGCTGATCGTTCGTCTCGTCATGGGCGCCACCGTGGACGAGCGGGCCTGAGCGGATGATGAGAGCAGCTGAGAGGACGCTGAGCGTGCCGCCCGGTCGGACCACTGTGGGCGTCAGAATCCCAGGGTGCGCCTGCTCGTGATCGAAGACGAGGTCCGTCTCGCCGAGGCGATCGCCCGCGGGCTGCGCGCCGAGGGGTTCGAGGTCGACGTCGCCCACAGCGGACCGGACGGGCTGTGGCGGGCCCAGGAGGGCGCGTACGCGGCGATCGTGCTGGACATCCTCCTCCCCGGCTTGAACGGGTTCGCGGTGTGCCGCGAGCTGCGGGCATCGGGCGACCGCACGCCGGTCCTGATGCTCACGGCCAAGCAGGGAGAGCACGACGAGGCCGAGGGGCTCGAGCTCGGGGCCGACGACTTCTTGCGCAAGCCATTCAGCTTCGTTGTGTTGGTCGCCCGGTTGCGGGCGCTGATCCGGCGGGCGACGAACGCCGCCGACGGCGTGATCGCGATCGGCGACCTGCGTGTCGATCCGGACAAGCGGCGTTGCTGGCGCGGCCCGAGCGAGCTGGTGCTGACCGCCCGCGAGCTCGACCTGCTCGTCGCTCTGGCCCGCCGCGAGGGCGGGACGGCCACCAAGGCCGAGCTGCTGTCGGAGGTGTGGGGCTTCGACTTCACGGGCGACGACAACATCGTCGAGGTGTACGTCCGCTACCTCCGCACGAAGATCGACCGACCGTTCGACCGCCACTCCCTGCAGACCGTCCGCACCATCGGCTACCGCCTGGTCGACGACCTGCCCGTCGCCGCCGAGGCGCCGGCGTGAGCGTGTCGTCGTGGATGCGGCGCGGTCGGGGCTCGGTCCGGCTGCGGGTCACGCTCCTGGCCGCCGGCCTGTTCGCGGTCACGTTGGCGGTGGCGTCGTGGGGTCTGCTGCAGGCCCTGGAGCGGACGTTGCGCGATGACCTGCGCAGCGAGGACCAGGCGGCGTTGCGGGCCCGCGCCGTCCAGGTGCTGACCCAGGGCATCCCGTCGCAGGCGACGCCGATCGCCGCCGAGATCGGCGCCGCCTATGCGCTGCCGACCGACGGGGCGACGCAGCGCGTGATCGTGATGGCGCCGAGTGGTGACGTGCTCACGGCGCCCGGGCTCGACGAGCGCATCGAGGCCGCTGACGGCGGCGGCGTCGTGTACAGCGGCACGGTGCCGATGGCCAGTGCCGAGGTCCTGGGCATCGCCGGTGACCCGGCGCGGTTCGAAACCACCTCGCTGCGCGTCGGCGACGTCACGTTCGCCACCGCGTCCCCGCTCGATGCCGTGTTCGACACGATCTCGGCGACGCGGCAGCTGCTGTGGATCGTCGGGCCGGCGCTCGTCGCGCTCGTCGCCGGTCTGGCCTGGCTGCTCGCCGGGCGGGCGCTGCGTCCGGTCCACGCCGTGACGTCGCGCGTCGCCGAGATCGGATCCCGGTCGCTGCACGAGCGGGTCCCGGTGCCGTCCTCGGGCGACGAGATCGCCGACCTGGCCCGGACGATGAACGGCATGCTCGGACGGTTGGAGTCGGCCTCGGAGACGAACCGGCGCCTCGTCTCCGACGCGTCGCACGAGCTGCGGACGCCGGTCGCCGTGATGCGCACGGAGCTCGAGGTCGCCCTCCGCACCCGCCAACCGGACTGGGACACGACGAGCACCGTGCTGCTCGACGAGCTCGACCGCTTGCAAGGCCTCGTCGACGACCTGCTGCTGCTCGCCCGCAGCGACGAGCGAGCGCTGGTCCGCCAGCCGTTCTCGATCGCCGACGTGGCCCACGACGTCGGCGCCCGCCCCCGCCGGGTGCCGGTGGCGGTGTCCGTGGCGCCCGACGTCGATCCCGTCGTCGGCGACGGCGAGGCGGTGCGGCGAGCCGTCGACCACGTCGTGGCCAACGCGGCACGCCACGCGGTGTCGGCCGTCGAGGTGCACGTCGAGACCGACGCGGCGACCGTCACCGTGCACGTCGACGACGACGGGCCGGGCATCCCGGCCGGCCGGCGCGACGACGTCGTGCGCCGCTTCGTGCGCCTCGACGAGGGACGCGGCCGCGACGGCGGGGGAGCCGGGCTCGGCCTGGCCGTCAGCGCCGACGTCGCCGCCGCGCACGCCGGTCGCCTCGACATCGGCGATTCACCCCTCGGCGGCGCCCGGCTGAGCCTGGTGCTGGCCCGCGCCGGACCGTGATGCCCGGACCGGTCACCGGGCCGCGGTCAAGACCGCCTCTCCGGTCCCTCGCGCTCGACGAGGTCGCCCGTGGGTCGGCATCGTCCCACGGGACCTGCGGGAAGTCGAGCAGCAACGGCTCGTAGCCCGAGCGGCGCGTCGCGGGACGGTGCCGTCAGCCGGGGGATGGCGCCGTCGGCGGCGAGGTCGAGCAGCATCGCCGCCAGCTCTTGCGGGCGGTTGTTCGGCACCATGTGGTTCGTCGCGATCTCGCGGTGGTCCCACCGGTCCGATGTCCGTGCCCGATCGGCGCACGCGTCGAGCGTCGCCGCGCCTGGGCCGTCGGGTCGGTGCACCAACACGAACGTCGTCATCGGGCCATCTTGGCCGATGCCGCTCAGGTGACGGCCTTGGCCATCCGCTCGACGATCTCGACGAGGATCGGGCGAGGCGTGGCGATGTTCAGCCGGACGAAGCCCGGCCCGCCGCACTGCGAGCCGTCCACCAGCGCCACGCCAGCCCGCTCGAGGAAGCGATCCCCGAGGTCGTCACCGAGGTCCAGCGCACGGCAGTCGAGCCACGCGAGGTACGTGCCCTCCGGCGCCCGGTACCCGATGCCCGGGACGCGCTCGGCGAGCAGCTCGCCGAGCAGCCGGCGGGTGCCGTCGAGGTAGTCGAGGACGGGGGCGAGCCATGGCCCGCCGGCGTCGTAGGCGGCCGTGTTGGCGACGACGCCGAGCGTGGAGGCGCCGTGGGCCACCACCGACCCTGGCTCCTGCCACGTCGCTCGGTCGGCGTCGTTGCTGAGGATCAGCTGGGCACACTTGAGCCCGGCCAGGTTCCACGCCTTGGACGCCGACGTCGCCGTGATCGTGTGCCCCGCGGCGATGGGCGACACCGAGGCGTAGGGCACGTGGCGATGGGGCGCGTACACGAGCGGGGCGTGGATCTCGTCGGCGAAGACCCGACCGTCGTGGGCGTCGACGACCTCGGCGAGGGCCAGCAGCTCATGGCGCTCGTAGACCCGCCCGATCGGGTTGTGCGGGTTGCACAGCACCACGAGCCCGCCCCCGGCATCGAGGGCGGCGGCGACCGCCTCCAGGTCGATGCGGTGCCGTCCCGCCTCGTCGATGAGCATCGGGACCTCGATGATCTCGCGACCCATCGTGCCCGGGACGTCGAAGAAGGGCATGTAGGCCGGCGTCGGCAGGATGACCTTGCTCCCTGGTGCCGAGAAGTGCTCGATGGCCGCCGTCAGCCCGCTGACGACGTCGGGGAGGGGGTGGACGGAGGCCGGCTCGACGGCCCAGCCGTACGTACGCACCTGCCACGCTGCGCAGGCCGCCGACATCGCGCTCGCCAGCCCGTCGGACAGGTACCCGAACGTGCCGGCATCGACCGCGGCGCGCACGGCGGCGGTCACGGCCGGGGCCGTGCCGAAGTCCATCTCGGCGACGAAGGCGCCGATGACGTCGCCGTCGAAGCGGGTCCACTTGAGCCCGCCGGACGAGCGCAGCGCCTCGGCGCTGATCCCGTCGAGGTCGGCGGCGGTTGGTGGTCTCGTGTCCATGGGGGCGGTCCTCCATCGAAGCCGACGGACGCGGTCGGTGTGTCCTGGATTGAACAATGCCGTGTCGCGGGGCCGTAGCCACGCACGCTGGCATCGGCACGCCCCGCCGGGCAAGGATGAGCCCGGGATGAGCGACTGGGAACGCGAGGCGGATCGTCTGGCGGCGCGATCGATCGGTGCCGGCGACCCCACCGGGTGGTTCGAGCAGCTCTACGCCGGCGGCGACCGCGGCGACTTCTCCCTGCCGTGGGACCGCGACGCGGCGAACGCGCTGCTCGTGGAGTGGACGCACCGCACGGTCGACGAGCCGGTGGAGGTCGACGGTGACCGGGGGCGGGCCGTCGTCGTCGGATGCGGCCTGGGCGTCGACGCCGAGCACGTGGCGTCGCTCGGGTTCGCGACGACCGCGTTCGACATCTCGCCGACGGCTGTCGCCGTCGCCCGCCGGCGCCGTCCGCACAGCCGGGTCACGTACGTGGTCGCCGACGTGCTGGCGCTGGCGGGGGAGTGGGCCCAGCACTTCGACCTCGTGGTCGAGAGCTACACGGTGCAGGCCCTGCCGGACGAACCGCGACCGGCGGCCGTCGCCGCCATCGGCCGGCTCGTCGCGCCGGGTGGCACGCTCGTCGTGATCGCCAGCGCCCGCGACGTCGGCGAGCCTCCGGTCCGGCCGCCGCCGTGGCCGCTGACCGAGGCCGAGGTCCTGTCGTTCGGCGCCGGCGGGCTGGCGCTGGTGACGTTGGAGGATGTCGATCCGGGCGGGGTGCGGCGGTGGCGGGCGACGTTCCGCCGGCCGCCGTGATCACCAGCGCCGGGAGCGGCGTCAGGTCACCCGGAAGAACAGCAGTCCATCGGGTGTGCGGTCGCTGTCGCCACGCACATCGAAGGCGCTGAACGGGCCGGCGAACAGGTCGGCGGCCGTGACGTCGTAGTACGTCCACCCCTCGACCGTGCCGCCGGGGAACGTCGGCGCTTGGTCGGTGAGCGAGTCACGGGCCGGTTCACAGCAGGGCTCGACCGATCCGACGGCCTGCCCGGTCGGCGTCACGAGGCTGATCTGCAACCGCCCGGGGTCACCGGCGCCCTCTCGACCGCCGTAGACAGCGCGGAGCCTCAACCGGCTGTACACCTTCCCGTCACCGGCGGGATCGTTGTTGGCATCCATCTGGGCCACGAAGTCCGACACGTTGGGCTCGAACGCCTCGACGGTGAAGGTCCAGTCTCCCGAGACCACGGGCTCGCCGAGTGGGATCGGGTTCTCGCGGGTGCCGAGGATCGCCGTCGCCGATGTCGGTGTGGCGACCGTGGTCGGCGTCGGCGCTGATGGGAGCGCCGGCGCGTTCGGAGCGCTCGTCGGCGCCGGCGCGAGCAGCGTCGTCGTCGCGGCGGCGGCCTGCAGGTCGTCGATGCGGGCCCGCAGCTCCTGGTTCTCCTGCTCGAGCTCGTCGACGCGGTCCTGGAGGGCGGTGTCGTCGTTGCCGCCGCACGCCGCAACGGCGAGCGACGCGGCCAACCCGAGTGCCGCCAGGTGGCTGGCGCGCCAGCGCGGAACGAGTCCGCCCGTGGACATGGCACGCAAGCTACCGCGACGCCGCGAGCGCCCTGGACCCCGCCGATGCGACGTCCGACGGGCCCGATACCGCTTGCAATCGTTCGATCGAGGCCCGAAACTGGACCGAGGCGACGGGAGGGCGGGCCGTGTCTTCGGTGGTGCAGGCATCTAGCGGGGCGACCGGACCGACACCCGGCGCGCGCTGGCGGTGGGTCCGCCTGCTCCTCGCGTCCCGGCTCCGCATCGGCATACCCCTCGTGCTGCTCGATGCCATGCTGATCGCCGGGTCGTACACAGCGGTGCTGGCCGTGCGCTTCGACGGACGGACCCCGGCCGGGTACAGCCACCGCCTGTACACCTGCCTGCCGATCGTGATCGCTGTGCATGTCGCCTGCAACCTGGGGTGGGGCCTCTACGGGCAGATCTGGAAGCACGCCAGCGTGGCGGAGGCCCGGCGCATCGTGTTCGCCGGGATCACCGCCTGCGTCATCATCATGCCCGTCGACCCGCTCGGCTCGTTCCGCATCCCCCGTTCCGTGGCACTGTTCGCCGCCGTCGTCGCCACCATGTTCATGGGGCTGGTGCGGTTTCAGGCCCGGCTCTTCAGCTTCCGCCGCAAGGTCGACCGGTCGGCGGTGCGGGTGGCCATCGTCGGCTCGGGCTTCGCCGGCGCGTCGATCATCCGCGAGATGCTGCGGACCCCGTCGGGCCGGACCCCCGTCGTGGTCGTCGACGACGACCCCCGCAGCCACGGCCGTTCGCTGCTCGGCGTCCCCGTGGTCGGGGCCGTCGCCGACGTCGACAAGGCCGTCGAGCGCTACGGCGCCCGCGAGGTCATCGTCGCCGATCCCGGTGCCTCGCAGGGCCTGCTGCGGGTCGCCATGGAGGGCGCCGAGCGGGCCAAGGTGCCGGTCAAGGTGATGCCGCCCGTGCACGAGCTGCTGGCCTCGTCACCGTCGGTGCGCGACGTCCGCAGCCTGCAGATCCACGACCTGCTGGGGCGCCAGCAGGTCGCCACCGACCACCGGCGCATCGCCGCCACCGTCGCCGGGCGCCGCGTGTTGATCACGGGAGCCGGCGGCTCGATCGGGTCGGAGATCTCGGCCCAGGTCGCCGCGTACGGGCCGGCGCAGCTGGTGATGCTCGACCACGACGAGACCCACCTCCACGACGTGTCGGCCCGGCTGCCGCCCGCGCTGGAGCAGCGCCTCGTGCTCACGGACATCCGTCACCGAGAGCGGTTGTTGCGGGTGTTCCGCCAGCTGCGACCCGAGGTCGTCTTCCACGCCGCCGCCCACAAGCACGTGCCGCTCCTCGAGGCCGATCCCGTCGAGGCGGCGCAGACCAACGTGCAGGGCACGGTGAACATCCTCGATGCCGCGGCCGAGGTCGGCGTCGAGCGCCTCGTGTTCATCTCCACCGACAAGGCGGTCCGCCCGGCGAACGTGCTGGGCCAGTCCAAGCACCTCGGGGAGCAGCTCGTCGCGCACCGTGCGCCGGCCGACGCCCGGTGGTGCTCGGTGCGCTTCGGGAACGTCGTGGGCAGTCGCGGCAGCGTGATCCCCACCTTTGCCGCCCAGATCGCCGTCGGCGGTCCGGTCACGGTGACCGACCCGGGCATGACCCGGTACTTCATGAGCGTGCACGAGGCCGTCACGCTGGCCCTGCAGGCCGCGGCGTACTCCGACGGCGGCGAGATCTTCATGCTGAACGTGGGGGAGCCCGTCAACGTGCTGGCCCTCGCCGAACGGATGATCCGCCTCTCGGGCCGGGTGGTCGGCGACGAGATCGACATCCAGGTGATCGGTCCCCGCCCCGGCGAGAAGTTGTCCGAACAGCTCCAGGACCCGGCCGAGGCTGCCCACGCGACCGATCACGAGTCGATCACCCGCTTGACGCCGATCGTCATGCCGGCGGCCAGCCTGGATCAGGCGCTCGATGCCCTCGTCCGCGCCGTCGAATGTGGGCGAGACGACGAGGTGCGTCGCCTGCTCCGCGTGGTCGGGGATGCGGCTGCCGCGGCCGCCGCCGACGCCACGCCCGCGCCCCTGCCCCGCCCGGTCGCCCGCATGGCACTGGGCGACGTCGCCGCCGCCGGCCAACCCGGCGTGCGA
This sequence comes from uncultured Acidimicrobiia bacterium, assembly GCA_963822315.1. Taxonomy (GTDB): domain Bacteria; phylum Actinomycetota; class Acidimicrobiia; order Acidimicrobiales; family Ilumatobacteraceae; genus JALZMG01. The sequence goes on from CAWGHB010000012.1 coordinate 133,274, forward strand.
CCGGCGGGCGCGCTCGAGAACTCGGCATAGAGTCTTCCGCCTCGATGGAACCGCTCGAATACCTGCCGGTCCTGCGGCGCCGCTGGTGGATCATCGTCGGTCTGGTGGTCGTCGCGGTCGGGGTGGTGTACCTGGTCACACCGGCGCGTCTCGTCGACGAGTACCGGGCCACCCACGTGCTGCTCGTCGAGGCCGCGGGGGACAACAACGCCGACGCCAATCCCCAGGTCGTCGCGCTCTGGGCCAAGGAGAACGAGGTGCTGACGCGGGCCGCGGCCGAGATCGGCTCGACGATGGACCCGAAGCGCCTCGACAAGGACATCACGGTGCGGGCCGATCGCAACGTCGGCACGGTCTCGATCACCGCCACGGACATCAACGCGAACGCGTGCTGCGCTCAAGGCGAACACGGTCGCCGAGACCACGGTCGCCTACCTCACCGAGCAGGAGCTGCAGCGCCAGCAGAACGAACAGGCCCAGCTGGTCGCCGAGGAGGCGGACCTGCGGGCGCGCATCTCCCGGCTCGACGCCTCGATCGGGACGTTCCCGCCGCCGCCCGACGTCGAGACGCAGACCGCCGAGCGCGACGCGCTGATCCGCCAACTCGGCACGGCGCTCGAGGCCCAGGACGACACGACGGCGGCGACGGTGCGCTACACGACCATCGACGCGCCGGAACGGGGCGCCAAGCAGGAGCGCTTCCTCGGCACCAGGTCACGAGCCCAGCGGATGCTGGTCGCCGGCGTCGTCGCCGCCATCCTCGGCTTCGCGCTGGCCCTGCTGCTCGACCGCTCGGACACGCGCATCCGCAGCCGTCGCGAGGCCGAGGAGCACTTCGGGCTGCCGGTCATCGCCGAGGTCGTGAAGTTCCCGTTCTGGGTGCGGCGCAGGCGGCGCCGGATGGTCGTCGTCGAGCAGCCCGACACCGCCGTCGCCGAGTCATACCGCACGGTGCGCAGCTCGCTGATGCTGCTCGAGCACGCCGGGGCCCGGGCCCGGCGAGAGGCGGCCGCCGGGCCGAGCGCGACGGCGGCGAACGGCGACGTCGCCGTCGAGGAGCGGGCCGACGTGATCATGGTGGTGTCTCCCGACCGAGGCGACGGGAAGACGACGATGGTCGGCAACGTCGCGGCGGCGTACGGCGAGAGCGGGCGGCAGGTGCTGATGCTCAACATCGACCTGCAGCGACGCGTCCGCACGCGCCGGGGCAAGCGCGGCCGGGCCGCCCGGCATCACCGACTACCTGGCCGGCGACGGTGCCGTCACCCTCGACAGCCTGTCGTTCGACACCAAGGTCAAGAACGTCCTGGCGGTCGGGGCCGGCCATGCCCCCCGGCCTCCGGGCGGCCAGCTCGAGGCCCAGCAGCGCCTCCTCGACGAAGCCCGGACCCTGGCCGACGTCGTCATCGTCGACACCGCCCCGTTGCTCGCCTCGAGCCTCAACCGGGAGCTGGCCACGATGGTCGACAGCGTGATCGTCCTGTGCCGCATCGGGAAGACGACCGTGCCGCAGGCTGACAAGTGCGCGGCGTTGCTCGACCAGGTGGGTGCCCCGGCCATCGGGGTGGTGCTCGTCGGCGTCGATGCGCCGGCCGGATCGGCCTACTTCTCGTACCACTCGATGCGCCGCGACCGCCCGCCTCCGGTGGTGGCGCCAGTCGCCGAGGGGCCGGCGTCGGCGACCGAGCCGGGCGGTGACCCCGGCGGTCCGGGCGCCGACCCCGCGGTGCCCGGCGACGCGGACGTCGCGTCCGACGCCGACCCCGTCGCGTCGAACGGCGCCGGCACCCACGGCTCGAACGGGCACGCCCCGGACCACGAGCCGGTCGCCGCACCGGCCGACGAGCCCGGCCCGCCGTGAGCGAGCGTGTCCGGCGGGTCGCTTCGGTGGCGGCGATCGGTGCGAGCGAACAGGAGGCCGCGTGACGGCGCGCCTGGCGCTGCTCGGCGGGGCGCCGGCCTTCCCGGAGGGGCTGGCGTTCGTGCGGCCCGCCGTCCCCCCACTCGAGGCCGTCGTGGCCCGGCTCGCCCCGTCGTACGAGCGTGGGATGCTGACGAACGGTCCGCTGGTGGGGGAGCTCGAGGCCTTCGCGGCCGGCCACCTCGGCGTGCGCCACGCGGTTGCGGTCTCGTCGTGCACGGCGGGCCTCATGCTCGCCGTCCAGGCGCTCGTCGAGGACCCGGGTCCTGTCGTCATGCCCAGCTTCACGTTCTCGGCCACGGCGCACGCTGCGGTGTGGGCCGGCAATACCCCACGGTTCGCCGAGTGCGGAGCCGAGGACGTGCTCCTCGACGTCGACGACGCGGCGGGGCGGATGGACGGCGCAGTAGCGCTCATGGGCACGCACGTGTTCGGCGCCCCGTGCCACCCCGAGGCGCTCGAAGCGCTCGCCGCCGAGCACGGCGTGCCGCTCGTCTTCGACGCGGCCCACGGCCTGGGGTCGTTGCACCGCGATCGACCGCTCGGCGGGTTCGGCGATGCCGAGGTCTTCAGCTTGAGCCCGACCAAGCTGGTCGTCGCCGGGGAGGGTGGCCTCGTGACGACCGACGACGACGCGCTCGCGGCGCGCATCCGCATCGGTCGCGACTATGGCAACCCGGGGACCTACGACACGTCGTTCGCCGGGCTCAACGCCCGCATGTCCGAGCTCCACGCCGCGGTCGCCCTGGAGTCGCTCGCCGCCCTGGACGACCACGTCGCCCGCCGTCGTCGGCTGGTGGATCGCTACGCGGCCGGGCTGGCCGGCGTCCCGGGCATCCGTCTCCAGCGGGTCGTGCCAGGCGACCGGTCGTCGTACAAGGACCTCACGATCCTCGTCGACGCCGCCGAGCTCGGCGTCGACCGCGATCTGTTGGCCACCGTGTTGCGGGCCGAGGGCATCGACACCCGTCGCTACTTCGCGCCGCCCGTTCACCGCCACGACGCGTACCGGCACCTGCCACCCGTCGAGCTCCCGGTGACCGACCGCGTCGCCGGACAGGTGCTGAGCCTGCCGCTGTGGCGTGACCTCCCCGACGACGCCGTCGACGGCGTCGTCGGCGTCGTGGCCGAGGTCGCCCGGGCTCCCGAGGCGCTGGCGGCGTCCTGGCGGTCGGCGTGAGGGCGCTCGTCACCGGCGGCGCCGGGTTCATCGGCTCGCACCTCGTCGACGCGCTCGTCGCCCGGGGCGACGAGGTGGTCGTGATCGACGACCTGTCCACCGGGCAGGCCGTCAACGTCGATGCCGCGGCCGACCTGCGCGAGGTGTCCATCAACGACGCCGGGGCGCTGGGCGCCGCCGTCGCCGGGTGCGACCTCGTGTTCCACCTCGCGGCGCGAGGATCGGTGGCCCGGTCGATCGCCGAGCCGCTGGCGACCGACCACACCAACGTCGCCGGCACGCTCGGCGTGCTGTGCGCGGCGCGCGACGCCGGTGTGCGGCGCGTCGTGCTGTCCTCCTCGTCGTCGGTGTACGGCGGCGCCAAGGTGCGCCCGACGACCGAGGACCAGCCGCTCGTGCCCCGTTCGCCCTATGCCGTGACGAAGCTCGCCGGGGAGCACTACGCCAGGGTGTTCGCCGACCTGCACGGCATGGAGACGATGAACCTCCGGTACTTCAACGTGTTCGGTCCCCGCCAGCGGGCCGACAGCCAGTACGCCGCCGTCGTGCCGCGCTTCCTCGACGCGCTGCGCCACGGCCGGCCCGTCGAGGTCCACGGCGACGGTCGGCAGAGCCGTGACTTCACGTTCGTGGCCAACGCCGTGCTCGCCAACCTCTGCGCCGCGGCGGCCCCGTCCCCAGCCTGCGGCGGCCGTTCCTACAACGTGGCCCGGGGCGAGGTGCACACCGTCCTCGACCTCCTCGGCGCGCTGGGCGCGATCCTCGACGTCGACCCCGACGTGAGGCACATCGATGCCCGGCCCGGCGACATCCGCCACTCGCAGGCCTCGATCGACGCCGCCCGCGCCGAGCTCGGCTACCGACCGGAGGGGTCCTTCGCCGAGGGGCTGGCGACGACCGTGGCATGGTGGACGGCGACGGTCCCGGCCGGGATGGCGTGATGGCACCCGATCCGCGGTCTGCGGGACCCGGGCGAGGCGTCGGGCGCGGAGCGCTGGCGTGAGCGAGCTGCTGGCGCGGATCGACGAGCGGCGGGCGCGCGTCGTCGTGGTCGGCCAGGGATATGTCGGCCTGCCCGTCGCCACGCGGGCGAGCGCCGTCGGGTTCCCGGTCGTCGGGTTCGACACGGACGCCGAGCGGGTGGCCGCGCTGCGCGCCGGGCGCGTCGTACGTCACCGACATCGGCGACGGCGAGCTGGCCGAGGCACTGGCCCGCGGGTACGCGGCGACCGATGACGCGGCCGATCTCGCCGGCTTCGACGTCGCGGTGATCTCGGTGCCGACGCCACTGCGCGAGGGCATGCCCGACCTGTCGCACGTCGAGGCGCGCGGCCACGTTGATCGCCGACGCCCTCACGCCCGGGGCGCTCGTCATCCTGGAGTCGACGACGTACCCGGGGACGACCGAACGAGCTCGTGCGGCCGATCCTGGAGCGCACGGGCCTCCGGGTCGAGCGGGCGACTTCCACCTCGGCTACTCGCCCGAGCGGATCGACCCGGGCAACCCGACGTGGGGTCTCGTGAACACCCCGAAGGTCGTGTCGGGGGTCGACGAGGCGTCACGGGTCGCCGTCGAGCGGTTCTTCGGCGCGCTGGTCGACAAGGTCGTGCCGGTCGCGACGACCGCCGAGGCCGAGTTGGTGAAGCTGCTCGAGAACACGTTCCGCCACGTCAACATCGCCCTCGTCAACGAGCTGGCGATGTTCGCGTCGGACCTGGGCGTCGACGTGTGGAGGGCGATCGACGCGGCCTCCACGAAGCCGTTCGGCTACATGCGGTTCACGCCCGGGCCCGGCGTCGGCGGGCACTGCCTGCCGATCGACCCGTCGTTCCTGTCGTGGCGGGTCAAGCAGCAGCCTCGGTCGCACGTTCCGCTTCGTCGAGCTGGCCAACGACGTCAACGAGCACATGCCGGACTACGTCGTGACGAGGGTCATCACGTCTGCTCAACAGCCACGGTCGCGCCGGTGCGCGGGACGCGCGTGCTCGTGCTCGGGCTGAGCTACAAGGCCGGGACCGCCGACTGGCGGGAGTCACCGGCGCTCGGCGTCGTGCAGCGCCTGCTCGGCCTGGGCGCCGAGGTGCGGGCCTGGGAGCCGCACGTCGCCCCCGTCGGTCGGGTCCAGCTGCCCGTGCCGGTCGTCGAGTGCGACGTCGCCGAGATCGAGGCCGCCGATCTCGTGGTCATCCTGGTCGACCACCCCGGCATGCCGGTCGACGACGTCGCCGAGCACGCCACGCTCGTCCTCGACACGCGCGGGGTGCTGCGCGACCACACGTTCCGCGGCGAGCTGCTGTAGACGGTGTCAGGTCCGCCGGACCCCGACCGGTGACTGCGGACGGGGAGGCAGGTTGCGCAGCACGGGTCGGGTGATCGCGCGGCCGGCGACCGGCGGGGTCGGCTTCGGGCGCGATGGCGTGGTCAGCGGGATGGCCAGGACGACGATGAACAAGGGGAGCACCTGCGTGCGCTGGCGGGTCAGGATGCCGAAGTTGCTGACGGCCGAGAACGCGAACACGAACATCAACGTGTAGGACACGCGCGAACACGACGTACGGGATCTGCACGAACGCGCGCGGCACCCGGCCAGGACGCGCCAGCGACACGAGGAGATCGTGATGAGCAGGATGGTGAAGCCCTCCGCTGCCGCGACGAGGGCCTGCGCGTTGCTCGCCTCCCAGGGGAACGGACGGAACATCACCGAGAGGAACGCGTACGGGTACTCGGTCGGCGACGTCGGCCGCGTGGACTCGAACTCCGAGCCGCCCGTCGACGACTGGTCGGTCGTGCGGTCGAGCACGGTGTCGACGGACTCACTGCTGAGCTCGGTCACGTCGCCGACGTTGAAGAACGAGGCCGCGGTCGTCACGACGACGGCACCGATCCCGATCATCACGGCGAGGCCGATGATGCGGCCGAGCAGGCCGAGCCGGGACTCCCGCCACGAGCGGCGGCGCAGCAGGAGCGCGAGGAACAGGGCGCCGAACGCGAACAGGCTGATGTGCGGACGCACGGCGGCCGTGCCGGCGAGGCCGACGACCAGGACCAGGTAGCCCCGCGGCTCGTAGGTCAACACCCGGCTGGCGCCGTAGGCCACGATGCCCAGGGTGAAGAGCATCCACGACTTCCTTGCCGATGCTCGACGGCCAGTAGAGCAACGACGGCAGGAAGAAGACCAGGATCCCGTACCGCCAGTGATCGCCGCCGGGGACCGCGATGCGGAACGCCCGGTAGAAGAGGAAGACCCCCCAGAAGCCGAGCCAGCCGTAGAGCATGAACCCGCCGAGCTTCGTCGGGCCGGTCACGACGTACATCACGCCGGTGGTCAGCCGGATGAACTCGGTGCCGACGAGCTCGGGCACCTCGTCGTGGAAGACGCGGTTCCAGTCGCCGTCCCAGAACGCTGCGGCGAGGCGGGCGCCAGAACCGTGGTACCCCCCGGCGTCGGCCCGCCCCCCGTACACCTCGAACGTCACTGCGTAGCGCAGCAGCGTCCCGATCATCTTGGCGAAGAAGGCGAGGAAGAGCAGGCGGGTGACCCGCCGGTCCGGGTCGGCGCGGCCGGCTCGCTCGAGGAGCGGGATGGTGACCAGTACGAGAACGGGCCCGACCACCATCGCGCCCCAGACGTCGTAGGAGATGTGGCCCATCGACCAGACGAGCAGGACGACGTAGGCGACGGCCGCTGCACCGCCGACGACGGCGATCACGCGGTACTGCCGCGAGGAGGCGACGAGGCGTCGCCGGGTCGCCGGCGTCACCGCGCCCGGCATCGTGCCAGCGCCTCGTCGTAGACGTGCTCGATTCGGCGCACCGCGCCGGCGAGGTCGAAGACACCGGCGCGGGCCACCGCCGCACCCCCGATGCGCCGGCGTCGCTCGGGGTCGTCCGAGCAGGTCGACGATCGCCGCGGCGAGCGCGTCGGGGTCGGCCGGCGGCACGAGCACGCCGTCCACATCATCGGTGACGACCTCGGGGATCCCGCCGACGGCGGTGGTCACGCAGGCGAGGCCGGCCGCCATCGCCTCGAGCAGGGCGATCGGGAGACCCTCGAAGCGCGAGCTCAGGGCGAAGACGTCGAACGCCGGCAGCAGGTCGGCGACGTCGGGGCGCGACCCGGTGAGCACCACGGTCCGTGCCAGCCCGAGCTCGGCGGCCAGGTGCGCGGATCTCGTCCTCCGCGGGCCCGGCACCGACGATCACGAGGCGGGCCCGTGGGAGGCCTGGCTGATCGACGCGAACGCCCGCAGCATCGTGCCGTGGTCCTTCTTCGCCGTCAGGTTGCCGACCATCCCGACGACCGGTTCGTCGGCACCCAGGCGCCAGCAGCGCCCGTCCGCGTGGTCCGCGGCCGGGCGCCGCCACCGTCGTCGCCTCGGCGCCGTGCAGCACGACGTCGACGGGCACCCGCGACCGGATCGACGCGGCGACGCCGCCCGAGACGGCGATGACGGCGCCGTTGCGTCGGTACGTGACCCGGTTGGCCCACCTCGTGACGGGTCGGTAGCGGGTCCACACGTTGTGCTCGGTGTGGACGATCACCGGGCGGTGGGGGCCGAACGCGCACCGCGGCCACGGCGGCCGGGAGCGGCATGTGGGTGTGGATGATGCCGATGTCGCGGTCGCGCACCAGCCGGCGCATCCTCCCGATCCACGCCACGCTCGTCGGCCGCGGGGCGCGTCGAGGCAGTGGACGGGCACGCCGCTGCGACGGATCTCGTCGACGAGGGCGTCCTTCCACGGCAGCAGGTAGGCGACCTCGGGCCGGTAGCGCGCCGGGTCGAGCAGCCGCACCGCACCCGCGACAAGCGCTCGGTGCCACCCAGGCCGAGGCCCTTGGTCAACATGAGCACCCCGACCGGGGCGTTGCCACTCGCTGCGTCCACGCCGTTGCGCCCAACGATACGTGAAGCGACCTTCAGCGGTCGACCGTCATCTCCGCCATGACGTCGGCCCACTGAGCGGCGACGACCTCGATCGTGAAGCGGGCCAGGCAGCGCTCCCGGCCGGCCGGCCCCATCGCGCGCGGACTCGGCGAGGGCACCGGCGCAGCCCGAGGCCAGACCGGCGACGTCGCCGTCCGGCGACCAGCAGACCGGTCATCCCGTCGGCCACGATCTCGGCCACGCCGCCGACGTCGTAGGTCACGACGGGACGACCGCACAGGCCGGCTTCGATCAACACCGCCGGCATGCCTTCGGTTCGGCTCGTCAGCACGACCGCATCGCTCGCCGCGAGGACCGGCGCGACGTCCTCGAGCGCCCCGAGGAACTGCACCCGCCCGGGGGCCCGGCGCGCCGCTGTCGCCTCCAACGCGCGCCGCGCCGGTCCGTCTCCCGGCCACCAGGAGCTGCAGCCCTTGCACGTCGGCGACGGCCTCGATGGCGTGCTCCACGCACTTCTCCGCTGTCAGCGAGCCGGCGCAGGCGACGACGGGGACGTCGTCGGCCAGACCGAGCGAACGCCGGGCCGCCAGCCGTTCAGCGGGACCGGCCGGGGGGCAGCGCGCCGCGGTCGACGCCGTTCGGCACCACCCGGATCCGGTCGCGCGGCACGCCGTGGTGGGCGGCGACGGCGTCGGCTGCGGCCGCCCACAGCACGACGACGAGGCTGGTGCGTCGCAGGGATGCCGCGGTGCGCCACCGGCGCAGCCCGGATGCCGACCAGGCCCGCGGATCGCCGATGCTGCGGTATGCGAACGGGACGCCGGTGCCGGCCAGTGCCAGCGTGCAGGCCGGCAACGTGCGCGAGCCGTGGGCGACGACGACCGGCGAGCCGGCCTCGCGGACGCGACGGCGCAGCTCCCGCAGCGTGGACGCCCCGAGCGCCCGCTGACCGAGCGTCGGCACCGGGAGGGTCGCCGGGCCCGGTGCCGCGGTGAGGGCGACGAGGTCGTTCGGCGCGCCCCGCCTCGAGAGCTCGGCCACCAGGTCGCTGGAAAAGACCTCCGCGCCCCGCCGCTGCGATGAGACGATGACGTGCAGCGGCCGACCCGGTGGTGGTGGCAGCGGGCTCACCTGCGGTGCGGTCGCGAGGCGGGCGCAGCGTTGCACGTGGCAGGGGCAGCGGTCATGATCGCGGCTGGCGAGGGTGGAGGATGGACCGAGGAGCGGTTGTGAAGGCTGTCGAAGGACCACCGGCGGAGCTGCTGTTCCACCGGCCGGTGCGTCCTGTCGTGATGCTGGGCGAGCTCTGGAGCCGGCGCGAGCTGATCGTGGTGCTGGTGGAGCGGGAGTTGCGGGCGCGGTACAAGCAGACCCGCATCGGCTTCGCCTGGGCGCTCGTCACGCCGTTCGTGATGATGGTCGTGTTCACCGTGTTCTTCAAGCGGGTCGCGGATGTCAGGACGTTCGGGATCCCGTACCCGTTGTACTCGTACGTCGGGCTGCTGTCGTGGACGTTCTTCTCCGGTGCGCTGTCCAAGGGCGCGGTGAGCATCACGCAGAACCTCACGCTCTTGAACAAGGTGTACTGCCCACGCGAGGTGTTCCCGATCTCCTCGGTCGCGACCGCCGGCGTCGACACGATCATCGCGACCGGCATCCTCGGCGTCCTCTTCGTCGTCTACTGGTACCCGCCGGCCGCCACGACGTACTGGGTGCCCGTGCTGATGACCGTCCAGCTGGCCTTCACCCTCGGCCTGACGATGTTCCTCGCCGCCCTCATCGTGTACGTCCGCGACATCCGCCAGGTGCTGCCGATGGTCCTCCAGCTCGGCCTCTTCGCGACACCCGTCGCCTACGGCCTGGAGGTCATCCCCAGGGGTTGGTGGCCCGTCTACTCGGCGCTCAACCCGATGGCCCCGATCATCGACGGCTACCGCCGCGCCGTGCTGCTGGGGTTGCCGCCCACGCCTCGACCTCCTGGCCATCGCCGCCACGAGCAGTCTCGTCGTCCTGGTCGCCAGCTACCTGGCGTTCAAGCGGATGGAGACCGGCTTTGCCGATGTCGCCTGAGGGCACGATCGTCGCCGCCGATCTCTGGAAGCGGTTCCGGGCCGACCCGACGCGGCAGTCGTTGCGGGCCCGGGCCAGCAACGTCAAGCGACACGTGCCGCGGGCGGGGCCGCCGCGGCTGGCGATGGGCGCTCCAGGACGTCAACATCCGCGTCGACCCCGGCGAGTCCATCGGCCTCGTCGGCATCAACGGCTCGGGCAAGTCGACCCTGCTCAAGATCCTCGCCCGGGTCATGTACCCGTACGCCGGCGGCGTCGACGTCGTCGGCCGGACCGGCGCGCTGATCGAGGTGCGGGCCGGCATCCACCCCGAGCTGACCGGTCGGGAGAACATCCTCCTCTACGGGACGTTGCTCGGGCTGCCCCGCAAGATGGTGGCGTCGCGCTTCGACGAGATCGTCGAGTTCGCCCAGCTCGAGGACGCCGTCGACCGCCAGGTGAAGTTCTACTCGAGCGGCATGCAGATGCGGCTCGGCTTCGGCGTGGCGGCCTTCCTGGAGCCCGACGTCCTCTTGGTCGACGAGGTCCTCGCCGTCGGCGACACCGGCTTCCAGCAGCGCTGCATCGACCGCATGCGGGCGATGTTGACCGAGGGCACGACCGTCGTGTTCGTCTCGCACGACCTGGCGTCCGTCGAGAGCATCAGCGAGCGGGCGGTCTGGTTGCACGGTGGCAAGGTGCAAGAGGACGGACCGGTCCGCGACGTCCTCAGCTCCTACCGCCAGGCCCTCGAGCACGTCTCGGAGCTGACCGCCGACAGCGACGGGGTCGTCCAGCTCGTCAAGGCGCGAGTGACGGCGGCCGTGGGCGACCTGCTGCGGACCCAGGAGCCGGCCGACGTGTCGATCGTCCTGCGTAGCTCGCAGCCGGCGGCGGGACGGGTGTGCATCGGGTGCAGCGAGGGCCCGGCGGCGCCGATCTTCCTGCTCCGCCACGACATCCACCTGCCCGACGACGGCGAGGTGGAGGCGCACTGCCACATCGAGCACCTGCCGCTGCCCCGCGGCCGGTACTTCCTGTGGGTGGGAGTGTTCCTGGCTCGCGGGGAGCTCCTGGGCTGGCAACCGGCCGCCCACTTCGACGTCGCCGGACCGGATCTCGACGTCGGGCCGCCCGGAATCGGACGGCTCTCGCCGGTCCACGTCGCCGCCAGCTGGCAGGTCGGCGAGCGGTGACGATCGGCGATCGGTGACGTCCTCACCGCCCGTCGGCGAGCGGACTCGGTGGCCCTCGGCCGACGAGCGACCGGCCGTCGTGTTCGTCACCGTCCCGACCGGCATCGGCGGATCGACCCGGTCGCTGGCGACGGTGATGCGCCATCTCGACGGCGTCACGCGGATCGTCGCCGGTCCGGCGGCGGGACGCTTCGTCGACCTCGTGCGCGATGACGGCGCCCTCGACGTGCACCTGCCGATCGTGTCCAGCCGGCGGCCCCGACCGCCGCGCCGGTTCTGGACGTCGATCAGGCTGGCCGCGTTCGCGGTGCGCCACCGCCGGCGCCTGACGGCGATCCACGCCAACGGGCTGAAGGAGCTCAGCCTGTCCCTCCCGGCCGCGTTGCTGAGTCGGGTCAGGCTGGTCGTGTGGATCCACAACTTCGCCCTCCCGCCGTCCGTGCGCCGCCTCGGGTGGCTGTGGCGGCTGGTGCTGCCCCGCGCCGACGTGCGGTGGGCGGCGGTCTCGCCGCTGGCCCGTGACCTGGCCGTCGGCGCCCGGCTGACGACGGCCGAGCGGGTCATGGTGGTCCCCAACCCGATCGACCCCGCCGACGTGGTGGCGCCGACCCGCCACGACCAGGGCAGGCGGGTCGCGGTCGCCTACATCGGTGCGCCACGCGGCTACAAGGGCTTCGAGCTCCTGCCCGCGATCGTCGAGGCCGTCGGGCGCCGCGACGACGTCGAGTGGCTCGTGTTCTCCCAACCCACCGACGACGACCTGGCGACGACGTGGGCTCGGCTGCGGGCGTTCGCCGCCGACGGCCGCGTCGCGCTCGAGGGCAAGTTCCCCGACGTCCGCGAGGTGTACGGCCGCTGCGACGTCGTCGTGTGCCCGTCGCTGCTGGAGTCCTTCTGCCGCGTCGCCGCGGAGGCGATGCTCAACGGGATCCCGGTCGTGGGCAGCGACCTCGAACCCATCGTGGCGCTGCTCGGCGACGACGCGAGCGGCGGCGCGGCGGGCGTGCTCTTCGCCGCCGGCGACGTCGCCGCTGCCGCGGACGCGATCGGGCGCCTGGTCGACGACGGGGCGCTGCGGGATCGCCTCGGCGCGGCGGGTCGGCGACGCGCCGCGGCGTTCGACCCGCCGTCCGTCACCGCCGACCTGGCCCACCTGTACGGCCTGGGGTGAGCGACGGCACACGCCTCGCGCGCCTGGCCACCGGGACGCGTGTCGGCATGTCGGGGACCCGCATCGACGGGCGGCGCGGGCGTACGCTGCGACCATGGGCGTCGGCGGGGCGAGGCCGCAGTGGGCGACGACGTCGCCGGTCTGACCCGCGTCTCGACGCGGTGGGAGCGCCTGCGCGGGTGGGCGGTCACGGCGTCGGTGGTGGCGGTGTGCGTGCTCCCGCTCAGCTGGCCGCGCGACCGGCGACAGCTTCCCGCTCAGTTCGTACCCGATGTTCTCGGAGCGGCGCGACGACACGTCCGTCCAGTTGGTGGTGGCGGTGTTCGAGAGCGAAGCCAGCCTCGAGGTGTTGCCGACGGAGGCCACCGGGCACCGGCAGCTCACCCAGGCCGTGCGGGCGCTGCGCCAGGCGGTCGACAACGGCGGTGACCGCCCGGCGCGGTTGTGCGGCGAAGTCGCCGCGTGGGTGGCCCGATCGCTCGATGCCGGCTCGGGCCGTGTCGGCATCGTCACCGTCGTGTACGACGCAATCGACTACCTCGTGCGCGACCAGCGCGGGCCGACCATCGTCGCCGATCACGCCTGGTGTCCGGTCACGCCGTGACCGGGTGGATCGGCACCTGGGTGTTCGCGCCGCGGTCGGCGAGGGGCTCGCCGTCATGCGCATCGCCGCCGGGGGCTACGGACTCGGCTGGTTCGTGTCGAAGATCGGCGAGCTCCGCGCCCTGGGCCGACTGGATCCCGCCCGATTCGAACCCGTCGGCATCGTCGCCGTCACCGGCGTCGGGCCGGTGTCGACGGCGGTGATCACGCACGTGGCTGGTGTGCAGCGCGCTCGCCGGTCTCGCGTTCACCGCCGGGTGGAAGTACCAGGCGTCGGGTCCGATCTTCGGCGTCACGCTGTGGTGGTTGACGACGTACCAGAACAGCTGGAGCAAGCTGCTGCACACCGAGAACCTGCTCGTCCTCCACGTCCTCGTGCTCGCCGTCGCGCCCGCCGCCGACGCGCTGGCGCTCGGACGCCGGCCGCGGCGACATCCCACCGAGCGCGATGGCCGGTACGGGTGGCCGTTGCGGGCGATGGCGGTGGCGACCGTCCTGACGTACCTGACCGCTGGGATCACGAAGCTCCGCCACGCGGGGTGGGCGTGGTTCGACCCCGACAACCTGCGCAACTGGATCGCCTACGACCTCGTGCGCAAGGAGCTGTTCGGCGACCCGTACCTCCCGGTGGTCCTCCCTGCCCTCGAACGGGCCTGGATGCTCCTCCCGGCGGTCGTCATGACCCTGGCGGTCGAGCTCGGGGCGCCCGTCGCGCTGCTCGGGCGACGCCCGGCGATCGTCTGGACATCCGGCGCCTGGCTGTTCCACGTCGGCGTCCTGGTGTCGATGTCGGTCGTCTTCCCGTACCAGCTGGTCGGCGTCGCCTTCCTCCCGGTCCTGCTGTCGGCGGACTGCTTCACCCGTGCGCCGGCGGCCCGCGATCCGCTGGGCCTCCCGCGCTCGGTCCCCGCCCGCCGGACCTGATCCGGGACCTGGTGGACCGGCAAGTGGTACGGACGCACACCGGCGGTGGTCAGTCGTGGCATCGTCATCTCATCGCCAGTGGTCCTCCATGATCGCTCGGCCCCGACCCGCATCCTCGAACCCCACGGCGCCATCCGTTGCCACGCTCCAGCGAGGGGCTTCAGGTCATGGCGACGACGAGGTCCTCGCCACTCGATGGGCGCAGCCCGTCGGAGCGGCCGGCGAAGTAGCGCTCGGCGAGGTCGCGGGAGGCGACGTGACGAGCATCGGCGAAGCCTGCATCGCGCACGATCGTCAACAGCTCCGTGATGTCGAGCCGTTCGAGGTGGCGCGCCACGGCCGGGCCGACGTTCGGGATCGTCGTCAGGGCACTCGCCATGCCACGATCCTCGAACGACCAGGCGGGCGCCGTCTTGTGGAATTCGGACATCGTTGCCCGCGCCCGGCTTCGTTCTGGACACGTGAATTACGGTGAACGTCGATGCGGACGAGGGCGCGGTGTGGGTCGTGCCTGCTGTGAGCAGCGATCGGCTCCAGCTCGACGTGCTCGGCCCGCTGCGGGCCCGTGACCCGCAGGGCCGTGACGTGACGCCCGACGGTGTGTTGCAGCGTCGACTGTTGGCACTGCTGGTGCTCCGGCGGGGCCTGATCGTGCCAGCGGACGTCGCGATCGAGGTCGTGTGGCCGGTCGGTCGGCCGCGCGATCCGCTCGCGGCGTTGCACAACCACCTGTTCCGCCTTCGCCGCGGCTTGCCCCGCGACGTCATCGAGTCGACGGGCGACGGCTACCGGCTCGACCCGTCGAGGATCGATCTGGACGCCGACCGCCTGGCCGCGGCAGTGAACAGCGGCCAGCCACTGGATCCTGCTGTCGTCGTCACGATCGACGAGGCCCTCGACCGCTGGCACGGGCCGGCCTATCCGGAGCTCGAGGACTTCGATGACGCACGGGCGGAGTCGGTCCGCTTGGACGAGCTGCGGATTCGCGCCGTGGAGGTGCGGGCCGAGCACCGGCTCGCCGCGGGACAGGTGGACGGCGTCGTCGTCGACCTCGCCGCGCTGGCCCTCGAGGAACCGCTGCGGGAGCGCCCGCGTGCGCTCCTCATGACGGCGTTGTCCCGTTCCGGTCGCGCCGGTGGACGCGTTGCGCGTCTACGACGACTTCCGGCGGTTGCTCGGCGACGAGCTAGGCATCGAACCGTCGCCGGCGTTGGCTGCTCAACACGCGAGCCTGCTCAGTGGCGCTGGTGAGGCGACTCGGGCGCCGGTGAGTTGGGCGCCGACGAGCCGGGTGCCCGTTGCGGTGACGTCGCTGGTCGGCCGGGAGGCGCTCCTCGTCGACGTGCTGGCCATGGTCGGCGCCAACCGCCTCGTCACGTTGGTCGGACCCGGCGGTGTGGGCAAGACGCGCCTGCTCGTCGAGGTCGGCGCCCGACTGCGTGCCGCCGGTCCAGGTCGCGCGGTGGTGATGTGTGAGCTGGCCGCCGCGAACGAGGACTCGGCGGTCGATGTCGTCGCTGCCGGGCTCACCATCGACGGTCGCCCCGGTGTGGGGCTCACCGACCGGGTGGCCGCGGTGCTCGCTGGTGCCGAGGTCGTGTTGCTGCTCGACAACTGCGAGCACGTCCTCGAACCGGTCGCCGGCCTGGTCGAGACACTGCTCGCCAGGTGCCCGAACGTCGCAGTGGTGGCGACCAGCAGGGAACGTCTGCGGGTGCGCGGTGAGCGGTTGTGCACCGTGCCGACGTTGACGGCGACCGCCGACGACGCACCGGCCGTGGCGCTGTTCGTCGATCGCGCACGCGCGGTAGCCCCTGGTTTCGACCCGGCGCCACGTGAGTTGTCGGTCGTCGCCGAGATCGTGCGTCGCCTCGACGGGCTCCCGCTGGCGATCGAGCTGGCGGCCGCCCGGCTGCACACGCTCGACGTGGCCGAGGTGGCGGACGGGCTCGATCGACGGTTCGAGCTGTTGTCCGCCGGCTACCGCTCGTCGACACGCCACGGGTCGTTGCACGCGGCGGTGTCGTGGTCGTACGGGTTGCTCGACGAGGCGCTGCAACGGATGTTCACCGACCTGTCCGTGTTCGTCGGGTCGTTCACAACGGCCGACGCGGCGGCGATCTGCGGTGTCGAGCGGACCGTCGTGACGGCGGCGCTCGACCAGCTCGTCGAGCGATCGCTCGTGATTCGTGCACCCGACTCGCGCTACGTGTTGCTCGAGACGCTGCGTGCCTTCGGCGCCGAGCAACGTGTCACCGACGGGCGGGCCGAGGCGGCGAGCGAGCGCCATGCTCGTCACTACGTCCAGTGGGTGGACGCGGCCGGGCGCCGACGCCTCGAATCGGGGCCCCACGGCACGATCACGGAGATCGATGTCGCGCTCCCTGAACTGCGAACGGCGTTGGACTGGCTGCTCGACGACGACCACGTCGGCCTCGCCGCCCGCCTCGCCACCGCGCTGTTCGACTACGGCGTCCTGCGGCTGCGTCCTGACGTCCTCTCGTGGGCGGAGCGGGTGCTCGACGCCGACCCCGACGACAGCGACCCGCTGGCCCCGGAGCTGTGGGCGATCAGCGGGTACTTCGCGTGGATGGCCGGCGACCTCGCCGAGTGCGGGGCGCGGGCCGCTCGGTCACTTCGGCTGAGCCAGCACGCCGGCGCCGACGTGCCGCCGGCGGTCAGCATGATCAACGGCAACTTCGCCTTGTTCGAGGGTCGTCTCGACGATGCAGCAGACTGGTACCGGCGTGCCCGCGACGCCGCCGGTGCCGGCGATCCGCCGCGGCGCCTGTTCGCCGAGAGCACGGAGCTGCTGGCCCTCGCTTACGCCGGTGACCGGGCCGCCGTGGTGCAGGCCGCCACGTTGCTGGCCGAGCTCGGCGCGGCGGCCACACCGCATGCCGCCTACACGTGGTTCTGTGCCGGGGAGGCGGTCCTCACCGTCGACGCCGAGCTGGCACGAGCACGCTTCGCCCGAGCCGTCGAGCTGGCGGAGCTGACGAGCGCGTCGTTCGTCGTCGGCGTCGCCGGCGCGTCGAAGGCCTCGATCGACGCCCGCCGGGGTGACCCGGTCGCCGCCGCCGCCGACTACCGGCGGCTGATCGACCACTGGCGTCGCGCCGGGATGTGGTCCACGCAGTGGACGATGCTGCGGTCGATCGCTGCACTCCTGGCCCGCCTCGAGCGCCCGCTGGAGGCGGCCGAGCTGCTCGGTGCGGTTCGAGCGACCGCGGCCGGTCACCGCATCTTCGGCGACGACGAGGTCGCCCTGACCCGGCTCGACGCCGAGCTGCGGGCGACGCTCGGGGAGGCGGTCTACGACGCGGCACTCGACCGCGGTCGTTCCCTGGATGGCGACGCCGCCGTCGACCTTGCGCTGCGCGCCCTCTAGGCCGTCGCCGCCGCCGAGCTGGCGCCGGATCGGGGCGACGATGAACCGGTTGGCGCGCCGCGCGATGCTCGTCGGGTCACCACCGGGGCTGCTCAGCGATGACGCCGAGCACCGACTTGCCGACCATCTCGTGGGTGATCGCGTCGTTGCCGGGATGGAACCCGCCGCAACGGACATCGCGGTACAGGCGCTCGAGCTCGTTGCCGCGGAACATGCCGGCGCCGCCAGCGACGTCGAGGGCGATGTCCACGACGCGCTTGGCCGCCTCCACCGCCCGCCACTTCGCCGAGTACACCTTGGTGACCCAGGCATCGCCGTGATCCACGCCACCGACCCAGTCGCCGACGAAGCGCTCCAGTGTCGCCGTGGCGGCGTCGAGCTCGAGGTACATCTCGGCGATCTGGTGTTGCACCATCGGGTGGTAGGCGTAGGCGCCCCGCTCGATGGCGATCGACGTCTTGCGCCGTGCGCCGTCCGCCGCCAGCTCCAGCGCACGCTCGGCGATGCCGAGGTACACGCTGGCGATCAACGGCAACGCCCACATCGTCATGGCGCCGAGGTAGGGGTCGCTCCCGTCGCCCGCCGGCACGACGCGCCCGATGCGCTCGTCGGGGACGAAGACGGCGTCGAGCACGGTGTCGTGGCTCTGGGTCGGCCGCATCCCGAGCGTGTCCCACGTCTCCACGACGGTGACACCGGGGCTGGTGCGCTCGACGAAGGCGTGCACGGTCTGCGGCCCGCCCGGTGCGTTGACGTCCATCGCGTGGGCCCCGAGCCAGGCCCACTCCGGCCCGTTGGAGCCGAACTGCTTGCGTCCTGTCAGGCGATAGCCGCCGTCGACGCGTTCGGCGACGCACGTCGAGAGGAGCACCGGGATGTCGTTGCCGGACTCGGCGTGGCCGGCGGCGACGACCTCGCCGCCGACGGCGGCCTCGAGGATCCAGCGCTGCGACGGGTCGCCGAACCGCTCGAGCTCGGCAGCCGCGCCGATCCAGTACGTGTGCATGCTCATCGCCAGCGCGGTGGCCGGGGCGTAGCGGGCCAGGCGACGCTGGCTGGCGGCCATCTGGGCCAGGTCGAGGCCCCATCCGCCGATGTGCACCGGCACGGCCGCGGCGAGGTAGCCGACGCTGCGCAGTTCAGCGAGGTCCTCGGAGAAGTAGGTGTTGGTGCGATCCAGCTCGGCCGCCCGGCCGCGGAACCGCTCCAGCATGTCGGCCGGCAGCTCGGCGAGCCGCTGGCGGGTGTCGATGGTGGATGTGTTCGTCATGGCGACGACGATGATCGTCGGCACTCTCGCCGCCCTCCCACCCGCTCACACCGTCCTGAGAGTCGGTGGGAGCGTGGTGCGAGCGGCCCACTCGACGATGCCGGCATGAACACGGATCGTCACCGCTCCACCGTCCGCATCTCGGCCGGCCTCGCCGGCGCCGCCATTGCCACCGCCGGGCTCGTCGCCGGCATCGACAACGTCGCGGGCCACGACGACGTCCGCATCATCCGCGGCACCTTGCGTGAGTTCCTCTTCGGTGTCGAGCTGTTCGAGACCACCGCCACGACAGTCGAGCGCGTCAACGCCCACGGCAACGCCATCGGCGTGACCGTCCACCGCTCCGAGGACGTCGAGATCGACCGCGTGACGGCGACGGGCAACACCAGCAACGGCTTCGAGGTCGGCTTCAGCGACCGGGTGGTCGTCCGCCGCAGCACCGCCGCCGACAACGGTCTGTTCGGCATCGTCGACCGCTTCTCGTCCGACTCCACGTACGAGCGCAACACCGCCGCCGGCAACCTGGCTCCCGGCCTGACGCTGGACCGGATCGGCGGTGACGTCGTCGTGCGACACAACCGCGCCGTCGCCAACGATTCCGACGGCATCGTGCTCACCGCCATCGGCACTGCCGTGGTCGAGCACAACGAGGCCATCGGCAACAACGGCAACGGCATCTCCGCCGACGAGCCGGGGAACGTGCTCAGCCACAATGGTGCGGTGGGCAACCTCGGCATCGGGATCGCCGCACCCGACGGCACCATCGACGGCGGCCGCAACCACGCCCGTGGCAACAGCGGGGGCGCGTGCACCGGGGTGGTCTGCCGATGAACACCCGGATCACCCCGGCCGCCCTGGGCACCATCCTGTCCGTGTGGGCGCATCCCGATGACGAGACCTACCTCGCGGCCGGCGTGATGGCGGCGGCCGCCGACCATCGCCAGCGCGTCGTGTGCGTGTCGGCGACCGCTGGCGAGCACGGGACGGGCGACCCGCAGACGTGGCCACCGCTCCGCCTCGGCCGGCGGCGCACGTGGGAGGCCGCCGCGGCGATGGCCGTGCTCGGCGTCGCCGAGCACCGCATCCTCGGGTTCCCCGACGGTGCCCTGGCCGACCACGACGCGGAAGGGCTGGCCGCGATCGGCCGGCTGCTCGACGACGTCCGGCCGGACACGATCCTGACGTTCGGCGCCGACGGGATCACGTTCCATCCCGACCACGTCACGGTGTCCCGCTGGGTGACCGCGGCGTGGGAGCAACGGGGCCGGCCGTGTCGCCTGCTGTACGCCGCGTCCACCCCCGAGCACCTCGCCCGCTTCGGCCCGCTGTACGAGGACCTGGGCACCTACATGACCGACGAACGGCCGACCGGGGACCCCTGGCGACCAGCTCACCGTCCACGTCCACGTCGACGGCTGGCAGCTCGACCGCAAGATCGCCGCCCTCGCCGCGCTGGCGTCCCAGACCGGAGAGCTGATGGCCTCGGTCGACCAGGACACGTTCACCGCGGCCATCGCGGAGGAGGCGTTCGTCGACGCGACGTCGGTCGTCGCGTCGGCGTCGACGGCTGGGCCGGGCACTCGGGGGAGCGAGCCAGCGGCTGGAGACGGCCCGCCGGCTGTCCTCATCCGGCCGATCCGCGACGCTGATGTCGAGTCGATCGTGGCACTGTCGCTACGAGCGTGGGAGCCCGTGTTCGAGTCGATCGACAACACCGTCGGCCCGGCGATCTTCTCGTACTTCTATGACGGGGATTGGAGGGCGCACCAGGCCAGCGAGGTGCGCCGGGCCTGTTCCACGTTCCTCGTGTCGGTGGCCGAGCACGATGGTCGCGTCGTCGGATTCACCGCCGTCGACCTGCCGGCCGACGGTGTGGAAGGCGAGATCTACATGGTCGCCGTCGATCCCGACTGCCAGGGCACCGGCATCGGGACGCAGCTGACGCTGGCCGCCGTCGACCAGATCCGACGGGCGGGCAAGCGAGCTGCTGTGGTCGGTACGGGCGGAGACCCGGGACACGCCGCGGCTCGTGCCACCTACCGCAAGGCAGGCTTCACGCCGTGGCCGAGCCAGCACTTCTACCTGCTCCTCGACGAGCGGAACGACAGCTGAGCGGCGGCGACGTCACGCCCTGACGAGTCGGCTTCGACGGCGCCTCGACCCCGACATCGGGGCCGGTGACATGATCCTCGGGGTGCCGACGACGATCGCCCACCGCAGGCTGCCGATGTCGGGGCGGGACCCGCACGAGCGCCATCGCGCTGCGACCACCCTCGAGCTCCTCTACGACCTGACGTTCGTCGTCGCGTTCGGAGCTGCTGGGAACGAAGGCGCTCACTACTTCGCCGAAGGCCACTGGCGCACCGGGCTGATCGGCTTCGGGTTCGCCATGTTCGCCGTCATCTGGGCCTGGATCCAGAACACGTGGTTCGCCTCGGCCTACGACACCGACGACTGGATCTACCGCCTTCTCACGATGGTCCAGATGATCGGCGTGCTCGTGTTGGCGCTCGGGCTGCCACCGATGTTCGAGTCGATCGAGCACGGGGAACACGTCGACAACGGCGTGATGGTGCTCGGGTACGTCATCATGCGCGTCGGGCTCGTCGCGTTGTGGCTGCGCGTCGCCCGCCACGACGTCGTTCGCCGGCGGTGTGCGCTCACCTACGCCACGACGCTGCTCGTCGCGCAGATCGGCTGGATCGGCCTGCTGGTGGCCCAGGCCTCGATCGGGGTCATGTTCTCGGTCGCCGCCGTGCTCGTGGTCATCGAGCTGACCGGACCCGTCATCGCCGAGCGTCGGTTCGGCGTCACCACGCCGTGGCACCCGCATCACATCGCCGAGCGATACGGCTTGCTCACGATCGTCACGCTCGGCGAGGTGATCCTCGGCACCGTCGCCGCGCTCGACGCGGTGTTGCGGGCCGACGGGGTGGAGCGCTCGAGACCGCGCTCGTCGGACTCGCCGGCGTCGGGCTGGCGTTCGGGATGTGGTGGATGTACTTCGTGATCCCGAGCGCCGAGCTGCTGGAGCGGTTCCGCAGCCGGTCGTTCGGCTGGGGGTACGGGCACCTCCCCTTGTTCGCGGCTCTCGCCGCCACCGGTGCTGGGCTGCACGTGGCAGCGCTCTACCTCGAGCACGAGGCGCACATCAGCGAGCTGGCCGTCGTCCTCACGACCGCTGTGCCGCTCGCCGTCTTCGTGATCTGCCTCTATGCCCTGTACAGCGTGCTGACACGCGAGATCGACCCGTTCCACATCTGGCTCGTCGCCGGTACGGCCGTGGTCATCGTCACGGCGGTCATCATGGCCAGCGCCGGCGCTCCCATCGCCGCCTGCCTCCTCGTACTCATGGTGGCGCCGGCGGTGACCGTCGTGGGCTTCGAGCTCGTCGGCCACCGCCACCGCGCCGAGATGCTGGCCCGCTTCGGCGTCGAACCGTCCCGGGACTGACGGCGGCCGATCAGGCGAGGCGGTCGGCGCGGAACTCACATGCCGCCGACGGGGTGCCGGTGACGACTCGTCAGGCGGTGGCCCGGCGGCGGCCGGTGCGGCTGAGCAGCCGGAAGACGACGGCGAACGTCAGCAGCGCCGCGGCGCTCCATCCGAGCCACGTGACCACGACGTTCGACAAGTCGGTACCGGCCTGCAACCCGTGGATGGTCGCCATCACGAACACGGCGAGGCTCGAGAGGTGGATGGCGTGCCACACCCGTCTGGGCATCCGCTTCATGAGCACCGAGGTGGCCTGGACCGCGATCAGCAGGTAGACCGCGACGATGCCCCAGGCGACGGCGCCCGGCCGCCAGCCGGACGCCATCGGGACGAAGACCTCGAGCGGACCGAACGTCACGAAGGAGTCGGCCCACAGCCCGCCCACGTGGACGGCGCTGAAGATGACCGTGAGGGTGGCGAGGTGACGGTGGACGTCGATGATCCACGGCGCCTTGGCGAGCCCTCGCAACAGACGGCTCGACTGAGCCAGTCCGAGGCATGTGCTCGCGGTCACCAGTACCCATGCCACGAGCCCGCTGGCACGGGCGGCGTACCACCAGACCTCCGGCCTCATGCCGGTCCCACCGTGGTCCAGCCGCCGGTGTCGTCGACGAACCACCCGACGACTCGGCTGCGTCGCATCAACCGGGGTCCGGCGTCGGGTCCGCTGATGAGTGCAGCCTTGGCGATGCCCTCGGCCCACCAGGCGCGGTCGGCTGCCGCGAACGACGGCGCGGATTCCGGTGGTCGCCGGGCGGCCCGTCGCCGGGTCGACGAGGTGGTGGAGGTCGCGACCGCCCCGACGCCAGTGGCGGATCGCGGTGGTCGACGTCACCAGCGCGCCGGCATGGAGGATGACCGTCCTCGGGGCGCCGCCGGCCGGATCGGCGAGCGGCACCGGCCAGCCGCCTGGCGGCGCGACGCCCCCGACGCGGACGTCACCGCCGACGCCGACGCAGGCGCTGGCGGCGCCACGCTCGAGCGCGCCGGCGACGACCAGGTCGGCGGCCAACCCTTTGCCGACGCCGCCCAGGTCGAGACGGGTACCACGGCGCAGGCGCAGCGCAGGTCCCGCCGGGTCGAGCTCGATGGCGGCATGACCGGCGGCCGGGACCGGTGCCACCGGGTCCGGTCCGTCGGCGGGCACGAGGCGGAACGTGCGGTCGTAGCCCAGCGCCGCGAGGCATCCCCCGACCGTGGGATCGAAGATGCCCTCGGTGTGATGGGCCAACCGCAGCGCCCGGTCGATCGCTGCGCCCAGCACCACGGAGATCGGGACCCACCGGCCGCCGGCCGCCGCCTCGACCCGACGCAGCTCGCTCGCGGGGTCGAACCGGGACCACGCCGATTCCAGGCGGGCCAGCTCGTGACCGACCCAGCCGATCACGCCATCGGGCGCATCCCCGAGCACGGCACGCCACCGCGACCCCATCGCTCGGCCATCCGCGGTCGTCCACGGCTCCTGGGCGGCGGTCAGTCGCACTGGCTTCCCTCGCAGGTCGGCAGCGTCGGCGGTGGCGGCGCGGGAGCCGGCGCGGCGGTCAGCGTCGACGGAGGTGCGGGTGCCGTCGCGGTCGCGGCCGGCGCCTGGCCCTCGTTGGGGGGTCGTGGCACGACCTGGACGACGATGAGCGGAAGGACCGGGGGCGCGATGGTCGACGGCGCCGCCGTCGTGGTCGCCGGGACAGGTGGCGGCCCGTCGCCACCGGCCGATGTCGCCATGGCGCGCACGCCGACCAGGAAGATCGCCACGCATGCACCGGTGGCGGCGAGGCGACTGGCCGGCGCGACGGACGACGCTCGGCGTCCACGGGGCGCGGTGCCGGCGGGCGGCGCCGCGACGGGCGTCGCGACGGTCGGCGCCATGTCACCGTCCGTCGTCGCTTGGGTGCGGCTCGCCTTGAGCGCCGCCAGTCGTGCCGCCCGATCGGCACGTTGGTCAGTCATCGTCGTCGTCGTGGTCGCGGCCACCGTGGTCGTCGCCACCGTGGTCGTGCCCGTGGCCGCCGTGGTCGTCGTCGTGTCCGTGCTCGTCGTGGTCGTCGTCGCCGTCGGGGACGGTGGCCGCAGTGGCCGGCGGCGGCGTCGCGCCGACGGTCGTCACTGTCGGTGCGGGTGACGCGGCGGGCGTCGTCGGGGCCACGACCTGGTCCTCGAACACCGTCACGACGACGCTGCTCGGCGGGCCCGTCGAGGGCACGGACGCCGTGGTCGGCGCGGCGGTCACGGCGACGGCGCCGACGGGTGACGGCGCGTCATCCTCCCGGAGGGCCGCGGCGGTCGCCCATCCGGCCCCCAGCACGGCGGTGGCGGCAACGGCGGCGGTCACGGCGAGGCGACGTTCCATGACCACGACACGACGCACCCGCGCCGGAGGTTGGGCCGATCCGGCGATCAGCCGTCAGCTGATCCGGGGCGGGCCCGCCTCGAGCGCGTGGTCGGAAGGCCGATCGAGCCGGTGTTCACGCCGCCGTGGAACCGCTGCACGATGGCAACGGCAGCAGCCGCCGTTGCTCGCGCCGGCCCCGCCGCGAGATCGGCGCGGCGATCGCCGCGCCATGACGATCATGACGTCAGGCGCTCACAGAGCGGCGCGATGGATGTGTCGCAACACGAACTTGGCGAGCTCGGCGAGGACGAGGTAGCCGACGACGGCGACGAGGCAGACGCGCCACTGGTCACCGTCGAGGCCGGTCGTGTCGAGGAGGCGCTGCAGGCCGGGCACGGTCGTGGCCAGGAACGTCAGCGCGAACGCGGCGAGCACGAGCAGGTTGAAGCGTCCGTTGGCGACGGTGTCCCTGGTGAAGATGGTGCGGGTCGGATCGCGCCATTCGAGGGCGGCGAGGATGTGGAGCAGCGAGATCGTCGTCAGTCCCATCGTCGTGGCCACGGTGAGGTCGTAGCGGTCCTCGGCCCAGGCGACGACGGCCAGGGTGCCGACCGCGATGAGCAGCCCGGCGATGCCGAGGCGGACGCCGAGGGCCGGCGCGATCACCGGTTCCGAGGGCGATCGGGGACGTCGCTTCATGAGCCCCGGCGTCGGGGCGTCGAAGCCGAGGCCGAGGGCGAGCAGGACGTCGACCGCGAAGTTGATCCAGAGGATCTGCAGTGGGAGCAGCGGTGTGCCGTCGGCGATCTCGAAGATGCCCGCCCCGACGAACAGCAGGATGAAGCCGGCCAGCATGATCATCTGCACGCGGACGTACTTCATCAAGTTGTCGTACAACCCGCGACCGCCCTCGACCGCCGTGACGATCGTGGCGAAGTTGTCGTCGGTCAGGATCATCTCGGCGGCGTCCTTGGTGACCTCCGTGCCGGTGATCCCCATCGCCACGCCGATGTCGGCCCGCATCAGCGCGGGGGCGTCGTTCACGCCGTCGCCCGTCATCGCGACGATGTTGCCCTGGCCCTTCAGGATGCTGACGAGGCGCACCTTGTCCTCGGGCGCCACGCGCGCGACCACGCCGATCCCGTCGACCTCGGTGCTCAGCTGCTCGTCGGACATCGCGGCGAACTCGGCACCGGTGAGCGCCCGCCCCTCGATGCCGAGCTGATGGGCGATCGCGGCCGCGGTCGTGGCGTGGTCGCCCGTGATCATCCGGACGCGGATGCCGGCGTCCTTGCACAGCGCGATGGCGTCCTTCGCCTCCTTGCGCGGCGGATCGACGATGCCGACGAGGGCGAGCAGCTCGAGGTCGGCCACCAGCGCCAGGAGGTCGCCCCTCGGATCGAACGTGGCCGGGTCGAAGTCGCGTCGGGCGACGGCCAGCACGCGCAGTCCCTGAGCGGCCAGATCGTCGTTCGCGGCCAGGACCTTGGTCGATCGCGTCACCCATCGGGACGGCCGAGCCGTCCCGGTCGAGGTAGTGGGTCGAGCGCGCCAGGAGCACGTCGGGTGCGCCCTTGACGAAGCAGCGCACGATCGTTCGCCCGTTGTCCTCCATCTCGTGGAACGTGGCCATCAGCTTGTACTCGGCGTCGAAGGGGACCTCGGCGACCCGCGGATACGTCTTGCGGGTCTCCTCGACATCCAACCCGCCCTTGGCGGCGAGCACCACGAGCGCACCCTCCGTCGGGTCGCCGATGCAGGCGCCGTCGCGGATGACCGCGTCGTTGGCCAGCGCCATCGGCAGCATGAACGGCTCGAGCGACACGTCCTCGGCCCCCGCCGTGCGCATGACGCGCCCGGTCGTCGAGTAGCCCTCGCCGTCGACGCTGAACGTGCGGCCGACCAGGACGAGCTGGCGCGCCGTCATCTGGTTGAGCGTGAGCGTGCCGGTCTTGTCCGAGCAGATCGCCGACGTCGATCCGAGCGTCTCCACCGAGCGCAGCCGCTTGACGATCGCGCCCTGTGTCGCCAGCTGCTGGGTGCCCGCGGACAGCAGCATCGTGACCACGGCGGGCAAGCCGGTCGGGATGGCCGCGATGGCCAGCGTGATGCCGGTCAGGAACAACGAGTCGAAGTCCTCACCGCGGGCCAGGCCGAGGATGATGATGAGGGCCAGCGCCGCGGCCGCCATGATGGTGATGAGCACGGTGAGCTGGTCGAGCTGCTTGGTCAGCGGCGACTTCTCCTGCTCGACCCCGCTGAGCATCCCGGAGATGTGCCCGACCTCGCTCGACATCCCGGTGGCCGTGACCACCATCTCGCCGCGGCCGCGCGTCACCTGCGAGTTCATGTAGGCCATGTCGACGCGGTCGCCGAGCGGCGCATCTTGCGTGCTCACGGGATCGACGGTCTTGGGAACCGGCGTGCTCTCGCCCGTCAGGCCGGCCTCCTCGATCTCGAGCGTCGCGGCTACGAGGATGCGGCCGTCGGCGGGGACCTTGTCGCCGGCCTCGAACCCGACGATGTCGCCCGGCACCAGCTCCTCGGCCGGGATCTCGAGCAGCTGGCCGTCCCGCCGCACGCTGGCCGTCATGATCAGCATCTGCCGGAGGGCGGCGACGCTCTCGGCCGCCTTGCCCTCCTGGTGCAAGCCCATCACGGCGTTGACGACGGTCAGCCCGATCACCACCAGGCCGGTCGAGACGTCCTGGAGCGCCACGATGCTGATCACCGCGGCGCCGAGGAGCACGAGCTGCATGAGGTCGCGGTACTGGCGCAGGAACGCCCGCCAACTCGGTTCCTTGGCCTCTTCGGCCAGACGGTTGGGACCGAACCGGGCGCGGCGGGCGACGACCTCGCCGGCGCTGAGGCCGACGGCCCGGTCGACGTCGAGGCGCTGGCAGACCTCGTCAGCGCTCAGGTGGTACCAGTCCGGCGGCTCCTCGACGGGGGACGCAGTGTTCAGCGTGGCCGCCATCAGACGATCGATCGATCCGCGTCGCTGCCGACGACGAGGCCCGGCCAGCCGGTCTCGACGCGATCGGATACGAGCACTCGCTGGTCCATCGTGGTCACGTCGGTCTCCCCGCGTCGGCACCTCGGTCGACTCGGCGCCGGCCGCGATAGCTGACGGTGGCGCCGACTCGGGTGGACGGTCGCCACCCGGCGACGGGTAGGGCGGTGGTGTGCGGCGCGGTGGCTCACACGGCGGGCCGCAGCGGGGGGTCCCTCATCTCGGGACGGGCGAGGATGTAGAGCAGCGCGCCGAGCAGCGGCAGGACGATGATGAAGAGCGCCCACCCCGCCTTCGCGAGGCCGCTGTGGTCCGAGCGCCGGAAGTTGTCGATGAACGTGTAGATCACGACGAAGCCGACCATCACGAAGATGAACAGCAGCACGAGCGACCAGAAGATCCCCAGCAGGGGGTAGTCGTAGGCGAGCATCGTGGTCTCCTCGGCAGGGTCGAGCGGGTCGAGCCCACCATCTGTAGCGCACTCGACCGCGGCGTGGAGACGTCGCACCGCGAGTCTCCACGTGACGACCGCCAACCACCCGGCGACGGGTGGGCCCACGATCCCTCACCAGGCCTATCTTCCGAACCAGTGGCCGTGGCCACGTACGCGGACAAGACCTCGGCCGAGCAGGACTATGACGCGATCCGCGGCATCAAGCACCAGGGCCAGATCGACCACCTCGCCATCGCGATGGTGGTCAAGGACGAGGACGGCGTGCTCAAGATCGATCGTCACGACTCCACCGCGAAGCACCTCGCCAGCGATCTGCTCGAAGACGGCGACGCTGGGCTCGTCATCGTGGCGGTCAACCCGAAGGGCGCCGACATCGCAGCGCTCCTGGCCAACGCGGCGTCCAAGGTCGTCCAGGACGACGTGAGCGACCAGTTCGGCGCGCTCCAGGACGCGTTCGAGGAGGCGGACGAGGCGGACGAGGCGGCACCAGCCTGACCAGATGAGCGCAGAGGACAGCGTGCCGACGAGGCGGACGAGGCCGGCGTCGCTCGACCCGGACGAGGTGACGCGCGACGACCGCCGTGTCAGCCGCTGGTGGTGGCGGTGGTCCCGGTGGTGCAGACCGCGGTGTTCAAGGTGGCGACGCTCGCCTGCACGGTTGCTGCTTGCGGCTTGGCCTCCTCGAGGATCGCGCCGACCGCCTGGTCGTCGGGCGCGTCCTGGAGCTGGTCGACCAGGGTCTCCGCCTGTGTCTGCAGGTTCTCCCATTCGGCCTCGCCGAGGTCGGCGGCGCTGTCGAGCATGTCCTCTCGCGTCGAGCGCACCTCGTCGGCGGCCGAGTCGTAGTCGCTCTTCGTGGCCGTGGCCGGGTCGAGCGCGGCCAGTGCCCCGAGGGACGTCGCGTATGCGGCGAGGTCGTCGCAGAACGCCGAGTTCGCGTCGGCGACGTCGGACTCGTCGTCGTCGTCGCCGCAAGCGGTGACGGTGCCGGCCGCGATCAGCGCGAGTCCGATCATCAACGGTCGTTTCATGTCGTTCCTCCTGGGAGGTCCTGGGTGGGGGTTCGCCGCATCGGCGATGATGCGTATCGGCGGCCCCACGTGCTCGGGCGGTGCACGGTCAGCGCGCCATCGGGTCGGGGCGCGACGAAGTGCCTGCTGGGTCACTCCATCGTTGCCGACGATGGCGCGGAGCCAACGATGACGCCCCCGCAACCGTCGTGCACCACCCACCTGAGGGTGGAAACGGGGCGCGGCGGGTGAACGCCCGACCAACGCAGGCCGAACGACCAACGACCACCCCGCGCTGGGTGGTCACCGCCCACCCGCGCCCGCGGTCATGTCGAGTGTGGGGACCTACGACACGAGGAGCGGTGACGGATGTTCAACCTGCGCAACCGCAGCTTCCTGAAGGAGATCGACTTCGAGCCGCGGGAGCTGCGGTTCCTGTTGCAGCTGTCCGAGGCGCTCAAGGTCGCCAAGTACGCCGGCACCGAGGTGAAGCGGCTCGACGGCAGGGAGATCGCGTTGATCTTCGAGAAGACGTCGACGCGCACGAGGTCAGGGTTCGAGGTGGCCGCGTTCGATCAGGGTGCCCACGTCACCTACCTCGATCCGTCCGGGTCGCAGCTCGGCCACAAGGAGTCGGTGGCGGACACGGCGCGGGTGCTCGGCCGGATGTACGACGCGATCGAGTTCCGCGGCAACGACCAGGCCGATGTCGAGGAGCTCGCCGAGCACGCCGGAGTGCCGGTCTACAACGGCCTCACCAACGAGTGGCATCCCACCCAGATGCTGGCCGACTTCCTGACGATGCACGAGGCGAGCGGCAAGCCCTATGACGCTCTGTCCTATGCGTTCGTCGGCGACTGCCGCTTCAACATGGGGCGCTCGCTCCTCGCCATGGGCGCGCTGATGGGCGCCGACGTCCGCCTCGCCGGACCGGCATCGCTGGCGCCGCCCGATGACGTCGTGAAGGTCGCTCAGGCCATCGCCACTCGGACCGGTGCCACGATCACGATCACGGACGACGTCGCCGTTGGTGTCGCCGGGGTGGACTTCGTGCACACGGATGTGTGGGTGTCGATGGGCGAGTCGAAGGACGTGTGGGACGAGCGGGTCCGACTCCTCGAGCCGTACCAGGTCAACGCGACGCTGCTGGAGCGCACCGGGAACACGAAGGTCAAGTTCATGCACTGCCTGCCGGCGTTCCACGATCCGAACACGGTCGTCGGCCGCGAGATGATGGAGCACACCGGGATGGCGCAGGGCCTCGAGGTGACGGGCGAGGTCTTCGAGTCGGAGGCGAGCATCGTGTTCGACCAGGCCGAGAACCGCCTCCACACGATCAAGGCGATCCTCATCGCGACGCTCGGAAGCTGAAGCCAGTCGTGCGCATCCTGGTCGCGCTGGGCGGGAACGCCCTCCTCAAGCGGGGCGAGCCGATGACGGCCGACGTGCAGCGGGAGAACGTCAGGACCGCGGCCACGGCGCTGGCGCCGCTGGCCGGCCAGCACCAGCTGGTCCTGTCCCACGGCAACGGCCCCCAGGTCGGCCTGCTGGCGCTGCAAGCGGCCGCCTACACGGAGGTCGAGGCGTATCCCCTCGACCTCCTCGGCGCCCAGACCGAGGGGATGATCGGCTACCTGATCGAGCAGGAGCTCGGGAACCTGCTCCCGGCCGAGGTGCCGTTCGCGACGATCCTGACGATGGTCGAGGTCGACGGCGACGACCCTGCGTTCGACGATCCCACCAAGTTCGTCGGACCCATCTACGCCGACGCCGACGCCGAGGCGCTCGCCGCGGACAAGCACTGGGTGTTCAAGCGCGACGGCGACCACCTCCGCCGCGTCGTGGCGTCCCCGGCGCCGAAGCGGATCTTCGAGATCCGGCCGATCCGCTGGTTGCTGGAGCACGGGGTGGTGGTCATCTGTGCCGGCGGCGGGGGGATCCCCACGAGGTGGGTGCCGGGCAAGGAGCGCACGCTCGCCGGCATCGAGGCCGTCATCGACAAGGACTTCGCCAGCGAGCTGCTCGCCCGCGAGGTCGACGCCGACCTGTTCGTGATGGCCACCGACGTCGACGGCGTGTACGAGCAGTGGGGGACGCCCGACCAGCGGCGACTGGAGCGCGTCTCCGCGGCGACGCTGCGCAGCCTGGACTTCGCGGCCGGGTCCATGGGACCGAAGGTCGAGGCCGCCATCCGCTTCGTGGAGGCGACCGGCAAGCGTGCCGCCATCGGCGCCCTGGCCGACATCGAGCAGATCGTGGCCGGCCGGGCCGGCACGAGTGTCGTCGGTACGACCTCGGGAGAGGAGGAGTGATGGCTGACTTCGGTGTCCACTCGGAGGTGGGCAAGCTGCGCAAGGTGATGGTCCACCGCCCGGACCTGAGCCTGCAGCGCCTGACTCCGTCGAACCACGACGAGCTCCTGTTCGACGACGTGCTGTGGGTGGAACGGGCCCAGCACGAGCACGACCAGTTCGTCGCCAGGATGCGCGAGCGGGGCGTCGAGGTCTTCCTCCTGCACGAGCTCCTCGCCGAGGCGCTCGCGGCGAGCGACGAGGCGCGGCAGCGCCTCATCGAGTTGGTCGCCTCGGAGTACACGGTGGGCTGGTCACTCGTCGACGAGATCCGCAGCCTGCTCGCCGACCTCAAACCTGATCAGCTGGCCAAGCACCTGATCGGCGGGCTCACCGTCGCCGAGTCGGGCCTCGACCTCGCCAAGGCGCGCGAGGTCTCGTTGATCGGCGCCGCTTTGGACGACGCCGAGTGCGTTCGTGCTCCCCCCGTTGCCGAACACGCTGTTCACCCGGGACTCGTCGTGCTGGATGTACGGCGGGGTGTCGATCAACCCGATGTACTGGCCGGCGCGGCGCCGCGAGGCCTACAACGTGGCGGCGATCTACAAGGCCCACCCGATGTTCGCCGGCGCCGACTTCGAGTTCTGGTACCCGGCCGAGGGGCCCGATGGTCGCTTCGAGATCGCCGACTTCGGGCTCGCCTCGATGGAGGGCGGCGATGTGATGCCGATCGGCAACGGCACGGTGCTGATCGGCATGAGCGAACGCACCCAGGGCCGGATGATCGAGCAGGTCGCCAACGCGCTGTTCGAGAGCGGGGCCGCCGAGCGGGTGATCGCCTGCGTCATGACCAAGGACCGCGCCCACATGCACCTCGACACCGTGTTCACGCTCCTCGACCGGGACAAGGCGACGGCGTACCCGAAGGTCGTCCCTGACATCCGAGCGGTCAGCCTCCGGCCCGGGACGAAGCCGGGCGACTTCCACATCACCGTGGAGGACGACTTCGTCGGCGCCGTCGCCGACGCGCTCGGGCGTGGCGAAGCTCCACATCGTCGAGACCGGCGGTGACGAGTACCAGCAAGAGCGCGAGCAGTGGGACGACGGCAACAACGTCGTCGCCCTCGAACCGGGCGTGGTCGTCGCCTACGAGCGCAACACCTACACGATCGCCAAGATGCGCCAGGCCGGGGTCGAGGTCATCGAGATCGAAGGCTTCGAGCTCGGCAAGGGACGTGGTGGCGGTCACTGCATGACGTGCCCCCTGCTGCGGGACCCGCTCTAGAGAAGGCGACGAAATGTTCGAGCGACCCGAGCTCCGCTGGCTGTTGGGCGCCATCGTGGCGCTGTGCATCGTGGCCCTGATCGCCTGGGCCCGCAACGACGCCGGCGTCGACGACCGCGACCCGGATCCGCCCTCGCCGACCTCGGTCGTCAGCGAAGGTCCCCCGATCGCGCCGCCGGACACCCCCGTGGTCACCGCCGCCGACCCCGTCCCTCCGACGACGTGAGCGCCGCCGGATGATCGATCGACAGCGACCCCGCGACGCCGGCTGGCCAGCGCCGACCCCGGAAGGAGACGCGGATGTCGACTGACACCGAGACCACGGGCGACGCCCAGCCCGGCGGCGAGGAACCCGCACCTCGCAAGCCTCGCTTCGCGCTGCCGTCGGCGTACACGATCCTGTTCGCCCTCATCGTCATCACGGCGCTGGCGACGTGGATCATCCCCGCCGGTCAGTACGCCCTCGATGCTGACGGATCTCCGATCCCCGGTACCTACGAGGAGGTCCCGTCGACCCCGTCGCGGATCATCGTCGACTCGTTGGAGGCGCCGATCAACGGGATGTACGGCATCGAGGACCCGGCCACCGGCAACATCGACGTGTTCAACAGCGGCGAGCTGTTCGGCGCCATCGACGTCGCCCTGTTCATCCTCGTCATCGGCGGGTTCATCGGCATCACCATGAAGACGGGCGCGATCCAGGCTGGCATCGCGCTGCTCGTGGCCCGCCTCCGCGGGCACGAGCGCTGGATGATCCCGATCCTCATGATCGTGTTCGCCCTCGGCGGCACGACGTTCGGGATGGCCGAGGAGAGCCTCGCCTTCTACGTCTTGATCATCACCGTGATGATCGCCGCCGGCTACGACGCCTTCGTCGGCGCGCTGGTGATCCTCCTCGGTTGTGGCATCGGGGTGCTGGGCTCGACGGTCAACCCGTTCGCCACCGGCATCGCGTCGGGCTTCGCCGACGTGCCGCTCAGCGACGGGCTCGGACTCCGGCTCGTCATCCTCGTCGTCGGCCTCGCCGCGGGCATCTGGTTCGTCTCGCGCTACGCCGAGCGGGTCCGCCACGACCCGTCCACCTCGCTCGTCTACGACATGAAGGCGGCCAACGAACAGCACTTCGCGGCGACCACTGACGCCGATACAGGTGAGGTCGTGCTGACCGGACAGCACAAGGTCGTCCTCGGGCTGTTCGGCGCCGCCTTCGCGGTGATGATCTACGGCGTCATCCCGTGGGAGGACCTGGGCATCGGCCTGCCCACGCTGTGGTGGTGGTTCCCGCAGATGACGGCGTCGTTCCTGCTGTTCGCCATCTTGATCGGGGTCGTCGGCCGGATGAAGGAGGGCGAGCTCACCACGACGTTCGTCGACGGTGCCCGTGACCTGGTCGGCGTCGCTCTCATCATCGGCATCGCCCGCGGCATCACGGTCATCATGAACAACGGCCAGATCACCGACACCGTGCTGCACTGGGCCGAGGAGGCGCTCGGCGACGTCGGTGAAGCGGCGTTCGCGGTCGTCATGTACCTGTTGTTCCTGCCGTTGTCGTTCCTCATCCCGTCGTCGTCGGGTCTGGCGACGGTGGCGATGCCGATCATGGCGCCGCTCGCCGACTTCGCCGGCGCCGACCGCAGCCTGGTGGTGACCGCTTACCAGAGCGCCTCGGGACTGCTCAACCTCGTGACGCCGACGTCGGCCGTCGTCATGGGCGGGCTTGCGATCGCCCGAGTCCCCTACGGCAAGTACCTCCGCTTCGTGTGGCCTCTGCTCGCCATCCTCGCCGTCCTGACGATCGTCGTGCTCGCGCTCGGGGCCCTGTGATGGCGGCCCGGCGATGACCGACGTGGAGCCGGCCACCCAAACGTTCGGTGTCCGCCAGGCGGCGTTCATCGGCGTCGGCGCGATGGTCGGCGCGGGGATCTTCGCCCTGCTCGGCGCGGCCGGCGAGGTCGCCGGGGCCGCAGTGTGGCTGTCGTTCCTGCTCGCAGGTGGCGTGGCCGGGCTGCAGGGCTACTCCTTCGCCAAGTTCGGCGCTCGATACCCATCGGCCGGCGGTCTGCTCGAGTACGTCGTCCGCGGGTTCGGCGATGGCCACGTCACCGGCGTGATCTCCTGGTTGATCCTCGCCGCCAACGCCATCGTGACCGGCATGGTGGCGGTGTCCTTCGGCAGCTACGCCAGCTCCGTCGTGGGTGACGGCGAGGAGGTCTGGGTCAAGTTCTTCGCGGTGCTGGTGGTCGTGGCGATGACGACGGTGAACGTGGTCGGGTCCCGTGCCGTGGCCCGGGCGCAGACCGTCGTGGTCATCGTCGTCATCGGCATGCTCACGGTGTTCGCCGTGGCGACCCTGTCCGACCTCGATCCCGATCTGCTCGCGTTCTCCGACTACCCGCCGTTCGGCGACATCGTGGCCAGCGTCGCCCTCACGTTCTTCGCCTTCCTCGGGTTCGGTGTCGTCACGTTCACGGCGAAGGATCTCGCCGATCCGACGCGGCAGCTGCCCCGCGCCATGTTCCTGGCATTGGGATTGGCCACCGTCGTGTACGTCGCGGTCGCCCTCGGCGTGTTCGGCACGCTGACCGTGGACGAAGTCGTCGAGTCGGGTGGGACGGCGCTCGCCGTCGCCGCCGAACCCGTGCTCGGCCGAGCCGGCTACTGGATGATGACCGTGACCGCGCTCTTCGCCACCACCGGCGCCACCAACGCCGGGCTCTACCCGGCGTCGGGGCTGTGCGAGGAGATGGCCTCCATCGGCCAGTTCCCCCCGCAGATGGGGCGCCGACTCGGCGGGCGGCTCGGAACCGGCCTGGCGATCACCGCCGGGCTGGCCATCGTGCTCGCCGTCGGGTTCGACCTGTCCGCGATCGCGTCCATCGGCAGCGTGATCGCGCTCCTCGTCTTCGGCCTCATCTCGGTCGGGCACCTCCGGGTCCGGCACGAGACCGGGGCCCGACCCGTGATGCTCGTTCTGGCCGTCGCTTCGACCGTGATCGTCCTCGTGGCGTTCGTGTTCACCACGCTGGTCGACGAGCCCGGGACAGCGGTCGCCCTCGTCGTCATCCTCTTGGTGAGCGTCGCGCTCGACGCCGGATGGAAGCGCTCCCGCGCTCGCCTGGTCGCCAGCTGAAACGGGTCCAGCCGGGTGCCGGCGACGCAAGGCGGCTGACGTGACGGGGCACGACGCGAGCGAAGTCGCCGAGCTCCAACTCTTCGTCGTCCAATTGGGCGCGGCGATGAACGCGGCCGGCGAACCGGTCTACGTCGTGCAGGATCGGCTGACCAACGTGGCCGCCGCATACGGCGCACGGGGGGCCACCGTCAGCGCGTTCCCCACCTATCTGATGGTGACCATGGGCCACGGCGAGCCCGCGGCCGTCGAGGTCACGGCGTCGCTCTCCAGCTCACCGCGCCTGGACCAGATCGCCGCCCTCGATCACCTGCTCCAGGACGCGGAGCGCGGCGAGATCCGGCCCGCCGACGGGCTCACCCGACTGGCCGAGATCCGCCAGCTCCGGGCGCGCTTCGGGCCGCTGCAGAGCATCGCGGGCTACTCCGTGCTCACGATGGGGCTCTGCCTCATCCTGCACCCGGCCGCGCACGATGTCGCCGCCGCGGTCGTGTTCGGCGCGCTCGTCGGGGTCCTCCGCTCCATCGGCAGGAACCAGCCGACCCTGCAAGTCCTGATGCCTGTCATCGCCGCCTTCTCCGTCTCCGCGCTGAGCGCGCTCGCCGTGAAAGAGGAGCTCATCGAGCCCGGGATGCGGGCGATGGTCGCCTCGCTGATCGTGTTCCTGCCGGGAGCGACCTTGACCACCGCCGTGCTCGAGCTCGCCGCCGGGCAGATGGTGTCCGGCTCGAGCCGGCTCGTGTCCGGATGTGTGCAGCTGGCGCTGTTGTCGTTCGGGATCCTCGCCGGCATCGAGGCCGTCGGCATCCCCTCGTCACAGGTCCTGTTCGGCCGTCAAGGGCTGCTCGGCGAATGGTCACCATGGCTGGGTGTGCTCGTGTTCGCGGTCGGCGTCGTCGTCGCCCACTCGGCCCCAGCGAGAGCGCTCCCCGCGCTCCTTGTCGTGCTCTACGCGGCGTGGACCAGCCAATTCCTCACCAACGATCTCTTCGGGGGCTACATCAGCGCGCTCGTCGGCGCGACGGTCATGACGGTCGTCTCCTTCCTGGTGTCGCGGTTCCCGGCCGCGATGCCGGCCCACGCCTCGTTCCTGCCCGGGTTCTGGCTGCTGGTCCCCGGCGCCCTCGGGCTGATCGGCCTGACGGAGCTGGCCGGCGGAGGAGGAGGCCAGGACCTCGTGGCGACCATCGGCTCCATCTTCGCCATCGCTCTCGGCGTGCTGTGCGGAACACAACTCCGCGCCTGGGCCGTCCTGACCGGCCGAGTCGTCAGCGACGTGACCGGTTCTCGTCGCGAGAGGCACCGATGGCTGAGTCGTCGACGAGCGGAGGCGAGTGAAGTGGCGTCGCCGGATCCCGACGAACACACCGCGCCCTGATCGGTTCGGCTGCCCGAACGAGGGCGATCGACGTGAGCCTCCCTCGGTGCACGGCGCGCGACGCACGCGCTCCGTGCCGCGTTGCCCGATGTGTCCTCTGGTGAGGGATGGGTGGGAACGGGGTCCTCGCCCCGTCTGTCGCGAAACGCCGGTGCCGACGATGGCCCCTCGTCCGATCGAGGTCGTCGCATCTGCGACGCTGTGCCTTGTGAATTCGTTGATCGTGCCCCGTTGGGAGTGGCGGACGTTCGGAGCAACGCCCGATGCCGCTGACGTGATCGTCGCCGGGTCGACGCCGACGGGGGTGGAGGAGAGCGACGAGCTGTACCTGGTGTCCGAGGACGGTGACAACGTCAAGATCCGCGCCGAGCTCTTGGACATCAAGTCGCTGCGCCATGTCGACCGTCACGGGCTCCAGCAGTGGGAGCCCACGCTCAAGGCCGCCTTTCCGCTCACCGCCGCGGATGTCGCCACCGCGTTCGGGGCGCTCCGACAGCCACTCCCGGTTGCCGTCGCGGACGGGTGTCCGCAGGCGGCGTTCCTGGAGGAGCTCGTCGTGTCCGGTCCCGAGGTCCGGCTCGTGTCCGTCCACAAGCGGCGGGTCCGCTACAGGTACGGCGAGTGCATGGTCGAGCTGACCGACATCGCGGTCGGTGATCTTCGCACCCCGACGCTGGCGGTCGAGGCCGAGGACCCGGCTGCCGTCTGGGCGGCCGTGACGGGCCTCGGGCTGGGCGAACGCGTCAACACGAGCGTGCCCCGCGGGCTCCTCGCGCTCGTCAGCGGCGAACGGCCGCGGTACGCGGTGATCGACGTGGGGACGAACTCGGTGAAGTTCCACGTCGGCGAGCAGAGCGCTGACGGGTCGTGGCGGCGGGTGGTCGATCGGGCCGAGACGACCCGGCTCGGCGACGGGTTGGCGCGATCGGGGGTGATCTCCGCGGCCGCGGTGGAGCGCACGACCGCAGCGATCGCGAGCATGGTCGAGGAGGCGCAGCAGCACCACGCCCAGGCGATCGTGGCGGTGGGCACGGCCGGGTTGCGCGCCGCCGGCAACCGGGACGAGGTGGTGGCGGCGATCGATGCGGGGACGGGCATCACGGTCGAGACCATCACGGGCGAGGAGGAGAGCCGGCTGGCCTACCTCGCCGCCCGCGCCACCCTCCCGTCGGGTGTCGGTTCGCTCGTGGTCTTCGACACGGGCGGGGGCAGCTCCCAGTTCACGTTCGGCGACCGCGCCGGGGTCGACGACCGCTTCAGCGTCGATGTCGGGGCCGTCCGCTACACCGAGCGCTTCGGGCTCGACGCGGCGGTGTCGACCGCGACGCTCCAGGCCGCACTCGAGGCGATCGCGTCCGACCTCGATCGCCTCGACGGGCGACCGGCGCCCGACGCGCTCATCGGCATGGGCGGTGCGATGACGAACATCACCGCGGTGAAACTGGGCCTCGACCCCTACGACCCGGATGCCGTGCACGGGACGGTGCTCGCGCGTGACGACATCGACCGTCAGATCGAGATGTACCGGACGCGCGACCTCGACGCCCGTCGTACGATCGTCGGGCTCCAGCCCAAGCGGGCCGACGTCATCCTCGCCGGAGCGTGCATCGTTCGTACCGTCATGGAGCTGCTGGGACAGCAGACGGTGACGGTGAGCGACCGCGGGCTGCGACACGGGCTGCTCGGCGAGCGCTTCGGGCCGTCGCGGCGTCAGTGACCGGGCGGATCGAGGACCGACCCGGCCCGCTCAGCGTCGAACGTGAGCCGAGAGAGTCCTCGAGCGAGCGAACGCCATGGCTCAGACGTCGGATGGCCCGCGGCCCTGCGCTCCGCCGCCCGATGAGCTGATGTGGGCCTCGACCGCTTGCGCGACGCTCAGGTAGGCGCCCTCGTCGCCGAGGAGCTCGAGGACACCGTCACGACGGAGCACCTCCCGAACCGCCGGCTTCACGCGGGCCAGGCGGAGCGTGACGCCGGCTTGCTCGGTGAGGGCGAGGATCTCGTGCATCTTCGCCGATCCCTGGGAGTCGATGAAGTCGACGGCTACGAAGTCGAGCACGAGCCCGCGGATGTCCGGCGTCGACAAGGTGACCTCCCGGACGCGGTCCTCGAAGGCATCGGAGGTCGCGAAGAACAGGCCCCCGTCCAGCCGAAGCACCACCAGACCCGGGAACTGCTCGTCTCCCGGGTTCTCGTCCAGCTCGCGGAAGAACCTCGTGTCCGGATCCCGCCCCAGCAGCGGCATCGGGGGACGCGTCGCGACGGAGATGAGCCAGATCAACGACAGCCCGATCCCGACCATCACCCCGGCGAGCACTCCGAGCAACAGGGTCCCGGCGATGGCCGCCATCGCGATCCAGAAGTCGAAGGGCTGGACCCGGAGGAGGCGGCGCATCTCGGGGACGTCCATCATCCCCATCACCACGGCCTCGATGATCAACGCTGCGAGCACCGGCTTGGGCAGGTCCGAGAACAGTGGGGCCAGGAACAGGAGGGTGAGGAGGACGATCAGTCCGGAGGTGATCGAAGCGAGACCGGTTCGTGCCCCCGTGTGGTCGTTCAACGAGCTGGCCGACAGGCTCGTCGAGACGGGCATCCCCTGCACGAGGCCGGCGCCGACGTTCGCCATGCCCTGCGCGACGGATTCCTGGTTGATGTCGATGCGATAGCGGTGCCGGGCGGCGAACGTCCTGGAATCGCCCGCCGTCTGGGAGAACCCGATCAGGACGAGAGCGATGGCGGCGGCGGCGACTGTCCCGGCATGGTCGCCGAGCGCCTGCGTGTCGGGGATCTCGAACGTCGGCAAGCCCCGTGGGACGTCGCCCACCAGGGCGACCCCGCGCGCCGCGAGGTCGAACAGTCGGGACGCCAGCAGACCGCCGACGACCAGGACGAGGGCCCCCGGGATGCCTGGCGCCACGAGCCTCAGCCCGAAGACCACCGCGAGTGCGGCGGCCCCGACCACCACGGTCGCCAGTTGGGTGTCGCCGAGCGTCCGCAACCACGACCCCAGTTCGCGCAGCGAGTTCGTGCCCGTCGCGTCGGTACCGGTCAGTTTCGGCAGCTCACCGATCACGACATCGATCGCGGCACCGAACAGGAACCCCGTGACCACGGCCCGCGAGAGGAACTGGGCGATCCAGCCCATCTTGAGCACTGCGAGGACGAGGAAGATCGCACCCGACGCCAGGGTCATGAGGGCGACGAACGAGGCGACCTCGTCGATGCCCGTGATGCCGGCGGCGACGACCGCGCTGGCGGCGACGGCCGCCAAACCCGAACTCGGACCGGTCGAGATCTGCCGGCTGGTCCCGAAGATCGGGTAGAGGATCGCGCCCGCCGCGGCGGCGTAGAGGCCGTTCTGCAGCGGGATGCCCGCGATGCCCGCATAGCCGAGGTTCTTCGGCACGATCAGCGCGGCGACGGCGAAGCCGGCGATCAGGTCACCGCGCAGCCACTGCCGTTCGTATGTACGGATCGACCCGACGATCGGCACGAAGCGCCATCGGTCCCGGCCGCCCGTGCCCTCCCCCGTGATCGTCACGATCGACGCGCACTGTGCATGCACAACCGCTCGTGGCGGTTCGTTCCGATGGCCCGGCAATCCCGATCACGTGCGTGCTGAACGACAGCACCTCCGCCCGACGGGGCCGGGCGGGTCGAGCTCAGGTCCGTTCCTCGATGGCCCCGGGGGGAGCGGTACCCGTGGCGACCTGCCAGCCGATGGCAGCGACGCGGGCACTCGTCACCTTGGCGATGCCGAGGCCGATGCCGCCAGCCGCCGCCCAGACGACGACATCGCGCCACGAGAAGCGGGCACTGCTCGAATCGAAGACCGCAGCGGGGGCCAAGTCTCGATGCAGCATCTGGAACACGGTCCGGATGATCTTCTGCGCGACGAACGCGCCCAGCATCCCTGCGATCGTGGATTCCAGCCACCATGTCCGTTCCCGACCGGTCATCCTCAACAAGCGCGGCTTTCTCACGCCCAGAACGTAACAGGGCCGACCAGCGGTCCTCCGGGCTCCGGGGTCGTCGTCGAAGGCGTTCGCCGGGAGCTCGCACGGCGATGAGTTCAGCGATGCACGGGCGTCTTATTGGCGATGACATCTCAGCCTTCCGCACCTGAGCTCGCCGACCTCCCTGAGACGACGACCGCCGTCATGCGCCGTGTCGTCCCGATCGCCGAGCTGGCGTCGTTCTTCGACCAGTCGTTCACCACGCTGGCCTCCGTGACGTCGAGCCAGGGCGTCGAGATCACCGGACCGGCGTTCGCCCTCTACCACGACCGACCCGGGGAGACCGCCGATCTCGAAGTCGGGTTCCCGACGGCGCAGCGCGTCACATCTGCGAACGGCGTGGAGGTCGGGTCGCTTCCCCCTGGTCGGGTCGCCCGCCTCGTCCATCACGGGAGCTACGACGAGCTGGGCTCGTCGTGGACGCAGCTCGAGGGGTGGCTGCGTGACCGGGGGCTCGAGCCGGCGACCTCCTTCTGGGAGGTCTACGTCACGGAGCCATCGCCCGAGATGGATCCGGCCGATCTGCGCACCGAGTTGATTTGGCCCGTCACCGACTGACCCGTGTTGAACTGGGCGTATGCGCCTCGAGCCGCTCTATCGGATGGTGTTCGACTACCCGCAGGGATGGAGCGTGGCTCTTTCCGAGGAGGGGGCCGAGAGCGCGCACCTGTTCCTCGCCGAAGGGCGATGTGATGGGCGCATCAGCGGGCCCATGCGGGGAGCAAACCACCCTCGTCGTCGGGGCGACGGTACGTTCTGCCCGGATCTCCACGGCGTGATCGCCACCGATGACGGTGCCACGGTCCTGTTCGAGTGTGGTGGGTACGGTCGCTCCTATCCACAAGGTGCCCGGCAGATCGTGTGCTGGCTGACCCACGTGAGCGACGATCGGCGCTACCGCTGGCTGAACGACGTGGTGTGCGTCGGGACGGGTGAGGTGCGCCCCGACCGCCTGCTCATCGACGTCGCCGAACTGATCTGGGAGCCACCAGGAGTCCAGCCGCACGAATCTGTGTGAAGGACCCCACGACTGCGGCCGACAGGCGTGATTCCGGACGCCGGTTATCCAGCGGGTGAGCGCCGACTGCGGCACTACTCTCGCTCGTCGAGGCGAGGAGGCTGCATTGGGTGGATCCTTCACGGTGGCGGCGGTGCAAGCGTCCTACGTGCTGATGGACCGCGAGGCGACGACGAGCAAGGTCGAAGAGCTGGTGCGTGCGGCCGCCGGCCAGGGGGCCCAGTTGATCGTGTTCCCCGAGGCGTTCGTGCCAGGGACCCCGATCTGGATCGACTCGGTGCCCATCTGGGACGGCGACGAGGCGTGGTTCGCCCGGCTGGTCGATCAGGCCGTCGTCGTGCCCAGCCCGACGACCGACCGCATCGGCGCCGCAGCGAGGGACGCCGGGGCGTATGTCGTCGTCGGGATCGACGAGCGCGAGCCACACGGCACGACGATCTACAACACGCTCTTGTACTTCGGTCCCGACGGCCGTCTGCTCGATCGGCACCGCAAGCTCATGCCCACCGGGTCGGAGCGCACGGTGTGGGGGATGGGTGACGGCTCGACGCTGAACGTCGTCGAGACGGAGCTCGGTCGCATCGGCGGTCTGATCTGCTGGGAGAACTACATGCCGCTGGCCCGTTTCCACCTCTACGCACAGGGAGTGGACGTGTGGGTGGCGCCGACCCTCGCACGCGGTGACGGCTGGATCGCCACGATGCGCCACATCGCCCGCGAGGGGCGGGTGTGGGTGGTCGGCGTGAACCCGTGCCTCCGCGTCGAGCAGATCCCCGCTGACTTCCCGGACCGTGATCGCGTGTGGAGGGTCTCCGACGACGACGACGAAGCGCGGTGGGTCGAGCCGGGCAACAGCGTCATCTGCAACCCCAGCGGTGAGATCGTCGCCGGTCCGCTGCGCCACGAGGAGGGCATCTTGACCGCCGAGATCGATCTCTCGCGGGTCCACGAGATGCGCCGGCTGTTCGACCCCACCGGTCACTACAACCGCCCGGACGTGTTCCAACTCTCCGTCGACACGCGTCCCCGTCGTGCGGTGACGCTCATCACCGACGACGTGCCTCGCGAGGTCTGACCGCGGCACCTATCGAGGCACGTCCTTCAGGTACTCGTGGATCATCGGGATGGTGACGGATCCCTCGCCGACGGCGGCCGCCACTCGTTTGACATCGCCGGCGCGCACGTCGCCGGCCGCGAAGACCCCCGGGATGCTCGTCTCGAACGGGTGGGGTGGGCGGTCGAGCGGCCACCGCGTCGCATCGATGGACTGCCCGGTGACCACGAACCCATGCTGGTCACGCTGGAGCTCGGCGGGGAGCCACTCGGTGTGGGGCTCGGCTCCGATGAGGATGAACATGCCGCTGGTCGGGAGGCGTTCGCGTTCCCCGGTGGCGCGGTCGGCGACCTCGACCCACTCGAGTTGCGCTCCGCCACCGCCATCCACGACGTCGACGGTCGGGCGCACTGCGATGCGTGCGTCAGCGTCGATCTGCCGGACGAGGTAGTCCGACATCGTGTCCGCCAACGAGGCGTGGCGGGCGCAGATCGTCACCCGGGTGGCGTACCTGGCGAGGTAGAGGGCGGCCTGGCCGGCGGAGTTGCCGGCGCCGACCACGAGGACCTCCTCGTCCTGCAGCGCCCGCGCGTGCGTGGAGGGAGCGCCGTAGAACACGCCGTGCCCGACGAGGGCCTCGAGCGACGGGACGCCCAGACGCCGGTACGTCACGCCGCATGCGAGGACGACGGAATGGGCGGCGGCGACGGCGCCATCATCGAGCAGGAGGCGGTGAGGTGCGCCCGGGTGCAGGGCGGTGACGTTGCGGGCCAGGTCGAACGCGGCGCCGAACGCTGCGGCCTGGATGACCGCTCGCCGGCCGAGCTGCCGGCCGGTGACGCCTCGCGGGAAGCCGAGGTAGTTGCGGATCATCGAACTGGTGCCGGCCTGCCCGCCGAACGCCTCCCGCTCGAGCACCAGCGTGCTCAACCCCTCGGACGCGGCGGAGACGGCCGCTCCCAGGCCGGCCGGACCGGACCCGACCACGGCCAGGTCGAACACGGCCGAACCGACGTCGGCGCAGGCGCCGAAGGCGACGGCGAGGTCGCGGTTCGTGGGATCAGCGAGGACCGCCGTACCCATCACCTCGACCAGGGTGCGCCACGTCGGCTGGGGTGATCGGGCGGCGATCGCCGCCGCGACGTCCGAGCCCGGGGCATGGATGCCGCTGGGGACGCCCAGCCGATCGAGGACCTCATGGATCTCGTCGGCGCGACGCTCGTCGACGCTGACGATCCGGACCGCCTCGACCGCCGGCGTCGTGGTCCAGGCCCACTCACCGAGATCCTCGGTGATGGTCGTGTGGAACTCCTCGTCACGCCGGCCGGTCGGCTTGGTCAGCACGGTGTCGACCACGCCGAGCGCCACGGCTCGCGACACCGCTGGGCCTTGGTCGGGTCGAAGGCCCCACTCCAGCAACAACACGCTGCGAGCCGTGCGCGTCACCGCCCGCACTCCCGCGAGCACCTCGACCCCGTCGGACCCGGGCTGGGCCAGGTCGGCGAGCACCATCGCCACGGCACCGCCCGACGCCGTGATGTCGGTGACGCGGTCGACGGCCTCCGTTCCGGTCGTCGCGACCTCGAGCCGGTAGTCGCGCGCGTATCGACCG
Organism: uncultured Acidimicrobiia bacterium; assembly: GCA_963822315.1. Taxonomy (GTDB): domain Bacteria; phylum Actinomycetota; class Acidimicrobiia; order Acidimicrobiales; family Ilumatobacteraceae; genus JALZMG01. The sequence continues at coordinate 177,954 of CAWGHB010000012.1, forward strand.
AGCTCGTCCAACAGCTGCGCTCGTTCGTCTGGATCGCCCGACACGATGAGGATCACCGGTTCCATGGCCCAGGTGTACTCGGCGACGCGGACGGTCGACGACGACATCAGCTCTCAGCCCGCGGTCTCACTGACGAGACGATCTGTAGCCCCTCGCTCCAGGTCCTGCCATTGAGGGCAGAAAGGATTCGGAGCCCACGCTCGGCGAACGCCGTGCCTCCGTCGCGGAGGCTCGTGTTCGACGGCTACGTGCTGGTGCCGGGCGTCGTCGACGAGACGCGGCTGCGTGCCGCCGACGACGAGGTCGACGAGCTCGTCGCCGGGTCACCGGCTCCGGCGGGGACCGTCGGTGCGCACTCCCACTTCCTCCCGCCGCACCGGCTACCGGCGGCCGACGCGGCGCTGCGCGACTCGGGTGCGCTGGGTCTGGCCGACGAGCTCGTGGCGCCGCACCACCTCGATCACCGCGACAGGAGATCGTCGTCACGATGCTGCGATCCTCGCGCGAGTCGATGCCGATCTCGGCAACCTCTGGGTGTGCCGGGCTCGCACCGGCCAAGGCTGTTCCACGCGGCGTCGAGGTGCTCAAGGCGGTGAGCGGGCACGCCATCATGCTCGACCCACCAATGTGGTTCGGCCCCGGCGAGCCCCTGCTCGCCGGGCGCGGTGATCTGCTGCTCGCCCACTTCCTGCTCGGTCACAACATCGGGGGCAACACGTCGGCGGACACGAGGCGGATCCTCTACTACCGCCTCGCCGCCGAGGGCCACGCCGCGCGGTGGGCCGACACGTTCCTGGATCCGTTCACCGAATACCCGTCGTTGCGCGAGATCGCGCCGACCGAGCCGTTCGTGCCGCTCAGCCGAACGGTGAGCTCCTGAGGGTCCCAGCGCTCGAACGTGACGCGGCGTGGTCGAGTGGCGCGGCGAGATGACGACGTCGAGGCATCCGGCAGCCTCTGGGCATCGCTAGAAGCTCGCCGTGGGTCACGGCGTACCGAAGTCATCGACCGGCGACCCGTCGGGGACTGGCCATCTCGTCGGCGAGGCGCTGCGCTTCACGATCGGTTCAGATGTCGCTGGAACGCATGCTCATGCCGCATCGTGCCAGCTCGGTGCGGCCGTGGCGAGACTCGCGACGTCGCAGCCGAGGCGGTCACGCGAACCCGATGGCGCGGGCTGTCGTACATCGGGCATGACACGACGGAACAAGCTCATGGCATCGATGGCGGGCGCGGTCCTGGTAGCCGGTGGGCTCGCCGCTGGCGGTGCTGGCACCGCGCACGCGGGATGCGGCATCACCATCGAGCTCCACAACCGCGGCACGGTGGGCTCGACGGTGGATTGGGACGAGAGCAGTGTGCGGGCCAGCACCGCGATCGGCGGTTGGTGGCGGCGCCTGGGATCGGGCTCGACGTACGTCGGGGCCGGTGACACGGAGCGCTGGAACTTCACTGCCGACTTCGGCTGCACCGTCACCCGTCAGTACCGCCTCGACGTCAACCAGGGTGGGAGCTCGTGGTTCCAGTACGCACCGACCGGCGGCAGCTGGACCGACGACACGGTCGTCCACGTGCATGTCGATTGATCTCGATCGGGTGAGGTGGGCCGAAGCACTGGGGTCCGCCACCCTCGTTGCCGAGCGCGCGAAGCCCTGCGAGGCGGAAGACTCGTGGGGTGGTTGCTGCGGGGATGGCGTCGGCGTGGGCCGATCGACAGGTCGCGGCGGTGCGTGACGACCCGGCCGGTCGCATCGCGCTCGTGGAGCGGTCGTACCACGGGCCGTTCGGCACGGCGCCGCGCCACCTGCCGTATCGACGAGCGGCCATGTCGTTCATGCGCTGGCAGCTGCGTCGCGGCGTGCTGGAGCCGCCGCACGCCGTCCGGCCCGGGAGTGCGTGGTGGCGAGCGGTCAACGAGCGGCTGCTCCGTGACGGGTGTGAAGCGGTTGCCCTCAGCGGGGGCATGGTGGGACCCGCCTCCTCGCCGACCGTGGCGCACTGGAAGTCGTTCGCCGACGACCCGACGGCACCGGCGTGGTATCGGGCGCACAACGCGAGCGTCGTCGCCGCGTACGGCGACCACCACGACCTGGCCGAGGCCGAGAACGCCGCCGAGCGTTTCTTCATGAACGTCGTGTTGTGTCGCGTGCTGTACGCCCACGCACTCGTGGCCGCTCCTCGGTTGTCCCTGGGTTGGCTGCGACCTCTGGCACCACTCCTCGGTGACCCGCGGCTCGGCATGACCGGCGTCTTCCTGCAACTGTCCCGCGTCCTGCCCGCCGAGTACCCGCTCACCGGCGACGTCTCGACGTACCTGTCGAACGAGCTCGGGTTCGGCCGGCTACTCGACTACGGGGTGATCGTTCCCCGCCTGCAGCAGCTGTTCGAGTGGTCGGCCGAGGACCTCGGTCAGCCCGACCTGCTCGAGTGGACCCGCGACGGGGCGCTGACCTACGCGTGGCCGCTCGAGGAGCGCGGGGTGTGGGAACCGCGGAGGTCCTTCGCCCTGCGGACCCTGCGTCGCGTGCTCCCGACCCAGCGCCCATCGACGGCGTGAACCCGTCCGCCAGCACCTGGGCGCGTCATCGTGCGCCGCGGCCGGTGGCCCGGCGGACGACGCCCGGCATGCGGGCGCGGGCCCGGCGCGTGTGCCAGCGGGCCCGACCGACGGCCACCGCGGCGCGCGTCGCGGCGGATGGCTCGGCGGGGCTGCGCTCGTAGCCGAGGTCGTCGAGCAGGCCGCCGGCGACGGCCTCGAACCGCTCGCGATCGGACGCCGCCATGTCGGTCCGCCACGAGCGCGGTCCCATCGACAGCGGCTCGCCGAGGCGAGCGTGACGGGGGTTCGTGCGGAGCTTGTCGGGGTGGCGTTCGTGGCGGTCGGCCACGAGCAGCATCGCGGGCTCGTACGGCAGGTCGAGGAACGCGCACAGGTCCTCGGCCGGCCGGGTCGGATCGGTGACGAGATCCTCGTAGCGCACCTCGCGGTACCGGCCGGATCCGAGTTCGGTGCCGGCTCGTCGGCCGGCCCCGACCCGTCGGCTCCATTCGATCGCCAGGGCGACGGGGTCGTGGTCGGTCCCTGGGATCGCCATGGTCGAGAGCGCGACGTCGCGACCGTCCCGGATGATGTGCACGAAGTGGGCCTCGGGGAGCAGCGTGGCGAGGGCCGGGATGCGCAGGACGTAGCCGGGCATCTTGTCGCCGTAGCGGGCCTTGCCGCGGCGGGCGGCCCAGTGGGCGTATACCCGGCGGACGGCGTCGGGGTAGTCGACCGGCGGCGCAGGGCCGAGGGCGGTCGCGGAGGTCGTCGGCGTCGAGGCCGAGGTTGCCACGTACAGCCGGGTCGGCAACGAGATCGGCGACGAGCGCGTCGACGTCGAACCCCGCGGGTCGCTCGTAGCGGGCCCGCCGGCGGCTCAGCGGATGGATGAAGCGGGCTTCGTGGCTGACGGCCAGCTGGCTGTGGCCGTCGAGGACGGCGCGCAGGACGGAGGTGCCCGAGCGGCCGGCGCCGACGACCATGACGAACGGTGGGTGCTCAGCCATCTCCGCCCGGGGCGTACCCGAAGCGCACGGCGGCCGACCCGGCCATCGCCCGGTCGAGGTCGGCGATCTGCTCGAGCGTCAGCTCGTCGCGGTGCCCGCCGACGCGACCCTTGCGGGTCTTGTAGGTGCTCGGGTCGCCGACGGTCCCGGGACGGAGCTTCTCCGAGGCGAAGGCGCCGGACTCCTCGAGCTGGCGCATGTGGTCGAACGAGGCGAACTCGACGGCGTCGGCGACCACGTCGGCGGGCACCTCTGCCAGCCCGATGAACGCCAACACCCGACGAAGCTCGGCGGCCGGCCGGGCGTGGACGTCCTCGTAGCGCACGACCAACGTCCTCCCTGGCGTGTCGAGCTCGGCCGCCCACGCGTCGTAGAAGCGCAGCAACGACTCGAAGCCGCCGACCCGCTCGGTGAGGAACTGCTCGAGCGATCCGGTGTAGCCGCCGTTGCGGCCGCGGCGCTGGTGGTAGAGCGAGACGATGACGTCGCGCGGGTCGCGCACGAGCAGGACCACCGGCGTCCCGCGGTAGCGCGACTTGTCGACCTCGACGTCGTCGGGCGCCTTCCACTGGGCGTCGTCGTCGTGGGTGGCGACCACGCACGGCACCCGCTCGTCCAGCTCGGCCAGCCGGTGCAGCTCGACGAGGTCGGCGTCGGCCGGGAGGTCGAAGAGCTGCTGGAACGTCCGCCCGAGCAGCACTCGCACCCAGGTCCGACCACATTTCGGGAACGACACCAGGTAGACGTCGGTCCGGGCCCGACGGTACGAGGCGAGGAGCCGGCGGGGGAGGAGGGCGGCGATCCGCTTGCGCGTCCCCGGCGAGAGCTGCCGGGCGATCCGGCGGTGGGTCAGACGCAGCGTCCCGCCCATGGCGGCACGATACGGCACGGGGATCGACGACCGGGAAGGGCTCCGACCGGGCCCGGGTCAGTCGGCGGCGGCGCCGCCGCGATCGAGGTACGGGTGCGGCGGTCCTGCCTCGATCAGGGCGGCCAGGCCGGCGAGCTCGATCGCCCGGCGGGCCGGTCGCGAGGGCGCTCGTAACACGAGCTGCGCCTGGTCGCCGGTCGGCGTCCGAGGGCCGAGCATCGCCCGCAGGCCGGCGGCGTCGAGGAACGTCAGCTCGCTGACGTCGACGGCCACGCGATGGACACCGGCCGTCACGGCCGCCTCGAGGACCTCGCGGATCAGCTGGACGGCGCTGACGTCGAGGTCGCCGCGAGCCCTGACCAGCACCCCGTCGGGTCCGTCGGGGTGGACGGAGACCTGGAGCGGTGCGTGCTCGAGGTGGCGGTTCGGGTCGGGCATGGATGGTCCTCGGGCACGGCGTCACAAGCGGGCGGGGGTCCCGACGTCTGTTCGATTCCGAGCGACCAGCGTATTGCCCGTCCCCACTCGCCGACCGGAAACCCCCCGAACAGGGACGCCCCCACCCCACGGCGGCCTGCTCCGGCGTCGGGCACCGGGCCGAGTCGGTGCGGCCCGGCCGGGGCATGCTCGTCGCCATGGCCAGCTACGAGCTCAACGAATCGGCCGTGGACCACGCCCGGGCCCTGATCGACGCCCACCAGTACGTGCTGAACAGTGACTGGGGTGACGTGCAGCCTGACGCCGAGGCCCAGAACGCGTACCTCGAACGGCACACCTGGGACGAGTACGCGGCCTGGCACCTCGGCCTCACCGTCGGCGCCAAGGACGAGACGAAGGCGCGCTACGCGTTCGTGTGCGGCGACCTCCGTCGGGTCCACCGCAGCGGTCTCATCGCCTGCGTGTACCGGGCGTCGGAGTGGCGCCACAAGGCCGTCGAGCTGGCCGCCCACGACCTCCTCCAGCACCTCGACGCGACGTCCGGCTGACCGACGTGCCGCCGCCGTTGCGCGGGCGGCACGCTGGCGGGGGATGATGCCCGTCGGCGATGTTCGAGTCACCGGGCGGTGCCGGGTCAGGAACGGGAGTGGGCACGGAGCGGTCGGACGACGTGGTGCACGACGCGTCGGCGGCCCGCGTCGACACCGCCCGTGCCACGATCGTCGCCGACGACGGCGTGACGCGCGACGTCATCGAGCTGTTCGGTGACGGCGAGCTGCTGTTCGGGTGCCGTCACGAACCCGTCGGCGCGGGCGCCGATCGCTGGCCTGCTCGTGTGCTCGCCGATCCTCAGCGACTTCGGCGCCAACTACCAGCGCGAGGTCCGGCTGGGGCGGCGACTGGCGGCGACTGGCATTGCCGTCCAGCGGTTCCATCCACGCGGAATGGGCCACAGCGACGGCGACGCCGTCGATCTCAGCCTCGACACGCTGACCGACGATGCCCGGCGGGCCGCCGGCCACCTGCGGGCCGAGGCCGGCGTGGAGCGCATCGGCCTGCTGGGCACCCGGATGGGCGCGGTCGCGGCTGCGGCGGCCATCGAGGGTGCCGACGTCGCCGACCTGGCGGCGCCCATCGCGTTCTGGGAGCCGGTGGTGAGCCCGCGGCGCTACCTGCGCGACGGCCTGCGGGCCGCGCGCGGTGCACACCATGCGAGGCAGCGACGACGCCCACGAGGAGCCCGAGGCCGAGTTGGCGCGCTGCGGATTCGTCGACCTCCTCGGTCTCCCGGTCGGTCCCGATCTCTTCGCGACGCCGCCCGACCGCGGCGTCGGTGCTCGTGCTGGTCGACCGCCCACGCCCGGTACTGGTCGTCCAGGTCGATCAGCGCGACGACCTGCGCTCCGACTACGCCGAGCTCGTCGAGCAGTGGGCGGCCGCCGGCTGCGACGTCACGACGCACTGCTGCCCGCTCGACGAGTCCTGGTGGTTCGTGCCGGAGCGCCTCGTGGTCGCCGACCAGCTGCTCGACGTCACCGCCGAGCTGGCTGCTCGCTCAACTCGGAGCCGACCGATGAGCACGGCCGCGGCGCGCGACGCCACCGCCGCCGACGAGCGTCCTGTCGTCGTCGACGCGCCGACCGGACGACTCCTCGCGCTCGTGACCGAGCCGACGGCGGCGCCGATCGGCATCGCCGCCGTCCTGCTCCGCGGCGCCGGTTGGCGACCGTCGTCCGGGCCGCGCCGCACCCAGGTCCGCACGGCCCGCCGACTGGCCGGCCTGGGGCTGCACGGCGTGCGGTTCAGCTACCACGGCGTCGCCGAGAGCACCGGCGAGTACGAGGAGATCGTGCGCCTCGACCAGCCGTACGTCGACGACGTCGGCGCGGTCGTCGCGTGGTGCCGGCAGCGGGGGCTGCGCTCGCTGCTCGTCGGCAACTGCTTCGGTGCCCGCACCGCGCTCGCGTACGCGGCGGACGCCAGCCGCGACGTCGCCGGCGTCGTCATGCTCGTGCCACCGATGCACGACTTCGAGGTCGCCCGACGCCTCGACCGGCGGCCCGTCGACGCCCTGGCCAAGCGGGCCACGCCGGCCCGGCTGCTCGCGGTGCTCCGCGATCCGAAGCGCCGCCGGGCCCTCGGCCGGACCCTGCGGGCGTTGACGGACGTCGGCCGGCGCGCGGTCACGCGCCGCGCCGACGACCCGGTCTGGCTGAGCCGGACGCTGTGCCGCCAGCTCGACGACGTCCTGTCCCACGGCATCCCGGTCCTGGTCGTCTACGGCGAGGAGGACAACTACGGCAAGGACTTCACCACGGCCCGCCGTGGCACGCTCGGGGCCGTCGTGGACCGGGGGCAAGCCAGCTTGCGGCTGTGCACCGTGCCGGGACGGATCCACGGTCAGACCTCGGTGGCGACCCAGCAGGCCACGCTCGACGCCGTCGAGGACTGGGTGCGCTCGACGTTGCGGGCACCGTCATGACGCGACCAGCGCGTCGTGCACGTCGTCGACTCGCTGGCCGCCACCGGTGGTGCCGAGCTCCGGCTCGTCGACGAGGTGCTGGCGCTCACCGGGCGGTTCGACCAACGGGTCGTGCGGCTGTACGGGCGTGACGAGCTCCAGGGTCGGGTCGAGGCGGCCGGCGTGCCCGTGGTCGCGCTCGGGTTCTCGAGCGGTCGGGCCGGGCGCACGTGGCCGTGGGCCGCCGTCCGGCTGCGCTCGGCGCTGCGCGGGTGGCGACCCGACGTCGTCCACACGTCGCTGTTCTCGGCCAACCTCGTGGGCCAGCTGGCGGCGGCGACGTTGCGCATCCCGGTCGTCTCGTCGTTCAACCGCACGGGTGACGTGGTGCTGCAGCGCGACCTCCAGCCGGGGGTCGCCGGCTGGAAGGGTCGCACGATGCACGTCGTGGCCCGGCGGGCGGCCCGACTCGGCGACGTCCACTTCCGGGCGGTCAGCGTGTACGCCCGCGACGGCAACTGCCGCTTGTACGACATCCCGCCCGACCGGGTCACGGTGGTGCCGCGGGGGGTCGACGTCGAGACGGGCGACCGCCCGATCAGCCTGGTCGAGCTCGGGCTCGACGACACCCGGCCGTTGATCGTCAACGCGGCGCGGCTCGTGCCGGAGAAGGGCCAGCACCTCCTCGTCGACGCGTTCGCCGAGGTGCGCCGGGAGCTGCCATCAGCGCAGCTGGCGATCGCCGGCGCGCCGGGTTCGGCCGACGCCGACGTGCGGGCGGCCATCGCCGACCACGGCCTGACCGGCGCCGTCCACGTGCTCGGGTGGCGGGCCGACGTGCACCGCCTCGTGGCCGCAGCCGACGTGTTCGCGTTCAGCTCACTGTCGGAGGGATCGCCGACCGCCGTCCTCGAGGCGCTGGCGCTCGGGACCCCCACCGTGGCCTTCGGGATCCCGCCCGTCCGGGAGGTCACCGGCGGCCACGCCGCGGCTCGTCGCGGCGGGATCGGTCGATGCGCTCGGCGCGGCGATCGTCGACGCGGTGCGCGCGCCCGACCGAGCGGCCGAGGTCGCCGCCGGACGGGCCTGGGCTGCCCAGTTCACCGTCGCCGCGACAGCGGCGCGCCTCGGCGACCTCCTGGAGAGCCGGATCGGCGCACGGGGGATGCGGTGACAGGCGCGGCTCGAGCGTGGCGTCGCCGTCGTGTCGATCGACACCGAGCTGGCGTGGGGCGACGCCGGTCGCCCGGCGGGTGCGACCGGCCGCGCCTACGACACCGAGCGGCTGGTGATCGGGCAGATCCTCGACGTGCTCGCCCGACACCGCATCCCGGCCACGTGGGCGGTCGTCGGCCACCTGTTCCTCGATCAGTGCCAGCCCGTCGATGGCCGGGTGCACCCCGAGATCGAGAGGCCGCCGGCGGCTCCCGACTGGTTCGCGATCGATCCGTGCTCGACGCTGGCCGACGCCCCGTCGTACTACGGCAGCGACATCGTCGCCGCGATCGCTGCCTGCCCGGTCGAACAGGAGATCGGGTGCCACTCGTTCTCCCACGTGGTGGCCACCGACTGCGGACCGGAGCGGTTCGCGTCCGAGCTCGCCGCTTGCCAGGCCCTCGCCGGTGCCGTCGGCACCGAGTTGCGGTCCTACGTGTACCCCCGCAACGGCGTCGCCCACGTGGACCGGCTCCCGGCCGCGGGCATCCGCACCTACCGCGGCTCGACGGCGTCGGGCCGTCCCGGACCCTCGCCCGGTCGGTTGGCCCGGCTCGTCGACCGCGTCCGCCCGCTCGCCGCGACGGCCGTCCGCCCGCAGCGGGAACCGAGCGGAGTGTGGAACGTGCCCCAGACCTACCTGTTGGCGCCGGCGACCCGCGGTCGCCACCTGCCGGTCGCGGTCTGGGCGCGTGCGCCGATCGCCCGGCTCCGCCAGGCCGTCCGTGAACGGTCGTTGTTCCACCTGTGGTTCCACCCGTACAACGTCACCGCCGATCCCGAGCGCGCCCTGGGCGCGCTCGAGGCCGTGTGCCGCGCCGCCGCCGGACTCCGCGACACCGGCCGCCTGGACGTCATGACGATGGGTCAGCTGGCCGACCACCTCGACCGCACCGCCTCCTGACCGCCCCCGACGCTCGCACCAGGTCCGCGGACTGCGGATGTGGTGCGAAACTTCGCACGAGATCCGCAGACTGCCGCCGAACGTCAAGTTTTCTCGCGCGCGTTCCGGCAGTCTGCGGATCAGCGGCGCGACGCGTCGGCGGACGCGGTGTGCCTGCCAACGGGCGACGTGCGCGGCTGCGGTCACCCGGCCGCGGATCGTCGGGCGCGGGGCCGTCCGGCGGTATCCGAACGCCTCCAATGTCCGGCCGGCGACGGCCTCGAAGCGGGCGACGGACTCGGCGTCGAGGTCGTTGCGCCAGTCCCGCAGTCCGGCGGTCGGGGGGAGCACGAGGTGGCGGTGGTACTCGGGGTGCCGGGTCGTGCCGAGGACCTCGTCGGCCCGGCTGCTCGGGTCGAGCATCGACGGCGACAGCTCGAGGCCGGCGATCCCGCACACGGTCTGCAGTGACGGTCCCGGGTCGGCCACGAGGGCCTCGTAGGCAACCTCGATGTAGCGTCCCGCACCCAGCCGCCGCCCGGCCCGGCGGCCGCGCGTGACGCGCAGCTGCCAGTGCAGCGCAGCTTCCTCGATGGTGTCCGACCACCCGAGCTCCAGGAACGACGCCGCGACGTCCCTGCCGTCGCGCACCAGGTGGACGAACACGGCCTCCGGGAAGAGCTCGGCGAGGCGGGCGATGTGCAGCACGTACACCGGTGTCTTGTCGGCGTAGCGGGCCTTGCCGCGTCCGGCCGCCCATCGGCGGAACACCGCGCGCACCGCCGTCGGGTAGTCGAGCAGGCCGTCGCCGAGGGCCTGTCGAACGTCGCCGCCGCCCATGCCCCACAGCGCGAACGAGTCGTCGCCGGCCAGGCGCGCGACGAACCGCTCCACGTCGACGGGCTCGTGCGCCCGGTCGGCGGACGGCGCCATGGCCACGACGAAGTGGGACTCCGGGGGCACCGCGAGCTGCGGATGGGCGTCGCACATCGCCCGCAGCAGCGTCGTGCCCGAGCGCCCGCAGCCGACGATGAACAGGAACGGGTCAGGCGGGCTCGGGGACATCGGCGTAGAGGTGCTCGGGGAAGCGTTCGGTGATGACGAACCCGAACCCCTCACCCCACATGCGGTACGTGCGCCAGAACTCGTCGGCCTCCTGGCCTGCGGCGTCGAGCTCGAACAGGGTGCGCACCCCGACGGAGGCCACGATCTGCCCGAGCCCCAGCCGTTGCTCGACGATCAGCGTGCGGAGTTGATCGTCGTCGACGGAGATCGCGGTGTCGGCACGGCAGGCGGCGATGCCACGCGATGCGCACACCAGGTCGACCGTACGGTGCATCACGTCGCCCTCGACACGCTGGTCCAGCACCTCGATCGTGACCGGCGCGCCGAAGTACGCCGACAGCGTGCCCTGCAGCGTGCCGGCGGTCCCGAGCAGCACGCGGCGCAGGGGTCGGAACCCGCCGAGGACGGTCAGGAGGCGGGAAGGATCCACGATGTCGGCCAGGGTGACGTCCTCCCCGTCAGACCAGGTACTTGCGGAGGATCTTGCCGAGCGGGCTCCGAGGGATCTCCGCACGCAGCTCGACGATGCGCGGCACCTTGAAGGGAGCCAGCCGCTCCCGGCATGCGACCAGCAGCGCCTCGCCCAGCGCCGCCTCGTCGGCGTCGGCGTCGGTTGGGACGACGACGGCCTTGACGACCTCCTCGCCGCGCTCGCCCGCTGTGCCGACCACGACGGCCTCGGCCACCCCGGGCTGCTCGAGCAGGACGGCCTCGACCTCGAACGGGTCGACCTTGAAGCCGCCGGTCGAGATGAACAGCTTGGTGCGGCCGGTGACGAACAGGTCGCCGGCGGCATCCACGTGCCCGAGGTCGCCGGTCCGGAACCAGCCGTCCCGGAACGGGTTCGCGGCACCGGCGTCGACGCCGACGTAACCGGCGGTGAGGGCGGCGCTGCGGAACGTGATCTCACCGGTCGCGCCGGGCATCGAGCGGGCGGCCGGCCTCGTCGACCACGGCGAGGTCGATCCCGGCCATCGGCCGGCCGACGGACCCGGAGCGGGGCGGCACGGCCAGGTCGATCGTGACCGATCCGGCCTCGCTGCACCCGTAGAGCTGGCGGATGGGGACGCCGAACCGCTCGACGAATCGGGCCGCGGTGTCGTCGTCGAGCGGTGCCCCGGCCGAGATGCACAGCCGCAGGGACGCGAGGTCATCGGCGCGGGCCCGGCGGGTCTCGGCGAGCGTGCTGAAGATGAAAGGGACGGCGGGGAAGATCGTCACACCCTCGCTGCGGATCGCCGCCAGCGTGGCGTCGCGCTCGAAGGCGCCGACGACGAGCGGCGCGCCGACGCGCAGCGAAGCCAGCAGCGCGTTGCCGAGGCCGTGGGCGTGGAACAGGGCGATGACGGCGAGGATGACGTCCTGGTCGTCGACGCCGACCGTCCCTGCGAACTGGTCGGCCTCCGCCGTCAGGTTGGCGTTCGTGCGGATCATCCCCTTGGGCGTGCCGGTCGACCCGGACGAGAACGCGAAGAGGGCGGGCGACGACGGATCGATCCCGCCGGCCGTGGGAGCCGAGCGAGTCCTCGAGCGAGCGAACGACGTAGCCCGGGCGCTCGCCCGAGGCGCGGCCGCCACGAGGTCGGCCGGGGTCGCGATCCACGCCGACGGCGACGCGGCGGAGATCGCCGCGGCCGTCGCGGCGGTGGTCACGATGCCCGCCACCGGCCCGACGGCGAGGTGGCCGCGCAGCTCCTCGGTGTTGAACAGCGGGTTCAACGGCACGGCCATCGCGCCCGCCAGCTGCACGCCGAGGAACGTCGACACGAACGAATCGTCGTTGCCCAGCACGATCGCGACGCCCTGACCGGGCTGGACGCCACGGTCGAGCAGCGAGCCGGCCACGGCGGTCGCCTCGGTCGCCAGGCTCGGACCACGTCAGGCGCCGGTCGCCCTCGACGAGGGCCAGGCGGTCACCGGCCCGGTCGACCGTCGCCGCGAACATCGACGCGACCGTGGCCGGGCGCACGACGAGCTCGTTCAGCGGCCCGCTCACGATGCCCGGCGCACGAGGTACGCACTGATCGCGTCGAGGGAGCCGAAGTTCTCGACCGTGATGTCACGGTCGGCGATGTCGATGTCGTACGTCTCCTCGATGGCGACGACCAGGTTCATCAGCGCCGCCGAGTCCACGCCGAGGTCGCGCAGCGCGACTCCGCCGTCGAGCCGCTCCGGGGCGCCGACCTTGAGCCGTTGCCCGAGGAGCGTTCGCACCCGGGCATCCATGTCACCATGCTCTCCGTGCACGTCCCGCCTCCACGATGCTGGAGGTCCCGATCCTACGCGAGGGCGGCGGACGACGGTGTCGACATCGTCGGGCGCCGCGGCCGATGAGCACGCGCGACGCCGTCGCCGCGCGCATCCCGCTCGACATCCGCCACCGGCTGGCCCAGTGGCGGGTGGAGGCCAGGGTGCCGACGGCGCGCTGGCGGCCCCTGCCGGACGTCTTGATCATCGGTGCCCAGCGATCGGGCACGAGCACGTTGTACCGCCACCTGCACCGCCATCCCGACGTCGCCAAGCCGGCGCGCAAGGAGGTCGAGTACTTCAGTCGTCGGTTCGGGCGGGGCCCGTCGTGGTACCGGGCCCACTTCGCGCTCGAGCTCGGTCGGCGTCACCGGCTGGCGTTCGAGGCCACGCCGGACTACCTGTTCCACCCGGCCGCCGCTGCTCGCGCCGTCGGCGTCGTCCCCGATGCCCGGATCGTCGTGATGCTGCGCGACCCGGTGGTGCGGGCCTGGTCCCACTACGACCACATGGTCGCCCTCGGTCACGAGCAACTCGGGTTCGAGGCGGCGCTGGACGCCGAGGCCGACCGCTGCCGTCCGGACGTGGTCCGTCTCGCCGAGGACCCGACGCACGATCCGGTGGCGCTGCTGCGGTTCTCGTACCAGGCCCGAGGTCGCTATGCCGACCAACTCGTACCGTGGATCGAGCGGTTCGGGCGCGACCGCCTCCTCGTGGTGCGCAGTGAGGACTTCTTCGTCGATCCGGGCGCGACGTTCCGCCGGGTCACCGACCACGCCGGCATCTCGCCGTGGACACCCGACACGTTCGTCAACGTGAGCCGCACGACGCGTCCCGGCCCCGGCCCGGTCCCGGAGGCGGCCCGAACCCGGTTGGCGTCAACCTTCGCGACCTCGAACGCCGCCCTCGTCGACCTGCTCGGCGAGGCCGCTCCGCGCTGGGATTGAGCCGGTGCGCTCTCGATCTGGGCGGGTTGCGTGACAACAGCTGTCACGTCACGCGCCCAATTCGCCGAATGGAACGCTTCGCGCCCAGATGTGGTCGGGATCAGGCGGGGACGACGGTGGCGTTCCAGGCCGGGCGGGCCTCGCCCGGCTGGTCGGCTCGCAGCACGGCGAAGGAACCACCGGCCCCGCTCACGTTGAGGCGGGTCTCCGGTGGCACGTCGTTGGCCAGCCAGAACTCGTTGCCCTCGAACGTGCAATCGGTGAAGTCGTAGAGCTGCGGGTGGTCGCCGCCCTCGGGCAGGCCGACCTGGGCCTTCGTGCCGCCCTTGAACGTCGACCGCGCTGAGCTGGGTGACGCGTCCGCCGCGTGACAGGTGCTTGGTGACCTTGACGGCGAACTCGGTGAGCCCGGCCTGGTCGATGTACATCCCGTCGTAGCGGATCGTCTCGCTGGTGCGCTCGCCGTCGCCGGCCGGCAGCGCCGAGATGATCAGGCCGTCGTCCTCGCAGGCGTAGATCGTCGAGTTGACGTACGACGCCAGGTTGGCGTAGGCGCCGGCGAAGATGCCCTGGCCGCAGTGGTAGGCGGTGAACCCGTCGATCACGGCGCGGGGCTTGCCGTTCTGCCAGAAGTAGATGCCGCTGTGGTGGCAGTTGTGGGCCATGTTGCCCTCGAACGTCCACGTCGAGTCACCTCGCGACAGCGACGGCCAGTTGTAGCCGCACGACGACTCGGCCCCGCCCTGCACCCCGGTGGCCACGCAGCCGCGGGCCACGTTGCCGGTCCCGACACCCATCATGAAGCCGGTGAGGTTGAACTTGCTGTTGGCGCCGCTCTTGACGAAGTGGGCCACGCAGCGGTCGTACACGATCTCGTCGGACGGCACGAGGTCGCGGCCCTGTCCGTCGAGGCTGAGGTCCCACCAGAACGCATCGTCGACCATGTCGTGGGCGACGCACTCGGTGAACGTGACGCCGTTGGACAGGTGCGACGCGAACCCGTGCCCGGTCGAGTCGCGGACGACGACGCTGTCGACCGTCGACCCCTTCGAGCCGTTCCCGCAGTTGTGGAAGTGGATCGCGTAGCGCCCCAGCACCTCCTCGTCGTTCTGGCGCGGGCCCATGTCGTGGATGGCGACGTGGGCCATGTGCTGCGGTTTCGCGGTCTGCAGGAACATGAAGTGGGACCGCCCCTCGGGGCGGCCGTTGATCACCACGTTGCGGCTCAGGTTGAGCACCTCGGCCCGGTGCACGACACCCTCGCGGACGGTGACCTCGGGGTGCGGGAACTCGAGCGCCTTGTCGAGGCCGATCCGGCTGCCGCTCACCGATGTGATCGTGCGGCGGTCGTGGTGCTCCCAGTGCGTGTCGACGGTCGGCGGTTCGGTGGGGGTGATCACGACCTCGTCGCCGACCAGCCAGCCGGCGGCGTCGTCGACGGTGATCGACGTGTCACCGTCCTCGGCTGCGCCACCGAGGTTGGTCCATGACCGCTTGGGCGTCCCCGCCAGGTCGACGAGACCGTTGCCGGTGATCCACAGCCCGATGTCGGACTCGATCGGGGCGTCCGAGTGGCCGCCCATGAACGCCGACTCGTCGACACCGACGAGCTCGAGGGCGTGGACGTTGGCCGCCGCCGACGGGCGCATGACGAGCGTGCCGGCGATGACGACGTTCCGGCTCGAGACCAGACGACGCGACGCCGCCGGATCGAACGTCAGCGTGCCGGCCTGGGCGACGGTGACGCCGGACACGGTCGCGTCGACGTCGAGCAGCACGTCGCGCTCGATGGCGACGACGTCGTTGTCGACGGGCACCGCGCCGCCCCACGTCGCCGGGTCGCTCCAGCGGCCCGATCCGGCACCGGCGACCGCGGTCCTCGTGGCGCCCGGCGACGGCTCCATGGCGGCCATGTCGTGGGTCGTGGTGGCCTCGTCGCCCGGCGTCGAGGCGTCAGTGGCGTCCCGATCACGGCGCCGGCGGCGCCGGGTGTCCTCGGTCTCGGTGCCGACCGTCGTGTCCTGGGTCCGGTCGCGCCGGCGACGGCGCTGCTTCAGCGTCGAATCGGTGACGGCGCTGCCGCTCGGCGTGGTGCCGGTCGCCGGCGTCGCCGTGGAACCCGAGCCGCCACCGCCGGACACGACCTGCGAGAGGCCGAAGCCGAGCGCGACGAGGCCGATGCCTCCGATGATCAGGTCTCGTCGCTTGAGGCCGCGCGGAGGTGGATCGGGGGTCGCGTCGGCCTCCGCATCCGGTGGGACCGGTTCACCATCTGGGGTGCTGTCTGCCATCCTCCAACCTCACCGGGATCCCCGTCGTGGTCTCGGCGCGGCGCCCCGCCAGCGCGCCGGTCACGGTACCACCTGCCCCGCGGGACGGCCCGTCGGGTCGTGAGTCGTCCACCGTCGCGTCAGAACAGTTCGACGTCGCCGAGACCGAGGTGCCACGACGCGGCGTCGACCGGTCCGGTGCCGGCCAGATCGCGGGTGACGAGGATCGGTCCGTGCCGGGGGAGCGGGAGCGATCCGGCGCGCGGCAAGTGGTCGCCGACGCGCACCGCGTAGTCGGCTCCCGTCTCGTCGAGGACGTGGCGGATCAATCGGGCGGTGCGCCGACCGTCGCCGTCGGGGACCAGCTCGGCGCAGACGGCGACCTCGACCGCCGGTCCGCGGCGCCGCAGGCGGACGACGACGAGGCCGTCGAGGGGTCCGCCAGAGCCGTCGTCGAGCCAGACGGCGCGGTAGGCGAGCGGTTCGAAGCCGTAGCGCCACCGCAGGAACGCCGGTGACGTCCTCGTGGCCAGGCCGGAGCTGGTCCCGCCCCGGTCGGCCACCAGCGTGGCGACCGCGGGGTCGGCGAGGGCCTCGCCGGCTGCGACGCCGACCGTCGTCGGCAGGGACCACTTGTCGGCCGGCGTGCCGGCGCGGGCCATGCGGGCGAGGGCACCGATCGATCGCGGTCGGGCCCGCACCGGCACCTGCCGCACGGGTCGCCACCCCATCTTCAGGTAGCCCGGACGGCTCTGGTCGTTCGGGGTGTTGAACACGAACATCACGCTGTCGTCTTGCAGCTCGCGCAGTCCGTGGGTGGTCAGTCGGGCGAAGATGCCGCGGCCGCGGTGGTCGGGGTGGGTGGCCGTGTCGACGGCCCGCACCGCCCGCACCGGCATGCCGTCGAGCAGGAACTCCCAGCGCATGAACGTCCGGAACCCGACGATCGCACCGTCGACGACGGCCACCCATGCCGGCGACGGGCCGAACGGGTTGTCGAGGTGCTTCCACGTGAACAGCCGCTCGTGGAGCCCGTCGGGCACCCAGCCGAGGGACGAGCCGAGCAACGGGAGGACGACCGGGAGGTCGCGGGCGTCGTACCGGCGGATGTCCACGTCGCTCACGGATGCCGCCGGGGGCTCACGACGCCGGGCGTAGGACGCGCCGCACACGTCGTGCCACCACGCGCCCGCCGGCGACGACCTGGACCCACGAGCGGGTGGCGGCGTCGCCGACGATCCGAGCGACAGCCCGGGGTCGTCGCGCCGGCGTCGGGCGGGAGCCCCGGGCGTAGCCGAGGTCGTCGAGCAGCCCGCCGGCGACCGCTTCGAAGCGGGCAACGTCCGATGGGGCCATCTCGCGGCGCCAGTCGCGCAGACCGGGCGTCGGGGGCAGCAGGACTCGCTGGTGGGCGGCGGGGAAGCGGGTGGCGGCGATGACGTCAGCAGCCCGCTCGTGGTGTCGCAGCACGGCGTCGTCCCACGGCAGGTCGATGAACTCGCACAGGTCGCGCAGCACGGCTTCCGGTTCGGTGACGAGCCGTTCGTAGCGGACCTCGTGGTACCGGTCCGGGCCCAGCCGCCGGCCGTCGATCAGACCGCGACGCACGTTGCGCCGCCAGCGCAGCGCGCCGTCCTCGACCGTCGTCGGCCCCCAGGCCACGCTGCGGTAGGACAGCGCGACGTCCCGACCGTCGCGGATGACGTGCACGAAGCGGGCCTCGGGGAACATGCGGGCGAGGCGACGGATGTGCAGGACGTGGTTGGGCGTCTTGTCGGCGTACCGCGGCTTGCCGCGGGCGGCAGCTGCGGCCGCGTACAGGCGCCGGACGGTGTCGGGGTAGCTCGCCGGGATCGGGTCCCGGAACGCGGCATCGGTGGCGGCCGGCGCGATCGCCCACCGCCGGTACGAGGCGTCGGCGGTGATCGAGCGCGGCGCACCGATCGGCGTCGAACCGACGGGGCCAGCCGTAGTGCAGGGCGTAGTGCGGCCGGGCGTAGCGGATCACGAACCCCACCTCGTCGGGTACGGCGAGGTCCGGGTGGGCGTCGAGCATCGCTCGGAGCAGGGTCGTGCCCGAGCGGCCGCAACCGACGAGGAACGGGAACGGCACCGGGCCGTGCGCATCGACCGGCTCGACCGGTGCCACCGTGACGGCGGTCATCGGCCGGCCGAGCCCTTGGCCAGCCGCTTGGCCTGACGTCGGAGCGGGGCGAGCATGCGATGGCGACGGACCGTCGCGACCGGCCCGTGCTGGTACCACGACCTGCCCTCCACCGATCGCAGGACGCGGCGGGTCAGCGGTGGCTGCGGCAGCCCGTCGTAGGTGCGGCCGGTGGTGGCGGCGAGCTCCCGGTTGAACGCGTCGATCAGCGGGTTGAGCGCGGCGTTGCGAGACCGGAAGACGAAGCCATCGGCGTCCATCTCGTTGTGGTAGTGGAGCACGAAGGGCGGTGTCACCTCGTGGGTGAACAGCGGGTGGACGGCGACCGTCGTCGACAGGTTGGCGGCGACCGGTAGGCGGGCGACGGCGATGTCGTCACCGACGACGGCCAGGGCGAGGGCGAGCTGGTTGGTCCAGTGGCGCTCCTTCGCTGGCACGATCTCGGGCCGACGCTCGTACAGCTGGAGCACGTCCTCGACCCGCTTCGTCCAGCTCGCGAGCAGCTCGGCGCAGCACGTCCTGGGCACCACCAGGACACCGCTGTTGAAGTACGGGAACGTGACCTGGGCCGTGCTCGTCATCACGACCGACCTCGTCGGGGCGACGATGCCGAGCTCGTCGTAGATCGCCTCCCAACACCCGTCCGGGTACGGGTCGCGGTTCTCCGGCTTGACGGCGACGGCATCGGGGACGGCATGGACGCTGATGTCGCCGACCACGATGGTGTCGGTGTCGAGCATCAGCAGCACGTCGAAGTCGTGGGTGTCGGCGAGCTCGAGCATGCGCAGCTTGTTGCTGGCCGGCGACCGGGCGTCGAACCGGGGCACGACCCGGACGGTGGCGTCCAGCGCGGCCAGGCCCTCGACGTAGCGAGGATCGACGTCGTCGACGAAGTGGGCGACGAACGGCGCCGCGCCGAGGCGCCCCCCGAAGCGGCGGACCGACAGCAGGAGGTCGTAGACCTCGTGGTACCAGCGGTCCCCGTTCTCGGCGACACAGGAGACGAGGGGCCCGCCCACGGTCGCTGATGGTAGTGAGCCGAGCGAGTCCTCGAGCGAGCGAACCAGGTGGCCGGTGCCGAGCGAGTCCTCGAGCGAGCGAACCAGGTGGGCCACGCGTACCCTGGGCAGATGGTCGCGCGGGTGCTCGAGCGGGCGGCCAACGCGACCGTGAAGGCCGTCGCTGTCGCCGTCGACCGGGTGCGACCTCCCCGACCCGGCGTCGTGGTGCTGCTGTACCACCGCGTCGGGGCCCGTACGCCGATGACCGTCGACCTGCCGACCGGGCTGTTCGACGAGCAGATGGCGTGGCTGGCGGCCAACCGCGAGGCCGTCGGCATCGACGAGGGTCTCGTCACCCTCGGCGGTGGTGGCGACGTGGTCAGCCCGGCCAGGCCGCGCGTCGTCGTGACGTTCGACGACGGCACCGCCGACCTCGTCGACACCGCCCTGGCGGTCCTGGTGCGCCACGGCATCCCGTCGCTGTGGTACGTGGCCACCGATTTCGTCGAGCACGGCCGGCCGTTCCCCCACGACGGCACTCCCCTGTCGTGGGCGGCGTTGCGCGACGCCGTGTCGACCGGGCTCGTCACGCTCGGCTCGCACACCGACACCCACCTCCTGCTCGACCGCGTCGACCCGGCGGTGGCGGCCGCCGAGCTCGATCGCTCGTGCCAGCTGATCGTCGAGCGCGTCGGCGTCGAGGCCCGTGACTTCGCCTATCCGAAAGCCGTCGCACCGTCCGCCGCCGTCGACCTCCTGGTGCGTGGGCGGTTCCGATCGGCCGCCCTCGGCGGTTGCCGGTCGAACCCGATCGGCGCCACCGATCCCCATCGGCTGTCGCGCTCGGCCATCCAGACCACCGACGGGATGCGCTACTTCGAGCGCAAGGCGGCGGGCGGGATGGCCGTCGAGGAGCGCCTGCGGGTCGTCGTCAACCGCCGGCGCTACGCCGGCGCGGCGACCTGAACGGGTGCAACCAGCGACGGCGGGTCGGCGCGTCGCGGTACGCATCGAGCACAGCGGCGACGACCCGCCGCTCGTCGAACTCGGCGGCGGCGCGCACGCTCGCCGCCGACCCCATCGCCGCGCGGGCCGCTGGGTCCTCACCGAGCTCGCGGATCGCGGCCGCCAAGCGGGCCGGGTCGCGCAGCGGCACGAGCCGGCCCGTGACGCCGTCGGCGACCACCTGGCGGCAACCCCGGACATCGGTCGCGATGACCGGGAGTCCCGAGGCCGCGGCCTCCATCGCGGCGCGTGGGAAGCCCTCGCGGTGCGACGGCAGCACGAACAGGTCCATCCCGCGGTAGAGCGCGTCCACGTCGTCACGGTGGCCGAGGAACCGCACCCCGGCGTCGGCGGCGGCGGCCATCTGCTCGGCGGTCAGTGCGTCGGCCTTGCCGGGGTCCTGGGGACCGATCACGACGACGGCGTATCGGCCGTCGAGCCCGGCCGCGGCGGCGATCAGCTCGAGGAGGCCCTTCTCGGCCACGAGCCGGCCGACGCACCCGACGACCACCTGGTCGGGCCGCACGCCGAGCGCAGCCCGGGCGGCGTCGCGCTCGCCGATGTCGGCAGCCGGTCGGAAGCGGTCGAGGGCGACGCCGTTGCCGAGCAGCCGGGTGCGCCGGGACGAGCACAGGCCCCGGCTCACGAGGAGCTCCAGGTCCTCGGGGTTCTGGATCAGCTCGACGTCGGAGAAGCGGGCGGCCAGGCCCTCCATGGCCAGCACGACGACCCGCCGGGCGCCGCCGCCGTCGCCGATCCACAGCCCGTGATTGGTGTTCACGACGACCGGGACGCCGGCCAGGCGCCCGACGATGCGGCCGTAGAACCCGGGCTTGGGGTTGTGGGTGTGGAGCACGTCGGGCCGCTCTGCCCGCAACGCCCGCCACAGCTCGAGCGCGGCCCGCACGTCGGCCCGCAGGTCCCAGCCCCGGGTCGAGGACCCGAGCGCGACGTGACGCACGCCGTCGCCGGCCAGTGGGTCGACGGAGGGGCCCGGCGCGCTGATCCCGACGACCTCCCCACCGTCGGCGACGACGGCGAGCAGTTGCGGACGCAACAGGTACCAGAGGCTGGAATCGACGGTCGTCACGTGGGCGACCTTCACGCCGGGACCCTCACACCGGTCCGCTTCGGCGCAGGAAGACCGCGTCGTCGTAGCGGAGCATCACGAGGCCGTCCTCCCACTCGTCGGCCCGTGCCGTCGACGGCACGTCGAGGAGCTCCTCGAGCATCCAGCGCGGGAAGTCGGCGCCGGCCCGGCGGGCCAGCGGGAAGCCACCGCCGAAGCGGGCGTTGAGCTCGATGACGGTCAGCTGCGCCGGCTCGTCGCCGACGAAGACCTGGATCGTGAGCGCACCGAACGGCGCCGGCAGTGCGGTGACCACGTCGGCGGCGAGCCGCTCGAGCGCAGCGGAGCGCACCGTCACCGCCTTGGCCACCTCGCCGGCGCGCACCTCGACGCGCCGGCGGGGCACCGCGCACACGCACGCGCCGGAACGGTCGACGAGCACGTCGACCGTGTGCTCGGTGCCGTCGGCCACCTGCTCCACGACGACGTCGCCGCGTCGTGACGCGACCTCCAACGACACGGCGTCGCTCACGGTGACGACGCCGATGCCGGCGCTGCCACCCCGCGGCTTGACGATGAGGGGGTACGGCCACGAGCCCGGGTCGGCGGCCACGTCGGCGGGCGTGCCCTGGCGCACCGTCGGCAGACCCGCGTCCACGAGCCACCGGTGGGTGGCGACCTTGTCGGCGGCGATCGACACGGTGTCCGGGCTCGAGACGGCCACCGTGGTGCCGACCGCGGCGAGCCGGTCGCGCGCCGCCGCGAGCACGGGCAGCTCCGGGTCGATCGTCGGCACGACGAGGTCGACCTCCTCGCGTTCGCACAGGGCGACGATGCGGTCGACGTACGTCGGGTCGTCGCAGCGCGGCACGTCGAACGCGGCATCGGCGCGGTGGCGGGCCGCCGACCACCACGACGTGTCGGTGGCCACGACCCGTCCGTCGGCGCCCAGCTCGCGCAGCGCGTCGCGGAAGCCCTCGAGCAGCTCGACGCGCCGCCCGGCCGATGAGATCAGCACCGTGGTGGTCACGGTGGCCGTTCCGGCAGCTCGGGCATCGTGGCCTCACCGTCGGCGGCGACGCCCCGGTGGCCGAGGACGACGCCGACCGTCGCGACGAGGATCGTGGCGTCGAGTCGCAGCGAGCGGTGCTCGACGTACCAGACGTCATGGGCCAGCCGGGCGTCCCAGCCCGTCGCGTTGCGGCCGTTGACCTGGGCCCAGCCGGTGAGGCCGGGGCGGACGTCGAGGCGGTGCCGCTGGACGTCGGTGTAGCGCTCGACGTAGCGCACCGGCAGGGGGCGGGGTCCGACGAGCGCCATGTCGCCGCGCAGGACGTTCAGGAGCGAAGGGAGCTCGTCGATGCTCGTCGTCCGGAGGAGCCGGCCGAGTCGCGTGATGCGGGCGCCGTCCGCGGCCGGGATCGTCTCGCCCGGTCGCAAGGCCCGCATCGTGCGCAGCTTGAGGAGGGCGAACGGGTGCCCGTGGCGACCGGCCCGTTCGTCCTTGAACAGCACCGGGCGGCCCATCGACGCCAGCACGGCCACGGTCGCCGCCGCCAGCAGCGGCGAGGTCACGACCAGGGCGACCGCGGCGACGACGACATCGGCGCCCCGTCGGACCACGTCGGTGGCCGAGGTGCCCGACCCGCTCGACGGCGGTCGGCGGAACGGGGTGCGCTGGCTCGACGACTCCCTCGGCTCACCCCTGGTACCTCGACCCGCCACGGCGGGGAGTCTTCCCCACCGGTTCATGGATGTGCCACTGTTCGGAGGTGGGCGGTGTGTGGTCCAGAGTCGCACCTCGGATGCGCGCGTTGCCCGTCCTGCGCCGCTACCCGCTCACGTGGGTCACCTCCGGCCTCGCCGGCTTCCGTCACCGTCGCGACTTCGATGCCGTGCACGGCTACGTCATGTTCGTCGGCCAACCCCGGACCGGGCACAGCCTGGTCGGCGCGCTGCTCGACGCGCACCCGAACGCGCTCGTGGCCCACGAGCTCGACGCGCTGAAGTACGTCGAGGCGGGCTTCGATCGGCGTCGCCTCTTCGCGCTCCTGCAGCGGGCCGAGCGTCAGCGGGTCGCCGCCGGGCACGTGTCCTCGACGGGCTACGGCTACCTCGTGCCGAACCAGTGGCAGGGTCGCCACGAGCGCCTCGACGTCATCGGCGACAAGAAGGGCGGCCGCTCGACGATCCGCCTCGGCACGGACATCGCGCTGCTCGATCGACTGCGACGAGTCGTCGGTGTCGACCTGTCCGCCATCCAGGTCGTGCGCAACCCGTACGACGTGATCGCCACGATGCACCGGCGGGCGCCGAAGCGGTCGCTCGAGGACACGGCCGAGCTGTTCTTCGAGCTGGCCGACACCGTGGACGAGGTGCGCCGCCGGCTGCCGGCGGCCCGCTTCCTCGAGGTCCACCACGACGACCTCGTCGCCGAACCGACCGAGACGCTGGCCGCCCTGTGCCGCTTCCTCGGGCTCGACGCGACGGCCGACTACCTCGCCGACTGCGCGTCGATCCTGTACTCGTCCCCGAACCGCAGCCGCGAGTCGGTGACATGGACGCCCGAGCTGCTGGCGCGCATCGCCGCCCGCTCGGCCCAGCACCCGTCCCTCGCCCGGTACCGCTTCGACGATCTGGCCAGCTCGGGGGAGGCGTCCTGAGGACGAAGCAGGCCCACCGCCGTTCGAGCGTGGCCAAGGTCGTCACCGGCGTGCGCAAGCTCCCGTTGTTCCGCTCGTACCCGACGCTGTACGTCGGGTCGGCGGTGCAGGGCTACCGCCAGCGCGAGGACCTTGCCGCTGTGCGCACGTTCATCGTGTTCATCGGTCATCCCCGCAGCGGTCACAGCCTCGTTGGCTCGCTGCTCGACGCCCACCCCAACGTCGTCGTATCCCACGAGCTCGACGTCCTGCGCTACGTCGCCGCCGGCTACCACCGCTCGCAGCTGATGGCGCTGGTGCTGGAGCACTCCCGGTCCAACGCCGCGGCCGGTCGCAAGTCCTGGGGCTACTCCTACGCCGTGCCCGGGCAGTGGCAGGGTCGCTACGAGGACCTCGCGGTCGTCGGTGACAAGCGGGGCCGCCTGACGACCGTCCGCCTGGCCGAGCAGCCCGACCTCCTCGATCGGCTCTCGGCGGCCGTGCGCGTGCCGGTCTCGATCGTGCAGGTCGTGCGCGATCCGCTCGACAACATCGCCACGATGTGGCGGCGCGGCCGACACCCACTCGACGCGCAGGTCGAGCTGTACTTCGCGCTCACGGCCACGTGTCGCGACATCGAGGCCCGAGCCGCTCCCGGGCGCTTCCACCGCCTCCACCTCGAGGACGTCGTCGCCGATCCACGGGCCGAGCTGACCGCGCTGTGCCGTTTCATCGACGTCCCGGCCGCTCCGACGTACCTGGACAGCGTGCGCGTCGATCCTGTTCGACTCGCCGAAGCAGACCCGCGGAGACGCGCCGTGGACCCCGGAGCTCATCACCGAGGTCGAGCAGCGCGCCGCCTCGACGCCGTGGCTCGGCCGCTACGCCGCCGACGCCCGCGACATGTGACGGTCGGTGCGGACGGCGATGCGCCAGAAGGACCGTGCCAAGGGGGTGTTGCGCCGCGTCGGGCTGCGGCGCCCGAAGCCCCCGTGGGTGGTCGTCGAGGACCAGCCGACCGATCCGCGTCCGCTGGAGGGGTGCCCGCTGTACGCCATCGTCGCCACCTGGATGGAGGCCGACGTCATCGCCGCCACCGTGCGCAACGCCTTCACCCAGGGGTGCGAGCGGGTGCTGCTGGTCGACAACGACAGCCCCGACGACACCGTCGCCGAGGCGCTCGGGGCGGGCGCCGAGCTCGCGACGACGTTCTCGACACCGCAGCTCGACGAGCAGTTGAAGATCCAGTTGCTCAACGACACCGTGGCGACGGTGTCCACGGCGTCGGGCCACGAGCACATCTGGTGGCTGTGGCTCGACGCCGACGAGTTCGTCCACGGGCCGGGCGGAGGCACGGTCAGCCGGCTCGTGTCGTCGCTCGACCGTCGGTTCCGGATCGTCGGCACCAGGTACCGCCGACGCGGTGTCGGCGCGCTGGTACGGGCCCGACGACGTCCTCAGCGCGGTCTCGGCGTGGCGACACGAGCGTGACGGGTGCGATGGCTGACGCGACAGGTCCGGGCGATGACCGCGCCGGCCCACCGCTGCCGACGTTCGTCGTCATCGGCTCGATGCGATCGGGCTCGACGTCGCTCTACAAGTACCTCCAGGTCCACCCTGACGTGTTCATGCCCCGCAAGGAGATCCACTTCTTCGACCGGCGCTGGCACCATGGTCTGGACTGGTACCGCCACCGCTTCGAGGGCTACGGCGGCCAGCCCGCCGTCGGCGAGGCGACCCCGACGTACCTCGCCGACCCGGTCGCGCTGGACCGCATGGCGGCGACGATCCCCGGCGCCAGGCTGCTCGCCGTGCTGCGCGACCCGGTCGACCGGGCCTACTCGCACTACTGGATGGAGCACGCCCGTGATCGCGATCCGCGGACGTTCGAGCAGGCCGTCGACGACGAGCGCCTCACGACGACGTCCCCGTCGGACTACCTGGTTCGAGGCCGCTACGCCGAGCAGCTGGCCGACGTCGCGGCGCGCTTCCCGCGCGACCACGTCCACGTGCTGTTCCTCGACGACCTCCGGGACCGGCCGGCGGACACGTATGCCGCGGTGTGCTCGTTCCTCGGCATCGACGCGTCGTTCGTGCCGCCGCTGCTCGGCGAGAAGGTCAACCGCTTCGTGACGTTCCGGTCGATGCGCGTCCGAGGCTTGCGCCGCAAGCTCCCCACGGTCCTGCGCATCGGCCGGATCGTCGGTCGGCTCAACGCCACCGACGATCCGTACGTCCCCATGGCGGCGTCGACGCGCGCCGACCTCGACACGTACTTCGCCGATGCCAACGACGCCCTGGCCGCCTGGCTCGGCCGCGACCTCCCGCCGACATGGTCACGCCGGGCGTGACGTTCAGCGGGGCTCGCGGGGGAGGCCGAGCACGCGTTCGCCGAGGATGTTGCGCATCACGTTCGACGTGCCGCCCATGATCGTGTAGCCCGGGGCGTACACGAGCCCCTTCGTGACGTCGGTCCACAGCATCGCCTCGGCCCCGTAGGCGCGGCCGACGAAGTCGGCGACCCGCTGCTCGTGCTCGGTGCAGAAGCACTTCGTGGCCGCCGAGAACCCGGCGGGGGCCTGGCCGAGCACCTCACGGGCGACGAGGATCCGCCCGACGCGGTACCCGGTCTCGAGCGCCGCGACCTCCTGGCGCACCAGTGGGTCGGACGTGTCGACGCGCGCGAGGGCCAGCTCGTACAAGGCCCGGTTCGACACGAGGCGGTCGATCCCCCCGCGTTCGTGCTCGAGCTGGCGCATCGTCTGCTTGAAGGCGCTGCCCTCGGTGCCCACCAGGTTGGCGCCCGGCACCCGGACGTCCGTGAAGAACACCTCGCAGAAGTGCCGGTTCGTGGTCATGTCGGTGATCGGGCGGACCTCGATCCCCGGCGTGGACATCGGCACGATGATCTCGCTGATCCCGGCGTGCGGCGGTCCCTCCGAGGACGTGCGGCAGATGCAGTAGCAGTAGTCGGCGACGGCGGCGAAGCTCGTCCAGATCTTCTGACCGTCGATGACCCAGTCGCCGCCGTCACGCCGCGCCGTCGTGCGCAGGCTGGCCAGGTCGCTGCCGGCCCCGGGCTCGGACATCCCGATGGACCACGTCGTCTCGCCGGCGAGGATCCCGGGCAGGAACTCGGCCTGCTGGTCGGGCCGGCCGAACGCGATCAGCGTCGGTCCCATCTGGCGGTCGGCGAACCACGCCGCGGCGATCGGGACGCCGGCGGCGATGAGCTCCTCGCCGATGATCAACCGGTCGATCGCCGGTCGACCGCCGCCGCCGAACTCGCGCGGCCACGTCAGCCCGATCCAGCCGAGCGCAGCCATCTCCTTCGCGAATCCCTCGGCGTAGCCGTTGATCCACGAGTCGTTGTGCCGCCCGTAGCGGGCCACGGCGTCTTCGGCGACCTCACGCGCCTGGGCACGCAGCGCGACCTGTTCCGCGGTCCAGGCGAAGTCCACCGCCGGCGACCCGGCCTCAGAGCTTGGCCGAGCGCGTCGTTGAGCGTCGCCGACGGCCGCATCACGGCTGTCGTCTTGTCCGGGTCCGGCCGGTAGTAGCCGCCGATGTCGGCCGGGGCGCCCTGCACCGCGAGCAGCTCCTCGGCGATCTGCTCCTCGTGCTCGCCCAGCGTCGCCGCCAGCTCGGTGAACGACGCCGCCAGCTCGGGGTCGGCGTCCTGCGCGGCCAGCTCCCGGGCCCAGTACAGGGCCAGGTAGAAGTGGCTGCCGCGGTTGTCGATCTGGCCGACCCGGCGGGCCGGGGACTTGTTCTCGTCGAGGAACGTGCCGGTGGCCCGGTCGAGGGTGTCGGCCAGGACCTTCGCCCGCGTGTTGCCGGTCGTGTCGGCGTAGTGCTCGAAGCTGACGGCGAGGGCGAGGAACTCACCGAGGCTGTCCCAGCGCAGGTAGTCCTCCTTGACGAGCTGTTGCACGTGCTTGGGCGCCGAGCCGCCGGCCCCGGTCTCGAACAGGCCGCCGCCGTTGATCAGCGGCACGACCGACAGCATCTTGGCGCTGGTGCCCAGCTCGAGGATCGGGAACAGGTCGGTGAGGTAGTCGCGCAGCACGTTGCCGGTGACCGAGATGGTGTCCTCGCCGCGACGGATGCGATCGAGCGAGAAGGCGATGGCGTCCACCGGCTTCATCGTGTGGATCTCCAGACCCTCGGTGTCGTGCTCGCGCAGGTAGGTCTCGACCTTGGCGATCAGCTGTGCGTCGTGGGCCCGCCCGGCGTCCAGCCAGAACACCGCCGGTGCCCCTGTGGCGCGGGCCCGGGTGACGGCGAGCTTGACCCAGTCGCGCACGGCGACGTCCTTCGTCTGGCACATCCGCCAGATGTCGCCGGCCGACACCTCGTGCTCGAGCAGCGCGGTGCCCGCCGCGTCGACGACCCGCACGGTCCCGTCAGCTGGGATCTCGAACGTCTTGTCGTGGGAGCCGTACTCCTCGGCGGCCTGGGCCATCAACCCCACGTTGGGGACCGAGCCCATCGTCGCCGGGTCGAACGCGCCGTGCGCCCGGCAGTCGTCGATGACGACCTGGTAGATGCCGGCGTACGAGCTGTCGGGGATCACCGCCAGCGTGTCCGCCTCGACCCCGTCGGGGCCCCACATGTGACCCGACGTGCGGATCATCGCCGGCATCGATGCGTCGACGATGACGTCGGAGGGCACGTGCAGGTTGGTGATGCCCCGGTCGGAGTCGACCATCGCCAACGCCGGGCCGGCCTTCAGGCCGGCCTCGACGGCGGCGGCGATCGCCGGGCCCTCCGGCAGTGGCGCCGACGCCGCGAGCAGGTGGGCGAGACCGTCGTTCGGGTTGATGTCGGCGGCGGCCAGGACGTCGCCGAACTCCTCGAACAGGGCGGGGAGGAAGGCCCGCACGACATGCCCGAAGATGATCGGGTCGGAGACCTTCATCATCGTCGCCTTGAGATGGACGGAGAACAGGACGCCCTCCTCCTCGGCCCGGGCGACCTGGGCGATGAAGAACTCCCGGAGGGCGGCGACGCGCATCACGGTGGCGTCGACGACCTCGCCGACCCTCACCGGCACCGCCGGCTTGAGGACCACGACGCGGCCGTCGGCCTCGACCAGCTCGATCCGCAGCGTTCCTTCGGCCTCGACGACAGCGGATCGCTCGTTGGAGCGGAAGTCGTCAGCGGTCATGTGGGCGACGTTCGTCTTCGACTGCGGTGACCACGCACCCATCGAGTGCGGGTGCTTGCGGGCGTACTGCTTGACCGAGTGGGGCGCACGGCGATCCGAGTTGCCCTCGCGGAGCACGGGGTTGACGGCCGACCCCTTGACCTTGTCGTACCGGGCCCGGATCTCGCGCTCCTCGTCGGTCGAGGGGTCGTCCGGGTAGGTCGGGACGTCGTAGCCCTTGGCCTGGAGCTCGGCGACGGCAGCCTTGAGTTGGGGGATCGATGCCGAGATGTTCGGCAACTTGATGATGTTGGCCTCGGGCCGGGTGGCCAGCTCGCCGAGCTCGGTCAGGGTGTCCCCGATGCGCTGGTCGTCGTCGAGCCGCTCGGGGAAGCTGGCGATGATCCGACCGGCCAGCGAGATGTCGCGGGACTCGACGGGAACTCCCGCCACCCCTGCGAAGGCACGGATGATCGGCAGGAACGAGTACGTCGCCAGCAGTGGCGCCTCGTCGGTGAGCGTGTAGATGATCGGGGCGGAGGTAGGTTCCGGCACGTCGCGCAGCGTACAGGTCGGCCGTTCGACGCTCCCAGGCCTCCGATCCCGGCCACCCGCTGAACTCCCGGGCTCGCTGACGGGTCAACGAGGCAGCCGTCGTCCAGGTCCGTACAGGGGCGCCGCCCCGATCACGAGCCGTGATCTCGGTGACCAGCATCGGGATGCCGTCGCACGTCGTCGACGGTGTCTCGGGCGTGCGCATGGCGACGACCGTGACGTCCTGACCCGAGGCCAGCTCGCCGACGAGATCACCGAGCAGCGCGAACCGCCCGACGTCGGTGGCCAGCTCGACGCACCCGTCGGCGGCCGCCTGCACCGGCCCTGCAACGTCGTCGGCCGGAACGACGTCGGTCGGCCCGTCGGCTGGTTCCGGCCCGCCCACGTCGGCGGCGGCAGCTCGCTCAGTCGGAAGGGTCGCTGGTGGGCCGAGCTCGCTCGTCGGTCCGCGTCGTGGACGGCGTCGGGTGCCTCGTCGCCGTCGGTCGTCGTGCTCGGCGATCGACGATCGGTGCGCCGCCGTCGCCGGTCGCCGCCTCGCGGGCCGGGGATGTCGGGGCCGTCGTCGTCGTCACCGCTGCGCGCGCCGAGCACGGTGCCGCACGCCGGCCAGGCGCCGACGGCGATGGTGAAGCCGAGGCCGAGGGCGAGCCTCCGGCGCCTGGCGACACGTGATCGGGTTGGACGCAGCGTGTCCACGATTGGTGGGACGCCGCTCGGGTCCGTCCGGTTCCCCGGAACGGAGCCCGATCGACGCTGAAGATCAGTGGTGACCCGGATCTTCATCGACGTGCCCTTCTGGGCGAGGACCGTGATGGTCGACGCCGACGCCGGCGACGTCACGCCGACAGTCGGCAGCGTCCGGGTTGAAGTAGGACTCGCGTGTCGTCGAAGGCCGGCACCGGCCGCTCGCCCTTGATCTCGTAGGGCACGCCGATGTCGTGGAGCGTGAACGAGTCGGACCGCTGCCATGCTGAACGGGGCGTCGTAGACCTGGATCCGGCCCCGCCAGGTCGACGCCGTCGGCGTCGTTGATCGACTCGGGGTTGGCGTCGATCGGCAGGATCTCAGCCGCTGCCCGGGTGGGCGCTGGTGTTGTTGTCGCTGTACGACGTGTCCCAGTACCAGACCAGCAGGCCGTCCTGGTACGGGAAGTGGTCGACCTAGTCCGGCAGCGCGGGCAGGTATCCGAAGTGGTACGGACCGGACTGCAGGTAGCGGTCGTAGGACAGGTACTGGCGGTACGAGGCGATGTAGTAGTGGTTGTGGAGCGTCGTGACCGACTCGCCGACGGCCGAGAAGCCGTCGAGCGTCCAGTCGGCCTCGGTGCCCTCGGCGCCGTCCTCGAACACGCACGGTACCGCCGGCCGTCAGCACGATGTCGTCGACGAACAGCCCGGCGGTCGTCGTCGGTCGTCGCCCTGCACGGCCGGGTCGGTGACGTAGCGGAAGCGCAGGCCGATCGTCCTGGCCGGCGTAGGCCGACAGGTCGAACGTCGCCGGGACCCAGCCGTCGCTGACGCCGTCGATGCCGTCGCCGTCGTCGGGCTCGTTCGTGATCGATCCCGGGATCGAGGCCGTCCACCCCGAGCCGTCGTCGACCTCGACGTACGGCGTAGTCGCACGGTCGGGCCGCAGTCCTCGATGTTCCACTTGGCCTGGAACGTCGAGCGTCGCGGTCCCGGCTGGCAGCGTGACCGATCGCGAGCCATCGTGTTGTCGATGTCGTCGCCGGTGTCGGACCACCACTGCGGACTCGCCGGCGACGGGCGCACCGATCGTCCGGTCACGACCTCCTTCTGCGGGCAGGACGACGATGGCGGCCTGGGGCTTGGCCGTGTTGTACTCGTGCGGTCCGAGCTCGATGCGTCTGTCTTCTCGCCCGGAACGACGAGCTCGTAGTCGAGCCAGCCGAGGCTGCAGCTTCGACCACGGGTCGAGGTCGGCTGGGCGGGTGCCGATGCCCTCGTCGCCGGGCGCCGACGACCCGGCTCTGGGCCATGAGGGACCACCAGCTCGACGGCGTTGTCGCCGGCCGCCTGCGTGTCGTAGAGGTCGGGGAGCCCGAGGTCGTGGCCGTACTCGTGCGTGATGGTGGACAGGCCGCCGTTCTCGGCCTGGATCGTGTAGTCGGCGACCCAGACGCCGGTGTCGCCGATCTCGACGCCGCCGAGTCGTGAAGTTCGCCGGACCGGTGACCCTGCTCGCCGCTCTGGAAGGCCCGCCAGCGGTGCGACCAGATGGCGTCCTCACCCTGGTACGGGTCGCCGTCGGCCTGGTCGCCACCGGCGTGGATCGATCTGGAAGTGGTCGATGTAGCCGTCGGGCTCGTTGAAGTCGCCGTCGCCGTCGTGGTCGTAGCGGTCCCAGACGTCGATAGGACGCCAGCTCGGCGGCGATCTCGTCGGCGGACATCCCGGCGGCCTGCTGGTCGGCGACCCACTGGTTGGCGGCGTCCTGGAGCAGGTACCACGTGTTGCTGCACACGATGCCGACGCAGGGGAAGCCGTTGCTGCGGCCGTAGCGGGCCTCGTTGTAGGGCACCTTCGACCCAGTCGGTGACCTGCCGTCGACGCTGTAGCGACCCGATGACTGCATCTCGTAGTACGTCTTCAGCGACTCGCCGTCGGTGCCGAAGTACAGGTCCTGGAAGTAGCTCCTGGGAGTAGTCGGGCTGCCAGATCGGTCGAGTTGTCGACGTTGCGGTCGGGCTCGGGGATGGCGTTGTGCAGCGGGCCGTCGAACACGGCCGGCCCCGGCTCGTCGGGGTCGGTGTCCTGGTCCGGGTAGTCCGGGTGCCGCTGGTTGCCGAACTCGGCCAGCATCGACGAAGACCCGGTCGGTCGTCTCACGGGCCAGCTCGACGTACGTGTTGGGGTCCTTGCCGCCGCCGCCGCCGCCGCCACCACCGCGCCCTGCGGCGCCGGCTGGCGCGGCCGCCGCCGCCGAGGTCGGCGACGGTGCTCGGCCCGCGCTGCTCGACCGTCGCCGTGCCGTTGATGCACCTGGTGGACGCGCCGTCGTCGCGCAGGGCACGTGCGCTTCTCGGCCAGCGGGTTGGGCAGGTCGTCGCTCGGGTGCCGCCTGCGGCGCCGTCTCGTCCGCCGGCCGGCGGCGCGGCGCCCGAGTGCCCCGGGCGCCACGACCACGAGGCCGGGTAGTGCAACTGCCAGGAGTGCCCACCAGCGGTAATGGCGGGCGCGAGTCGTAGACCGCATCGACGTCGTCCTCCCATGTCGGCGACGCCGCACGGCGTCCGCAGCGCCGGAAGTTAGAACCCCGGTGGCCACCGACGCCAGTGGATGCGGAAAATTTCTTCCGCTCGCCGTCGTCAGCGGTCGCCGAGCTTCACGTAGTCGCGTTCGTCGGTGCCGGTGTACCACTGGCGGGGTCGGGAGATCTTCTGGTCCTTGTCCTCGAGGAGCTCCACCCAGTGGGCCAGCCAGCCGGACATGCGGGGGATCGCGAAGAGCACCGTGAACATCTCCACCGGGAAGCCCATCGCCTGGTAGATCAGGCCGGAGTAGAAGTCCACGTTGGGGTACAGCTTGCGGTCGATGAAGTACGGGTCCGACAGCGCCGTCTCCTCGAGCTTCGAGCGCGATGTCGAGCAGCGGGTTCTTGCCGGTGACCTCGAACACCTCTTCGGCGGTGCGCTTGATGATGCGGGCCCGCGGGTCGTAGTTCTTGTAGACGCGGTGGCCGAAGCCCATCAGGCGGCCCTTGCCGGCCTTGACGTCCTCGACGAACGCCGGGACGTCGTCCAGCGAGCCGATCTCGGTCAGCATCCGCACGACCTGCTCGTTGGCGCCGCCGTGCAACGGTCCGTAGAGCGCCGACGCTCCGGCGGCGGCCGCCGAGTAGGGGTCGGCCTGACTCGACCCGACGACGCGCATCGCGGTCGTGCCGCAGTTCTGCTCGTGGTCGGCGTGGAGGATGAAGAGCACGTCCATCGCCCGCTCGAGCGCCGGGTGCAGCTCGTACTCGCCGATCTTCCACATCATGGTGAGGAAGTTGGCGGGGTAGGAGAGCGAGTTGTCGGGTTGGAAGAACGGCAGGCCGACCGAGAACCGGTAGCACATCGCCGCCAGCGTCGGGGACTTCGCGATGAGGCGAAGGATCTGCTTCCGGCGGTTGGCCGGGTCCCCGACGTGGGAGGACTCGGGGTAGAAGGTGCCCAGTGCGGCCAGCGACGAGATGAACATCCCCATCGGGTGGGCGTCGTAGTGGAACCCGTCCACGAACCGCTTGCGCATGTTCTCGTGGATGAACGTGTGGTGGGTGACGTCGTAGGTCCACTGCTCGAGCTGCGACTTGTCGGGCAGCTCGCCGTTCAGCAGCAGGTACGCCACCTCGAGGTACGTCGACTGCTCGGCGAGCTGCTCGATCGGGTAGCCCCGGTAGCGCAGCACGCCGTTGTCGCCGTCGAGGTACGTGATGGACGAGCGGCACGCCGCCGTCGACAGGTACGCCGGGTCGTACATGAACAGCGACGGGTCGAGCTCCCGCAGCGCCGAGCTCGGGAACACCCCGCCGGTGATGGGGACGGTCACGGTCTTGCCCGTGCGGTCGTCGGTGATCGTGATGGTGTCGGGCACGTGGTTCCCTTCGTCGCACACGGCTGGCCTGGGGCTTCCTCCCCGTGTCGCGCACGATACTGCGGATCTCCTGCGGCGGCCTCAGCCGTCCTCGGCGCGGTCAGGTCGACCGTGGCGCGGCGCCCCCGTCCGCCGTGGGTGTCGTTCGTCAGGTCGCACGCGTGGCGGCGGAGCCGCCGGTCCGCCAGGGCCAGTGAGACAGCGAGCGCAGCGAGCCATCAGCACGGTTCGTTGCCGTGCTTGCGGGGACGCAGCTGCTCGCGCTTGTCGCCGAGGGCGTCGAGCGCGCCGACGATCTCGACGCGGGTGGCGGCGGGGTCGATGACGCCGTCGATGTACCCCCGCTCGGCCGCGACGTACGGGTTGAGCAGGCGCGCCGCGTAGTCCGCCTCGAACGCCGCCCGCTCCTCGGGCGTCGCCCGCCGCTGGATCACGGCCGCCGCCTGTCCGGCCCCCATCACCGCCAGTTCGGCCCACGGCCAGGCCAGGCAAAGGTCGTTGCCCATCCGCTTGGAGTCCATGACGATGTAGGCCCCGCCGTAGCTCTTGCGCAGGATCACGCAGATGCGTGGCACGGTCGCCCGCCCGTAGGCGAACACGAGCTGGGCGCCGTGGCGGATCATGCCCCGCCACTCGAGGTCCTTGCCCGGGTAGAAGCCGGGCGTGTCGACGAACGTGATGATCGGCAGGTTGAACGCGTCGCAGAACGCGACGAACCGGGCCGCCTTCTGCGACGCCGGGATGTCGAGCGTCCCGGCCAGCACCATCGGCTGGTTGGCGACCACCCCGACCGGACGGCCGTCGATCGTGGCGAACGCGGTGACGACGTTGGCCGCCCAGCGCCCCCGCACCTCGAGGACGCTCCCGTCGTCGACGATGGCGGCGACGACCTTGCGCACGTCGTAGCTTCCCGTCGACGCCGCCGGGATCAGCGCACCGGCCTCGGGGCACGGTCGGTCGGGCGGGTCGTCGGAGGGCCAGCGGGGCGGCAGCTCGTCGACGCTGGGCGGGAGGTACGACAGCAGGTCGCCGACGGCGGCCACGGCGGCCTCGCGATCGGTGACGACGAGGCTCGGGACGCCGGTGTGGCGGGCCAGCTCGGCAGCGCCGCCGAGCTCGCCGGTCGTCACGCGGACGCCGGTGAACCCCTCGACCATGACCGGACCGTTGACGAACCCGTAGCTGTCCTCGGTCATCACCACGAGGTCGGCGACGCCGAGCAGGAGGGCCGGACCGGACACCGCCGGCCCGTCAACGACGATCACCGTCGGCACGACGCCCGAGCAGTCGACGAGCGCCTTGGCGAGGTGGCCCCAGCCGTCGAGCGCCGGGACGCCCTCGACGATGTCCGAGCCGGTCGACGCCAGCACCATGACGAGCGGCATCCGTTCGGCGACAGCGGTGCGGGCTGCCTCTTCCACGAGCATGGCCGTCGTCGACGACAGCGGGACGCCGCGGAAGCCCGACGGCGTCTCGCCACCGAGCTCGACCCACACCACTCGGCGGCCCGTCCACGCGTCGTCGACGTCGCGGGGCTCCATGACCGGGACCGTCCGGACGTCTGCGGTGACCGGTTGCGACGTCCCGCGACGGAGACCGACAGGCGCGAGCGACATCGCCGCCGACCATACGCGCTCCCGCTCCCGGCCCTTCGTCCCCCCGCGCGTGGCTACTCGATCGATCTTCCTCCCGCTCCGCGCGACACGGCCGGCGCCGTCGGGCGGGAACTGGAAGCTCACGACGCCGCCGAGCAGGTCAGCGGTAGAACGCGAGGCTCCGCTCCAGGTCGGGGGTGGAGATGATGGGGAACGCGCTGTCGATCACGGTCGTTGTCCTTTCCGACGACGTGGCGGTCGATGCACCGGACGAACCGGGAAGGCCCTCAGATCGACCTTGCCAGCGGGAACGCGTCGGTGCCGAGCCGGACGCCGGGCTGGTCGGTAGCGGCCGCGGCCAGCACCTCCCGGAGGACGTCGAAGAGGGCTCGCGCCGGAGCGCCGGGCGGAGGACGCCGCTGGTGGGCGAGGGCGACGACGCGAGGCGGGAGCTCGGGCACCCGCACCCGCCCGATCGGCCCCGCGGCCCGCGGGATCGCCGTCGCCGGCACGATCGCCGCCCCGTGGCCGTCCACGGCGAGCGTCGCCAGGAGCCGGACCCCGTCGATCTCGGCCTGAGCGTGGAGCTGGACGCCCACCGAGCGGGCGGCGCGGTCGAGGACCCGTCGCAGCGCTGACCCGGCCGGCGGCAGCAGGAGGCGGTGGGTGGCCAGTTCGGCGAGCGACATCTCGTCGCGTGCCGCGAGCTGGTGCGACGCCGGCGCGACGAGCAGGAGGTCCTCGGCGAACAGGGGCTCGATCGTCAGCTCCGGGTCGTCGACGGGCAGGTGGATGACCGCGGCGTTGAACCGGCCGGTGAGGAGGCCGGGGATGAGCACCGACGTGCTGCCCTCGGACACGATGGCCCGGACCCCGGGGTGGCGGGTGTCGAGGCCCGACAGCAGGCGGGGGAGCAGCCACCGGGCGGTCGTGCCGAGGATCCCGATGCGCACGTCACCGGTGAGCTGGCCGTCGACCGGCGCGACGTCGGTGGCGATGTCGTCCATCTCGCGCAGGATCCGTCGGGCCCGCTCGACGACGCGGGCGCCGTCCTCGGTGAGCCCGCCCTGGGTGCGGTCGACGAGCGTGGTGCCGAGCTCGCGCTCGAGGCGGGCGATGTGGCTCGACACGTTGGACTGCACGGTGAACAGGGCGCGGGCGGCGGCCGAGAAGGTGCCGTGGTCGGCGATCGCGACGAGGGCGGCGAGCTGCCGGACATCCATCTCCCCGGACGATAGCGGCCATCGGAATGTTCTACTTGTCAGATCAAACGCTCTTGTGCGTATACTCACAAGTACAACAAGTCGAAGCGATACACCCCCCATGTACCGCTCGATAGAACCCACAACGTCGACCCCCCATCGACAGGGTTCAGGTTGAGAAGCCCCGCTCCCCCAGCGGGGCTTCTCCCGTTTTCGGGTTCCGACGCACCGGACCGGTCCGGTCGGTCCCGCCGAGCGTCGTTCGTGGCGACGGTACTGTGCGGCTCGCCATGAGCGCGGCACCCCCCGAGCCCCACCCGATCGCCGTCCCCGAGGCCGACCTCGCCGACCTCCGCGAGCGCCTGCGGCGGACCCGCTGGCCAGAGCCGGAGACGGTCGACGACTGGTCACAGGGCGTCCCCCTGGCCTACCTCCGGGACCTGTGCGCGACCTGGCTCGACGACTACGACTGGCGCCGCGTCGAGGCCGAGCTGAACGGCTACGAGCAGCTGCGGTTCACCCCCGACGCCGGCACACCGGACCGCGTGGCCGTCCAGGTGCTCCACGCCCCATCTCCCGAGCCCGGGGCGGTCCCGGTCGTGTTCACGCACGGGTGGCCCGGCTCGGTCGTCGAGTTCCTCGACGTCGTGGCCCCGCTGCGTGACCCCCGGGCCCACGGCGGCGACCCCGCCGACGCGGTCCACGTCGTGTGCCCGACGATCCCGGGCTACGGCTTCAGCGACAAGCCCACGTCCCCCGGGTGGAACGTCGAGCGCATCGCCGACGCCTGGGTCGAGCTGATGGCCGCGCTCGGCTACGACCGGTTCGTCGCCCAGGGCGGTGACTGGGGAGCGATCATCAGCGCGGCGATCGGCGTGCGCCACCCCGATCGCTGCCTCGGCGTGCACGTCAACCTCGTCGCCGTCGGGCCGGGCCACGAGCCGGCCGATCCGACCGAGGCCGAGCAGGCGGCACTGGCCGACTACGGCGACCACATCACGTGGGGCACCGGGTACTCGACGCAGCAGTCGACGCGGCCCCAGACGCTGGGCTACGGCCTCGTGGACTCGCCCGCCGGCCAGGCCGCGTGGGTCGTCGAGAAGTTCTGGGCCTGGACCGACAACGACGGCCGCCCGGAGGCCGCCATCTCCCGCCAGCGCCTGCTCGACAACGTCATGCACTACTGGCTGCCCGGGGTCGGCGCCTCGTCGGCCCGCCTGTACTGGGAGAGCTTCCGGGCCCCTCGCCCCGGCCCGATCGAGGTGCCGTCGGGGATGTCGATCTTCCCGAAGGAGATCCTCCGACCGTCGAGGCGCTGGGCCGAGCGGCGCTACACGGACATCCGCCACTGGAACGAGCTCGATGTCGGTGGTCACTTCGCGGCGTTCGAGCAGCCGGCGTCGTTCGTCGACGAGGTCCGCACGTTCCTCCGCCACGTGCGGTGACGCCGGACGCTCGCGTCGACCGGCACGGCGGCGACCGTCGACGCCCGGGGGATCAGGCCGAGAACGTGGCGCCGTCGAAGCGGTCGACGGTCGCGAACTCCTCGACCGGCCGGCGGGTCAGCTTCGTGGCCTGGCGCTCCGGCACACCGAGGAAGATCGTCGCCGCGAGGGCGTGGTCCGGCGGCAGGCCCAGCTCCGGTGCCGCCAGCGGCTCGGCCCGCGCGATGAACGTCGTCAACACGCCGCCGAGACCGCGCTCACGCGCGGCGAGCAGGATGCTCCAGCAGAACGGGTAGATCGACGCACCGCCGGACACGGCCGGTCGGGCCAGCCGCCCGTCCATCAGGGCGATCCGGCGGAGGTCGGCGGCGACCACCAGCATGACGGGCACGTCGGCGACGGCGGCGAGCATCGGGTTGACCCGCCGCACGACCTCCGTCGGCTCGACGTCGTCGACGCTGTTGAACGGGGTGACACCCAGCTGTACGTGTGCCGAGTACTCGTCACTGACGTCCTGCATCAGCGCGGCGATGCGCCGCCGCAGCTCGACGTCCTTGATCACGGCCACCCGCCAGGGCTGGCGGTTGCCGCCGCTCGGGGCGAAGCGGGCGTCGTCGAGCACCTGGTGGACGGTGGCGTCGGTGACGACCTCGTCCGTGAAGGCGCGCGCCGCGCCGGTGGTGCGCAGCGTCGAGAGGAGGTCCATGCCGTGCGCTCAGCTGCCGCCGGCGGCGACCTTCTGGCGCACGATGTTGAGCGCCGAGCCGGCCTTGAACCACTCGACCTGCTCGTCGCTGAACGTGTGCGTGCACTCGAAGTCGACGGTGGAGCCGTCGGGCTTGACGATCTGGCACCGGACGTTCCTCCCCGGCACCGGTGGCAGGTCGAGCACGTTGATGCGGTCGTCCTCGTCGATCGAGTCGTACGTCGCGCCGTCGGCGAACGTGAGCGGCACGAGGCCCTGCTTCTTGGCGTTCGTCTCGTGGATGCGGGCGAAGCTGCGGGCGAAGATCACCAGGCCGCCACGGAACCGGGGCTCCATCGCGGCGTGCTCACGGGACGATCCCTCGCCGTAGTTGCGGTCGCCGATGGCGCACCAGCCGACCCCTTCCTCGCTGTAGTGCTTGGCGATGTCGGGGAACGAGCGAGTCGCGCCGTCGAGTTGGTCCTTGCCCTCGCCCGTGGCGCCGGTGAAGGCGTTGACGACGCCGATGAACAGGTTGCCGGAGATGTTCTCCAGGTGACCGCGGTACTTGAGCCACGGCCCGGCGGCCGAGATGTGGTCGGTCGTGCACTTGCCCTGCGCCTTCATGAGCACCGGCAGGCCCTCGTAGTCCCCGCCGTCCCACGCCGGGAACGGCTCGAGCAGCTGCAGGCGGTCGCTCGTCGGGCTGACCTCGACGTCCACACCGGACCCGTCGGCCGGCGGCGCGGTGAACGTGTCCTCGCCGGGGTCGTAGCCGCGGTCGGGCAGCACCTCGCCGACGGGTGGGTCGAGCGTCACCTCGGTGCCGTCCGGGGCGGTCAACGTGTCGGCCGTGGGGTCGAAGTCGAGGCGCCCGGCGAGGGCCAGCGCCATCACGGTGTCCGGCGAGGTGACGAAGCTCAGCGTCTTGGCCGAACCGTCGTTGCGCTTCGGGAAGTTGCGGTTGTACGAGTTGACGATCGTGTTCGGCCGGCCGGTGATCGAGTCCGGGCGAGACCACTGGCCGATGCACGGGCCGCAGGCGTTGGCGAGCACGGTCGCGCCGACGGCCTCGAGGTCGGCGAGCAGGCCGTCGCGCTCGATGGTGGCCCGGATCTGCTCCGAACCCGGCGTGATGAGCAGCTCGACCTTCGACGTCAGGCCCTTCGCCGATGCCTGGCGGGCGATCGACGCCGCCCGCGTGATGTCCTCGTAGGACGAGTTCGTGCACGAACCGATGAGCGCCGAGGAGATCTCGAGCGGCCACTCGTTCTCCGTCGCCGCCACGCCGACCGTTCCGGGCGTCGTGCTCCCGACCTTGTGGGCCCGGTCGGGGGAGTGGGGGCCGTTGATCAGCGGCTTCAGCTCGTCGAGGTCGATCTCGACCAACTGGTCGTAGAACGCGCCGTCGTCGGGGCGCAGCTCGTCGGCCACCTTGTCGGCGGCGTCGGCGATCGCCTCGCGGCCCGTCGCCTTCAGGTAGGCGGCCATGTTGGCGTCGTACGGGAACAGCGACGTCGTGGCGCCGATCTCGGCGCCCATGTTGCAGATCGTCCCCTTGCCGGTCGCCGAGATCGAGTCGGCGCCGGGACCGTGGTACTCGATGATCGCGCCGGTACCGCCCTCGACGGTGAGGACGCGAGCGACCTCGAGGATCACGTCCTTCGGGCTCGACCACCCCGAGAGCGAACCGGTCAGCTTGACGCCGATCACCTTCGGCCAGCGCACGTTGAACGGGAAGCCGGTCATCACGTCGACGGCGTCGGCCCCGCCGACGCCGATGGCGACCATCCCGAGCCCGCCGGCGTTCGGGGTGTGGGAGTCGGTGCCGATCATCATCCCGCCCGGGAAGGCGTAGTTCTCGAACACGACCTGGTGGATGATGCCGCTGCCGGGGCCCCAGAAGCCGATGCCGTACTTCGCCGACACGGACCGCAGGAAGTCGTACACCTCCTGGTTGGTGTCGATGGCGACACCCAGATCGATCGAGGCACCGACCTTGGCCTGGATCAGGTGGTCGCAGTGGACCGTCGACGGCACCGCGACCTCGGGCAGACCGGCCGTCATGAACTGCAGGAGCGCCATCTGGGCGGTGGCGTCCTGCATGGCGACGCGGTCGGGGTTGAAGTCGGCGTAGCTCTCGCCTCGCACGAGCTCCTGGGCCTGCGGGTCGAGGAGGTGGTTGATCAGGATCTTCTCGGTGAGGGTGAGTGGTCGCTCCAACCGCTCACGGCCGATGGCGGCTCGCTCGGGGAGCGTGGCGTACACGCTCTCGACGAGCTCGATGGGGGTGGTGGCGCTGACGGTGCTCATGACGTCCCCTCGTTGGCTTCACTCGATGTGCCTCGGTGAGATGGCTTGCAATTCCCTGCGATGTATACAACTGTAATACAAGTGACGAGCCCGCACCAACCTGCCGGCAGACCGCCCGCCCGACCGGCCTGGCTGGCCATCGATCACGTGCAGTTGGCCATGCCGGTGGGTGGTGAGGACCGGGCCCGGGCGTTCTACGAGGGCGTCCTCGGGATCCCCGAGGTGCCCAAGCCACCCATCTTGGCCGCTCGGGGCGGCTGCTGGTTCGAGTCCGGGCCGGTGCGCGTCCACCTCGGCGTGGAGACGGACTTCCGGCCGGCCCGCAAGGCCCATCCGGCGCTCGCCGTCGCCGACCTGCGCGACGTCGTCGAGCGCCTGGCCCTGGAGGTCGTGTGGGCCGAGGACATCCCCGGCGCCGTGCGCTGCCACGTCGCCGACCCGTTCGGCAACCGCATCGAGCTGACGCAGCCGTGAGCGGACGCGGCACCGACGGCGACACGCACGCCGAGCGAACCGGTGGCGCATGAGGCGCATCCGCTACCAGGAGATCGCCGCCGAGATCCGCGACCTGGCGGCGGCCGGCGGTCCCGGGTCCCTGCTGCCGAGCGAATCGGAGCTGTCGGCGCGGTTCGGCGCCAGCCGGGTCACGGTGCGCCGGGCACTGGAGCTGGTGCGCGACGACGGGCTGATCGCCGCCCGCCAGGGCTTCGGGTGGTTCGTCGCCACCGAGCCGTTGCGACAGCGCCTCGAGCACCTCGGGACGATCGAGGACCAGCTCGAGAGCGGCGGTCGCCAGGCCGAGCGCCGGGTGCTCGAGTTCGCCTTCACGGCACCGCCGGAACGGGTCGGGCGGATCCTGGGCGTGGACCAGGTGCTGCGGGTGAAGCGCCTCAACCTGGCCGACGGCGAGCCGTTCGCCGTCGTCACGGTGTGGTGCCCGGCCGGCCTCGGGGCGTCGCTGTCACGCGAGGACGTCGAGCGGTCACCGTTCTACGAGCTGCTGCACGTGCCCCTGCGTGGCGCCACCCAGACGATCGGGGCCGACGCCGCCGAGAGCGTCGACGCCCGGCTGCTGCACGTCCCCGTCGGCGCGCCGTTGCTGCGCTGCCAGCGGGTCACGACCGACACCGCCGGCCACCCGGTGCTCGTCAGCGAGCACCTGTTCCCCGCACACCGGACCGAGTTCGTGGTCGAGCTGCCGTTCGCCGAGCCGTCGACCAGCCCGGCCGGCCTGCGCCTCGTCGAGTGAGCGTGTGCCGCGAGCGACAAGCGATCGCGGCGGGCCGCCCTCACTCGCGTCGGAGCTCGGCGCGCAGGTGGTGGGTCAGGGGCTGGCCGACGGCGGCCATCGAGACCTCGTACCGCAGCGTGGCGTCGTCGAGCTCGTAGCGGCGTACGACCTCGCCGACGTGCTTGGCCGTCGGCGTGCCGAGCAGGCGGTCGCTGCGCAGGGCCAGCACCCCGGCGGCGAACGTTCCGCCGGCGACCTCCGCGATCCCGAAGCCGTGGGCCACCACCAGCTCCACGCCCTCACCGGTCGAGCGCAGGAAGCCGCTCTCGGCGTGGCGCGGCTCGCCGGTCGCTCGATCGCGCGTGGTGCTGCGCCAGTGGGCGACCGGCCGCCCGGGCACGGGGGTGATCACCAGTTCCTCGAGGTACGCGAACGGCTCGATCGTCGGGTACTCGCCCTCGCCGGCGCCGCGCCACGTGCCGGCGAGCTCGGTGAAGTCGGCGGAGGGCACGACGACGAGGCTACGCACCGCCCGGACGGCCGACGGCACCTGCCTCGATGTGGTCCGTATCGTGCCGGGATGGTCCCAGACGCGACCCCGCGAGCGGCGACCGTCGATGACGTCGCCGAGGTGGCGCGGTTGCTGCACGACTTCAACACCGAGTTCGACACGCCGTCGCCCGGGCCGGGGGTGCTCGCCGACCGGCTCCGGGTGCTACTGGCCGGGGACGCGACCTCGGCGATCCTCGCCGGCGCGCCGGCGGTCGGCGTGGCGTTGATCACGCACCGCCCGAACGTGTGGTACGACGGACCGGTCGCCCTGCTCGACGAGCTCTACGTCGAGCCCGGCCTGCGCAGCCGGGGCATCGGGTCGGCGATCGTGGACCAGCTCCTGGCGACGAGCCGGGCACGAGGCGTCGCCCTGATCGAGATCAACGTCGACGAGCGCGACGTGGACGCCCGGCGCTTCTACGAGCGCCACGGGTTCGTCGCCACCGAGCCGGGCTCAGACGAGCGGGCCCTCTACTACTGGCGCGAGCTCCCGCCCTGACCGAGTGGCTCGCTCGCTCGAGCACCCGCTCGGGTCACGACCGCCGCGGCCGGCGCTGGCGCTCACCCAGCGTCGGTGCCGCCGGCGAGCAGCGCCTCGGCCGCTGCCGTCGGCGTGATGAGTCCGTCGCGGACCTGCCGCTCGAGCTCGGCCGCACGATCGCGGTGGGCGGCACGGAAGCGGGCGAGCAGCCGGTCGTCGATCGTCGCCCACATCCAGCGCACGTCCTGCCGGCGGCGGTGCTCGGTCAGGCGTCCGGTGCGTTCGAGGT
Organism: uncultured Acidimicrobiia bacterium; assembly: GCA_963822315.1. GTDB lineage: Bacteria > Actinomycetota > Acidimicrobiia > Acidimicrobiales > Ilumatobacteraceae > JALZMG01. The sequence continues at coordinate 221,876 of CAWGHB010000012.1, forward strand.
GGCGCCGGTGGGTCCGGAGCTGGTCCCACACGGTGTCGAGGTCGACGTGCTCGGCCGCACTGCACGTCAGCACCGACGTCGTCCACCCGTCGTCGGACGGTGCGACGAGGTGCAGGGCGGCGGCGAGCTCGCGGGCCGCCGCCTTGGCGTCCACGACGTGTGGGCCGTCGGCCTTGTTCACGGCGATCACGTCGGCCAGCTCGAGGACGCCCTTCTTGATGCCCTGCAGGCTGTCGCCGGTGCGGGCCAGCGTCAGCAGGAGGAACGTGTCGACCATGTTGGCGACCGTCGTCTCGGACTGTCCGACGCCGACCGTCTCGACGAACACGACGTCGAACCCGGCCGCCTCGACGACGACCATCGTCTCACGCGTCGCCCGGGCGACCCCGCCGAGCACGCCGGCGCTCGGCGAGGGTCGGATGAACGCGTGGTCGTCGACGGCCAGGCGGTTCATCCGCGTCTTGTCACCGAGGATGCTGCCGCCGGTGCGGGTCGACGACGGGTCGATGGCGAGCACGGCGACGCGGTTGCCGCTCCCCGTCAGGTCACTGCCCAGCGCGTCGATGAACGTCGACTTGCCGGCGCCGGGCACGCCGGTGATGCCGATTCGGTGGGCTCCGCCGGCCTTGGGCAGGAGCCGCACGAGCAGCTCCTGGGCCAGCTCCTGGTGGTCGCGCCGCGTCGACTCGACGAGCGTGATCGCCCTGCCGAGCATGGTCCGGTCGGCGGCAAGGACGCCGGCCTCGTAGTGGTCGAGGTCGATGGCCATCGAAGGCCGCAGCCGTCAGTTGCCGCGCTGGCGCAGCTCGTCGAGCAGCTCGACGGCGGCGTCGGCGATGACCGTGCCCGGCGGGAAGATCGCTGCCGCGCCCGCGGCGCGCAGCGCGTCGAAGTCCTGGGGCGGGATGACGCCACCGGCGACGACGAGCATGTCGTCGCGCCCGAGGTCGTGCAGCGCCGCCTTCAGCTGCGGCACCAGCGTGAGGTGGCCGGCGGCGAGCGTGGAGACGCCCACGACGTGGACGTCGGCCTCGACGGCCTGGCGGGCGACCTCTTCGGGCGTCTGGAACAGCGGTCCGACGTCGACGTCGAAGCCGAGGTCGGCGAACGCCGTGGCGATGACCTTCTGGCCGCGGTCGTGGCCGTCCTGGCCCATCTTGGCGACCAGGATCCGCGGGCGGCGCCCCTGTTCGGCGGCGAACTCGTCGACGAGCGCGCGGGCCTTGGCGATGTTCGCCGACTCGCCGACCTCCTCGCGGTACACGCCCGTGATGGTACGGATCGCCGCCGTGTGCCGCCCGAACACCGCCTCCAGCGCGGCACTGATCTCGCCGACCGTGGCGTGGGCCCGGGCGGCGTCGATCGACAGCTTGAGCAGGTTCTCGTCGAGTCCGGCGCGGCGCGAACCGTCGACCGATGCCCGGGCCGCTGCGGTCAGCCGGTGCAGGGTCTCGTCGCAGGCAGCCTGGTCACGTTCGGCCCGCAACCGCTCGAGCTTGGCCAGCTGCTGGGACCGCACCGAGGTGTTGTCGACCCTCAAGACGTCGATGTCGTCGGCCGTCTCGGGCCGGAACATGTTCACGCCGATGACCGGCTGGCGCCCGGAGTCGATGCGGGCCTGGGTCTTGGCCGCGGCTTCCTCGATGCGCAGCTTCGGGATGCCGGCCTCGATCGCCGCCGTCATGCCGCCGGCCTCCTCGACCTCCTGGATGTGGGCCCACGCCTTCGTCGCGAGGTCATGGGTCAGGCGCTCGACGTAGTAGCTGCCGCCCCAGGGATCGATCACCCGGCACGTGCCCGACTCCTGTTGCAAGAGCAACTGGGTGTTGCGGGCGATGCGGGCCGAGAAGTCGGTCGGCAGGGCGAGGGCCTCGTCGAGGGCGTTGGTGTGCAACGACTGCGTGTGGCCCTGCGTGGCGGCCATCGCCTCGACGCACGTCCGCACGACGTTGTTGAACACGTCCTGGGCAGTCAGGGACCAGCCCGACGTCTGCGAGTGCGTCCGCAACGACAGGGACTTGTCGCTGCTCGGCGCGAACTGCTTGACCAGCTTGGCCCACAGCAGCCGGGCAGCCCGGAGCTTGGCGACCTCCATGAAGAAGTTCATCCCGATGGCCCAGAAGAAGGACAGACGAGGGGCGAACGCGTCGATCGTCAGCCCTGCACCGAGCCCGGCCCGGATGTACTCGACGCCGTCGGCGAGCGTGTAGCCGAGCTCGAGGTCGGCCGTCGCCCCGGCCTCCTGCATGTGGTAGCCGGAGATCGAGATCGAGTTGAACTTGGGCATCTCCTGCGACGTGTAGGCGAAGATGTCCGAGATGATCCGCATCGACGGGGCCGGTGGGTAGATGTAGGTGTTCCGGACCATGAACTCCTTGAGCACGTCGTTCTGGATCGTGCCGGCGAGCCGGGCCGGCTCGACGCCTTGCTCCTCGGCGGCCAGCACGTACAGCGCCAGCACCGGCAGCACGGCGCCGTTCATCGTCATCGACACGCTCATCTCGTCGAGCGGTATGTGATCGAAGAGCTGGCGCATGTCGAGGATCGAGTCGATGGCGACGCCGGCCATGCCGACGTCGCCGGCGACGCGGGGGTGGTCGCTGTCGTAGCCGCGGTGGGTGGCCAGGTCGAACGCCACCGACAGGCCCTTCTGTCCGGCAGCCAGGTTGCGTCGGTAGAACGCGTTGGACTCCTCGGCCGTCGAGAACCCGGCGTACTGGCGGATCGTCCACGGCTGGTTGACGTACATCGTCGGGTAGGGACCGCGCAGGAACGGCACGATGCCCGGGTAGGTGGCCAGGAAGTCGATGCCGTCGACGTCGGCCGGCGTGTAGAGCGGCTTGACGTCGATGCCCTCGGGTGTCTCCCACGTCTCGCCGGCGTCGGCGGTCTCGGCGCTGCTCGCGGCAGTACGTCGCGGGATGTCGGCGAAGTTCGGGATCGAGCTCACTGGTGCACCATCGCACCGTGGAGGAGGTCATCCGGCGCTCCTGGCGGTGCACCAGTGAGCGCAAGCGCGCCGTGATGCCTGTTCGCTCGCTCGAAGACTCGCTCGCTCATGGCACCTGCAGGAGGTCGAGGAGGCCGGCGAGGATCTCGTAGACGTCGCTGCCGACGGCGACCGATCGTTCGATGCCGGCTTGCGGCTTCCCGGCGATGTACACCGCCTCGGCGGCGGCGGTCGTGAGGGCCTTGGCCACGTCAGCTGCCTGCTCGGCGTACACCCCGTCGCTGGAGCAGAGGCAGGCGACCGTGGCCCCGAACGTCGTGAACGCGTGTGCGATCTCGGCCGGGTCGTCGCTGACCGGGCCGGCGATCGTCGCCAGGCCGCCGACCTCGAACAGGTTCTTGGCGAACGTGTACCGCGGCGTGAACGTGGCCGGGTTGCCGATGGTGGCCAGGAACACGGCCGGGCGGTCGCCGCGGGCCGACGTCGCCCGATCGACGCGGCGGCGCAGCTCCTCGATCCTGCCGGCCCACCGGCCTGGTGTCGCCACGGCCGTGTCCGACGGCGACGGCTCGGCGATGTCGGGGAACTCGGTGACGCCGGTGAGCGGCGCCCGCCGCGTGTCGATGTCGTGCTGCCGGGTGGCGCCGGTGACGGCGAGCTGCTCGGCCACGAGCCCGGTCGTCGCGGCGGCGAGCAGCCCGCCCGCGGCCTCGATCTGCTGGAAGCAGGTCCACGCTGCGTCGGCCAGCTCGTCGGTGAACGTCTCCACGTACCAGGACCCGCCGGCGGGGTCGGCGACGGCGCCGAGGTGTGATTCGTGGAGCAGGATGGACTGGGTGTTGCGGCCGATCCGCCGACCGAGCTCGGTGGCCTCGGCGCCGCGCAGGTGGTCGTGGGGGAGCACGGTCACGGCGTCGGCGCCGGCGACGCCGGCGGCGAAGCAGGCGACCGTCGAACGCAGCGCGTTCACCCACGGGTCGTAGGCCGTCATCATCGCCGTCGACGTGATGGCGTGGATCGGGGTGGCGGCCGCGGCTCCAGGGCAGCCGACCGCTTCGGCGACGCGTGCCCACAGGGCGCGGGCGGCTCGGAACTTGGCGATGGTCGCGAACTGGTCGGCGGTGGCGGCGAGGCGCAGCTCGAGGCGCGGGATCGCGGACGCGGCGTCGATGCCCCGGGCGTCGAGGGCCCGGAGCAGCTCGACGGCGGCGGCGATCGTGCAGCCGAGCTCCTGGCCGTCGGACGCGCCGGCGTCGTGGTAGCGGGTGCCGTCGATCGTGGCGACCCGCAGGCCGGGCCGGTCGCCGCCGAGCCGCTCGATCCACGCCGCGACGGCGTCGAGCTCGCCGGGGGCCGGCGTGCCGCCGTCCATCGCGGCGACGCCGATCGGATCGGCGCCCAGCGAGCCCGCTCCTGCCGTGGCGTCGATGCCGGAGGCGTCGAGGTGGGCGACGAAGGCGTCGGCCGCCGCGGTCCAGCGGCCCCCGGCCATGAGCGCCACCGGAGCGAGGTCGAGCAGCACGCCGTCGAGGACGGCGCCGACGACGTCGGCGTCGATCGTCGACAGGCCGGTGACGTCGAGGAGGATCGACGTGGCTCCCCGTTCCAGCTCGGCGAGCGCCCGGCGCTCGCCGCCGGCGGCGACGACGAGTTGGCGCACGTCCCAGCCGTCGCCGGCGCGGGTGGGGACGGGTGCGGTGCGGCCCCGTGGAGCGTCCGCCGCCGTGTACAGCGGCTCGACGGTGATGCCGTCGTAGGTGGTCGAGCGCAGGCGGGCCAGCGCTTCGGCTGGTGCGAGCCCACCGTTGCGGTCGAGCGCGCCGGCGACCGCGGCGAGCCAGCGGCCCTCGTCGGCCGCCGGGAACTCTCCGGCGAGCACGAGATCGTCAGCGGCCGTTGGGCCTGGTGCCATGGGTCCAGGTTAGGGGCCGGGTCCCGGCCGGGAAGAGTCCCGGCCGGTCACGTGGTGGACGTCACGTCGACGAGGAGCGGCCGGGGTGCGTGGACGCCGTGCATGCGCTCGTCGAGGACGAGCTCGCGGTCCATCATCGCCGACCGTCCTCGACGCGAACGACAGCTCGGTGAGCCGAGCGAGTCCCCGAGCGAGAGAACGACGGGGCTCGGTGAGCCGAGCGAGTCCCCGAGCGAGCGAACGACGGGGCTCGGTGAGCCGAGCGAGTCCCCGCGAGCGAACGACGGCGCTCGGTCAGCCGCCGTCCCGGCCGACCGACCACGCCCGGTGGCTGGTGCTGACACGGTTCCACAGCGCGTCGAGGGCGGCCGGATCGGCGTCCAGGCGGATCGTGAACTCGTCGGCGAGGAGCGCGAACCAGTCTTCGCGACGGTCGACGACCTCGGTGGTCGTCTCCTCACCGGTGCGCCGGCTCATGACGCAGCCGCGCAGGATGTCGGTGCCGTCGGCCCGCCGCAGCTGGGCGGTCACGGTGCCGGCGAAGCTCGATTCAGGCGACGTCGACAGGAACCGGTGGCGCTCGGCGAACACGGCCATGTCGACGGGTTCGGCGCGGAAGCTCATGCCGCCGAAGGAGCCGCTTGGGTCGTGGTCGAGGTGCCAGTCGCCGACGCCGTCGTCGGTCGCCGCGAGCACGAACGTCATCGGGCCCTGCGCGTAGGTCCCGGCGAGGAGTGGCAACGGCTCGTGCAACCCGTCGCCGAGACCGGCGTCGACGTACCAATCGCCGCCCGGGTTCGTGCCGGTCGGGAGCCCGTGGGCCATGAGCACGAGGTGGTTCGTGAGAGCGTCGACGTCGGGCCCGTCGGGCCCGTGGACCCCGCCGACGTGGCGCGTCACGTCGTAGCCGAGCTCCTCGAGCAGGACCGACAGCGCCCCGTTGAGCTGGTAGCAGTAACCGCCGCGACGATCGGCGCCGATGCGACGGAGCGAATCGGTCGGCTCGATGCCGAGGCGCTCGTCCATGTGGATCCAGACCGTCTCGTACGGCACCCGCTCGACCACGGCCCGGTGCACGCTCGCCAGCGCCTCGGCCGACGGTGGCTCGACGCCCAGCTCGAGCCGGTCGAGGAGGGCGGCGGCGTCCGGCGTCATCGGGCCATGGTGCCAGCCTCGGGCGCTCTGGGCGCCTCGGCGACGACGGTTGTCACGGAGCCCGCCGGATCGCCGCCCGGCTCCCCGACGTCGAGCTGGTCGAGTCCGCCGGCATCGACGACCCGTGGTGGCTCGGCGATGTCGCCGAGGTCCTGCCCGGGAGCTGACGAGCCGGCGCGATCTAGGCCGGATCGGCGGTGTCGCCGAGGCCGAGCAGCGTCGTCCGCAGCAACCAGACGAGCTGGGCCTGCTGGCGAGCCGACAGCGGTGCCAGGACCACTCGTTCCGTCGCGAGGTGGGTGACGACGACCTCTTCGACGACGGTTCGGCCGGCCGGCGTCAGCCGCACGATCACCTTGCGACGGTCGCGTGCGGCAACCCGCTCGACGAGCCCGCGCGCCTCGAGGCGGTCGATCCGGTTCGTGATCGCCCCCGTCGTCACCATCGTCTGGCCGACGAGGTCGCCGGCTCGTCGTGGCGATCGAGCGGCTCCCCGGCGGGGTGGCGGCGGCCGTCGGCGGCCTCCAGCCGCTCTTCGTCGCCGTCCTCACGAGGCTCACCACAGGACGACCGAGCGCCAACCCCCGACGTGACCTCGTGGTCGGCGTCGTCGCCGCCCTCGGCGTCGCGCTCGTCGTCGTGCGTCCGGGCGCCGACGTCGACGCCGTCGGGATCATGGCGGCGGTCGCCGCCAACCTCTCGTTCGCGTTCGGAGTCGTGCTGACGAAGCGGTTCACCGTGTCGGGCAACCGGCTCGCCTCGACCGGCTGGCAACTCGCGCTCGGCGGCATGGTGCTGCTCCCGCTCGCGGTGGCCGTCGAGGGGCCACCGCCGGCACTCGACCTCGGCGATGTGTCCGGGTTCGCGTACCTCAGCATCGTCTGCACGGCCGTGGCGTTCGTGGTCTGGTTCGACGGGATCCGGCACCTCCCGGCCGCGGCGCCCCCGCTGCTCGGGCTGGCCGCTCCGATCACCGGTGCGATCACGGGGTGGGTCGTCCTCGGCCAGTCGCTGACGCCCGAATGTTCGTCAGCGAGTCGACGAGGTTGTTGCCGACGACGTCGGAGAACGCCAGGCGCCGCTCGTCGAGCACCTTGACGAACCCCGGCCGGCCGCCCCGCGGCTGCTCGGCCTGCCCGTGATCGTCATCACGCTCGGCATCGCGCTGTTCTTCGTGCACCTGCTGACGCTCCACATCACGTCGTGGGTGATGCCGGACTTCCACATCGACAGCTTCGGCGCCGCCATCGGCGGCACCATCGTGATCTGACTCGTCAACGTCATCCCCCACGGCATCTTCGGCCTCGACGACCGGGAGAAGAACCGGCGCAGGGCCGGCGCCCGCCGCTGACGTCAGGTCAGCGCCGTGACGATCTCGGTCAGCGCGTCCACGGCTCGGCGGGCTGCTGCCACGTGGCCTTCGGCGTCGATCCGGGGCCCCGACAGCTCGATGTCGATCAGCCCGTCGTAACCGGACTCCAGGATCCAGCCGACGATCGCCGCCAGCGGCACCGCGCCGTCGCCCGGCACGGCGCGACAGGGCAGCGACCGGTCACCGGGCACGAAGTCGCTGATCTGGACGAGGCCGGTCCGCGGTCCGAGCTCGAGGATCTGCTCGCGCAGGCGGGGCTCGGTCCACACGTGGAACACGTCGAGGCACACGCCGACGTCGCTCATCGCCATCACATGGGCGGCGGCGGCGAGCGAGTGGACGAACGTCACATCGGCGTACAACGTGTTGGCCGGCTCGATGCACAGGTGGAGCCCGATCCCCCGGGCGTGCTCGACGAGCGGGCCGACGGCGTCGGTGAAGGCCGTCGCGGTCACGGCCCAGTCGGCACTGATCGGACGGCCCGCGACCATGTACACGGCGCGACCACCGAGCGCGGCTGCCACGTCGAGGGTCTCGACGATGCGGGTCCGGGTCGCCGCCCACGACGAGCGGTCGGCGAGGTCGAACGGGCCCTCGATCAGCGCGGTCACGGCGACCCCGGAGCGCTCGACGCTGGCGACGGCGGCGTCCCAGCCCGTGTCGCGCAGGGCGCGCGCCGACAGCGACGTGTGGTGGGCGCCGAGCTCGGCGATCGTCGCCAAGGCGTCGTCGAGCCCGAGGGTCGGGAAGCACAGTCCGCTGAGCGACAGGCGCTCGTGCATCGTCACCCGGCGACCGAGCCAGGTCGTGAGCTCGCTCCGGGACTCGCTGCGCTCGCCGCCGGGCTCACCAGCGACCCCAGTGCAGGACGGTCTCCAGCGGTTCCCGCTTGGCGGCCTGGAACTCGGTGCCGAGCGTGTAGGCGATCGGGAACAACCCGGCCTGGGAGACCTTCTCGAACGGGATGCCGACGAGCTCGGCCACCTCGCGCTCGCCGTCGTTCATCAGGTGGATGGTCGTCCAGGCCGAGCCGAGCCCGCGCTCGCGCAAGGCCAGCATGAAGCTCCAGACGGCCGGAAGGAGCGAACCCCACGCGCCGGCGGTCGACGTGCCGTGGGTGCCGTCGACCTTCCCCCACAGGCACGGGATCAGCAGCAGCGGGGCGCGGTGGAAGTGCTCGGCGAGGTAGCTGGCCGAATCCCTGACCAGGTCCTGGCGTTCGGCCCGCGAGTCGCCCGGCGCGTACTCGGCGCCCGGCATGGCGAGGTAGTCCTGGAAGTTGCGGCGGTACACCGCGCAGACGGCGGCCCGCAGCTCCCGGTCCTCGATCACGACCCAGTGCCAGCCCTGGCGGTTCGACCCCGTCGGTGCCTGGAGCGCGATCTCCAGGCACTCCTCGACGACCGACCGGTCGACCGGCCGGTCGAAGTCCAGCCGCTTGCGCACACTGCGCGTCGTCGTGAGGACCTCGTCGGCGCTCAGGTTCAGCTTCATGGCGCCGAGCCTTGCAGGCGATGCTGGCCGGATGACCCATCGTGTGAGCATCACCGTCGACGAGCGCGGGGTCGCCGACGTCCGCCTCGACCGGCCGGACAAGCGGAACGCGCTCGACGGCGCGATGTTCGTCGGACTGCGCGACGCCGGCGAGCGCCTCAAGTCCGACGGCGCGGTCCGGGTGGTCGTGCTGTCGGGCAACGGCGCGTCGTTCTGCGCCGGCCTCGACGTCGCCTCGTTCGGGTCGATGGTGGCCGGTGCCGGCGGCGCGGACCGACCGGCCGCCGACGAGGGCGACCCGGCGGCGATCCAGCCCGGGGGCATGACCCACCTCGCCCAGCAAGTGGCGTGGGTGTGGCAGGAGGTCCGCGTGCCGGTGATCGCCGCGGTCCACGGGCACGCCCTCGGGGGCGGGCTCCAGATCGCGCTCGGGGCGGACATCCGCATCGTCCACCCGGACGCCCAGATCTCGATGCGCGAGGTCCACTGGGGCCTCGTGCCCGACATGACGGGGACCCTCCTGCTGACCCGGCTGGTCCCGCCGGACGTCGCCAAGGAGCTGACGTTCACGGCCCGCATCGTCTCGGGCACCGAAGCCGGATCGCTCGGGCTGGCGACGAGGGTGTCGACGACCCCGCTGGACGACGCCATGGCCATGGCCGGCGAGATCGCCGGGCGCAGCCCTGACGCCGTCCGCGCCGCGAAGGCCCTCATCAACCGCGTCGCCGTGGCCGGCGCAGCCGAGCAGTTCGCCGAGGAGCGCCGGGTGATCGCCGGTCTCATCGGATCGCCGAACCAGATCGAGGCGGTGACGGCCAACCTCGAGCAACGGCCGCCGACGTTCGCCAACCCGATCTGAAAACCGCGCGCAACCGTCACCGAACCACGTTCGCCGCCGGAGACGGGCCCCGCGTAGACTGTCCAGACCGTCCGAGACAGCGTCGTCCCGGGCGTCCACACAGAGCCGACCGCGACTTCCGTGGATGAGAAGGACGATGCAGACACCTCCTGGACCCCAGGGTCTCTACGACCCGCGATTCGAGCACGACTCCTGTGGTGTCTCGTTCGTCGCCAACATCAAGGGTGTGCGCAGCCACGAGCTCGTGCACACGGGCCTGGTCGCCCTGACGAACCTGGAGCACCGTGGTGCGACCGGCGCCGAGCCGGACACCGGCGACGGCGCCGGGATCCTCGTCCAGGTGCCGGACCGGTTCCTGCGCGAGGTCGTGCGGGAGGAAGGTGTCGAGCTGCCGCCGGCCGGCGCGTACGCCGTCGGGATGGCGTTCCTGCCGTCCGACCCCGTCGCCGCCGACAAGGCCCAGGCAGCGATCGAGAACATCCTCGGCGACGAGCACCTCACGGTCCTCGGCTGGCGCGACGTCCCGGTCGTGCCGAGCTGCCTCGGTTCGACGTCCCGGGCGGCGATGCCGAGCTTCAAGCACCTGTTGATCACCGATCCCGCCGGCGCGACCGGCGTCGACCTCGACCGCAAGGCGTTCCTCGCCCGCAAGCGCATCGAGCACGAGCTCGAAGCCGAGTTCGCCACCTACTTCCCGTCGCTGTCCTCTCGCACCCTCGTCTACAAGGGCATGCTGACGACACCACAGCTCTCGGCGTTCTTCCCGGACCTCAGCGACGAGCGGTTCGAGAGCGCCCTGCTGCTGGTGCACAGCCGCTTCTCCACCAACACCTTCCCGTCGTGGCCGCTGGCCCACCCGTACCGGTACGTGGCCCACAACGGCGAGATCAACACGGTCCAGGGCAACCAGAACTGGATGCGCGCCCGCGAGGCGATGCTCGACGGGTCGGCGCTCGCCGGCGTCGAGAAGGCGTTCCCGATCTGCACCCCGGGCGCGTCCGACACCGCTCGGTTCGACGAGGTCCTCGAGCTGCTCCACCTGGGCGGCCGGCCGATCCACCACGCCGTCCTGATGATGATCCCCGAGGCGTGGGAGAACAACGCCGAGATGGACCCGGCGCAGCGCGCGTTCTACCGGTTCCACTCCACGCTGATGGAGCCGTGGGACGGCCCGGCGAGCGTCACGTTCACCGACGGCACGGTCATCGGCGCGGTGCTCGATCGCAACGGCCTGCGTCCGAGCCGGTACTGGGTGACCGACGACGACCTCGTCGTCATGGCCTCCGAGGTCGGCGTCATCGACGTCGACCCCTCGAAGGTCATCACGAAGGGGCGCCTGCAGCCCGGCCGGATGTTCCTCATCGACACGGCGCAGGGCCGCATCGTCGACGACGAGGAGATCAAGACCACCCTGGCCAACGAGCACCCCTACGCCGAGTGGCTGGAGGAGAGCCTCATCGAGCTCGACGACCTCCCCGAACGGGACCACGTCGTGTTCAGCCACGACAGCGTGCTGCGCCGCCAGCAGCTGTTCGGGTACACCCACGAGGAGCTCAAGGTCATCATCGCCCCCACCGCGCTGAAGGGCACCGAGCCCCTCGGATCGATGGGCACGGACACGCCGATCGCCGTGCTGTCGACGCGTCCCCGGCTGCTGTTCGACTACTTCGCACAACTGTTCGCCCAGGTCACGAACCCCCCGCTCGACGCGATCCGCGAGGAGGTCGTCACGTCGGTGTCGTCGACCATCGGCCCCGAGTCGAACCTCCTGCACCCGGGTCCGCAGAGCTGCCGCCAGCTCGTGCTGCCGTTCCCGATCATCGACAACGACGAACTGGCCCGCATCGTCCACGCCGACGACGGCGGGCGGTTCCCCGGCCTGCGCTCCTACATGGTGAAGGGCCTGTACCGGGTCGCCGGGGGTGGGCTGGCGCTCGAGCGGGCGCTGGCCGCGATCTGCTCAGAGGTCTCCACGGCCATCGACGATGGCGCCCGCGTCATCGTGCTGTCGGACCGCAACGCCGACGAGGTCGAGGCGCCGATCCCGTCGCTGCTCCTCACGGCCGCCGTGCACCACCACCTGGTGCGGACCAAGCAACGGACCATGGTCGGGCTGCTCGTCGAGTGCGGTGACGCCCGTGAGGTGCACCACATGGCGCTCCTCATCGGGTACGGCGCCGGCGCCATCAACCCCTACCTGGCGTTCGAGTCGATCGAGGACCTCATCGCCGCCGACGGGGGGCGCGGCATGCACGGCCTCGGCGGGATGGATCCGTTGAAGGCGATCCGGAACTACATCAAGGCGTCCGGCAAGGGCATCTTGAAGGTGATGTCCAAGATGGGCGTCTCGACGGTCGCCAGCTACACCGGCGCCCAGATCTTCGAGGCCGTCGGGCTCAGCGACGAGCTCGTCGACGAGTACTTCACCGGCACGGTCAGCCGCCTCGGCGGCATCGGACTCCACGAGATCGCCCAAGAGGTCGCGGCCCGCCACGCCGAGGCCCACCCGGCCCGTCCCGAGGAGCGGGCCCACCGCAAGCTCGAGCTCGGCGGCGAGTACCAGTGGCGCCGCGAGGGTGAGATCCACCTCTTCAACCCCGAGACGGTGTTCAAGTTGCAGCACGCCACCCGGGCCAAGCGCTACGACATCTTCCGTCAGTACTCCCGCCTCGTCGACGACCAGTCGAAGCGCCTGGCCACGCTGCGCGGCCTGTTCGACATCAGGTCCGGGGATCGCGAAGCGATCCCCATCGAGCACGTCGAGCCGATCCACTCGATCGTGCGTCGGTTCTCGACCGGCGCGATGAGCTACGGCTCGATCTCGATGGAGGCCCACGAGACGCTGGCCATCGCCATGAACCGCATCGGCGCGAAGTCGAACACGGGCGAGGGCGGCGAAGATCCCGAGCGCCTGCACGACCCCGAGCGACGGTCGTCGATCAAGCAGGTCGCGTCGGGCCGCTTCGGGGTGACGTCGGAGTACCTCACCAACGCCGACGACCTGCAGATCAAGATGGCCCAGGGGGCCAAGCCAGGGGAGGGCGGCCAGCTCCCGGGTCACAAGGTGTACCCGTGGATCGCCAAGACCCGGCACTCGACGCCGGGCGTCGGCCTGATCAGCCCCCCGCCGCACCACGACATCTACTCGATCGAGGACCTCAAGCAGCTGATCCACGATCTCAAGAACTCCAACCCGGCGGCTCGCGTGCACGTCAAGCTCGTCGCCGAGGTCGGGGTCGGCACCGTTGCGGCCGGGGTCAGCAAGGCGAAAGCAGACGTCGTGCTGATCTCCGGCCACGACGGGGGCACCGGGGCCAGCCCGCTGACCTCGTTGAAGCACGCCGGCGGGCCGTGGGAGCTCGGGCTCGCCGAGACCCAGCAGACGTTGCTGCTGAACGGCCTGCGCGACCGCATCGTGGTGCAGACGGACGGTCAGTTGAAGACCGGGCGAGACGTCGTGATCGCCGCCCTGCTCGGGGCCGAGGAGTACGGGTTCGCCACGGCGCCGCTCGTCGTGTCGGGCTGCGTGATGATGCGCGTCTGCCACCTCGACACGTGCCCGGTCGGCATCGCCACCCAGAACCCCGAGCTGCGCAAGCGCTTCAGCGGCAAGCCCGAGTTCGTCGAGACGTTCTTCGAGTTCATCGCCGAGGAGGTCCGCGAGCTGATGGCCGAGCTCGGCTTCCGGACGATGGCCGAGATGATCGGTCACGTCGAGGCGCTCGACACCCGGGCCGCGATCGACCACTGGAAGGCGTCAGGGCTCGACATCAGCCCGATCCTCGCCGTGCCCCAGAACCCCTACGGGCAGTCGCTGCACCAGTCGGTCAGCCAGGACCACGGCCTGCAGGACGCGCTGGACGTCGAGCTGATCCGGCTCGCCCAGTCGGCGATCCACGACGCTCAGCACGTCGAGATCGACCTGCCGATCCGCAACGTCAACCGCACCGTGGGCACGATGCTCGGGCACGCGATCACCAAGCGGTGGAAGGGCGAAGGCCTGCCCGACGGCACCATCGACGTGCGCCTGACCGGCTCGGCTGGGCAGAGCTTCGGGGCGTTCGTCCCTGCCGGCGTGACGCTCCAGCTCGTGGGCGACGCCAACGACTACCTCGGCAAGGGACTGTCGGGCGGTCGCATCATCGTCGCCCCGCCGCCGACGTCACCGTTCGTCGCCGAGGAGCAGATCATCGCCGGCAACGTCATCGGCTACGGCGCGACAGGCGGGGAGATCTTCCTGCGCGGCGTCGTCGGCGAGCGCTTCTGCGTCCGCAACTCCGGAGCGCTCGCCGTCGCCGAGGGCGTCGGTGACCACGGCTGCGAGTACATGACCGGCGGCCGCGTCGTCATCCTCGGGACGACCGGCCGCAACTTCGGGGCCGGGATGTCCGGCGGCATCGCCTACGTGCTCGACGTCGACGGCAAGTTCCGCTCCCGGCTCAACGAGGAGATGGTGGCGCTCGACGAGATGGAGCCGGCCGATCGCGAGTTCCTCCTCGACGTCGTGCGGCGCCACCGGGAGCTCACCGGCTCGGCCGTCGCCGATCGGCTGCTGGCCTCGTGGAGCGTCTCGGTGAGTCGCTTCCGCAAGGTGATGCCCCTCGACTACAAGCGGGTGCTGAGCGTGATCCGAACCGCCGAGGCCGACGGCCTCGACGAGACCGCGACGATGGAACGAGTGATGGAAGCAAGTCATGGTTAGTCGTTCGAGCGTGACCAGCACGTGGCCGGCCCCTGCGGGGCAGGCAGTGACCGCTTCGGCTCCCGTCCGCAGCGAGCACGAACGGTCAGGTCGAGCGTTCGGCCGGAGGCCGGGCGCCGCCAGGCGCAGGGAGACACGCCGAGTGAGCGAGTCCTCGAGCGAGCGAGGCCAGCGATAGTGGGCGAGGCCACGGGGTTCTTGAAGTGGGCGCGGGAGACGCCGTCGCGGCCGGCCGGTGCCGGTGCGGTTGCTGGACTGGAAGGAGGTCTACGACGACTTCCCGCTCGACCACGTCCAGGTCCAGGCCGGTCGCTGCATGGACTGCGGCATCCCGTTCTGCAACAACGGCTGCCCGCTCGGCAACCTCATCCCCGACTGGAACGACCTCGTCTACCGCGAGCACTGGCGGGAGGCGATCGACAAGCTCCACGCCACGAACAACTTCCCGGAGTTCACCGGACGCCTGTGCCCGGCGCCGTGCGAGGCGGCCTGCGTGCTCGGCATCAACGCCGATCCGGTGACCATCAAGCAGGTCGAGGTCGAGATCGTCGACCGGGCCTGGGACGAGGGATGGGTCACGCCGCACATCCCGACGGTCAAGACCGGCAAGCGGGTCGTGGTGGTCGGCTCCGGGCCGGCCGGCCTGGCCGCCGCCCAGCAGCTCACCCGAGCCGGCCACGACGTCGTCGTGCTCGAGCGGGCCGACCGCATCGGGGGGCTCCTGCGCTACGGCATCCCCGAGTTCAAGATGGAGAAGCGCCACCTCGAGCGCCGGCTGGCCCAGATGGAGGCCGAGGGCACGGAGTTCCGCACCAACGCCGCCGTCGGCGACGGCGTCGACATGGACGTGCTGCTGGCCTCGAACGATGCCGTCGTCATGGCCTGCGGGGCGACCGCATGGCGTGACCTCCCGGTGCCAGGCCGCGAGCTCAGCGGCATCTACCAGGCGATGGAGTTCCTCCCGTGGGCCAACCGCGTCCAGGAGGGTGACATCGACGAGGCGCCGATCAGTGCCGAGGGCAAGCACGTCATCATCATCGGCGGCGGTGACACCGGTGCCGACTGCCTGGGCACGTCGCACCGGCAGGGT
This sequence comes from uncultured Acidimicrobiia bacterium, assembly GCA_963822315.1. Classification (GTDB taxonomy): domain Bacteria; phylum Actinomycetota; class Acidimicrobiia; order Acidimicrobiales; family Ilumatobacteraceae; genus JALZMG01. The sequence goes on from CAWGHB010000012.1 coordinate 237,410, forward strand.
GCCAAGTCGGTGACCCAGCTCGAGATCATGCCCCGGCCGCCCGACGGGCGCGCCGTCGACAACCCGTGGCCGCAGTGGAGCCTGGTCTACCGCACCTCCTCGGCCCACGAGGAGGGCGGCGAGCGGGTGTTCAGCGTGAACACCGAACGCTTCGTCGACGACGGCGAGGGCAACGTCAAGGCACTGCTCCTGCACGAGGTCGAGATGGTCGACGGCCGGTTCCAGCGCGTCGAGGGGACGGACCGGGAGCTGCCGGCCGATCTCGTCCTGCTGGCGATGGGCTTCCTCGGTCCCGACAAGGGATCGTGGCTCGAGCGGCTCGGCGTCGAGCTCGACGAGCGCGGCAACGTCCGCCGCGACGACGACTTCATGACCAACGTGCCCGGCGTGTTCGCGGCCGGCGACATGGGCCGCGGCCAGAGCCTCATCGTGTGGGCGATCGCCGAGGGCCGGGCCTGCGCGGCGGGCGTCGACCGCTACCTGGTCGGTGAGACGACGCTGCCGTCGCCGGTGCTGCCGTCGACGCGGCCGCTGACGTGACGCGGGCGTGACGGCGGTGACCCGGCAAGCCGGTGCTGGACGCGTAGCCTGACGGCCATGCTCTCGTCGGTTCCTCGATCGATCGGCGCGGCCGTGGTGGGCGTGTCGCTGCTCGGGCTCACGGCGTGTGGTGGTGGACGGCGCCGGCTCGTCGGCGAGCACGGTCCCGATCCAACCGTCGAGCTACGTGATCCGGGAGCCCGTCACGGCCTCGACGTCGCCGGCCGTCGCAGCGGGTCCTGATGCCGAGGGGCGGTCCCAGGTCGAGCAGTCGTTCATCGTGCAGTCCTCCAACGACGTGCCGTTCTCGATCGCCCGGATGTACGACGTCGACCTCGACGAACTGCGCAACTTCAACGGGTGGGACGAGGGCACGTACGCCGGGTTCCCGGGCATCGGCGGCACCGTGCGCATCCCGCCGGGGGCGAAGTACATCGACCTGGCGGCGACCACGACCACCGCGGCCTCGTCGACGACGGACGACGACACCGGCGAGGGCGGCAGCACCGACACGACGACGGGATCGGGCGATCGCTGCCAGCCGACGTACGTCGTGGAGAGTGGTGATGCCCCACTCCTGATCACCCGCAAGTTCGACATCACGCTCGACCAGCTGAACGCAGCGAACACGGCGACGCCGAACTGGCCCAACCTCTACACGGGCAGCGACGATCAACCTCCCGCCACCGGCCGACTGCGCCGGGGGCGCCACCGCGACGACCACGACGGCGGCCGGCTAGAGACGGTCGATCAGCGGTCGCGAGCGGTCGCCACGCGAGCGGTTGGCGCCGTGACGCCGAGGTTCCGAGCCCGCCCGGCACGCAGAGGCGATGTGCGCTCCAGCGGCACGAGGTGGCCGTGGCCGCGACGGGTGGGGTTGTCGCGACCACGACCGAGCGTGGCGGGTGGGCGGTTGCCCGCTCGACGTTCGTGCCCGCCATCTGGCCAGCTGGGCTGGCTCGCTCGACGGTCACATCGTTCGTACGGCGTCACTGGTCCTCGAAAATCTATGGTCTCAATGACCTATGACGTCCCGATCCACAAGTATTCATGGTCATGTGTTGCCGATCAACTATGATCTCGGTCACATGATCCAACCCGGTGGCGGCGGCGGTGGTGGGATCGGACGAACAGAGGAGCAGCAGTGGTGGGACTGTGGCAGCAGGCGGCGCAGAGGGCCGGAGCGATCCGATGAAGCTGGACGTGACGACGACCGGGAGGGTGTCCGTCGGGCCGCCAGGTCTGGCCCGGGCAGTCCCACGCTCGGCCCGCATCGCGATGACCGACAAGCCGCCGTATGACCTGCACCTGAAGCTGGTCTGGAGCGACCTCGACCAGCGCCTGGTGGTCGACGAGCTGGTCGTGTCACGTCAACCGGGTGGGCTCCCCGTCCGCGGCGCCGAGCTGGCCCGCGTGAAGCTGGCCGACCTGGTCGAGACGACGCTCACCGGGGCTGTGCTCGACGAGCGGGGCTGGCAGGGCGTCGTCGAGGACCACCGGCGAGCGGACCCCGTGGCCGTCGACGCCCTCGTCTACGCCCTGGCCCATGCCGCTCGGCGGACAGCGTCCGACCCAGACCGTGGCCCTGGCCCGCGGCCTGCAACCGGGGTCGGCGATCAAGCGGGTGATGCGGGCCCGCGAGCAGGGCTTCCTCGGCTCCGCCCAGCGCGGCCGCTCCGGCGGCCTCGCCACCGCCGGCGACTGACCGCACCGCGGGACCGCTGCTCGCGGGCCGCTTCACCAGCGATCTTCCTCCCGCTCACCGCGACGAAGATCGACGGCGAACCTCAGCCGAGGTCGGGCCAGCGGCGGGTCGGGGGGCGGCGCCAACCGGCGATGCCCTGGCGGCGATGTGTCGACAGGTCCCACTGGCGGCGCCAGCTGGTGTGCTCGGGGCCGGTCAGGCTGGGCGTGGTGCCGGCCGCGGCGCGGCGCCGGGCGGTCCAGAAGTCCGTCGACGCCTCGTCGGCGAGGGCGGCGACGGCGGCCTCGATGCGGATGTTGAAGCGCCGCGTGCTCTCGTCGGCCTCTGGCGAGAGCGGCGACCCGAACACCACCCGGGTCCGGCCCGGCTTCGGGCGCTTCATGCCCTTGCCGAAGATCGATCCCGTGCCGTCGATGAACACCGGCACCACCGGCGCACCGGTCCGCCCCGAGACGTAAGCGGCCCCGCCCTTGAACGACTGCCCCCACCCGTCGGGCGACCGACCGCCCTCGGGGTAGATGACGAGGCTCCAGCCGTCCTCGACGAGCTCGCGGATGAGATCGGCGGAGCGTCGCCCGGTCGACTCGCGGTCGATCGGGATGGCGTTCAGCGACAGCGCGGCCATCGTGGCCTTCCAGCGCTTGTCGAAGAAGTAGTCCGCGGCGGCCGCCACGACCAGCCGCTTGCGCCACGTGAACGGCACCGCCCGCACCATCAACGCGGTGTCGAGGTGGCTGTGGTGGTTCGGGGCGAACACGAGCGGCGGCGGGGGATCGTCGCTGTCGGCGGCCTGGCGGCGGAGGTCGTCGAGGCGGTCGGTGCCGGTGACCACGGGATCAGCGAGCCCGCGCACGGCGACGCGCATCGGGCCCTCGGCGATCACGCCGCGGGCGACACGGGCGAGCGGGGAGCGGGCCCAGTCGGTGTCGTAGTCGGCGCCGAGCCGCGGCACCTCGGCCGGCACCTCGACCCCCCGCGGCACGGTCGGGGCCCGGAACGGGAACCCGATGTTGCGTCCCGGCGCGGCGACGAGACCGACGGCCCGTTCGACCTGCCCGGCGGCCCGCGCTGCCCGGCGCAGCGCATGACGCGTCACATCGCTCCCGGCGGCGCTCATGTCACGTCGGCCATCAGGATCGGCGGGTTGTGGATGTGGGTGATCGTCGGCGAGCGGCCGACGACGTCCGACGCGATCTCGAGCGCATCGTCGAGCGTCGAGGCAGGCACGAACCCGAGGCGCCGCACAGCTTTCGGGTCCCCGCCGACGATGATGATCCGCCCGCAGTGGCGCATCGCGTGGGCACCCCAGTACCACATGTAGAACGGGTGCACACCGTGGTAGGCGTAGCTCGTCCGATACAGGTGGCGGTACCAGTCGTCGTTGGCGTAGCGCTCCTCGTACTGCTTCGACATCACGTGCGGATCGGTCGTCTCCGTCAGCACCTGCTCGTAGAAGTCGATGTAGCTCGGGTGGTGCACCGGGTGGAAGTCGGGCTGGGTCGGGTGGAACATGATGATCACCCCGCCCTCGCGCACCAGCGGCTTGCCGCGGTAGAAGTTGAAGAAGTATCCGAGGCCGGTGCACATCACCAGGATCGGGTTCATGATCGAGTTGACGTTGTACGGGCAGATGTACGGGATGCCCATCGTCAGGATGTCCGTCTGCCCCTCGACCGGCACGAGGTGCTGGCGGTAGACCTGCTCGGTCGTCGCCCGGTGGACGGCCTCCACCTCGCCGGCCTGGATGCTCGTCATCTGGTGCGGCGCCTCGATCGAGTGGAGGATCTTGCGGGCCAGGCGCGGCGGCGCCAGGGACAGCGACTTCGCCGTCCCGAGGTACGTCGCCCGGTCCCGCGCCGTCCACTCCCACTCCCGCTTCGACAGGAACTCGAACTGGTGTGGGAACGTGTCGGTGTTGAGCGTCGTCTCGATCTGGAACACCTTGACGCCCGAGTCGACCAGCACCTTCCCCATCCGCCAGTTGCTCTTGTGGAGCTCGCTGCGGTGCTGGTCCATGAAGCTGTGGCTGGCCTCCATCGTCGCCGGGTTGTGGTGATGACGCAGTGAGCGGTACGACGCCAGTCCGGTCGCCGTCGACTTCCACCCGCCGTCCATGGCGACGAGGTTGATGTTGACGTAGACGAGGAGGTCGGAGTTCGCCGCCCGCTTGTTGATCTCCACCTCCTCGCCGTGCGGCGTGGTGCCCAGGTACTCGAGGTTGTCGGGGTCCTCGGCGTCGTGGTGGTACAGGGCGCCCCGCGGGCTCGAACGCGTCGTAGACGCGGTCCCCGACGGCATGGCGCAGTTCGGCCTCGGTCATCCGGCGGTGCAGGGCCAGGGCGCAGATGAGGTGGACGTCGTCGACGCCGGCGTCGGCGGCGAGGTCGAGCACGGCCTCGATGACCCGCTGACGGATGTCGGGGCGGCGCATCTTGGGCAACGGGAGGCTGATGTCGTCGAACGCGATCGTCAGCTTCATGCCCGGGAACAGCAGGGTCGGCAAGGGGTCCTGGTCGATCGGCTGCAGCAGCGCGGTGCGGATCGCGCCGTCGATGTCGTCGATCGGCGGTAGCGGCTCGGGCGCGTAGATCACGCGGCTGCGGTCCGCCGGGAGCTTCTCAGGCTCAGTCCTTCGCCGTTCCAGAACAGCGTCGGGGGCGTGGAGCGGTCGACGTCGAGGACGAATCCGGGCCGTGGCATCAGAGCTCCTGTGTGTGAGCCGAGTGAGTCTGCGAACGAGCGAACGATTCGTCGCGGAGGTCGAAGGCGATCTTGATGGCGCTGCGGCGGCCGGCCGCGGCAGCGTGGGCGATGGCGTCGACGTGGTCGACGAGTGGGTAGGTGGCCGACAGCCAGCGCTCGGCCTCGATGGCGTCGGCGGTCTCGATGGCGAGGTCGAACGTCCGTGGGTGGGTGCCGTCGGGCAGCGCTTCCGTGCCGTACGTGTAGGCGCCGACCAGTTCGGTCTCGCGGTGCCACAGTCCGGTCAGGTCGAGCGTCACCTCCGCCGGCATGCCCATCATGACGACGCGGCCGCGAGGGCGGGTGATGGCGAGGGCGTCGCGGATCGACGCCTCGCTGCCGACGGCGTCGATCGTCGCGTGGGCGCCCGAGGACAGGTGGTCACCGATGACGTGGCAGCCGACGATCCGTCGCACGGCCCGGGCCAGCTCGCCGGCCGGCACCACGTCGTGCGCGCCGAGCTGGCGGGCGACACCCTGCTGGTGGGGGTAGCGGGCGCCGACGACGACGCGCACGTCGGGCGCGTAGCGGACCAGACCCACGACTGCGGAGAGGCCCATCGTGCCGGCACCGAGCACGGCGACGATCGGCTCGGCGGCGCCGGTCACGGCCGTGCTGCGGGCCGCCATCAGCGCGGCGTGGATGCCCCCGGCGAGCGGCTCGATGAGCACGGCCCGCTCGTCGGGGACCTCGTCGCCGATGCGGTGCAGCTGGCTGTCGTGGGCGATGAGCTCCGGCGCCCAGCCCCCACCCGTCGAGCAGCAGAAACCGGTCTGGATGCCCGGTTCGAGCGGGCCCGTCGCGAGGTGGGCGTAGTCGTCGCCGTCGCCCGGTGCGGCACCCGCGAACGGTGGCCGGAAGCCCCGGGCCTCGTGGCCGAGGACCGGCTCGAGCACGACCCGCGTCCCGTCCTCGAGCTCGCCGACGACCTCGTGACCGGGGACGAAGGGGAAGCTCACCCAGTCGTCGAAGTACGTCGACGCGTGACCCTCGATCATCGACAGATCCGACCCGCAGATGCCGGCCAGCCGGGTGCGGACCCGGTGCCAGCCGGGCCCCGGCAGATCCGGCGGGTCGACGTGGGTGTACTCGAGCGGACCGATGCGCACCGCCGCTGCCGGCGCCAGCGCCGATGCCACCCGGGCCAGGCCGAGTCGCCCGACCGATCGCTTGACCTGCAGCGCCTTCACCCGAACCGCCGGCGACGCTCGCGCTCGACCATCAGCGGCCCCATCGGCAGGAGCGGGCGCGGGCCGCCGCTGGCCTTCGACCAGTGCTCGACGAGCCAGCCCCGCTTGCGGGCGATGGCGGCTAGCCGGGTCTCGGGGTTGACGGCGACCGGGAAGCCGACGGCCTCGAGCAGGGGCAGGTCGCTCGTCGAGTCGGCGTAGGCGACGGCCTCGTCGATGCGCAGTCCCTCGGCGCGGCAGTAGTCGTCGAGGATCTGGGCCCGGGTCTCGCCGGTCGGCGGCACCTGGAGCATCTCGCCCGAGTACGTCCCGTCGGGACGGACGCTCATCTCGGCGGCGACGATCTCGTCGAACAGCGGCCGCAGACCCTCGACGGCGAAGTCGAGCGCGCCGGTGATCAGCAGGGTCCGGTGGCCGAGCGGCGCGGTGCTCGCGGACTCGTCGGAGCCCGGCCGGGAAGCTCTTGGTCAGGATGATCTGGGTGAGGAGCTCCTGGGCGTCGTGCTCGATCTGTTCGACCGGCGCGTCCTCGTACCGGCGGTAGAAGTGGCGTAGGAAGTCGCCGCGGTCCACCCGGTCGAGCTTGAGCAGTCCCGGCGCCTGGGCCATCGTCCGCAGCGCGTAGCGCAACCGCTCGCCGCGGTCGAGGCGTCGCGTCGCCAGCCACGAGTAGCTCTCGACGACGTTGCTGGCGATCAGCGTGTTCTCGAGGTCGAACGCGGCGACGTGGCGCTGAGGGTCGAGGACCTGGCGGCGCAGGCGCTCGGAGCGGTCGGTGCGGGTCTTGCCGGGCACCGTCTTGACCCGGGCGTGCTGCACGATCGACGGCAGGTGGATCGTGCGGATGTAGGTCGGCCAGTCGACCGCCGTCGGATCGAAGCCGAACGCGTCCCGATCGACGTCGTCGAGCTGGGACCACATGCCCATCAGCTGGTCGACCTGGTACATCGCCTCGCACTCGGTGTAGAGCCCGTACAGCTCGACGTACTCGAGCGCCCGCTCGACCTCCATCCGCTTCGACTCCAGCTTGGCCGAGAGCTCGGCCTGCTTGCCGCGCAGCGGCAGCGCCTGGAGGACCTTCTCGCCCCGGGTGATGACCGCCTTGGCCCGGTTGAGCTGCCCCTGCACACGGCCGCGCCCGGGGAAGCGGAACTCGGGCACCACGATCGGCTGGCCCTCGCTGTCGTAGAGCGGATGCTCGGTGAACCAGCCGCTCACGTTGTCGACGAGCGTCCGGTACTTCAGCGGGTTGATGCCGCCCGACGCGACCTGGCAGATCGCCGGCGCCTCCTCCGGGCCCATCGCGGCGACGGTGATGATGGCGGCGACGACCAGGTCGACGGGGATCACGTCGACGATGCCCTCGGGGACGCCGGGGAACTCGCGCAGCAGGCCGCGGGCGTACGAGATGAGGACCGGCTCGGCCATCCGGAAGCCGCGGATCCAGCCCGGGCGGGGTTCGGCCCAGCGCCGACTCGATGATCGACGGACGCACGATGCTGACCGGCACGGCGCCCTTGGAATCGGTGAGCGCCTGCTCGCCGAGCGCCTTGGTGAAGGCGTAGGCGTCGGGCCAGCCGACGCTGGCGGCCCGCGCCCGGCCGGCCTCGATCAGGCGGTCGCGGACCCAACGCTCGCGGAGCTGCTCGGTCTTGGCGGCCAGGGCCGGTGCGCCGGCGGCACCGAGCTCGGTGCGGGCGGCGGCGCGGAACTGGACGAGCTTGGCCGGGTCGCGGCTGGCCGCCTCGGCGTCGCCGCGGAGCCGGCGGGCCGCGGCGACCTCGGCCTTCCAGCTCGAGGCCGAGGTCGAACGGGCCCGCGCTGACCAGCTCCTCGGGTGCGTTGCCGCGACGGTTGCCGGCGACGTAGCACGTCGACACCGCGACGAGGTGCGGGCGTCCGATCGCCGCAGATCTCGTTGAGCAGGTTGGCGATGCGGGTCGGGCCGAGCAGGTTGATCTCCACCGCCGAGTCGAGCGGCGAGTCGAACGACACCGTCGCCGCCGAGTGGATGACGATGTCGCAGTCGGCGACGATGCGCCCGGTCGTCGTCGCTGAGGCCGAGCCCGTCGGTGCCGACGTCGCCGGCGACGGTCGTGATCGCGCGCTCGTCGACCAACTCGTCGAAGCGCGTCGCCGTGCTCGGCGCGGAGGCGGTCGAAGGCGTCGTTGCTGCAGCAGCTCGCGCTGCACACGGCGGGCCGCGGGGGTGCGCTTGCCGTCGCGCACCAGCAGCACCAGCTCGCACCCGGGGACGCTGCGCAGCAGCCGTTCGACCAGCGCCGTGCCCACGAAGCCCGTCGACCCGGTGATGGCGATCCGCTTGCCGGCGAGCGCGTCGGCGATCACGCCCCATGTCTAGCACGTCGTCTACCAGTTGGTAGAGACGTGGCGCAGACGTGCCGCTCAGGACACGGATGCGCCCAGGTCCGTGACGCGGACGGATGTCTACCGGATGGTAGACATCCTCGTGGCGCCGGCCGAGCAGCACCCGCGACCGCATCCTGACGGCGGCCGTCGACCGGTTCGGCACCCGCGGGGTCGACGCCGTCTCCCTCGACGACATCGCACGGTCGTCGGGGTGCGCAAGCAGACCCTCCTGTACTGGTTCGCCAGCAAGGAGGAGCTCGTCGACGCCGTGCTCGAGGCGACGGTCGCGCGAGATCGCCGTCGTCATCGAGGCCGCCCTCGGCGCCGCGCCCGACGAACCGCTCGAACGCGTCGACGCCGTCGTGCGGGCGGTGTTCGCCCTCGCCGTGCGTCGCCCGGCGCTGCTCGGCTTCGTCGCGCGAGCTGAGCCGGCTGCCGGCGCCGCAGGCCGAGCGGCTGCGGGCCCACGTGCGAGCCGCTCGTCGCCCGGGCGGTCGGCCTTCCTGCAGGCGAGAGATGGATGCCGGCCGGCTGCGACGCGGCGACCCCCGCCTGGTGGCCGCGCTCGCCTACGGCACGGTGACCGGCATCGCCACCGAGCCCGAGGCGCTGCGCGCCGTCGGGTGGACGCCGACGCGTGGCCGGCCTGCGGCGCTTGCGCGCCGAGCTGCGGGCGTTCCTCCGCGCCGCCCTGGCCCCCGACCCGCCGAGCTGACGCCGTCAGTGCTTGGTGTTGCGGCGACGCCGGGCGTGGCGCTCGACGGCCAGCGCCGACGAGCCGGTCGATCAGCTCCGGGTACGACACGCCGGCGGCCTGCCACAGCTTCGGGTACATCGAGATCGGCGTGAAGCCGGGCATCGTGTTCGCCTCGTTGCAGAGGAAGCCGCGGCCGCCCTCCTCGAGGAAGAAGTCACGCGGGCCAGCCCGTCGCAGCGCAGCGCCGCGAACACCTCGCACCGCGAGCGCCCGCACCTCGTCGGTCTGCTCGGCGTGAGAGCGGCGCCGGGATCAGCAGCTGGGCGCCGTCGGTGACGTACTTGTCGTCGTAGTCGTAGAACTCGGCGCCGGGCACGATCTCGCCGGCACCCGACGCGACCGGGTGCGGCGTTGCCGAGCACCGCGACCTCGATCTCGCGGGCGGTCGATGGCCTCCTCGACGACGACCCACTCGTCGTAGGTGAGCGCGTGCTCGATCGCGTCGCGCAGCTCCTCGACCGTCGTGCGCCTTGCGACACGCCGACCGACGAGCCCATGTTGGCCGGCTTGACGAAGCACGGCAGCCCGAGCTCGGCGGCCAGCTCGCGCCGGCAGGCCCGGGGTCGCGCTGGTGGTCGGCGAACGCCCGGTAGCGGGCCTGCGGGATGCCGTTGGCGGCGAGCACCTGCTTGGCCATCGCCTTGTCCATCGCCAGCGCCGAGCCGAGGACGCCGCTGCCGACGTAGGCCACGTCGGCCAGCTCGAGCAGGCCCTGCACCGTGCCGTCCTCGCCCATCGGTCCGTGCAGCAGCGGCAGCACGACCGTGCGCTCGCCGGCGCGGCGCCGCCGGCGGCCAGCGCGGCCGACGGGGCGACGGCGCGCGCCGGCGGGGTCGAGCGTCGGCGGCAGCGCGTCCGGCCCGGCGGCCAACGCCCGGCTGGCGCGCCTCGGCCAGCGCCCACTCGCCGTCGGTCGAGATGCCGATCGGCGTGATGCGGTACCGCGCCGGGTCGGCCGCAGCGAGCACGTGGCGGCGCCGTCATGCAGCTCACGTCGTGCTCGGCCGACTGTCCGCCGAACAGCACCACGAGGTGGATGCGGTCGTCAGTCACGAGCCGCCGTCGCCGGCGGTGACGTCAGTCGCCTCGGCGGGGAGCCGGACCCTGGTCGCACGCACAGGGGAACGGTACCGTTCGGCGCCATGCGGATCCGGGCATCCCAGGTCGCCGAGGCGACGGGGGGAGCGCTCGCGGCGACCCGACGTCGACCGTCGACGGCGCGTCGTTCGACACCCGATCGCTGCGGCCCGGCCAGCTGTTCGTCCCGATCGTCGCCGAGCGCGACGGCCACGACTTCGTCGCGGCCGCGGCGCGGCGCGGGCGCGGCGGCGACGCTGTGGGCCCGGCCCGGCCCGCCGCCCGACGGCCTGCCCGTCGATCGTGGTGGCCGACACCGCGCGCCGCGCTGATCGACCTCGGCCGTCGTGGGCCCGCGCCGCGCGCTCGCCGTGACCGTCGTCGGCATCACCGGCAGCGTCGGCAAGACGAGCACCAAGGACCTCGTGCGCGGCGGCCGTCGGTGCCGGCCGGCGGGTCGCCGCCAACGAGCGCAGCTTCAACAACGAGCAGGGCCTGCCGGTGACGATCCTCGGCGCGCCCGACGACACCGAGGTGCTCGTGCTCGAGATGGGCATGCGCGGGTTCGGCGAGATCGCCCGGCTGTGCGACGTCGCCGGCCCGACGTCGGGGTCGTGACCGCGGTCGCCGCCGCCCACACCGAGCGGGTCGGTGGCATCGACGGCGTCGCCCGGGCCAAGGCCGAGCTCGTCGAGGCGCTCCCGGCCGACGGGGACGGCCGTCCTCAACGCCGACGACGACCGCGTGGCGCGGCGATGGCGCGCGCGGCACCGGCGACCGCGTCGCTGACCTTCGGCCGCACGCGCCGGTGCCGACGTGCGCATCGTCGACCTGGCGCTCGACGAGCTGGCCCGCGCCCGGTTCACGGTCGCGCACGCCGTGGGGGACGCGTCGAGGTGCGCCTCGCCGTGTCAGCGGCGCGCACATGGCGTCGAACGCCGCCGCCGCGATCGCCGTGGCCGGCGTCGTCGGGGTCGACGTCGCCGCCGCCGTCGACGCGCTCGGGCGCGCCGAGCTGTCGGCGATGCGGATGGAGGTCGGTCGCCGACCGCGGCCGGCGGCGTGGTCGTCAACGACGCGTACAACGCCAACCCGACGTCGATGCGCGCCGCGCTCGACGCGCTCGCGGCGATGGACGCCGACGCGCCGCGTCGCCGTGCTCGGCGACGATGGCCGAGCTCGACGACCCGGTGCCGGCCCACCTGGCCGTCGCCGCCCGCGCCGGCGAGCGCGGCATCGAGCTCGTCGCCGTCGGCACCGACCGGTACGGCGTCGCGGCCGATCGACGCGCGAGGTCCCGGCGGCGCGTCGGCCCGATCGGGCCGGGTGTCGCCGTGCTCGTCAAGGCCAGCCGCGCCGTCGGACTCGACGCCGTCGCCGCCGCGCTGACCGTCGCCTGACGTCAGTCGGTCACCGCGGTCCGGGCCAGGAACGCCTGGCGGGCAGGCGTCGCAGGTCGCATCCGGGACCAGCGCGAGGCCGACGGCGACGACGGCGCCGAGCGCCGAGCACCCAGCGGGCGCCGATGGCGTCGATCACCGGGCCGAAGAGGAGGTTGCCGATCGGGATCGTGCCGCCGAAGGCCATGAACCACAGCGGCATCACGCTGGCCCGCTCGGTGTCGCGCAGGTTCTCCTGGAACATCGTGAGCAGCGAGGTCGACGATGAGGAAGTAGGCGAAGCCGAGCACGAACGCGACGGGGAACGCCGGGACCGGCGGTGCGGACGACGGCGAACGCGGCGAGGCAGGCGGCGAACAGCAGCAGGCCGTCGACGACCAGCCGGCGCCGGTCGTAGTGGGCGAGCACCGTGCCGACGGCGAGCGCGCCGAGGCAGGCGCCGAAGCCCCACGTCGTGTACAGCAGCTTGTAGCCGGCGCCGTCGACGTCGATGTCGAAGTTGCGGCGCAGCGACGGACGGGAACAGGCCGACGTACGACAGGCAGACGACCGAGAACACGCACATCGTCACGAGGCAGCGGCCGAGGACCGGGCCGCTCGCGGGCGATGTTGCATGCCGGTCAGGAGGCGTCGCCAGCCGTGCTCGGTGGGCTGCCCGCGGACGTCGGGGATGTGCACGGCGAGGATCGCGCCGATCAGGAACAGGTAGGTCGCGGCGTTGACGAGGAACAGCTGCGCCGTCGTCACGCCGAACGAGGGCGAGGACGGCGGCGATGGCCGGGCCGATCACACGGCTGGCGTTGATCATGACCGAGTTCAGGCTGATCGCGCCAGCGAGGTCGGGCCGCCGCACGAGCAGCGGCACGCTGGCCTGGAACGCCGGGGCGTTGAGCGCGTTGCCGATGCCGACGACGAGCGAGGCCGCGAGGAGCGTCCACACGGCGGCGTCGGCGGCGACGAGGACGGCCAGCGCCACGCTGCCGCGAGCTGCATCGAGCTGCGTGGCGATGAGGTAGGGGCGCCGGCGGAACCGTTCGGCCAGCACGCCGGCGGGGATCGACAGCACGAGGATCGGACCGAGCTGCACGAAGACGACCAGGCCACGAGCGCCGCCGATCCGGTGCGATGCTCGATGTACGCCGGCAGCGTGAAGTTCTGCATCCACGTGCCGATGTTCGAGGCGAACAGGCCGAACCAGATGAGACGGAAGTCGCGGTACGAGAGCGCGGCCCGGGCCGTGCCTGGCCGGTGGCGGTGGGGCAGGGCTTCGGCGGAGGACGACATCGGCGGACCGGTCGGCCAACGTACCCGAGCACCTCCCCGTCGGTCGGGCCGGCCGGATCGGGTCCGGTCGGTCGACTGGTACCGTCGATCGCATGGGCATGGACGGGTCCCGCGACGTGTCGATGGTTGAGCTGGCACGGGAGGCGGCGCGCCGCTACGGCGAGCATCCGGCGGCGACGTTCCAGCGCGACGGCGAATGGGCGACCATGACGTTCGACGAGCTGTGGTCGTCGGTGAGCGACCTCGCCGTCGGTCTCATCGGTCTCGGCCTCGGCGTGGGAGATCGCGTCGGCATCCTCGCCAACACGCGCGTCGAGTTCACGATCGCCCACTTCGCGGCGTCGTCGGCCGGCTGCATCGTCGTGCCCGTGTACCCGTCGAACTCGCCCGAGGAGTGCGAGTGGGTCCTCGGCGACTCGGGCGCCAAGGCGGTCATCTGCGAGGACGTCGCCCAGGTCGCGAAGATCGAGGCGGTGCGCGATGCGCTCCCTGCGCTCCAGCACGTGGTGCTGATCGAGGGCGAGGCGCCTGGGACGCTCTCGATGCGCGAGCTGGCCACCGCCGGCGCCGAGGGCGATCACGACGAGCTGGCGCGGCGAGTCGACGTGGTCGGCCCCGACGACGCCTGCCTCATCATCTACACCTCGGGCACCACGGGACGCCCGAAGGGCGTGGTGCTCACGAACAGGGGCTTCGCCGGCGGCCGCCGTTCGGCGCGAGATGAAGCTCTTCGGCGAGGGCGACGTCGTCTACCTGTACCTCCCGCTGGCCCACGTGTTCGCCCAGCTGGTGCAGGCGGCGTGCATCGAGGTCGGGTCCTCGATCGCCTACTGGGGTGGTGACACCACGCAGATCGTGGGCGAGCTCGGCACCGTCAAGCCGACGGTGCTGCCATCCGTGCCGCGGATCTTCGAGAAGGTCTACGCCGTCGCCATGAGCATGGTGCCGGCCGGTGGCGAGGAGCAGGCGGCCGAGGCGATCGCGCTCGGACTCGAGGTGCGCCAAGCCCGCAACCGTGGCGAGGACGTCCCGGCGGCCAAGGCCGAGGCGTTCGAGAAGGTCGACGGCGAGATGTTCGCGCTGGTGCGCAGCATCTTCGGTGGAAGGCTGCAGCTGGCGATCTCCGGTGCCGCGCCGATCGCCGCCGAGATCCTCGAGTTCTTCTACGCCGCGGGCGTGCCGGTGTTCGAAGGCTGGGGGATGACCGAGACGACGTCGATCGGCACGCTCAACCTGCCGGACGCCTTCCGGTTCGGGACGATCGGCCGGCCGGTCGCCGGTGCCGACATCCGCATCGCCGACGACGGTGAGATCGAGCTCGCCGGTGACATGGTGATGCGCGAGTACTGGCACAACCCGGCTGCGACCGACGACGTCATGACGACGGACGGCTTCTTGCGCACGGGTGACCTCGGATCCATCGACGACGACGGCTACGTGACGATCACCGGTCGCAAGAAGGACATCATCATCACGGCCGGCGGCAAGAACCTCACCCCGGCCAACCTCGAGGGCGAGCTGCGACGGTCGAGGTGGATCTCGCAGGCCGTGATGTTCGGCGATCGCAAGCCGTACCCGGTCGCGCTCGTCACGCTCGACGCCGAGCAGATCGTGCCGTGGGCCCAGGCCAACGGCCTGCCCACCGACCTCGCCGAGCTCGCCGCCCGACCCGAGGTGCGCGAGCTGATCCAGGCCGACCTCGACGAGGCCAACTCGCACTACGCCAACGTCGAGCAGATCAAGCGGTTCGCCATCCTCCCGCGGGACTTCACGCAGGACGACGGCGAGATCACGCCGTCGCTCAAGCTCAAGCGCAACGTGGTCTACGCCAACTACGGCGACGAGTTCGAGCAGCTCTACAGCGGCTGAGGAGGACCGACGTGGAACCCACTGCCGAGGTGGTGCTCGTCCACGGGACGGCGCAGGTGCCGACGCTCGTCTACGTCCCCGAAGGCGGTGGGCCGCGCCCGGCGATCGTGATCTCGGCCGAGGCGTTCGGGATCAACTCGTTCACCAAGGAGGTCGCGTCGGACCTCGCGTCGGCCGGGTACGTCGTCGTCGTGCCCGACTACTACCGGGGCGAGGGGCTGCGCGACCCGGAGAGCTACCACGACTTCACCGAGGTCCTGACGTTCATCGACGAGCTCGACTTCGTCGGTGCGACGCACGACATCATGGCCGCCGTGGACCACGCCCGGGCGATGCCGGAGGTGGACCCGGAGCGGGTCGCGCTGTGGGGGTACTGCACCGGCGCGACGTTCGTGATGCTCGCCGCTGCGCTCGATCGGCGGCTCGCCGCAGCGGTGGCGTTCTTCCCGAGCCAACCGACGTTCCCCGAGCTCACGCCGAAACGGCCGGTGCAGCCCATCGACCTGCTGTGGAACGTCGCCTGCCCGTTCCAGTTGCTCTACGGCGACCAGGACTCGGCCGTCGAGGTCTACGAGGAGATGGCAAAGCGGTTCGAGCAGTGGGGGATCGAGCACGAGATCCGGGTGTACGAGCACGCCGGACACGCGTTCGAGCGCGCCGGGTCCGCCGATGCGCAACGACCTCGCGGCCGCCGCGTCGTGGGTCGATGCGACGATGTTCCTCGATCGGCACCTGAAGCCGGTATACGGTCGCGACTCGTGACCGACCTACCGCCGCCTCCGTCCGAACCGCCGCCACCGTCACCACCGCCGCTGACGGACGCGCCACCGGCCGGCGCGTACGCCGTCGTCCCGGCCGGCGTCGTGCCACCGAAGGTCGGCGGCGCCTACTACAGCCGCGGCCTGGTCATCCTGCTGTCGATCGTGACGTTGGGCATCTGGACCGCACTGTGGACGTGGCGGACGAACGACGACCTCAAGAAGTGGAACGGTGACGGCCTCGGGCCGGGCATCGCCCTCGTGCTGTGGTTCGTCTTCTCGCCGGTCCTGATGTTCACGATCCCCAACGAGATCGGGCACATGTACGAGCGCGACGGGCGGGGTCGACCCATCTCGGCGGTCTGGGGCCTGTGGGTGCTGCTGCCGCTCGTCGGACCGTTCATCTGGTACTTCAAGGTGCAGCGGCTGCTCAACGAGTTCTGGCTGAGCAAGGGGTCGCAGCCCGGTTGACGGCAGGCGCATGATGGGATCGCAGCCTGCCTGAGCCTGTGGGAGGTGACGGATGAACGTCGCATCGATCCTGTCCGCCAAGGGGAACACGGTCGAGGTCGTCGGCCCCGACACACCCGTGACCGTGGCCGTGCACCGGATGGCGACGCGGAACATCGGCTCCTTGGTCGTGGTGGGTCCCGACGACCAGTTGGTCGGTGTGGTCGGCGAGCGCGACGTCGTGCGAGCGGTCGAGCACCACGGCGCGCAGTTCCCGTCGCTGCGGGTGCGCGACATCGTCAACACCGCGATGGCGACGTGTGCGGTCAACGATGACATCTCCGAGGTGATGCGCCGGATGACGGCGACCCGGTCCCGCCACATGCCCGTCCTCGAAGGCGGCCAGGTCGTCGGCCTCATCAGCATCGGCGACGTCGTCAAGCACCGCCTCGGCGAGCTCGAGCTCGAGACCCACGTCCTCCGCGACGTCTACCTCTCCCGCAGCTGACGTCCGCCCTGAGCACGGCGGGCCTCGGTGTGACACCCGATGCGTACCGTCCGGTGGCATGGGCACCACCGACGACGAACTGGTGCGCATCGCCGAGCGGCGCAACAACCTGATCACCACTGGTGAGCTGGAACGGCTCGGTCTCTGCGTCGACACCATCGGGCGCCGCACCTCGCGCGGTTCGCTCCGGCGGATCGCGCCCGAGGTGCACACGACGTCCGCCCGTCCCGACGGCGTGCCGGAACGCGAGCTGGCGCTGTGTCTGGCCTATCCATCCGCCGTGCTCTCGCATGCCAGCGCGGCCGCGTACTCGGGGGTTGCGGCGTGCCCAGAAGGATCGCGTCGAGATCACCGTCCCCCGCGGGATCCGACCGCGGGCGGCGGTCAATGACCCGGGGTGAAGGTGACGGGGAGGTGGTCGGGGCCGAAGATGCCGACGGCGTTGGGCTTCCACGAGATGGGACCGGCGACGGCGAGGTCGGGCATGCGGCGGGCCAGCAGGGGCAGCGCTTCCTGCAGCTCGGCGCGGGCCAGCGCGGCGCCGAGGCAGTAGTGGATGCCCGAGCCGAACGTCAGCTGGGGCTGCCCGGCCGGCTCTCGCGTGATGTCGAACCGGCCCGGGTCGTCGAACACGGCCGGGTCCATGTTCGCCGTCGCCGTCGACGGCGCGATGAACGTCCCGGCCGGGAACAGCACGCCGCGGTACTCGATGTCCTCGCTGGCGAACCGGCCCGTCCCGCGCACGGCGCCGAAGCACCGCATGACCTCCTCGACCGCCCGCTGGGCGAGCGACGGGTCGGCGGCGAGCAGCGCCCACTGGTCCGGGTGGTCGGCGAGCAGCGCCACCGCACACCCGAGCTGGTTGCGGGTCGTGTCGGTGCCGCCGATGATCACCGCCTCCACCATCCGCACGAGCTCCTCGGTCGACAGCCGGTCGCCTTCCTCCTCCGCGGCGATGAGCGACGTCAACAGGTCGTCGGCCGGTCGTGCCCGTCGGTCGGCGATCAGCCCGCGGGTGTACTGGTCGAGCTCGTCCTGGGCCGCGGCGATGATCGGCATGTCCTCGTGGAGGTTGCCATTGAAGATGCGCAGCACGTCGGCCGCCCACCGGCTGAAGTCCTTCCAGTCCTCGCTCGGCGCGCCGAGCAGCTCGCAGATGATCGGGATCGGGTACGGCTCGCAGATGTCGACCGCGAAGTCGGCGCGTCCGGCCGGGGCCACTGCGTCGACGAGGCCGTCGATGACCGAGTGCATGAACGGCCGCAGCCGATCGGCGGCGATCGGCGAGAAGGCGCTCCCG
Organism: uncultured Acidimicrobiia bacterium; assembly: GCA_963822315.1. Classification (GTDB taxonomy): domain Bacteria; phylum Actinomycetota; class Acidimicrobiia; order Acidimicrobiales; family Ilumatobacteraceae; genus JALZMG01. Next base: position 255,360 of record CAWGHB010000012.1, read on the forward strand.
ACGAGGCGTCGCAAGCGGGTGTGCTCCTCGCCCTCGGCCGACAGGATCGTCGTGCGGCGCCGGGCCAGCCACCGCGGGTCGGTGATCCCGGACAGCTCCAGTATCTTCGACGTCGCGTTGTGCCAGCGCTTGTCCCGCAGCACGGCGACGACGTCGTCGTAGCGGACGATCGAGAAGCCGAGCGGGTTGCGGGCCAGCCACGACTCGCCGGCGATCTCCCGCAGCCGGGCCATGCTGGCCTCGCGGTCGAGCACCTCAAGCCCGATCTCGGGCAGCTCGAGGTCGAAGGCCGAGACGACCTCCGATCCAACGCCACCGGTGCTCACGCCGGCGATGCCAGCGCCAGTAGCGGGTCGACGGCCTCGACGCCGAGGAATTCGGCCACCGGGGCGTTCGTCACTCGGCCGCCGACCGTGTTGACGCCGAGGGCGATCGCCGGATCTCGCCGGGCCGCCGCGGCCGCGCCGTTCACGGCGACCTCCTGGATGTAGGGGAGCGTGGCGTTCGTCAGCGCGTACGTGCTCGTGTGCGGCACGGCGCCGGGCATGTTGCCGACGGCGTAGTGGATCACCCCGTGGCGTTCGTAGACCGGGTCGTCGTGCGTCGTCTCGCGGATCGTCTCGATGCACCCGCCCTGGTCGACGGCGACGTCGACGATCACGGCGCGGGGCTTCATCGCGGCGACCATCTCCTCGCTGACGACGACCGGTGCCCGGCCGCCGGCCACGAGCACGGCCCCGATGACGAGGTCGGCGTCGGCGACGCTGCGCTCGATGGCGCCCGCGGTTCGACGCCAGCGTCATGATCCGACCGCGGTGGATCTGGTCGACCCAGCGCAAACGGTCGAGGTTCTTGTCGATGAGGACGACCTCGGCCTCCATGCCGGCGGCGATCCACGCCGCGTTCCACCCCACGTTGCCGGCGCCGAGGACGACGACCTTGGCCGGCCGCACGCCGGGGGCCCCGCCCATCAGCACGCCCCGGCCGCCGTTGTGGCGCTCCAGGAAGTGGGCGCCCTGCTGCGGGGCCAGGCGTCCCGCGACCTCGCTCATCGGCGCCAGCAACGGCAGCGCGCCGTCGTCGAGCTGCACCGTCTCGTACGCCAGCGCGGTCGTCCCGGCGGCGACCAGCGCCTTGGCGACCTCTGGGTAGGCGGCCAGATGGAGGTACGTGAACAGCGTCAGGTCGCCGCGCAGGAAAGCGAACTCCTCCTCCTTGGGCTCCTTGACCTTGATGACCATCTCCTGGCCCCAGGCGTCGGCGGCCGTCGGCACGATCTCGGCGCCGGCGGCGACGTAGTCGGCATCGGTGATCGACGCGCCCTCGCCGGCGCCCGACTCGACGTGCACCTGGATGCCGTGCCGTTCGAGCTCGCGCACCCCGTCCGGGGTCATCGCCACCCGGTGCTCGGCGGTCTTGATCTCCCGCGGCACGCCCGACGGTGCGGATCGCTGTGGTCATGAACAGAGCGTAGATGGAGCGTCAGAACCCAACGTCAGGGCCGCGTGGTACAACTCATCCATGCGCGGGTTCCGGAACTTCGTCAACGGCAAGCACGTCGATGCGCTCGACGGACGGACGACCCCGGTGGTCGACCCGGTGCTCCGGCGCAGCAGTACGCCGAGGCCGCCGCTCTCCTCCGAGGAGCGACGTCGACGCGGCGATGCAGGCCGCGGCCGCCGCCTTCGAGGCGTGGCGCGACACGACGCCGTCGGAGCGCTCGCTGGCGCTGTTCCGCATCGCCGACGCCGTCGAGGCGCGGGCCGAGGAGCTGATCGCGCTGGAGGTCGAGAACACCGGCAAGCCGATCGCCCTGACCCGGTCGGAGGAGATCCCGCCGATGGTCGACCAGATCCGCTTCTTCGGCACGGCCGCCCGTCACCTGGAGGGCAAGGGGGCGGCGGAGTACATGGCCGGGCACACGTCCTTCATCCGCCGCGAGCCGGTCGGTGTCTGCGCCCAGGTCGCGCCGTGGAACTACCCGATGATGATGGCGACGTGGAAGTTCGCGCCGGCGATCGCCGCCGGCAACACCGTGGTGCTCAAGCCGAGCGACACGACCCCGGCCAGCACGACGCTGCTGGCCGAGATCGCCGCCGAGTTCCTGCCGCCCGGTGTGTTCAACGTCATCTGCGGCGACCGCGACACCGGACGGGCGATGGTGGCCCACCACGTGCCCGACATGGTCTCGATCACCGGCTCGGTGCGCGCCGGCATGGAGGTCGCCGGTGCGGCCGCGGCCGACCTCAAGCGGGTCCACCTCGAACTCGGCGGCAAGGCGCCGGTCATCGTGTTCGACGACGCCGACATCGAGGCCGCCGTCGAGGGCATCTCGGTCGCCGGGTACTTCAACGCCGGCCAGGACTGCACCGCCGCCACCCGGGTGCTGGCCGGCCCGGGCGTCTACGCCGACTTCACGGCCGCCCTCGCCGACGCCGCCAAGGCGACGAAGACAGGCCGGCCCGACGACGAGGACGTGCTGTTCGGGCCGGTCAACAACCCCTCTCAGCTGGAACGGGTGGCCGGGTTCCTCGATCGCACGCCGACCCACGCCAACGTGCTCGCCGGCGGCGGACGTCAGGGCGACACGGGGTTCTTCTACCAGCCCACGGTGGTCGCCGACCTGCGCCAGGACGACGAGATGATCCAGGACGAGATCTTCGGGCCGGTGATCACGGTGCAGCGCTTCAGCGACGAGGACGAGGCGCTGCGCTGGGCCAACGGCGTGAAGTACGGCCTGGCGTCCAGCGTCTGGACGAAGGACTTCGGCAAGGCGATGCGGATGGCCAAGCGCCTCGACTTCGGGTGCGTGTGGATCAACGCCCACATCCCGCTCGTCGCCGAGATGCCCCACGGCGGGTTCAAGCGATCCGGCTACGGCAAGGACCTGTCCCAGTACGGCTTCGAGGACTACACCCGCGTCAAGCACGTGATGGCCAACATCGACTCCTGACGCGTTCGGTCCGGATCGGTCGCTGTGCGACCGGACCGAACCGGGGAGGAGCGTCAGGCGGCGAGGACCTGGGCGGCGTCGTCGCGGAGGTTGGCAAGGGCCCGGTTGACGAGGCGGCGGGCCGCCTCGGCGGTGATCCCGAGCTGCTCACCGACCTCCCGGAAGCTGCGGCGCTCCCCGTCGAGGAAGCCGAAGCGGGCCTCGACGGCGTACCGGCCACGAGGGTCGAGCGTGCCGAGGAGCTCGTCCAAGAGGTCGCTGTCGACACCGGCCATGACCTCCTCTTCCGGGGTCACCTGGTCGTCGGCGATGAGGTCGCCCAGTGTCGCGTCGCCGTCGTCACCGACGGTCTTGTCGAGGGACGCCGTGGACGTCAGCAGGTGCAGCTCGGCGTTCAGCGCGTCGAGCGTCTCGGTCTCGCCGCCGGCCTGGCGCAACGCCGAGCGCAGGCTGGCCGCCCGGTCGCCGGGGATGCGGATCAGGCTCCCCTTCTGGTCGAGGGCCCGGCCGATGGCCTGGCGGATCCAGAACGTCGCGTAGGTGGAGAACTTGAAGCCGCGGCGCCAGTCGAACTTGTCGACCGCGTGTTCGAGACCGAGGTTGCCCTCCTGGATGAGGTCACCGAGGTCCATGCCCTGGGGGAGGGGGTAACGGCGGGCGATGCTCACCACCAGCCGGAGGTTGGCGCGGATGAACCGGTCCTTGGCCCGGGCCCCGGCGCTGACGGCGCGCCGCAGCGCGACGCCCTTCTCGCCGGCCTCGAGTCGAGCGGCCGCAGCTCGCCCTTGCTCGATGACCTTGGCCAGCTCCTTCTCCTCGTCCGCGTCGAGGAGGGAGACCTTGCCGATCTCGTTGAGGTACATGCCGATGGAGTCAGTCATTGCGATGTCATGCAACGCGACGGACCCCCGGAACATTCCCTCCACGAGCTGTCAGGTTCCGATGAACCGACCCAGCGGGCGGTCTACCCTACGGCGGAATGACGGGCAGGCATTCGGATGGGTGACGCGTGACGACCGAGGAGCGGACGGCCGCCGACGAACCATCCACGACGGCGCTGCCCCCGGCAGCGGGCGGCGACGTCATCGTGCTCGACGCCGTGCGCAAGGAGTTCGGCAGCTTCGTCGCCGTCGAACACGCCGAGTTCGCCATCGCCCGGGGCGAGTTCTTCGCGATGCTGGGGCCGTCGGGCTGCGGCAAGACGACCCTGCTGAAGATGATCGCCGGCTTCGAGCTGCCGACGTCGGGCCGCGTGATGCTCGACGGCGTCGACGTGTCCCGGGTGCCGCCCTACAAGCGCAACGTCAACACCGTCTTCCAGCAGTACGCCCTGTTCCCGCACATGTCGATCGTCGACAACGTGGCGTTCGGCTTGCGGGCCAAGAAGGTGGGGCAGAAGGAGGCCCGGCGCCGGGCCATGGAGATGCTCGACGTCGTGAAGCTGGCCGAGTTCGCCGATCGGCGCTCGACCCAGCTGTCCGGCGGCCAGCAGCAGCGCGTGGCGCTTGCCCGCGCCCTGGTCAACATGCCCGCCGCGCTGCTCCTCGACGAGCCGCTCGCCGCCCTCGACCTCAAACTGCGCGAAGCGATGCAGATCGAGCTCAAGCGGATCCAGCGCGAGGTCGGCATCACGTTCATCTTCGTGACCCACGACCAGGGCGAGGCGCTGACGATGAGTGACCGCATCGCCGTGATGAGCCGGGGGCGGGTCGAGCAGATCGGCACGCCGGAGGAGATCTACGACCGCCCGGCCAGCATCTTCGTCGCCGGGTTCATCGGTTCGGCCAACCTCCTGCCCGGCACCCTGTCGCGCGTCGGGGACGCGCCGGTCGCGCTGCTCGACTCGGGCGTCCGACTCGCCGTGCCGTCGGCCGGCGACGCCCGCGAGGGCGGCCCGATCACCGTCATGCTGCGCCCCGAGCGGATCACCGTCGGCCGCGGCGACGCCGACGGCGACGGACACAGCCTGCCCGCCGTGATCAAGGACGTCATCTTCCAGGGATCGTCCCTGCGGATGATCGCCGACGCCCCCGGTCACACCGAGCTGCTCGTCACCGTCGAGGCCGACGACGACACGCCCGACCTCCGTCCCGGCGACGAGATCACCTTGCAGTGGTCGCCGGGAGCCGCCTACCTGCTGCACGGCCGCTCGGAGATCATCGGCTCGACGACGACGGATGTCGACGAGGTGCAGGCGACGATGGACGGCAAGGACGTCGCCGAGGCGCGGACCGACAGCGAGCCGGCGGAGAAGGAGTCGCGGTTCAGCCGGCGGGCCGTCCTCATCGGCGGCGGCGTCGTCGCCGTCGGCGCCATCGGCGCCGTCCTGCTCTCGGGCGTCGGTGGCGGGGAAGACGACGCGTCGGCGACCCCCGGCGCCGACGGGCAGACCGGGACGGCCGGGGGTGGCATCGGCCAGGGTGCCGACAGCGTCGACATCCTGAACTGGACGGAGTACATCGACCCCACGGCCGACGGCGAGGTCGGCACGATCGACCGGTTCTCCGACGAGACCGGCATCTCGGTCAACTACTCCGAGACGTACAACGACAACAACGAGGTCTACGGCAAGGAGTTCGCCGCATACCTCGACGCCGGCAACCCGACGCCGTGGGACATCGCCATGCCGACGTACTGGATGGCGGCCCGCCTGAAGAGCAAGGGCTGGATCGCCCCGCTGCCGTTCAACCTGATCCCGAACTACGAGAACCTCGATCCTCAGTACCTCAACCTGGCATGGGACCGCGGCGCCAAGTACCACCTCCCGTGGCAGGCCGGCATCACCGGGTTCGCCTACAACGTGTCGGTGACCGGCCGAGAGCTGCGGAGCTTCTCGGAGCTCTTCGATCCCGAGTTCAAGGGCAAGATCGGGCTGTTCACCGAGATGCGCGACACGCTCGGCCTGACGATGCTGATGCAGGGCAACGATCCGGCGACCGCCACCGAGGACACGATGAACGAGGCCCTCGACTTCATCGCCCAGCAGACCGACAGCGGGCAGGTGCGCCGCTTCACCGGCAACGACTACCTGCAGGACATCGAGAACGGGAACTTCGCGGCGTGCGTCGCCTGGTCGGGCGACATCGCCCAGTCACCGAACCCCGACGTCCACTTCGTGTTCCCCGAAGAAGGCGCGATCTCCTGGTTCGACACGATGGTCATCCCGATCGGGGCCCCGAACGGCGTCGCCGCCGCGAAGTGGATGGACTTCGTGTACGACCCCGTGAACGCGGCGAGGATCACAGCGTTCGTGCAGTACGTCAGTCCGGTCGTCGGCGTCCGCGACGAACTGGTGAACATGGGCGGCGACGCGGCGGCGTTGGCCGAGAGCCCGCTGCTGTTCCCCGACGACGCCGTCAAAGCCCAGCTCCACGTCTTCGCCGACCTCCCGCAGGACGTCGACCAGGAGATCACCGACCGCTTCGTCACGATCACGGGCGGCTGACGGGATGGCGACGGACACCGACGACCGGGCGCTGCGCAAGGCGCGGTTCGCCCCGTACTTGATGTCGCTGCCCGGGCTGCTGTGCCTCTACCTGTTCTTCATCGTGCCGCTCGTCACGCTGCTCAAGATCGCGCTCTCCGTGCGCACCGAGAGCGGCAGCACGAACGTCGAGTTCTCGTGGGAGTGGAGCAACTTCTCGAAGGCGTTCACCGACTTCGGGCCGGCCCTGTGGCGGGCGTTCGCGTACGCCGGAGTCGCCACCGTGTGCTGCGTGCTCCTGGCCTACCCGATCGCCTACTTCATCGCGTTCAAGGCCGGGAAGTGGAGCAACCTCCTGCTCGGCCTGGTGATGGTGCCGTTCTTCACGAGCTTCCTGCTGCGGACGATCGCCTGGCAGTCGCTGTTCGCGGACAGCGGACCGATCCTCGGGGTCGTGGACTGGCTGCACCTGACGGGTGTGACCGACGCGCTCCACATCACGACCGACGGGAAGATCATGAACACCCCGCCGGCGGTGATCGGCGGGCTCACGTACAGCTTCATGCCGTTCGCGCTGCTGCCGATCTACGTCAGCCTGGAGAAGGTCCAGACCAACCTGATCGACGCCTCGTCGGACCTCTACTCGAACTTCCGCCGGACCTTCCTCAAGGTCATCCTGCCGCTGTCGCTGCCCGGCGTGTTCGCCGGCACGCTGCTCGTCTTCATCCCGGCCTCGGGCGACTTCATCAACAACGAGCTGCTCGGCAACGCCGCCCGACAGCCGGTGATCGGTGGCGTCATCCAATCGCGGTTCCTCGACGCCGGCGACCTCCCCACGGCGTCGGCGATCAGCTTCGTGCTCATGGCGATGATCACGGCCGCGGTGCTCGTCTACGCCAAGTTCCTCGGCACAGAGGACATCGCGTGACGGCGCCCGGGGAGCGGTCATGAGCAGGGGGAAGCCGATCCGGCCGGGAACGGTCGTCCTGTGGGTCGTCGCCATCGGCGGGCTGATCTACCTGTTCATCCCCCTGGTGACGATCGCCGTGTTCACGTTCAACGACCCGACCGGGAAGTTCAACACGTCCTGGGAAGGGTTCACGTTCGACAACTGGCTGCACCCGTTCAGCCAGCAGGCCTTCACCGACGCCCTCTGGATGAGCGTCAAGGTCGCGGCCGTGGCCTGCACGCTGGCCACGATCCTGGGCAGCCTGATCGCGCTCGCCCTGGCCCGGTACCGCATCTACGGCGGAGGGGTGATCAACATGCTGATCATCCTCCCGCTGACGACGCCCGAGATCGTCATGGGCGCGTCCTTGTTCACGTTGTTCTTCAACCAGGGCGTGGCCCGCGGCTTCTGGACGATCGTCATTGCCCACACCATGTTCTGCCTCAGCTTCGTGGCCCTCACGGTCAAGGCGCGGATCCGGGGCAGCGACTGGACGCTCGAGGACGCGGCGATGGACCTCGGGTCGTCGCCGTACCGGACGTTCTGGAAGATCACCATGCCGATCATCACGCCGGGCGTGATCGCCGCGTTCCTGCTGTCACTGGCGCTCAGCATCGACGACTACATCATCACGTCGTTCGTGGCCGGCCCGACGATCACGTTTCCCCGCCGGGTCTTCGACTCGGCCCGCATCGCCCTGCCCCCACAGGTCCACGTCCTGGCGACGATCATCATGCTGGTGGCGATCGCGATCATCGTCGGTGCCACCGTCGCCGGCAACCGTCGGCAGGCGAGGACCGGGTGAACCGGGCCACCTCGTTTGCTCGCTCTCGGACTCGCTCGGCTCACTCGCACTAGCCTCGGGTCACCATGCCGAGACCCGAGGCCCCGCGGATCGCCCTCGCACCCGACGGTGCTGCACCGTGGATGGCGGAGGCGATCAGCGACGGAGGGGGCCACATCGTGCCGCTGGCGGAAGCCGAGGCGGTGGTCTGGGGCGACCCGCGCGACCCCGACGCCCTGGCGGCGACGCTGGAAGGGGCCCCTCAGGCTCGCTGGATCCAGCTGCCGTTCGCCGGGATCGAGCACTTCGCACACCTCGTCGACCACGAGCGGGAGTGGACGTGCGGCAAGGGTGTCTACGCGGACCCCGTCGCCGAGCTGGCGCTGGCACTGGCGTTGGCCGGGATGCGCGGCCTCGGCACCTACGCCCGGGCCCAGGCGTGGACGCCGCCGGAGGGCCGTAACCTGCTCGGCGGCCGGGTGACCATCCTCGGCGGCGGCGGCATCGCCGAGTCCCTGGTCCGCCTGCTGGCCCCGTTCCAGTGCCACATCACGGTCGTGCGGCGCACGGCCACGCACCTCGACGGCGTCGACGACGTGCTGGAAGCCGACCGCTACGCCGACGCCCTGCCGGGCGCCGACCTGGTCGTGCTGGCGCTCGCCCTGACACCCGAGACCGAAGGGATCATCGCCTCCGGCGAGCTCACGCTCATGGAGGACCACGCCTGGCTGGTCAACGTGGCCCGCGGCGGGCACGTCGTCACCGAGGACCTGGTGGACGCGCTGCGCGAGCGCCGCATCGGCGGTGCCGCGCTCGACGTCACCGATCCCGAGCCCCTGCCGCCCGGTCACCCGCTGTGGACGCTGCCGAACTGCATCGTCACGCCGCACGTCGGCAACACGCCGGACATGGCTGTCCCGCTGCTCGCTGCGCGCATCACCGCCAACGTCCGCCGCTTCGCCGCCGACGAGGAGCTGCTCGGTCCCGTCGACGCCGAAGCCGGCTATTGAGCCCGTGTCGCCCGACGCAGCTGCCCTGGTGGGTGAGTCGAGTGAGTCCTCGAACGAGCGAACCAGGTCGCTCGGCCTGCTGGCCGACCACGATCGGCGCTCGGTCGTCGCCGCGCTCGACGCTCGGCGCGACGAGCCTCGATGGCGTCGTCGAAGCCACCGGGCTGCCCGTCGACCGCGTCTGCCGAGCCCTCGGCCGGCTCGTCGATGCCGGGCTGGTGGCCGCCGGAGCGGGCGAGGCGATCGTCGTGCGTGGCCATGTCTTCCGGGACGCGGCTCGGGTCGCGCTGGCCCGCCCGCCGCGGGTCGAGCACGCCGACGAGCCCGACGAGCGGCGGCGGGTGCTCGAGGCGTTCGTCCGCGACGGCCGCGTCGACGCGATCCCGGCCGCCCGGTCCAAGCGCGTCGTCCTCCTCGACTTGCTGGCCCAGGACTTCGAGCCCGGGGTCCGCTACGGCGAGCGGGAGGTGAACGAGATCATCGCCCGTCGCCATCCCGATGCCGCGGCGCTGCGCCGCTACCTCGTCGACGAGCAACTCCTCGATCGTGACAACGGCGTCTACTGGCGCATCGGCGGAACGGCCGCGTGAGCCGAGCGAGTCCCCGAGCGAGCGAACGATGTGGCTCAGGGAGCGTCGGTCGAAGGTCGCGAGAGCGTATCGGGCGATCGGACCAGGGGCTCGTGATGCCCGGGACGAACCACTACGAGACGCTGGGCGTGGCCCCCGACGCCACCGCCGCCCAGATCCGCGACGCCTACCGGCGCCTGGCTCGCGTCCACCACCCCGACCGAGGTGACGTCGGCGACGGTTCGATGGCAGCGATCAACGAGGCCTACCGGGTCCTCGGTGAGCCGGCCCGGCGGGTCGTCTACGACGCCGGTCGTCGGGGCGGCTCGGCCGTCGGCGGGGCGTCGCCGGCCCCGACGCGCGCGCGGCCGAGCCCCCGCCGGCGCCGCCGCGGCCACCGGCCCGCTACCCGTGGAAGCTCGTCGCCGGCATGGCCGCCGTTGGTGTCGCCGTCGTGCTCGTCGGCGCCGCGCTGTACGAACCGCCGGGGCCGGAGCGGCCCGACAACCTCCTCGAGCCCGGATCGTGCGTCACGATCCTCGTCAACGGGGATGCGCAGGAGACGGCGTGCGGCGGCGCGCAGGACCGAGTCGTCCAGGTCCTCGTGCCGTTCGCGGACCCCTGCCCGGTCGGCACCGAGGGCCATCGCGACCGTCAAGGTCGCGGTACGGCCTGCGTGACGTCGGTACCGTGACACGCGTGACCGACGTGCCCCCGCCGCCGCCATCGTCGAGCCCGCCGCCACCGCCGCCGCCCGGCGGTGGGTTCCCCGGTGTCGTGCCGCCACCACCACCCGGTTTCGTCGTCGGCGGCCGGCCGGCGCGCCCGGCGCCGGGACTGGCGACGGCTGCGCTCGTGTGCGGGCTGGTCGGCCTCGGGCTGTTCATCTTCCTGGTGGTCCCGATCCTCGCCGTCGTCTTCGGCTTCATCGCCGCATCGAGGGCCAAGAAGGCACCCCCGGGGTCCGACACCGGCATCAAGCGGGCCCGGGCCGGGTGGATCCTCGGCATCATCGGCTTGGTGTTCTTCGCCGCCTTCGTGGTCGCTGCGTCGGCGGAGGACTTCGACGACGACGTGAGCGTCGACGACCTCCAGGTCGGGGACTGCTACAACCTGCCCGACGACGACGAGGACGACGCGGTCGCCACGCTCGAGCGCACCGAGTGCGACGAGCCCCATGACGGCGAGCTGTTCGCCCAGCAGCCGGTGACCCTCGACGACGACGACTACCCGGGCGACGAAGCCATCCGACCCGAGGTCGTGCGCATCTGCACGGGACAGGCCTTCGACGACTACATCGGCACCAGCTTCGACCTCAGCCGCTTCGACGTCTATCCGTTGCAGCCGTCCGAGGAGTCCTGGGAGGACGGGGACCGTGAGATCGCCTGCTTCGTGCGGAACCCCGACGGCTCGCGCCTGCAGGAGTCGGTCGAGGGCAGCGGCGACTGACACTGATATCCTGCTGCCTCCCGAGAGGGCGTTTAGCTCAGTTGGTTAGAGCGCCACGTTCACACCGTGGAGGTCGTGGGTTCGAGTCCCTTAACGCCCACGAAGTGCCTGGTAGACAGGCATTGTTTGGCGGACTTCCTTGACAGATGCCAGCGGCGAACCTGCACGGCGGGACTGTCATGGTGGGCGGCCTGCCGCCGTTCGATCGTGCGCCGGGACCACCGCCACGGTACCGGGAGGATCGCAGAGCTGGCGTTGCGCTCGTTCGGCGCAAAGCAGCGTTGGGCGTCGTACAGCGAGATGCGACGTCGGCGTCCGTTCGGCGCCGAGTCCGTCAGTCGAAGTCCAACCAAACCTGCTCGACCGACGTGGGCTCGGTTCCGAACGGTTCCGCCCGCCAGAACATGTCGAGGCGCTCCGGCGAGCTCACGAGCGCCGCACCCGATCCGACGGGGAATCCGGTGACCTCCAAGTAGGGGGACCAGCCTGACTCGTAGTAGCGGTTGAACACATGGCCGTTGGGGCCGATCACCGAGACGTCGAGGACACCGGGCTCGGGCGCCCCTGCCGCTGGATCGTCGATGAGCGAACCACCCAGCGACTCCCAGTTGCTCCAGGCCCCTTCGTACCACCGGTGCCAGAGCCGGTAGTCCGTGCCGGTGACGAACACGTCGAGGCGGCCGGCGCTCCATGACGCCACCGCCGGGCCGTAGAGGTCGGGTGAAGCACCGCCGAGCGGCTCCCAGTGGCTCCAGACCCCGTCGTACCACCGGTGCCAGAGCTGGTGGTCGGTTCCTTGGACGAAGACGTCGAGCCGACCAGCGCTCCACGAGGCGACCGCCGGTGCAGAGTTGAGCACGCCGCCGAGCGATTCCCAATGACTCCAACCGTTCTGATACCACAAGTGCCACAGCTGGCGGTCGGTGCCCGCGACGAACACGTCGAGCCGACCGGCGCTCCAGGCAGCGACCGCCGGACCGCCGATGAGATCCACACCGTTCGGGGCACCAAGGTTCTCCCAGTGCGACCATGACCCCGTGTTCCACTTGTGCCACAGCGAAGAATCGGTGCCGACGACGAACACGTCGAGCCGCCCGGACTGCCAGGAGGCGGCACCGGGCTTGTACCAGGTCAGCCCGCCGAGGTCCTCGAACCCATCAGCGGCAGCCGGCGCAGCCGACACCAACCCCAGCGCCGCGGATCCGATCAGCGCCGCGACGATTCCACCCAGCCATTTCCGTCCCCGCATTGTCCCTCCCATGCACTGACGTGTCGTCCGCTTTGCGGCGGAACATAGCACGGCGCACGCGTTCTCTAGACTTGATGGTCCCACCTCTCATTGTTCTCGTCGGACCCGAAGTCGTCGCGCTACGCCGAGCTCACAGTCACGTTCCCCGCGCGTGCTTCGTGTTCACGGGCGTTCACGCAGAGGTCGTGATCGATGACTCGCCAGCGCTCTACGGGCATGATGCTTCTCTGTCTGTCACGCGGTGGTCGGCCGCGCCAGTCCGGGCCCGACGATCCTCGAGCCGGCGGCTACGACTGCCGGTCCGACCTTGGGGCTGGTGCGTGTCGGCATCGAGTGGCGCCTCGAACTGCGGTCGAAGAGTCCGGCATCGCCCTCCGCGTAGAAGCGGGGCGATCGCTGGCCAGAAGTCCAGCATCGCCGACAACCTTGACCCCACCCAACTCGCGGCGGTCATCAAGCGCGGCAATGACACCCGAAGGTGGTCCCGTCACACCGGCGCACGGGTGGTCCCATCAAGCTGGTGGGCGAGAATGCGTCAGTGATGCGCAGCGAATTGGTTGCGGAGTCCGTGCTCGCAGCCCCGTTATGTGGACGCTGGTCGTCGCAGCGCGACATCGCTCACGCCGCCCATCCACAGCGGGATCGCTTGCTGCACCGGCAATGGGCTGAATCCCGCAGCGTCGAGGTCGTGCCATTGCCCCTCAAAGTGCGCCTCGGATCTGAGGGTCGGATGAGCGTCGGGTAGGGGTCCCGGGCGTGGCAAGGGCCTGCGATTCTCAGCGATGTCTGACGTCGATCGAGTCTCGAGGAGCACCTGCTTGGAAACGGACGCTACGCGTATGTGCACGCTGCTGGTCGGCCTGCCCGCCGTGCGCGTGGTTGGTGTGGGGGAGTGGCCGCTGTGGTTTGCGCATCGTCATCTCGATCGACGCCGAGCGGCCGTCGTGCTGCGATCGGCGGGCGCAACGCCATGGTGTCCGCGAGGTGGTGCTGGTCGATCTGCCGGTGTTCGGCCGTCCGGCCCGGCTGGTGTGGCGCAAGCAGCGCTGGCGCTGTCCGACCTGTCACAGATCGTGGACGACGCAGGATCCGCGGATCGCGTCGACACGCTGCCAGATGACAACCCGCTGCCGCGACGTAGGCGACATGGCAGGTCGGCCGTCATGGCCGCTCGGTGGCCGAGGTCGCTGATCACTTGAGCTCGGACTGGCACCTCGTGATGGACGCGGTCGTCTTGTTCGGGCGGCCCTTGACTCGACGACCCGGCCCGCTACGGCGCCGTGAACGCCCTCGGGTTGGGACGAGACCTTGTTCGCCCGGGGCGGTCCGTTCCGACGCCAGCTGTGGTCAACCCAGATCGTCGACGTGCGCTGCGGCCAACTGCTCGACGTCGTCGCCGGCCGCGACGCTGGACCGTGCGCCTGGCGCGGCGCACGAGCCCATGCGGTCCACGTCGCCGACCCGACCCTGTTCCACGTCGTCCCACCTTGCCAACAAGCACTCGACGAGTAGCGGCGGCGCGTGCAGACGAGCCGCACCGGCCGGGGATGACAGGGACGTGGCCCTGACGGTCCGGCGAGTGAACCGGGCGCGTGCGTCTCGCACGTTGCGATGACCGCGCCACGGCAAGCCCTGCGCCGAGCGGGGGCTGACGTTCTCGGACGATCGTCAACGGATGCGGCGATCGGGCAATGCGTTGCCAGGTTGTGACTGGGACTTGGTGTCCCTATCTTCGCCGGACATGCGGGCAGTGCGGGCGGTTGGTGTTGGTGTTGGCGCGGCGATCGTGGGCGGTGTCACCGTCGGCGTGATCGGCCGGATCCTGATGCGGGCCGTCACTGTCTCCGCCGATCACGAAGGTGAGTTCACGTTGAGCGGGAGCGTCTTCATCCCGCTGATCTACGTCGTGGCGATGATCCCGGGAGCGATCGTGGCGGCGTTCACGACGCGATGGTGGCGTTGGCTCGTCGTTGGCGCGGGCTCGGCGTTCCTCTGCCTGCCGGCCGTCGGCGTCGCCTCGGAGGAGATCGGGAACACCGACGGCTTGTCGGCTATCAGGTGGGTCTTCCTCGTCGCGACCTCGGTGCTCGTGTTCGCCACGATCGCCCTCGTCGCCGTCGTCACGGTGCGGCTGGTCGACCGCCTCCTCGGGCGGACCGTCACGGACGAGAGCGGCGACGCTCGTGTCGTGACGGCTGCGTAGCGATGTCGGGCGGCCTGGTGTCGTTCCTGCTGACGTTGTCGGCAATCGCCGTGCTCCACACCAGAGTGAGGGAAGGCGTCGGTCGAACAGCCCATCGAGGCTGGGTATCGTGGTGAGTAGTCAAGCCACCGGAACCGTGTCCGGTGACGCAGGGCAAACCTGCACGCCAGCGGACCGTCATGACCCACGCGGCGATCCGACGGCTCTTCGCGATCGCCGTACGTCGGGCATCGACGATCCAGGAGGTGGCCCGCCACGTCGGCGAGGGCAAACCTCTTCGAGCCGACCGACGACCGGTGCGGCGGGAGACGGACACGGTCGACGACGTCCCGGCCGAGGGAGACGGGGTGTTCGTGCCTAACGGGCGGCCGCGTTCAGCGCATCGACTTCGGGCGCCCCGGACAGTCCTTCGTCCCGACGGCGTCGACTTCAGGCCCGGCTCGCGAGCTGGGGCGCCCAAACGAAGGCTGAGGTTCTCGTCGAGCTTGAGCCTCACGCTGAGGTCGACGTAGCGACCAGACGCTCAACCCGGCGTCGCCATCATCGGCTGAGCGGGTTCCGAAGCAGCGAGGCATCCTGAGCGGACCAGATCGAGCCCGGCAACGCCGCACAGGCCGGCTACGAGGTGTTGAGCGCGATCGCTCGCCAGACCAATGCCGAACGGGTCATCGGCCACCGGAGGTGGACAGCCCAGGTTGGTCCTGTGCGGCGGTGCTCGCGAGGTCCGCGGCCGGTCCGACGATCGCCGTGGTGGGCTCAAGCCTGAAGCTTGCCGGACCGACGCGAATGTGACGGGATGCACCGAGTGCGCGTGCACGCCGGTCAGAGCTGCCACACCTCGCCGCGGCCAGCCGTTCGACGAGCACACGACCCGATCGACTGCTGCAGTGTCTCGCGCTGACTAGGGTCTCAGCGCACCCGGTGCCGGATTGGGCGAGTCCGCCGGGAACGGGGTAGCCATGAAGGAGCCTCGGCCGCATCGCGGCATTGAGCACGACGGCGCCGCGACCGGCATCGATCGTGGCAGTGGCTCGGTGTTCGTGCTGGCCTCCGTCGGTGCGATCGTCGTGGTACGGCCCTCGCCGCCGTGCCGCCGCCATCGGAGACCACGACCGCGGAACCATCGCCCGACTCGGCGGCGGTGGACACGACCACGGTCGTGCCGCCGACGACGAGCCGGCGACGCCCGAGTCCACGCCGCCACCGGCAATCACGACGCCGACGCCGGAACCGCCGCCGGTCGACATCGACATCGTCCCGCTGTGCACGTCGCCGAGGACATCGCCGCCGGCACCCGGACGTTCCGGTCGACAACAACAGCGGCCAGCCGGTCGAGATCACGCTGCAGAACGTCGAGACCGGTGGGTCCGTCAGCGGGACCGCGCCTCCGGGTCGTCGACGTGGGAGGTGCCAGCCGGCGACGGGGCCAACACGACCGAGTCGTCGGCCGACGGTCAGGCCGTGGCGACGTCCGAGTCGACGAACCTGATGTGCGCCGTGCTGCACGGCAACGCCGAGTGCGACCCGGCGAACGGGACGACGACGATCACGTGGACCGTGAGCAACAACGACAGATCGCCGGCCATCGTCATCAGCGACTCGCGTGGCGTGGACTTCCAGCCCAACCCGGACGCGCCCTACGGCGACGTCGATCGGGCACCGAGGTGATCGACGGTCCGGCGACGGACCAGGAGATCACCGAGACGGTCACGGTCCAGCTCGGGAGGGAGCACTCGCAGCTGAGCGCGACGGTCACGGCCGCCGCGTGCGCGGGCCGCCGTCCCACCGGACGTGTCGTTCACGTTCACGAAGACGGCGAGGTCTCGACGGCCGGCGTCGGCGACACGGTCGAGTACACGTACTGCGGCCAGAACACCAGCGACGATCCCGCTCGAGGTCGTGCGCCTCGTCGACGACCGACTCGGTGTCGTGATCGAGCTGCCCGACGTTGAGACGGTGGTCGCGCCCGGCGAGTCGTTGTGCAACACGGATGTCGGGCTGCCGGTGAGGTACACGGTGACGGTGGCGGACGTCGACACGACGATCATCAACTCCGCGGTCGTGACGGTGCGCACGCTGGAGAACACACCGCGGGAGTTCCAGGCGGCGGCCGTGGCCCGCGGTCGACGTGCCGTTGCCGGGGCTGCTGGCGCTGCTCGGGGAGGACGGGAAGACCTGGGTCTGTCACCGCACCCGAGCACAACAACACAACAAGATCGACGTCTCCGACTCGTCGACGGAGTCGGGACACATCAATCACGCGGTGGACATCGTCCCGCCCGGTCCGTGGGATCCCGGGCCGAACTAGGACCCGGACAACGAGGGGATCTGGCTCAACGGGTGCGGACCTGCACGGCGGTGCCGGTGAACCCGACGGTGGTGCAGGCGACGTGCGGTGGCGGGGTCGTGACGACGCCGACCGGTGGTGCCGGACGACGCCGCTCGGGGTCCGCTACACGCGTCGCCCGACGGACCTCGGCGACGGGAGCCAGACGACGACGGTGACGGTGACGGCGACGCTGACGTTCGGCTACGAGTGGGGGCCGATGCCGGCCGGGTGGGTGGGGTCGAACACGACGACGGCGACGTAGACGGTGACGTTGGGCGGCCGCGTGTAGCGAGGTACACGCCGGTCGATCCGACGGTGACGCAGGCGAGTGTGTCGCTGCGGGGTCTTGGAGCCGCCGTCGTTGATGTTGCCGACGACCGACGGGATCACGTACACGGCGATCCGCCGGGCGCCGTACGCAGCCGGGACAGACGGTGACGGTGACGGCGACGTTGGCGGCCAGCGGGCGGGGTGGCCGGACCGCTGCCGTCGGGGTGGACGCGGGTGTCGGAGACGACGGCGACGTTCACGGTGATGTTCGCGCGGTGGCGTGCATGCCGGTGGCGCCGGTGGCGCCGACGGTGATCGCAGGCGACGTGTACCAACGGTGTCGTCAGCGCCGCCGACCATTGACTTGGCCGACGCGACGGCGGTGTCGCTACACGTCGCTGCCGCCGCGATCTCGGTGACGGGACGGTGGACACGACGGTGACGGTGATGGCGACGGTGGTCGACCGGCTACGGGTGGGGTGCAGATGCCGCCGGGCTGGATCGGGACGAGGCGACGGCGACGGAGTTCACGGTGACGTTGAAGGCGGCGTCGTGTGCAGGTGGTGACGCCGGTGGCGCCGTCGGTGACGGAGGCGGTGTGTCGTGGCGGGGTGTGTCGGTGCCGCCGGCGTTGACGATGCCGACGACCGATGGGATCACGTACACGGTGAGCCTGTGGTGCCGCCGTACGTCGCGGGTCAGACGGTGACGGTGACGGCGACGTTGTCCGCGCCGGGGTCGGGTGGCCGGACGACGTTGCCGACGGGGTGGACGAGTCGACGGACACGACGGCGACGTACCACGGTGACGTTCGCCGCCGAGGCGTGTACGCCGGTGTTGCCGGTGGAGCCGTGGTGACCCAGGCGACGTGTGCCAATGGGGCGGTGACGACGCCGACGGTGACGTTGGCGGCGACGCCCGGGGTCGCCTACGAGGTCGTTCCGGCCGGGCCGTACGACGGCACGGTCACCACGACGGTGACGGTGACGGCGACGGTGCTCGACGAGTACGGGTGGGGGCAGATGCCGGCCGGGTGGACGCGGGTCGACGACGCGACGGCGACGTTGACGGTGACGTTGATCGGCGGCGTCGTGTGCGCAGGTGATGCCGGTGGCGCCGACGGTGACGCAGGCGATGTGTCGTGGCGGGGTGGTCGGAACGCCGGCGTTGACGTTGGGGCCGACCGATGGGATCACCTACACGTTCGTCGACGCCGGGCCGCCGTATGCGCAGGGTCAGTCGGTGGTGGTGACGGCGACGTTGGCGGCGGCCGGGGTCGGCTGGCCGGACGACGTTGCCGGCGGGGTGGACGGAGTCGACCGACACGACGGCGACGTTGACGGTGACGTTCACGCCGGTGGCGTGTATGCCGGTGGTCGCCGGTGGCGCCGGCGGTGGTGCAGGCGACGTGTGCCAACGGGGTGGTGACGGTGCCGACGGTGACGTTGCCGGCGACGGCGGGGATCGTCTATGCGGTCGTTCCGGCCGGGCCTTGTGACGGCACGGCGGACGATGACGGTGACGGTGACGGCGACGGTGCTCGACGATTACGGGTGGGGGCAGATCCGGCCGGGTGGACGCGGGTCGACGAGGCGACGGCGACGTTCACGGTGACGTTGGTCGGCGGCGTCGTGTGCGCGGGTGACGCCGGTGGCGCCGACGGTGACGCAGGCGGTGTGTGTCGGACGGGGTGGTCGGGCGCCGGCGTTGACGTTGGGCGACGACCGATGGGATCACCTACACGGTGATCGCTGGGTCCGCCGTATGCGCAGGGTCAGACGGTGGTGGTGACGGCGACGTTGCGGGCGACCGGGGTCGGGTGGCCTGATGACGTTGCCGGCGGGGTGGACGGAGTCGACCGACACGACGGCGACGTTCGACGGTCGACGTTCGACGCGGTGGCGTGTACGCCGGTGGTCGCCGGTGGCGCCGGCGGTGGCGCAGGCGACGTGTGCCAATGGGGTGGTGACGGTGCCGACGGTGACGTTGGCGGCAGACGGCGGGGATCGTCTATGCGGTCGTTCCGGCCGGGCCTTATGACGGCACGGCGGCGACGACGGTGACGGTGACGGCGACGGTGCTCGACGATTACGGGTGGGGGCAGATGCCGGACCGGGTGGACGCGGGTCGACGAGGCGACGGCGACGTTCACGGTGACGTTGGTCGGCGGCGTCGTGTGCCGAGGTGGTGCCGGTGGCGCCGACGGTGACCCAGGCGTTGTGTCGTGGTGGGGTGGTCGGGGCGCCGGCGTTGACGTTGCGCGCCGACCGATGGGATCACCTACACGGTACGCTGAGGCCGCCGTATGCGCAGGGTCAGACGGTGGTGGTGACGGCGACGTTGGACGCGGCCGGGGTCGGCTGGCCTGACGAGTTGCCGGCGGGGTGGACGGAGATGACGGACACGACCGCCGAGTTGACGGTGGAGTTCGCCGCCAAGGCGTGCATCCCGGTGTCGCCGGTGGAGCCGACGGTGACGTTGGCGACGTGTGCGGACGGTGCCGTCACGCCGCCGACCGGTCGCGCTGGCGAGGACCGACGGGGTCATCTACGCCGTCGATCCGCCGGGCCCGTACGACCCAGCCGTGGCGACGCAGGTGGTCGTCACCGCGACCCTCATGGACGGATTCGCCTGGGACGACTCGGCGGCCGGGCCGTCGGGGTTCGCCCGCGGCGCATCGGGTCCGCGGTCCCAGACAATGCAGCCGGTCGTGCTGCCGGAGGGCTGGACGCTGGTGAGCCCGACGCAGGCAACCTTCGCGGTCACGCTGCCGGCGGCTCCGCTGTGTGGTGCGATCGTGCCGGAGGACCCGGCGGTGGTTCCAGAAGATTGCACGGATTGCCCGACGGGGCCGTCGATCGAACCTGCCGAGACCGACGGCCTCGTCTATGAGGTCTCTCCTGCCGGTCCATGGTCGCCGGGACAGACGGTGACCGTCTTCGCCCGGCTCGTCGGCGCAGCATCTGGTTTCAGAGAACCACTGCCAGCCGGCTGGACAGCGGTCGACTCGTCGACGGCAACGTTCGAGGTCACGATCGCCGGGGGCGGCGAATTGGCGCGGACGGGCGTCACGTCGGCGCTCACCCAGCTCCTCGCCGCGGCCCTCGCCGTCGGACTCGGTTCGTTGCTGGTCGTGATCGGAGCTCGTCGGCGCCGCACTTAGAGCTGCGGCCGGCCGTGACGTGCTCGCCCGCCGCCGGCGGCGAGCACGTCGACCCAGCAGCCGGCGTGCACGTCGTTCGGTCCCCGGATCAGATCGTTCTCGTGTGCAGCCGACCGACGCGGTCGGCGCAGAATCCGACGTGGCGCTCGCAGAACTCCGGAGCTGGCAGCATCATTCGCACCCGACACCGTCCCGATCGCGGTCGAACTTCTGCTGCCACCCCGGGTCACCGGCGTGGATGGGTGCTGCGCCGGCGGCGCGCACGGCGTCGCAGTTGGCGTAGGACGCGGTCGGCGGGGTGGCCGGCATCTGCGCCACCGGCTGGGGCGTCGGGGTGGGCGGCGGCGGGCAGACGTAGTCCGCTGACAGGGCGTCGGCAGCCACGTAGTCGGCCTCGCGGATGTGCAATCCGTAACCGTCACGACTGTCGAACCGGGCGATGGCGTGACCCTGTTGGATCATCGACAGGCCGGCGTCGACGCCGTCCACATCGACGTAGCGCAGGAAGCGGCCGTACCGGTCGGTGTCCTCGCCGTCGCCGCCCGGGGTCAACGTGACCGGCTTGTCCTGCGCCAGCCAGAACATGGCGTCCCGCGCCGGCCCGCCTTCGCACGTGTCGGTCTCGGGGGCGTCGATGCCGACCAGTCGTACTCGGAACGCCTGTCCGTCGCTGGCCAGGATGTCGATCGTGTCGCCGTCGATGACGTCCCGCACGGTGTAGCTGACCGGCTCCACCGCCACCGGCGTGGTGGTGGTCGGGGCCTCGGTCGTGGTCGGTGGGCCGCTGGGGACTGGAGCCGCCGTCGCCGCCGGACGCTCGGGCGTCGGCGGTGCGTCGGTCACGATCGTCGACGTCGCAGGCGCCAATGTCGACGTGACGGTCGTGGCCCCGGCATCGGCGCGCACGCCGGCGGAGGTCGGTGTGTGGTCGCGTCCTGTTGACCGCCAGCGGCCGCGCCGGCCCCGAGCAGGATGACGGCGGCTCCTCCGATCAGGATGCCCTTGCGGATCCGCGTTCTGGCGCCTCCACCAGTTCGGCTGGGCGGTCATCTTGCTGTTCATCGCGGTCGGGGTTCCTCGGGGATCGGACGGTCGGTGGACTTGGTGAACCGCCTCACAAGCTCGATCCATCCCGAAACGTCGAGGACACGGGGTTTCCCGACGCAACGCGGTCCGGCGCACCGCTCCTTGCACGCGCTGGCCCGAGGTCCTATCGTGACGAGACGAACAGGCGTCTGGGAACGCGTCGCCTGTTCCTGTGCTTCACAGGGGGAGTAGCGCATGACTCGAACACGACACGGCGCGCCTGCGTCGCAGGTCTCCTCGCGGCCATGGTGCTCGTCATCACTGCTGCTGCCTGCGGTGAGACGACGACGACTCGTCCGACGCCACGTCGGCGCCGGACACGGAGGCACCGAGCGAAACGGCCAGCACGACGGAGGCCGAAGCGCCGGGCACGACCGCGGCGGTCGCGCCGGACACGACGGCCGCGAGCCCGGCCACGACCGTCGAGGAGTCGGACGACGCCGCGCAGGGGGGCGAGATCACGTGGATGGTCTTCGTCGCGATGGCCAGCCTGGACCCGAAGTTGAACGACGTCGGTAACGCCTGCTGTGACGCCGGCCAGATCTACGGTCTCTACGACTCGCTGATCCGTGTCGATGCCGAAGGCACGATCACGCCGCGGTTGGCCACATCGGTGACGTCGGATCCGACGTTCAAGACCTGGACGATCGAGCTCCGGCCCGACGTGACGTTCACCGACGGCACGCCGTTCGACGCTGACGCGGTGAAGGTGAACCTGGAGCGGCACAAGGATCCGGCAGTCGGGTCGCGGTGCATCCTCCAGGCGATGCAGATCGCGTCCGTCACGGTCGACGGTCCGACGACCTTGACCGTCGACCTGACCGTGCCCAACAGCCAGTTCCCCATCCGGCTGCAGGGGTGCCTGGGACTGATCGCCTCGCCGACGGCGCTCGCGCAGTACGGCGCCGAGTACGGGTCCACGGCGGACAAGGCGGTGGGTGCGGGGCCGTTCACGGTCGAGTCGTTCAGTCCGAGCGTCGACAGCGTGCTGGTGCGCAACCCGGACTTCTGGGACGCCCCGCGCCCGTACCTCGACCGGATCCACATCGTCTCGTCGGCGTCCAACATCCAGACCGCGGCCGATGCGCTGCAGACCGGCAACGCCCAGCTGGCGACGTTCATGGGGGCACCCGGCCCGCCGCTGAAGTCGGCGCGGGACGCCGGGTTCCAGTCGATCGAGTCGAAGTTCTTCGGCGGTCAGGGCTGGGGCTTCAACACGGCGCGGCCGCCACTCGACGACCCTCGCGTCCGCCGGGCGCTGACGATCGCCATCGACCCCGTGGCGCTGAACGAGCAGGTGTTCGCCGGGACGGCGCCTCGAGATGCGACGTTCTTCCCGGAGGAGTCGCCGTACTTCGACGCGTCGCTCACCTATCCCGAGTACGACATGGAGGAGGCGCAGCGCCTGATCGACGAGTACCTCGCCGAGAAGGGTGGGACGGTCGACATCACGATGGCGTCCAGCGAGAGCATGAGCTCCGTCGGCGTGTTCGCCAAGCAGCAGTACGACCAGCTCGAGGGCGTCAACTTCCAGATCAACGTCATGCCGGCAGCGGGCGTCGGGGACGCTTACTTCTCGCGCAGCTTCGACATCGGCGGCATGTTGCTCAGCGGCGTCACCGGGTACCCGACCCTTTTCGACAACCTCGCCCCACAGTCGCCGATCAACTTCACCGGCTTCTCGAACCCGGAGGTCGATGCGGCGAGCGCTGGCATCCTCGGGACGGATGATCCCGACGAGATCGCCGCGGCGTACCAGGACATCGCCCGCGTCGTGCTCGACGAGCTGCCCTACGGGATCCTGTGGCCGCAGGTGTCGAGCAGCTTCTACACCGACGAGCTCCAGGGAGTCGAGGTCTTCCGATCGCACAGCATCGACCTCCCGCTGCTCAACCTGCAGTGACGTACGACGTCACGGGCGCCGCTCCTCCGGGTGGACGATCCGCGCCCAGCTCGGCCGGCCACGCCGATTGACTTCTTCGACCGGTCGGTCTAACTTCCGGACGAACCCGACAGGGTCGACGACGCACTCGAGGGGAACGAGGGGGTCACAGTGAGCATCACTGAACGTCGGAGCGAAGCAGCGCAGGACCGGGACCTGAACACGCCGTACCCGATCACCGACGAGCAGGTCAGGAGCCTGCACGAGGACAGCTGGGCGCCGATCCCGGGGCTGTTGGACGCGGAGACGGCGTCCAAGGTCCGCGACGCGCTGCTGGCCGCCCCGCCCCGGACGACGATCAGCGGCCCGGACAAGAAGCCGGCCGACCCGAACTCGCTCCTCAGCCACGAGGGCGTCGCGTGGCGGGATCCGTACCTGCGGAGCGTGGCCACGTCGCCTCGCCTGTCGAGCGCCGTCGTCGGCCTGCTGCGGCAGCCCGACGCCCTGTTCTGTCAGGACATCAGCTTCTTCAAGCCGGTCGGAGACAACGCGATCAAGTTCCACCAGGACTACTCGTACTGGCCGTTCGACCGCAAGGGGTGCGTGACGCTGTGGATCGCGCTCGAGGACATGTCAGCGGAGATGGGTCCGCTCCGTTACCTCAAGGGGTCGCACCTCGAGGGTCCGCTCGGACTGATCGAATCGCGCGACATCACCGAGGCCTACCCGCACCTCGTAAACAGTGAGGTCGTCGGCGGCCAGGCGTTGAAGGCAGGGGACGCACAGGCGCACTGGGAGCTCACGTTGCACGGTTCGGGCGCCAACGCCGGCCCTGGTCGGCGCGAAGCCGTCGCGCTCCGGTACATCCGCAGCGACACCATCTACATCGGGCTCACCCATCCCCACTACGACCAGTTCAACCTGACCCCCGGCAAGCTGTTCGCCGAGAGCGACGCGTTCCCGCACATCGGGCCGAACGGCTTGATCGAGGGTTGATCGCGTCGACGCCGACTCGGGCGGCCACGTGAACGTTCCGCCGCATCGGCGCTGCCGCGTGCCGGGAGCGCATTGATGCGTCCGCTCGACGGACAGGTCGCCGTCGTCACGGGGGCCAGCCGTGGGATCGGCAGGGGGATCGCGCTCGTGCTCGCCGAGCAGGGCGCGGCGGTCTACGTCACCGGACGGACCGTCACGCCCGGTACGTATCCGGTGCCCGGCACCGTCGGCGAGACGGCCGACGAGTGCACGTCGCGCGGCGGGCGGGGGGTCGCCGTGCCCCTCGACCACGCGGACGACGACCAGGTCGAGGCGCTCTTCGATCGGGTGCGACGTGACGAGGGTCGGCTGGACATCCTGGTCAACAACGCGTTCTCGTTGCCCGACGATCTCGCCGAGCCGAAGGGGTTCTGGGAGAAGCCCCTCTCGAACCTCGAGATGCTGGACGTCGGCGTACGGTCGACGTTCGTCGCATCGTGGCACGCGGCGCGGATCATGGTCCCGCGCCAGCGCGGCCTGATCGTGGCCATCTCGGGCTACACCGGCGTCTCGTACACGTTCGCGGCGCTGTTCGGCATGTGCAAGACGGCCGTCGATCGGTTGGCGCGTGACATGGCGATCGAGCTGGAGCCGCACAACGTGTGCTCGATCTCGCTCTGGCAAGCGCTCACGATCACGGAGCGCGTCCAGCAGAGTGCTGCTCGCGACCCGGACCGGAGCGCAGCGAGCACGAGCCCGTTCGGACAGGGCTCGACCGTGGAGCACCCGGGTCGGGTCGTCGCCGCGCTCGCTGCCGACCCGGACGTGATGCGGCACACGGGCGGCACGTTCATCACTGCGGAGATGGCCCAGGAGTACGGCGTGGTCGACATCGATGGCCGGGTCATCGCATCGCTTCGTGAGCAACGTGGCACGCCCATCTGGAAGTCGATTCGAGAACCGGCCGCGGCCGGCTGAGCTGACCCGGAGAGAGATGACAACGGAAGACCGCACGGGGGATGCGTCCAGCATCCTGTCGCTCGACGGCAAGGTCGCCCTGATCACCGGAGGGGCGTCCGGCATGGGGAAGGCCGCGTCGGTCCTGTTCGCGGCTCATGGTGCGCACGTGATCATCGTCGACCGCAACGGCGCGGCCGGTGCCGATGCCGTTGCCGAGATCACCGACGCCGGCGGCTCGGGCGAGTCGCACGAGCTCGACGTGGCTGACGAAGCAGCGCTCGACGCGTTCGTCGTGTCGCTCGAGCACGATCTGCTCGACGTGTTCTTCAACCATGCCGGCCTTCCCGGTCCGCCCGGTTTCGACTTCGATGCCGAGTCGTGGCGCTCGTGCATGGCGGTGAACGTGTGGGCGCCGATGGAGCTCACCAAGCAGCTGCTGCCCCGGCTCCGGCAATCGTCGTCGGCGTCCCTCATCTACACGGCGTCGACGGCCGCCATCCGAGCGGTGCCCGGTCTGCTGACGTATGCCGCCAGCAAGGGCGCCCTCATCCAGTTCGTGAGGTCGGTGGCGGTGCTGCTCGCGCCCGAGGGAATCAGGGCCAATGCCATCTGTCCGGGAGCGACGGACACGCCTGCACTGCGTCGAGACCTCGAGGACGGGACGTTGGACACCTCGATCGAGGCGATCGCGGCACACATCCCGTCACGCCGCCTCGGCACGCCTGCTGACATCGCCAACGTGGCACTGTTCCTCGCTTCGGATGCATCGGCGTACGTCACGGGACTCGCCATCCCGGTCGACGGCGGCGCCACTGCCTGATCCGGGGCCACCGCCTGACTCCCGTTCGAGGCCGGTTCCACCCAGCAGCACCACGGCGTTGACTGGCGCGGCGCTCTCCGTGACGATCACGCCATGGGGATCATGTTCTCGAGCTTGCTCGACGGCGACGTCGAGTGGTACCCGATGATCGGCGCCCTCGGCGCCGGGCTGGACGAGAGCCGGGTGATCCTGAGCTCGAACCCGAGCTACCACTGGAACGACGGCGGGTTGATCGCCGACTCACCGGTCGACTTCGAGGCCACGTTCGAAGGTGGGATGTGGATGATGGCCAAGACGATCGACGTACCGGCCTTCAACCGGAACCCGTTGCGGTGCGAGCCGAACTTCACGGTCCCGCGTCACCACCACAACCTGGACGAGATGATCATCGTGTTCGCCGGCGAGTTCCACATCGCCCACGAGGACGGAGACGAGGCGAAGGTGGAGGTCGTCCGCCCCGGCCAGGTCTTCATCAGCCGGGCCGGGACGCCGTACGAGATGACGGCGGGCGCCGAGGGTGTCACCTACATCGAGACCTGGCCCGAACCCGTGCTCAACCTCCACACCTACTGGCACGATTCTCCCGCCTGGGTGCGCCGCTGATCCCAGTCCGCCGAACCCCGCGGCGGGCGCGCCTCAGGCGAGCGGCGCCGCTGGCCGACGGGCGTCGATCCCACCGTCGTCGGGCCACGTGGTGATGCCGCGGGCCCGCAACCGGTCGATCTCGTCGCGGCGGTAGCCGAGCTCGTCGAGGACCTGGAGCGTGTGCTCGCCGAGGCGCGGTGGCGGGCCGCCGATGCGACCGGGCGTGGCCGAGAAGTGGATCAGCTCGCCGAACTGGCGCAACCGGCCGTACTCCGGGTGGCGGTAGTCGGCGACCAGACCGTTGGCGACGAGGTCGGGGTCGTCGAACCACGTCCGCGGTGCGTCGGCGTCGGCGATCTCGACCGGGACGCCTGCCGCGTCGAGGCGTCCGAACCACACGGCGGCCGTCCCGCCGGCGAACGCCGCGGCCAGCACCGCCGCGAGCGCGTCGGCGTGCCGGGCCCGGCCGGCGCGATCGGCGAAGCGCTCGTCCGTGCCGACCGCCGGCACGGCGGCGACGAGCGATGCCCAGTGCCGGTCCGACATCACGGCCAGCGCGATCCAGCCGTCGCTCGTCCGGTACAGGCGGTACAGCGGCCCGATGCCGGTCTGGTCGGCATCGAGCGCGGGGGCGCACGTGGGGCCCGTCGGGCCCGATCCACACGTCGGAGTTGATGTAGATCCCGCCGCTGATGATCGACGTGTCGACGAACTGACCCTGTCCGGTGCGCTCGCGCCAGTACAACGCCAACAGGACGGCGACGGCCGACTGGCAGGCGCACGTCTGGTCGCACATGCCGAACCGGTACCAGACCGGCGGGTTGCCGTCGCCACCGATCTCGTACTCGCAGCCGCGACGACGACTGCCCGAGCTGGTCGAATCCCGGCCACGACGCGCGCGGCCCCTCGGAGCCCCACATCGTCGTGTGGCAGTAGATGACCGTCGGGTTCATCGCCCGCGCGGTCGCCTCGTCGACGCCGAGCCGCTCGGCGACGCCCGGTCGCATGTTGTGATGGATCACGTCGACCTCGCGCATCAGGCGATGGCAGATCTCCAGACCCTCGGGTGTCTTGAGGTCGGCGACGACGTCGAGCTTGCCGCGCTGACAGCCGTTGAACGGCTCGGTGATCGGCCGCATCTGGTCGCCCTGCGGCGACTCCAGCTTGTAGACGGTGGCGCCGAGGTCCCCGAGCAGCATCGGCCCGAACGGTCCGGCGAGGAAGTTGCCGAGGTCGAGCACCTTGATCCCGTCGAGCGCGTTGGCCAGCGCGCGCTTCGCCGGCCGGACCGCGGTCGCCCGTCGGTCGCGCCCGGCGAGCCCGCCGAGGAGCTCGTCGTGATGCTGGTCGACGGCGGGCTGGGGACCCTGCACGGCGGCCGGCGGCGAGCCGTGCAGCCGGATGGTCGGCCCGACCTGGCGCGTGGTGCCGTGCACGGGATCGTCGACCTCGACGCTCAGCCCGACGGCCTGCACCTGGTCCTCGTCGTGGGCCTCGTGGCTCTGCAGCACCGGTGCCATCGCGACGTCGTTGGCCCGAGCCGCCGCGAGCAGGCGTCGCGGGGGTGGCGCTTGAAGGCCCGGCGCATCTCGGCCTCGACCTCGCCGGTGCGCCGCGGATCGTTGTACGCGGTCGACGGCGGGAGGCCGAGGAACTCGAAGAAGCCCGACTTGTCCTTGCCGCGTCCGCCGCTGTAGTGCATCGAGTGGACCCACCGGCCGTCGGCGCACTCGAAGATCCCCGCCTGCGGGCTGCGCGGGATGCCCCACCAGTCCGACGGCTTCGTCTCGACGTCCTGCCACAGCTGGGTGGTGAACGCCAGCACGCCCTGACGCAACGACGTCTCGACCCACTGCCCACGGCCGGTCACCTCGCGGGCGTACAGCGCGGCGCTGACGCCCTCGAGCACGAGGAAGGAGGCGGCGACGCTCGGCAGCGGCGCGTAGAGGAAGATCGGGCCGTCGCGCCAGCCCGGTTGCTCGTAGCACTCGCCCGTGCGGGCCTGCACCAGGAGGTCGAAGGCGGGGCGCTGCGACGCTCGGTCGTTGCGGCCGTACCCGGTGAGCGAGCAGTACACGAGGCCGGGCAGGTCCGGCGCGAGGTCCTCATAGCCGAGCCCCCACCGGGCCATCGTGCCGGGTCGGAAGCCCTCGACGAGCACGTCGGCGGTTGCGACCAGCTCGCGGAACAACGACCGGTCGGCCTCGGCGTGGAGATCGAGCACGACGCTCTTCTTGCCCCGGTTCCACGCCACCGAGCCGGGGTAGCTGCGCAGCGGATCGCCGCCCGGCGGCTCGACCTTGACGATCTCTGCGCCCTGGTCGGACAGCACCATGGTCGCCATCGGCCCGGCCACGCCGGTCGTCACGTCGACGACCCGGACACCCTCGAGGGGTCCGCCCATCAGGAGGGTGTCGCCGCGCCGGGGACGTCGGGCTGGTTGAACGCCAGGGCGTTGCCGAGCTGGCGTCCCGCGTTGGGCCGGCGGTCGGGACGCCGGACCGCGGCCCCCGCGACTTCGAGCTGCTCGGCGACGGCGTCGATCTCGTGGACGGCGAGGGCTGCGTGGTGGATGCCCTTGATGCTCATGCGTGCTCCCCTCGGCGCCGCACAGCGAGTCGCTGTCTCGACGCGGTGCACACCTTGCCAACCCGGGGCCGCCGGGTTCCACTCCGACGACCGCGCCTCTTTTCGTTCGCTCGCTCGAGGACTCGCTCGGCTCACCGCGCCTCTTCGTTCGCTCGCTCGAGGACTCGCTCGGCTCACCGCGCCTCTTCGTTCGCTCGCTCGAGGACTCGCTCGGCTCACCGCGCCCCTTCGTTCGCTCGCTCGGCTCACATCTGGCCCGGGGTGTCGCCGGGCCGTCCCAGCTAGACGGCTATCTTTGAGCGTCGATGGGCAGGCTCTGCGAGCGACCGGGGTGCTCCGACGTGGCGTCGATGGCATACGGCTTCGACGTCGACCGCCTGCTGGTGTGGCTGGCTCTCCGTGACCCCATGGGCGACGGCCTGCGCGCCGGCTCGCTGTGCAAGCGCCATGCCGACGCCATGGTCGTACCCCTGGGCTGGACGCTCGACGACCGGCGCGACGCCGTGCCGCGGCTGTTCAAGGCGCCGGCCGACGAGACCACGCAGCGGGCCAAGCCGACGCGTCGGCCGCGCTCGTCCGACCGCGGCAGCGAGCAGCTGGCGCTCGACACGGTGGCACCGGTGGAGGAGGCGGCCGCCGACGAGTTGCCGGAGAGTCCGAGCGCACGAACTGACGAGGACGTCCGCACCGTCGCCGCGGTGACGGGTGAGCTGCTCGCGGACGACCCGGACGCGACCGTGGCGATCCCGTGGATGCCCGACTTCGACCAGCAGGACGACCTCGACGGGGTCCTCGCCGCCCGCAGTCCGTTGCTGGCTCGTGCGTTCCGCGGTACCGACCGACCGCGCTGAGGGATACTGGTGCACACGTCGGTCACGCTGCTCATCGAGGGCGCCACGGCGCCCGCCGTGTTCGCCCATGTCGAGTCCCTCGACGACTACCCGCCGTGGATGCGCCTGATCCACCGCGTGGAGGCGGTCGAAGCCGACGACGGACGCCCGGCGTGGCGGGTCGAGCTACGGGCCCGCATGGGGCCGTTCGCCCGATCGAAGGCGCTGCGCATGGTGCGCACGGTCCACGAGCCCACCCGCCACGTCCGCTTCGAGCGGGTGCAGGACGACGAGCGTGATCACGCCGAGTGGATCCTCGATGCCGTCGTCGAGGACGTCGAGGGCGGCGCCGCGCTCGACCACCGAGCTGACCTACAGCGGCAAGCTGTGGGGGTGTGGCGCACTGCAACGCGTGCTCGACGACGAGATCCGACGCGGGAAGGGCGCGCTGCGCGACGTCGTCATCGACGGGCCCACGCGCTGAAGCGCCCGTCGGACCGTCGTTCCAGCGTCAGCTCGAGCCCGAAGCACTCGCTCAGCGCCTCCGCCGTCAGCACGTCGTCGATCGGACCGTCCACGAGCACCCGCCCGGACCGCAGCATCATCACGTGCGTCGAGCTCGGCGGGATGTCGTCGACGTGGTGGGTCACGACGACCGATCGGCGGCGCGTCGGCATCGGCGGCCAGGTCATCGAGCGCGTGGACGAGCTGCTCGCGCCCGCCGAGGTCGAGTCGGGCCGACGGCTCGTCGAGCAGGACGACGGCCGGATCGTTCATGAGGGTCCTGGCCGAGCAGCACGCGCTGGCGCTCGCCCGACGACAGGGACTCGATGGCCCGCTCGGCGAAGCGGGCCACGCCCATCCGCTCGAGGCACTCGAGGGCCCGGGCGTCGTCGTCGGCGGTGTACTGGTGCCACCAGGGCTCGAGGGCCGCGTAGCGGGCCGTGCGCACGGCGTCGAGGGCGCGCGAGCGACGGCCGCATTTGGTCGGCGAGGGCGGCGGAGGCGTAGCCGACGCGCCGGCGCAGCACGCGCACGTCGGTGCGGCCGAGCCGCTCACCGAGCACGTCCACGGTGCCGGAGGTCGGGTGCTCGTAGAGGGCGGCGACTCGCAGCAGCGACGTCTTGCCGCTGCCGTTGGCGCCGAGGACGAGCCACCGCTGACCGTCGGTCGACGGTCAGCGAGACGTCGTCGAGCACGAGCGTGCCGCCGCGGCGCATCACGATGCGGTCGAGGTCGAGGGTCGGCCCGTCGCGCCCGTCCCAACTGGGCGCGGACGGTCTCATCGATCGCCGGGCGGGGGGCGGCGGCTGATCTCGACCGGGGCCGAGCCGTCTCGTTCGCTCGCTCGAGGACTCGCTCGGCTCGCACCGGCCGCCAGCTGACCGCAGGCGGCGTCGATGTCGGTGCCGCGGTTGCGGCGGACGGTGGCGTTGACGCCGAGCGACTCCAGCAGGTCGCGGAAGCGCGGCGACCCCGTCGGTCGGCGTGCCCCTTCGTCGGCCAGCCCGGCGTCGGGTTGAGCGGGATCAGGTTGACGTGGGCGGCCGGCCGCAGCCGCCGGCACAGCGCGGCGAGCTCGACGGCGTCGGACGGGCGGTCGTTGACGCCGTCGATCATCGCCCACTCGAAGCTGATCCGACGGCCGTTGACGGCCAGGTAGTCGGCGCAGGCGTCGATGCAGCTCGTCGAGCGGGTAGCGGCGGTTGATCGGCACCAGCTCGTCGCGCAGCTCGTCGTTGGCGGCGTGCAGGCTGACGGCCAGCGTTACCGGCAGCGGCCGCTCGGCGAGGCGGCGGATGCCGGGCACGATGCCGACGGTCGAGATCGGTGAGGTGGCGGGCCGACAGGCCGAGGTCGCCGTGGAGCCGCTCGACCGCGGCCCACACCGCCGGCTCGTTGGCCAGCGGCTCGCCCATGCCCATGAACACGACGTTGCTCGACCCGTCGACCGCCGTCGCGGGCCCGCCTCGACGCGCGCACGACCTGCTCGACGATCTCGCCGGTCGTCAGCTGGCGGGTGAACCCGGCCTGCCCGGTGGCGCAGAACCCGCACCCCATCGCGCACCCGGCCTGGCTCAGACGCACACCGTGGCCCGGTCCGGGTACAGCATCAGCACGGTCTCGATGCGGGCACCGCCGTCCAGCTCCCACAGGAACTTGACCGTGTCGCCGCCGTCGCTGACCGACTCGGTGATCGGCGTCAGCGCCGCGGGCAGCTCGGCTTCGAGGCGGGCCCGGAGCGCCTTGGGCAGGTTCGTCATCTCGTCGGACGTGGCCAGGTGCTCGTAGAGGCCCTGCCAGACCTGGTCGACGCGGTACGCGCGGCTCGCCGGCGAGGAGCTCGCCGAGCCGGCCCGGTCGACGTCGTAGCGCGTCGTGCTCGACGTCGGGCGTCGCCGCCAGCGCCGTCGTACTCGTCGATGCGGTCCCGCAGCACGTCGAGGCTGGCGGTCCAGAACGCCTCGTCGGTGACGTCGAGGCCGAACGCCGCGCCGAGCTCCTCGGCGGTGTCCATCCCGGCCCGCGAGAGCAGGTCGTCGTAGCCGGCGCGGAAGCGCTCCGGGTCGGCGGGGTACCGGGCGAACAGGCCGAGCCCGAACAGCAGGCCGTAGGTGTACGGCCAGTTGTAGAAGTGGGCCAGTAGTAGTGCGGCTTGAGCACCCACATGTGCGGGTGGGCCGTGGACTGGTCGAGCCCGTCGCCGTAGGCGTCGGCCTGGCCGGCCAGCATCAGCTCGTCGAGCTCGGCACGCCCGAGCGTGCGCCGCTGGCGGCGGGCGAAGACCTCGGTCTCGAACAGGAAGCGGCTGCGGATGTCGACGACGACCTGGGTCGCGCCCTGCAGGTCGACGTCGAGCAGGGCGAGCCGCGTCGGCGCCGCTCGAGCTGCGCGCAGGCCCTCCTCGACGACGAGCGTCTCGCAGAAGATGCTCGCCGTCTCGGCCAGCGCCATCGGCAGCCGCCGCTGCAGCGGCGTGCGATCGGCGAGCGTGCGTGTTGTGGTAGGCGTGGCCGAGCTCGTGGGCCGTCGTCTGGGCCGAGTCGACGCTGCCCGACCAGTTGAGCAGCACGAGCGAGCGGTCGCCGACGAACGGCATGCAGAACGCGCCGCCGCGCTTGCCGTCGCGCGGGCGCGGCGTCGATCCACGCTCGTCGAGGGCGCGGTCGACGAGCCCGCCGAGGCGCGGGCTGTACGCGCCGAACGCGGAGCGGACGATGTCGACGCCCTCGTCCCACGACAGATCTGCCGGCGCGACCGGCAGCGGGGCGACGAGGTCCCACCACGGCAGCGCGCCGTCGTGGCCGTGGAGGCGGGCCTTGGTCCGCATCCAGCGGCGGAAGTCGGGCGAGGCCGCGGTCGACCGCCGACTGCATGGCGTCGAACGTCGGCGCCGGCTGACGCCGTTGGCGTACAGCGACGCGTCGAGCGGCGACGCCCAGCGGCGGCGGCGGTTGACGGTGTTGGCCTCGCCCTTGATGGCGTTCATCGCCGCCGCGGCCGGCGACGGCGACCGTGGGCCACGCCGTCCAGCTCGGCGTCGTACGCGGCCCGGCGGACGGCCGGGTCGGCGTGGGTGGCGAGGCCGCGCACGGCCGGCATCGGCAGGCGCTCGGTGTGCCCGTCGGGGAACGTCGACGTCGGTGGTCAGCTGCGACGTGACGTCGGCGTGCAGGCGGTCCCACGCGGCCGAGCCGGTGGTCGCCAGCTCGGCGTAGAGGCCCTCCTCGGCCTCGCTCATCTGGTGCTCGGCCCGCTCGGCGAGCCGCAGCAGCGGCCCGACGTGCTCGCCGGCGACGTCGCTGACCGGTGGCCAGCGCGTCGGCGCCGAGCGCGTGGACCCAGTCGGCGAGGCGGGCGAGCAGCGGCACGCACGCGGGCCTCGGCGACGTCAGATCTCGCTGAGCAGCGCCTGCGCCTGCTCGTCGCGGCTGTCGGTGCTGACCGTGGCGAAGACGTACGCGTCGAGCTGCTCGGATGCGTCGCAGCAGCGTCGTTGTAGGCGCCGATCACGGCGTCGGCGACCGCGCCGTCGGCGGCGGTCGACCGGCCGCGGGTCGATGGCCCGGACGTCGTGCTCGTCGAACAGTCGCCTCCAGGCGGTCGGCGTCGGCGCCGAGCGCTCCAGCGCGTCGAGGAACGAGCGCGGCGACAGCGACTCGTGGACGTCGGCGACGCTCCAGCGGGAGGCAGCGTCGTCGATCGTCGATGTCGCCTCGGTCATGGTCGGCTCAGCGCTGCCGCGGACGTCGGCCGATGTAGGCGCGGTCGGTGCGGTGGATCGTGAAGCCGAGCCGCTGGTACAGCGCCACGGCCGCGGTGTTGTCGGCGTCGACGTAGAGCATGCCGATCGTGACGCCGCGTTCGGCGATGATGGTCGAGGCCGGCGAGCGTCAGCTGGCGGCCGAGCCCGAGGCCCTGGAAGTCGGGGTGGACGGCGATCACGTAGATCTCGCCGAGCACCGGGAGCTCGTCGTGCGTGCAGCTTCGTCCAGCAGAACGCGGCGAGCCGGCCGTCGCGCTCGTGGAGGAGGAAGCCGGTCGGGGTCGAACCACGGCTCGCGCCTCGCGCTGGGCGAGCGTCGTCGGTCGTCCAGCCGCCCTGCTCGGGGTGGGCGGCGAAGGCCCGGTTGTTGACGGCCAGCCACGCCGTCCTCGTCGCGGCCCGGGCTCGAACGACCGCGTCGTCGACGTCGACCGGGCAGCGTCGGTCGGCAGGGGCACGCCGCATCTGGTAGCAGCGTCGCGGGTCAGCGCCAGACCGGCCGCCGGCGAGCGTCGGCGTCGGCGCGGCCGTCGGCGTCGAACGCCCACCACTGCACGCGCGCCGCCGCCGTCGCCGGCGACGACGTCGACCGCGGCGGCGAGCAGGTCGCGAGCGACCGCCGCGTCGGTCGCGGGCGGCCGGGGCGACGACGAGCTCGACGGTGTGCACGTCGTTGGCCGCGCGAGAGCTGGGCGTAGCCGACGAGCTCGTCGTCGTCGCGCGACGGTGCAGGGCGGCGAAGCCCGGGCTGCCGCCGTGCTCGAGCTCGAGGCGAGGTGGTCCGACAGCGGGTAGCGGCCGTCGGCGGCGGCCGGCCGCGTCGAGCAGCCGACTGGACGGCGGCGCGGTCGAGCTGGTCGGCCGAGCTGCGGTCGATCTCGCGGCGTGCGCATCATCGCTCGAAGATAGCGGCGGCGGCGACGTCCGTAGGCTCCGGGCCATCGGGCGACGCGCTACCCCCGAGCCCGAGCCGATCCAGGCCGCCCGCGCACGCCCGAAGGGCCGGACCCGCGAGGTCGCCGCGCGGCTCGCCGAGGCCTATCCGGAGGCGATGTGCGAGCTCGACCACCGAACGCCGTTCGAGCTGCTGGCGGCGACGATCCTGTCGGCGCAGACCACCGACGTCCGGGTCAACATGGTGACGCCGACGCTGTTCGCCCGCTACCCGACGCCGGCCGACGCTGGCCGGCGCCGACCCGGCCGAGGTCGAGGAGATCATCCGCTCGACCGGCTTCTACCAGAACAAGACGAAGAGCCTGATCGGCATGGCCGCGGCGCTCGTCGAGCGGTTCGGCGGCGAGGTGCCGACCGAGCTCGAGGACCTCGTCACGCTGCCCGGCGTCGGCCGCAAGACCGGCAACGTCGTGCGCAGCGTGGCGTTCCGGTCTGCCCGGTCTGCCGGTCGACACGCACGTCGGCCGGCTGTCGCGCCGGCTCGGGCTGACCGACGAGGAGGACCCGGTGAAGGTCGAGCTGGAGCTCAACAGCTACCTCCCGCCGGCCGAGCGGGGCGATTCAGCCTGCGTATGATCCTCCACGGCCGACGCGTCTGCGTCGCCGAAGCCCGGCGTGCGAGCGTGTGCACGCTGGAGGACATCTGCCCCGTCGAGCCGGCTGCCCCGACGGTCGCCGGCCGAGCGCCACGACGTACAGCGGCCGGTGGACACGCCTCGACCTAGCTTGCCTCGTCGCCCGTGCGGTGGTATGATCGTTCGTACCAACCAGGTTCCCGCCACCTGGTTTGCAGCGAAGCCGGGATCCGCCGCCTGGCTTCGCTCGAGCGACGGCCCCTCCCACAGGGGCCGTCGCCGCTTTTCGCGGTGCGTCACGCGGCCTCGCTCTCCCGTCGTAGCGGCTCGGCCAGTGCTTCGCCGCTCGAGCGCACGCTCACGTGGCAGCTGCGCCCGCTGCAGGAGCCGCTCGGCGGTGCGCAGCGACGCGCTCGGCTTCGTAGATCGCCGCACGAGATCGTCGCGTTCGGTGCCCAGGTGCGGCTGCGACGAGGTCGCCGACGCGTCGTCGATACGACCTGACGGCTTCGGCGGCGGCGCTCAGCTCGGCCGCCGTCGAGCTGACGTCGGCGCGCTACTCATGAGCCAACGATCGCACCCCGCCAGTAACGTCGCCAACCGTGGCGACGCCCTCCCGATCCCGTGGCCCGTGCGCGACGACCTGCGGGCGCTCGAGGGGTACCACTCGACCGCAGGTCGACGTCGAGGTGCGGCTGAACACCAACGAGTCGCCGTTCCCGCCGCCGGCGGCGTGGCGCGACGGCTGCCGCCGCCGATCGGCGACGATCGAGTGGCACCGCTACCCGGACCGCTCGGCCACGGCGCTGCGTGCGGCGATCGCCGACTGGCACGGCGTGCGACCCGAGCAGGTGTTCGCCGCCAACGGCTCCAACGAGGTGCTGCAGACGCTGCTGCTCACCTACGCCGGACCGGGGCGCACCGTGGTCACGTTCGAGCCGACGTACCAGCTGCACGGCCACATCGCCCGGATCACCGGCGCCACGGTCGTCGAGGGCGCGCGGGCCGCCGACTTCACGCTCGATCCCGCCGAGGCCCGCGCGCGTCGGTCGGCGCGCCCAGCCGACCGTGACGTTCCTGTGCTCGCCGAACAACCCGACCGGCCTCGTCGAGGACCCGCGAACGTGCGCGCGTCGCTGCTCGACGTGGCGCCCGGCCTGGTCGTCGTCGACGAGGCGTACGCCCAGTTCGCCGACTGGTCGGCGCTGGACCTCGTCGCGCGACGACCGTGCCGCTGCGTCGTGCGGACGTTCTCCAAGACGTGGTGGATGGCCGCGCGCCCGGCTCGGCTACGTCGTCGGGCCGACGTGGCTGGTCGAGCGAGCTGGAGAAGGTCGTCCTGCCGTATCACCTCGACGCGGCGAAGCAGGCGGCCGGGCGC
>CAWGHB010000013.1:0-491485 GCA_963822315.1 uncultured Acidimicrobiia bacterium
CGGCGTCTTCGACGGGCAGCCATTAACCAGCGTCGGATCGTTCTTGTGAAGGTGGAGGTGTCCCCGAGGAACTCCGGGAACGCCGAGCCGTCGACCTTGCCTCCGAGCGCAAAGTACTCGCACACCGAGAAGGTGATGGGGATCGTGGCCACTGTCTCGCAGCGCGCCCGGCGGCGACCGCCGAGCGCGCCGGTCCTGCCCCCGGCGCCGAACACTCGGCACGAATAGGACCTCGACCTGGGAGGGTTAGTCGGCGTTCGAGGGGTTGTCAGTGGACGTGCGTGACACGGACCCAGCCGCTTCGCAGCCGCTGCGTCGTCGGGGGCCGGGCACGCCGGTGGAGGCTGGAGGCCGGGTCCCTCGCCGCACGGGGCGTCGGGCGTGGCGATGTTCGCTGCTCCGTCCTTCGCATCGGGGTCTTGGCGTACGTGTCGGCCCTGCCATCGAACTCAGGCAGTTGCCTTCGAGCGCAATCTGGCAGCCACAGCCAAGGCGGCGGCGTCGGCGCCGTTCTGGAGCTGAGGCCGCTTCTCGGCGTAGAGCACCCCGGCGTCGATGAGGCGATGGCACCAAGCACCGAGCAGGCGGTCAGCATGATCGCGACCCATAGCAGACACCGCGCCGCGCTCGGGTAGGCGGGGGAGCGTGTCAGAGACCGCATCGCATGACTCCTGTCATACAATTATCTTAGATGACAGAAGTGACAGTCAACGAAGGGAATTCCGAACGAATAGTTCTTCGGTAACCACGACCTTCGCCGGGCCATCGCCGGCCACGGGCACGGCGTTTGCACGATCGAGGAATCGATGGTGATCGACGGAGCGGCGGCTCGACACACTCGACGTCGGTTGCGCTCTTGCGGCAGGGCGAGGGTCGCGTGCGCCTTTCGCAGCCGCCGCGGCCTGGATGGAGACCTGAATGTTGTATACCCGACCGAACTCGATGATGCCCACGAGGAGCATCGAGCGGGGATGGGTAGGACGATGGCGAACTCGACCAGCACGGCACCCCGTTCGTCACGCTGTCGCTTGTCATGTACGACCTATTCGGTGGGTCTCGCGGCGAGAAAAAGGCTGAGCGGGAGCGGTGGCCGGGACGGGCTCCGCTCCCGCGTCGAGGACCAGTATCAGAAGTTGATGCCGGGGTAGAAGAGATCGTCGATCTTCCCGCCGAGGATACCCGGCGCCGACGGCGACGACAACGGCGATCAGCCACGAGCAGGCCGTACTCGACCATCGCCGCGCCCTCGTCGTTGCTCCGACGGGCGACAACCGCCAACTGGACCTTGGTGAAAAACCTCGTCATTTGAAGTCTCCTTGCTTGTTGGGTCTCCCGGCCTTGCAAGGAGACGACCCAACTTGCGGCCTCCGGCTCCCACTGCCTTCCTCACAATTGATGAAATGCGTCTCAGTCGGCCGGCAGTCAGGCACCAGGGAATACCACGTCGTACATGCGCGACGACTTGGCCACCGAAGGCGAAGACTCGGCGGCCATGACCACTGCGGCGATCCCCGTCGAGCAGCAGGCCGTACTCGGCCATGGCGGCACCTCGTTCGTCGCCCGTGCGGCTGACGGCCAGGGTGTGCACCCTCGTGGCGAGCTGTTTCATCGTCGTGTTCTCCTTGTGTCGACCTGGCGTCTCCCCGACGGAGACGAGTCCGCGTGTGGGGCGACGTCGCCGGCCCACATCGTCAAACTTGAGGAAATGCCCGCGAGCGCACCTGGCACGAACGCTCGATCGACGAAGAGCGGCAGGGTGGACGTTCGGTCGACGTGGTCGGCGAAGGCCACTGCCCATGCGTGACCACACGCCGAAGCTTCTGGAGCACCCCACGAACTGTCCCGGCCGCGCACCGTGGTCGCGGGCCGGACGAAGCAGCAGGCAGCATCGAGTTCCTCGGCGACAGGCCGTCGATCGGCGGCCCCTGGTGGTTCCACCCAGGGACTGATCTGCGTTCCTCCCGCAGCCACCACCGCGAGCGATCTCCAACTCGCGTAGTCCGGTCGTCGGCGTCGAGACCGGTCCACGATCGCAGGGCGGCCCTTGACCCTCGACCTCGTCGCTCGTGCCTCGGTGGGTTGCGTACTTACAGTTCGAGCCCGGGGCGGGCGAGCTCGAGTTCCTGGCGCTGTGGTTCGACGTGGTGGAGGTTCATGCCGACGCCGCCGGCCCGGTCGTCAGGCCGCTGCCGAGCTCCTGCCGGCATACGTTCGCGGCCCTGCCCACAGGCGGTGAGAGCTCGGAGAGTGACTGTGAGCGTTTCTGTCGGGACGGTGTCGCCGTTGGCCCATTCTTCCCAGGTTTGCAGGACGCGGCAACAATGCGTCGCAGGGTGGCGACTCGGGGGTCGAGCAGGTGGACGAGGTCGTGCTGTCGTAGGTCGCTGTCGGCCACTTCGGAGTTCCGCAGGGCGTCCCGGTACTGCTCGAAGGGGCGGCGCGGTGCGTTGCCGGGTTCGTTCGAGGACGGCGTCCACGTGCTTCCAGGATCCCGCGAGTGATGTCGAGGTCGCGCCGGGCGTGGTGGCGGCCACTGAGCCCGCGCCGCCTTCGCGGCGTCGTTGGCGGCGGCGTGCGCCCAGCGGGCCTCGTCCACGCGATTCGTGTCGATGGCGAGCGCTTCCGGCGGGGTGCCGCGGGCCCGCTCGACGACCTTGAGGTGGTGTTGGGCCCCGGTGACGAAGCGTTCGCGTCGAGATGCGTTCGTCGGCTCCAGCCGCCGGCGCCGGCTCCGCGGTGGCGAGGTCGCGGCGGGTCTCGGCGAGCAGCCCGTGGAACCAAGTCGGGATCGGGCAGTATCCCGGGCTGCTCAGGGGGAGCCGGCGTCGACGAAGGCGACGCCTGGTGTTCGCCGGCCGGCCGGCGAGGCGCGCCCTTGGCCGACGTCCATCTGGGCGGCATTTGCCACACGCAACGCGTCGCGCTTGCCGCCAGTGGGACCGTCCTGGACAGTTGGGTCGGTCGGCCACGGGCGTCGGTGCCGGTGAAAGACGCGGACTTCCCAGACGTTCGGCCGTCGCTCGCGCAGGGTGGCCATCGGCGTGCACACTACGCCCAGATCTTGCCCAGATCGTAGGGATGGTCACAATCGGAGACCTTGGTCGGAACGTGCGACGTGCCTACTCGATGCGCAGGCCCGAGATCGCCCGAGCGATGACGAGCTGCTGGATCTCGCTCGTGCCCTCGAAGATCGTGTGGATCTTGGCGTCGCGGTGCCAGCGCTCGACGGGGTACT
This sequence comes from uncultured Acidimicrobiia bacterium, assembly GCA_963822315.1. Taxonomy (GTDB): domain Bacteria; phylum Actinomycetota; class Acidimicrobiia; order Acidimicrobiales; family Ilumatobacteraceae; genus JALZMG01. Next base: position 3,236 of record CAWGHB010000013.1, read on the forward strand.
CGCGGGTGTAGCCGTAGCCGCCGAGGATCTGGATCGCCTCTTCGGTGACCCGCACCGAGACCTCGCTGGCCTTGTACTTGCTCATGGAGCCCTCGGCGTTCGTGTAGCCGCCGTTGCGGGCCAGCCAGGCGGCCCGCCAGATCAGCAGCCGGCTGGCGTCGATCTCGGTGATCATGTTGGCCAGCTTGAAGGCGATCGCCTGGTTCATGATGATGGGGCGCCCGAACGCCCTGCGCTCCTTGGCGTAGTCGAGGGCGTACTCGTAGGCGGCCCGGGCGATGCCGAGGGCCTGGGCCCCGACGGTCGGACGGGTGGCCTCGAACGTCGACATCGCCGGCTGCTTCTCGCCGGAGTGGCCGTGTTCCCGGGCTCGCGCCAGCTTGGCGTCGAGCTTGTCCTTGCCGCCGAGCAGCAGGGCGCCCGGGATGCGGACGTCGTCGAGCACGACCTCGGCGGTGTGCGACGCCCGGATGCCGTGCTTCTGGTACTTCTGGCCCTGGCTCAGGCCCTTCGTGCCGGCGGGCACGACGAAGCTGGCCTGACCCCGGCCCTTGAGCGCGGGATCGACGGCGGCGACGACGACGTGCACGTCGGCGATGCCGCCGTTGGTGATCCACGCCTTGGTGCCGTTCAGCACCCACTCGTCGTTGGCCTCGTCGTACACGGCACGGGTGCGCAGCGACGAGACGTCGGAGCCGGCGTCGGGCTCGCTGACGCAGAACGCGCCGAGCTTGACGTCGCCGGCGGTGCCGTAGCACTGCGGCACCCACTCCATCACCTGCTCCGGGGTGCCGATCCCGGCGATCCCGGCCGCGGCCAGGGCCGAGCCCATGATCGCCATGCCGATGCCGGCATCACCCCAGAACAGCTCCTCGACGGCCACGGGCAGCGTCAGCCCGCTCGGATCGCCCATCGAGCTCATCAGGAAGTCGACGCCGTAGAGCCCGATCTCGGCCGCCTCCTCGACGATCGGCCACGGGAACTCCTCGCGTTCGTCCCACTCGTGGGCGGCCGGACGCACGACGCCCTCGGCGAAGTCGTGGACCCATTTCTGGATCTGCAGCTGGTCTTCGCTCAGGGTCAGGGAGAAGTCGGCCATGCCCCCAAGTTACCAGCGGGTAACAAGCCTGTCTACCGGGAGGTAACTTCCCGCCCGTCGGTTCAGCGTCGACGGGCGTCGGCGCCGGCCTTCTTGGCCGCCGTCTTCTCCTTCGTCGTGCCGGCCGTGGCGAGCTCGCCCTGCGAGCTCTCGATGTGGGCCCGCACGAACCAGTGGAAGAGCTCGAGCTGACCGGCCTGCTCGATGAGCATGTCCTGCGTCACCGGGTCCGGGTCCTCGGTGGCGTCGATCGCCTTGCGGTGGCTCTCGATGACCCCGGCGTACACGACCTCCAGCGCGCCGAGGTGCTCGATGGCGCCGGCCCGGCCGATCGAGTAGTCGTCCCACGTGCGGTTGGCGACGAGGGCGCCCGGCGTGCCGATCGGTGCGACGCCGAGCGTGGCGATGCGCTCGGCCGTCGCGTCGACCATCGCCCGCACCGCGTCCACCTGCGGATCGAGCATCTCGTGGACGGCGATGAAGTGCGGGCCGACGACGTTCCAGTGCACGTGCTTGAGGGTCGAGCGCGAGGTCGTTGAGGGCGTTCAGCCGGTCCTGGAGGATGGCCGCCACCTCGGTGCCGTCCCTCGTCGTCATGCCGGGGACGGTGAACTTCGCGGGGGCTGATGTGCGAGGTGCCATGAGGCGGCGCTACCCACGTCGGCCGAGCCGCAAACGACCGATCAGAGCGCCAGCAGCGTCGGGGCCACGGTGTCGTAGATCAGCTTGGCGCCGGGCTTGTACACGTGCACACCGTCCCACCGCATGCCGACGTCGGTGGCGACGGCCGGGTCGCCACACCACGCGTCGGGACCCTCGACGAACGTCACCGTCGACGGGTTGGCGGCGGCGACCGATCGGAACAGGGCGTTGACGTGGGCGACGTGGTCGTCCATCGCCCGCTCGGGCAGCGGTGGCACGGCCGCACCCTGCACGCTGATCGGCCGCATGCACGGCACCTCGAGGAGTGCCGACGCGCGCCCCGGCACCGACGAGGGCGTCGACGCCCGCCTGCAGCCGCGTGCGCACGTAGTCGTCCCACGCCGGCGTGGCGAACGCCAGCACGGTCCCGTCCCCGGTCTCGAGGTCGAAGACATCCCACACGCCGAGGACGACGAGCGCGACGTCCGACTGGCTGCGGCGGACGGCGTCGGCCCAGTCGTCGGCCCAGCCCTCGCACATCGCGAACGCGTTGTCGAACGACGTCCGCGCGCTGCGGACGCGGCCCGCGTCGTAGACGCTGCAGCCGTCGAGCGATCCGTCGGTGATGCGTGAACGTCGACTCGATGCCGTCGGGCAGGTTGATGGCCAGCGAGTGGGCCTGCGAGTCACCGACGATCGTCACCCGCTTCGGCACGGCCGGGACCGTCGTCGGCGTCACCGGACCGGCCGCCGGCGCCGTGGCGGCTGCCGCCGCTGCCGGCGTCGTGACGAGGACCGGTGCGTCGAAGGCGGCATCGGCGCCGCCGGCGGCCCGGTCGTACGGATCGATCGCCATGTAGCAGGCGACGAGGAACAGCGAGGGACCCACCGGCGACGATCAACGGACGACCGCGGGCGTCACCGGCCGAGCGCCACCACCGGGCCAGCGCTCCCCGTCGCACCGGCAGCTCGACGGCGCGGTAGCAGAGCTCGGACGCACCGGCGGTCACGACGAGCGCGACCACGAAGCTGGCGACCGAGCCGTGGGTGGCGCCGACCAGGACGAAGATCGGCCAGTGCCACAGGTACAGGCCGTAGCTGCGCACGCCGATGGCCACGAGCGGCCCCCACCCGAGGATCCGGCGCATCCCGATCGCCGCAGGGTGGACCACGACGAGCACGGCGACGAGGGCCAGCACCGAGATCATCGGCAACAGCCACTGGTAGACGTAGCCGGCGGTCAGGACGCCGACGCCGGCGATGCACGCCAGCCCGGTGACGGCAGCCGCGCCGACGCCGTCGAGGACCGGTCCCGCGCTCGGCTCGTCCGTGGGCAGGCCGAGGGTGTCACGTCGGTCGCGGGACCGCCACGGGCGCCAGACGAATGCCGCCGCACACCCGATCAGCAGCCCGCCGGCACGGGTGAACGTCGACAGGTACATGAAGTTGACGCGATCGACCCCACCGAACACGTCGACGAGGGCCGGCCCGCCGCCCTGCAGCCAGAACGTCCACACCATCGCCGCCGCAGCGACACCGGCGAGCGTCGCGGCGATGGCGCGGTGGGTGAGGCGCGGACCGGGCCAGCAGGACGAACGCCAGCGGCCACACGACGTAGAACTGCTCCTCGATGGCCAGTGTCCACAGGTGCCGCAGCAGCGGCGGATCGCTCGCGTAGTAGGGCACGCCGCCGACGATCTGGCCCCAGTTGGCGAGGTAGCCCAGCGCCCACGGGAGGTCGCGCCGCAGCTCGCCGCGCTGCTGGGCGCTGCCGAGCGCCAGCGTCACGGTGGCCACCGTCGCCAGCATCACGGCGAGGGCCGGCAGCAGCCGGCGGGCCCGCCGGCGCCAGAACTCGCCGAGCGCCACGCGGCCGCTGCGCTCGTGCTCGTCGAGCAGCAGCGAGGTGATGAGGAAGCCCGACACGACGAAGAAGACCTCGACGCCCACCCAGCCGCCGCGCATCCAGGTGAACCCGGCGTGGTACAGGAAGACGGCGGCCACCGACAGGGCGCGCAACCCGTCGAGCCCGGGTTGGTAGCCGAAGCGCCGCCTCCGGCCGGCGTGGCGAGGTGGCCGCTCGAGCTCGCCGGTCAGCGAGCGGCGGGCCCGCGCCTCGACGGCGGCGGCGCGGCGGGCCGACGCCGGCGTGATGTCCGCCTCGACGAGGCGATGGAGCGATCGCGGGTCGCTGGGCGGCATCGGCCGCGTCGGCCGTTCGTGCTCCCCGGTGGCATCGCCTGGCACGTCGGTCGAGGTGGTCGCCATCGAAGGACCGTCGACGCCGGCTCAGCGCCGGACTGTCGTGCCTCCGGCACTCGTCTCCACGATCCACCCGGCGGCCTGCAGGTCGGCCCGGATCGCATCGGCGGTCGCGTAGTCCTTGGCCGCCCGCGCCGCGTCGAGCGCGGCGGCCTGGTCGCGAACCGCCGCCGGCACCTCGTCGACGCGCCCCAGCTCCAGCCCGACGGCGGCAGTCATCTCCCGGACCGCTGCCGCCGAGCGCGGCGGCGTCACCGCCACCGGCGTCGATCGCCGCGTTGGCCCGGCGCACGGTGTCGAACACGACGGCCATCGCGCCCGGCGTGTCGAGGTCGTCGTCCATGCGATCGCGGAAGCGCACGAGCACGTCGGCGTCGGGTTCGGCCGCCGGCAGATCGGCGGCCCGGCGGGCGAACACGTCGAGGCCGGCCAGCGCCCGCTCGGCCGACGCCGCCAGCTCCGAGTCGACGGCCACGGGTGAGCGGTAGTGCGACTGCAGCAGGATGAGCCGGAACGACCGCGGGTCGTGCTCGGCTTCGAAGTCGAGGAGGTTCTCGAAGTTGCCGAGCGACTTCGACATCTTCTCGCCGGAGCGGTCGACCACGAAGGCGTGGTGCATCCAGTGGTTGGCGAAGCGCTTGCCGAGGGCGACGGCCTGGGCCCGTTCGTTCTCGTGGTGCGGGAACTTCAGGTCGAGGCCGCCGCAGTGGAGGTCGAAGCCCTCGCCGAGCAGCCCGAGGCTCATCACGACGCACTCGCTGTGCCAGCCCGGCCGACCCTCACCCCACGGTGACGGCCAGTGCGGCTCGCCCGGCTTGGCGAGCTTCCACAAGGCGAAGTCCCCGGGGTGGCGCTTGGAGGAGGCGCCGTAGACCTCGCGCTCGCCGCCGCCGGCCAGCATCTCGTCGAGGGACTGCTGGGCCAGCAGGCCGTAGTCCTCGACGGTCTCGACCGAGAGGTAGACGCCGTCCTCGGTCGTGTAGGCGCGACCGATCTCGACGAGCTGCCCGATCATGTCGACCATCTCGTCGACCCACGCCGTGGCCCGCGGGATGTCGGTCGGGCGCTCGAAGCCGATGGCGTCCATCGCCGTCCACCAGACCGCCTCGCAGCGCTCGGCGATCTCGCCGGCGTCGCGGCCCTCGCGCTCGGCCCGCTCGATGATCTTGTCGTCGATGTCGGTGATGTTCGACACGAGCCGGACGTCGATCCCCGACCACGTCAGGTAGCGGCGCAGGATGTCGTACTCGAGCGTGGCCCGCCCGTGGCCCAGGTGCGGCGGCCCGTACACCGTGGGTCCGCAGAGGTAGATCGACACCGTTCCCGGCTCGCGCATGGCGAGCTCGCGGACCTCCCTCGCGGCGGTGTCGTACAGGCGCAGCACGTCGTCCAACGCTACGTGCGCCCCTCCCGTCCCCCGCGGATGCCCGATCCCGGGGCAGAGCGTCTCGCCCGACCGCACGGGCGAGTCCATGAGGCCGGCGCTGGCACCTCCCGTATCCTGGGCGGATGCCCACGATCCCGGAACGACCGACGCTCGACGGCATCGAGGCGCGCTGGGCCGAGCGGTGGGAGGCCGACGGCATCTACCGCTTCGACCGCACGGCGGCGCGTGCCGACGTCTTCTCGATCGACACGCCGCCGCCGACCGTGTCCGGCTCGATCCACATGGGCACCGTGTTCGGCTACACCCAGACCGACGCGCTCGCCCGCTACCAGCGCATGGCCGGCAAGGCCGTCTTCTTCCCGATCGGCTGGGACGACAACGGCCTGGCCACCGAGCGCCGGGTGCAGAACTACTACGGCGTCCGCTGCGACCCCTCCCAGCCCTACGACCCCACGTTCACCCCGCCGTTCCGCGGCGACGCCCCGACCGGGAAGGGCGGCCACCAGGAGATCCCGATCTTCGCGGCCCAACTTCGTCGCCCTCTGCCACGAGCTGACGGCCACCGACGAAGCGGCCTTCGAGGCGCTCTTCCGCCGCCTCGGGCTCTCGTACGACTGGGCGCTGCAGTACGCCACGATCGACGACGTCAGCCGGGAGACGAGCCAGCGGGCGTTCCTCCACAACCTCGCCCACGGTGAGGCGTACAGCGCCGAGGCCCCCACGGTGTGGGACGTCGACGACCGCACGGCCGTCGCCCAGGCCGAGATCGAGGACCGCGAGCGGCCCGGTGCCTTCCACCTCATCGCCTTCCGCGGGCCCGACGGCGACGTGCTCATCGACACGACACGACCCGAGCTCGTCGTCAGCTGCGTGGCGATGGTCGCCCACCCCGACGACGAGCGCTACGCCGGCCTGGTCGGCTCGACCGTGCGGACACCGATCTTCGACGTCGAGGTCCCGGTCGTCAGCCACCCGTTGGCCCAGCCCGACAAGGGCACCGGCATCGCGATGGTCTGCACCTTCGGCGACACGACCGACGTCACGTGGTGGCGCGAGCTCGACCTTCCGACCCGCAGCGTCATCGGCCGCGACGGCCGCTTCGTCCGGACGACCCCGGCGTGGCTCAGCGGCGACGACGCCCACGCCGCCTACGACGCCCTCGCCGGGCTGACCGTGAAGCAGGCCCAGGCGGCGATGGTCGAGCAACTGCGGACGTCGGGCGACCTGCGCGGCGAGCCGCGCCCGATCACCCACCCGGTGAAGTTCTACGAGCGAGGCAGCCGCCCGTTGGAGATCGTGACCAGCCGGCAGTGGTACATCCGAAACGGCGGGCGCGACCAGGACCGCCGGGACATGTTCCTGACCCGTGGCAAGGAGCTCAACTGGTTCCCCGACCACATGCGCCACCGCTTCGACCACTGGGTCGAGGGGCTCAACGGGGACTGGCTGATCAGCCGGCAGCGCTTCTTCGGCGTCCCGATCCCGCTCTGGTACCCGGTCGCCGAGGACGGCACGGTGGTCCACGACCACCCGATCGTGCCCGACCGCGTCGACGCTGCCGATCGACCCGTCGGCCGAGACCCCGCCCGGGTACGAGGACGGCGCAGCGCGGCGCCCCCGATGGCTTCGTCGGCGACGCCGACATCATGGACACGTGGGCGACGTCGTCGTTGACGCCGCAGATCGCCGCCCGCTGGGTCGACGATCCCGACCTGTTCGGTCGGGTCTTCCCGATGGACCTGCGCCCGCAGGGACCGGAGATCATCCGCACCTGGCTGTTCTCGACCGTCGTGCGCTCGCACTACGAGCACGACGCCCTGCCGTGGGCCAACACCACGATCAACGGGTGGATCCTCGATCCCGATCGCAAGAAGATGTCGAAGTCGAAGGGCAACGTCGTCACCCCGATGGCCCTCTTCGAGCAGTACGGCACCGACGCCGTGCGCTATTGGGCGATCGCCGCCCGGCCCGGCGTCGACACGGCATTCAGCGAGGAGCAGATGAAGGTCGGCCGGCGGCTGGCCACCAAGCTCCTCAACGTCACCAAGTTCGTGCTCGGCCTCGTGAGCGACGTGAGCCGAGCGAGTCCAACGAACACCGCCGGCGTGACGGATCCGGTGGACGGGGCGATGCTGGCCCGCCTCCGACGCCACGGTGGGCGAGGTCACCGCGGCGTTCGACGGCTTCGACTACGCCCGCGCCCTCGAGCGCACCGAAGCCTTCTTCTGGTGGTTCTGCGACGACTACGTCGAGCTGGTCAAGGGCCGGGCCTACGGCGGGCGCGGCGCCGACGCCGCCGCGTCGGCGCACGCCGCGCTCGGCCAGGCGCTCGATGCGCTGCAGCGGATGCTGGCGCCGACGATCCCGTTCGCTGCCGAGGAGGCGTGGAGCTGGTCCCACGAGTCGAGCGTCCACATCGCGCCCTGGCCGCGTCCGATCGGTGGCGGCGACGGCGGCGTGGGCCGAGCGAGCGAACAAGGTGGCCACGTCGACCTCGATGTCGTCAGCGACGTGCTCGGCCGGGTCCGGCGGGCCAAGACCGAGGCCAAGGTCAGTCAGCGGGCGACCGTCGCCCACCTCGTCGTCCACGGCCCGGCGACCGCGCTGGCCACGATCGAGGCCGCCCGGACCGACCTCGCCGACGCCCTCACGGTCGTCGCGCTCGATGCCGTCGCCGGCGCCGAGCTGGCCGTCGACGTCGAGCTCGAGCCGCCGGCCACCTGACCCGGCGCGCCGATCGGGCCGATGCCGGCACGGGCGCGGACCGCCCGCTGTAGATTCGCCGGCTCATGGCCGGATCGGGTGCGAACGAGGCCCGGGAACGCCGGACCTGGGGCGAGCGGGTGGCGATCGCGGGCACCATCGCCGCCGCCGTCGTCTGCTTCCTGACCGCCGGCGGCTTGGCCTACGGCTACGTGCTGGTGCGCAACCGGGACATCGTGGACATCAGCAACCCGGCCGAGCGCACCACGACAACCCCGGCCCCTGCCGCGTCGGCCGCGCCGGACCCGTCCGGACCCGGACCGACGACGGCCGACAGCGGCGCGACGACGACCGCCGTCGCGACGACGTCGCCGCCGACGTTCCCGCCGGCCGATCCGACGGCCCAGAACTTCCTCATCACCGGCGCCGACAACGGGGCCTGCGTCGACCCCAACTCCCCGTACACGCCGGCGTTCGGCGACGCCGAGTCCGGCCGCGTCGGCGAGCGCAGCGACACGATCATGATCTTCCGCGTCGACCCGGCGGTGGGACGCGTCGCCGTGCTGTCGTTCCCCCGGGACCTCTACGTCACGATCGCCGACTCGGGGAACAAGTCGCGGATCAACTCGGCGTACCGCCGCGACGAGCCCCAGCGCCTGATCGACACGATCTACGAGAACTTCGGCGTCATCACCGACCACTTCATCCAGGTCGACTTCTGCACGTTCAAGACGCTGGTCGACGCGGTGGGTGGCGTCACGGTGCCGTTCGACTTCCCGGCCCGGGACCCCAACACCGGGCTCAACGTGCCGACGCCGGGGTGCTTCACGTTCGACGGCGACCACACGCTCGCCTACGTCCGGTCGCGGAAGTACGAGTACGAGGATCCGCCGGGCAGCGGGAACTGGGAGCAGGACCCCACGTCCGACCTCGGCCGGATCTCCCGCCAGCAGGACTTCCTGCGGCGCACCCTCAGCAGCGTCCTGTCCAAGGGCCTGCTCAACCCCACGGTCACCGCCAGCCTGATCAGTGCGGCGACGGGCGGCGACGTGGTCACCGACTCGGGGCTGTCGCCGGCCAAGCTGATGGAGTTCGCCGGCGTCCTGAAGGACATCCAGCCCGGGGCGATCCCGACCTACCAGATCGAGGCCGTCGGCAAGACCATCAACGGGGCCTCGGTGCTCGAGCCGCGGATCAACGGCGAGAACATGCAAGCGGTGCTGGCGATGTTCCGTGGCGAGACGTCGCTCGCCGAGGCACCGGTGCAGGTCTTCGAGACAGCGCCGTCGGAGGTGCCGCGCACCGCGGTGCCGGGCGACACGGCACCCGAGTCGGCGACGACGGCCCCACCGGCGCCGGCCGAGACGACCGCGCCCGCGGAGGGCACCCCCCAGGAGAACACGTTCGGGATCGTCCCACCCCGTGACCTCCAGTGCTGACCGCGCCACGTCGTTCGCTCGCTCGAGGACTCGCTCGGCTCACGCGCCACGTCGTTCGCTCGCTCGAGGACTCGCTCGGCTCACGAGCCACGTCGTTCGCTGGCTCGAGGACTCGCTCGGCTCACCGGCCACTTCGTTCGCTCGCTCGAGGACTCGCTCGGCTCACGGCCGCGACGCCGGGTGACGCCGCCCGCTACGCCCGGCGGCGGATGTCGGCCTCGAAGCCGTCGAGGAGGCGGGCGAGGTTCCGCCCGAAGCGATCGGGATCGAGGATCTGGTCGCGCAGGGCCTCGAAGGCCCCGGCGGTGCCGTGCTCGGCCACGATCGCGCTCAGCGTCGGGTACTCGCCCGTCGCGACCAGCTCGTTCACGTACACGACGATGTCCGGCGGCCCGAGCTCGTGGTCGGGGAGGTTGGCCCGCTCGACGAGGCAGAAGCCGAACACGTACTCGTCGACCGCGGTGGCCAGCTCGAACTTCTCGCCCAGCGTCAGGTCGAGCGACATCACGGCCTGCATCGTCTGGTCGAAGTGGCGCACGCCGTTGGGCCCCGGTGCCGGGTCGTCGCGGATGTCGAGGGACCACGGGTGGCGGCGCATGGCGTCACGGGAGCGGTGCGCGATCATCGTGATCGCGGCCCGCCAGTCCTCGGGCAGCTCGCCGGGCGGCACGATCAGCTCCGCCATCACGGCGTCGTTGACGATGGCCAGCAGCTCGTCCTTCGTGCGCACGTAGTGGTACAGCGTCATCGTGCCGGCATCCAGCTCGGCCGCCAGCCGGCGCATCGAGAGCGCGTCGAATCCCTCCTCGTCGGCGATCCTCACCGCCGCCCGGGCGATCTCGTCCCGGCTGAAGCGGGGCCGGCGGCTCCCCGGCTCCGGGCGCGTCCAGAGGTCGAACGTGGCCAACCGATCACGGAGGGCGTCGAGCGCAGCGGCCTTCCTGGCCAGCTCCACCGAGGCCGACTCCATCTTGGCCGCCGCCTTGGAGAGCTTGTCGACCCGGTGCCCGGCCTTCTCCCTTGCCATTCGTACAGTGTACCGCTAGGGTTCGTCGTACTATGTACGACACAGCAGTACGCCATACGAACGGCGCGGCCGGCCATGCCGGCGTCGTCGCCGACCGGCTCGGCAAGCGCTTCGACGAGCTGTGGGCACTGCGCGACCTCGACCTCGACGTCGCGCCGGGCACGGTCCTCGGCCTGCTCGGCCACAACGGCGCCGGCAAGACGACCGCCATCCGCATGCTCACCACGCTCTCGACGCCGACGGAGGGTCGGGCCAGCGTCGCCGGCTTCGACGTCGTCGCCGACGGGGCGAGCGTGCGCCGCCACATCGGCGTGGCCTCGCAACAGGCCACCGTCGACCCCCTCATGAACGCCCGTCTCAACCTCGAGCTGATCGGGAGGCTCAGCCAGTTGTCGAAGACCGACGCCCGCCGACGGGCCGGCGAGCTGCTCGAACGCCTCGACCTGACCGACGCCGCCGACCGCCTCGTCAAGACGTTCTCCGGGGGCATGCGCCGCCGCCTCGACCTCGCCGCCTGCCTCGTGGCGACGCCGAGCGTGCTGTTCCTGGACGAGCCGACCACCGGCCTCGACCCCCGCAGCCGGGAGGACCTCTGGCTCATGCTGCGCGACCTCGTCGACGCCGGCACGACGCTCATCCTCACCACCCAGTACCTCGAGGAGGCCGACCGGCTGGCCGACGACATCGTCGTCCTCGACCACGGGCGCACGGTCGCCGCGGGCACGCCGCTCGAGCTGAAGCGCCGGATCGGTGGCGACCGCATCGAGGTCACGCTGCCGGCGCCGGGCGAACTGGTCGCGGCGGCCGGCGTCGCGGCCACGTTCTCCGACGCCGAGCCGTCGATCGACAGCGAGACCGTCTCGGTCACGGCCCCGGTGGACGCCGACGTCCGCATCGTCGACGTCGTGCGGGCGCTCGACGAAGCCGGGATCGACGTCACCGACGTCAACCGCCGCCGGGCGACGCTCGACGACGTCTTCCTCGCGCTCACCTCGACCGCCACCCGCGAGCCCGAAGGAATCCCGTCATGACCGCGACCGCCACCGCGCCGCCCCCCGTCACCGAGGCGCCTCCCGCAGCTGCGTCACCGCTCGCCGGCCCGCGCCCTGGCCGCCGACTCGATGGTCTTCGCCCGACGCAACGTCGAGCACATCCGCCAGATCCCCGAGAAGCTGCTCGACGTCACGTTGCAGCCGATCATGTTCGTGCTGCTGTTCGCGTTCGTGTTCGGCGGCGCCATCCAGGTCGAGGGCGGCAACTACCGCGAGTTCCTGATCGGCGGGATCCTCGTGCAGTCGCTGGCGTTCGGCATCATGGGTCCGGGCGTGGCCATCGCCACCGACCTCGGCGAGGGTGTCATCGACCGCTTCCGATCGCTCCCGACGGCGCGTTCGTCGTACCTCATCGGCCACTTCATCGCCGAGCTGGCGGCGATCGTCATGGCCATCACGATCCTGCTCGCGACCGGCTTCGCCATCGGGTGGCGCACGCACAGCGAACCGTGGCAGGTCGCGGAGGCGCTGGCCCTGCTCGTCGTGTTCGGGGCGGCGATGATCTGGGTGGGCACGCTCATCGGGATGATGGTCCGCTCACCCGATGCCGTGCAGGGGATCGCGTTCGTGATCATCTTCCCGCTGACGTTCATCAGCAGCGCGTTCGTGCCGATCCAATCGATGCCCGACGCCCTCCAGTGGGTGGCGTCGTGGAACCCGATCAGCGCCATCGTCGCCGCCGTGCGCGAGCTGTTCGGGAACCCGCTCACGCCGGTGACCAAGGAGGTCTGGCCGATGGAGCACCCGGTCGCCGCATCGTGGCTGTACTGCGGGCTGATCCTGGCGTTCGCCGTCCCCGCCGCCGTCCACCGCCACCGCACCCGCACGTCGGACTGACCCGCCGCCGCGAGCGGCGGGTCAGTCGTAGACGATGACGCCGCGGATGTTCTTGCCGGCCCGCATGTCGTCGTAGCCGTCGTTGACGCCGTCGAGGTCGTACGTCCTGGTCACCAGGCCGTCGAGGTCGAGCTGACCCGCGCCGTACAGCTCGAGCAGCTTCGGGATGTCGGCGCGCGGGTTGGCCGAGCCGAACAGCGAGCCGACGACCCGCTTCTCCATCAGCGTCAGGTCGAGCAGGCTGATGCTGGCCGAGATCTCGAGGGCCGGGTGGATGTTCGTGATCACGCAGGTGCCCCGCTTGGCCGTGATGGCCAGCGCGCTGATCAGCAACTCGCCCGAGCCGACGCCCATCGTCATGATCACCTTGTCCGCCATGCGCCCCCACGACGCCTCGCCGATCGCGCCGACCGCCTCGTCGAGCGACGCCGCGGTGTGGGTGGCGCCGAACTCGAGCGCCTTCTCGCGCTTGAACTCGACCGGGTCGATGACCCAGATCTGCTTGGCGCCGGCCAGCTTGGCCCCCTGGACGGCGTTCATCCCGATGCCCCCGCCGCCGACGACGGCCACGACGTCGCCGGGGCCGACCTCCGCCGCGTAGACCGCCGACCCCCAGCCCGTGACGACGCCGCACCCGAGGAGGCAGGCCTTGTCGAGCGGGGTGCCCGCATCGACCTTGATGCAGCTCGCCTCATTCACGACGGTGTGCCGGGAGAACGTGCCGAGGAGGCACATCAGGCCGAGGTCGGTGCCGTCCGCGGCGTGGTGCCGCGCCGTGCCGTCGGCGATCTGGCGCCCGATCGCCAACCCCGCCCCGAGGTCGCAGAGGTTCTGGTGCCCGGTCGAGCACGACGGGCAGCGACCACACGACGGGATGAACCCGAAGACGACCTCGTCGCCCTCCTGCAACCAGCTGACCTCGGGACCGGCCCGGAGCACCCGGCCGGCGCCCTCGTGCCCCCCGATCATCGGCAGCGCGAACGGCAGGTCGCCGGTGACCAGGTGCTCGTCGGAGTGGCACATCCCCGACGCCGCCAGTTCGACCAGCACCTCGCGGGGCCCGGGATCGTCGAGCTCGATCTCCTCGACGCTCCAGGGCGCCTTCTGCTCCCAGAGGATCGCGGCCGTGGTCTTCATGGGTACCCCCCGGTTCGTTCTCGATGCCGAATGTACCGGCTGCCCGACGCGACCCGGGAACGGCCGTCAGGCCCTGGGGAGCGGGGGCACCACGCCGTCGATCACCGCGCTCCAGTCCACGTCCTCGGTCGAGCCGCCGGCCGCCTGCACGGCGGCGCGGCGCTCGGCGAGCTCGGCGGCGAGGGCCACGACGTCGTCGCCCAGCAGCGCACCGGCGTGGTCGCGCAGCCGACGGGCCAGGGCCGGGCTCGACCCGCCCGTGCTGACGGCGACGGCCAACGGCCCGTTGCGGGCCACCGCCGGCAGGATGAACGAGCAGTCGGCGGGCTGGTCGGCGGCGTTGACCCAGAGGTTCGCGGCGGTCGCATCGGCGGCCACCGCGGCGTCGACCGCGGCGTCGCCGGTGGCCGTCAGGACGAGGCGCATGCCGTCCAGGTCGGACCGCTCGTACGGCCGCCGGCGCAGGTCGGCCACGGCGTCGACGGGCACGGCGTCGGCGACCGTCGGCGCGACCACGCGGACGAGCGCACCGGCAGCCGCCAACGCGGCGATCTTGCGCGCCGCGACCGGTCCGGCACCGACCACGAGGACCGGCACGCCGGTCAGGTCGAGGAAGACGGGGTACGTGAACGATGTCATCAGAGAGAAATCTCCGACAAAGTTGATATGGCAGGTCGGGATTTGGTTGACTGTGCAGAGTGTTCGAGGATGCTCATCCCCTGGAGGTCCTCCGTTGGGCGGGTGCGGAGTACGGCGACGGCCTGGTCGTGACGGCCAGCTTCGGCGACGCGGTGCTCGTGCACCTGGTCAGTCGGGCCATCCCCGATGCCGACGTCGTGCTCCTCGACACCGGTTACCTCTTCGCCGAGACCGAATGGTACGCCGACCAGCTGCGCAAGGAGTACCGCCTGAACCTGCGCACCATCCGGCCGCGGGCCGACGTCGAGGCCGACCAGTGGCAGACCGACACCGACGCCTGCTGCCGAGCCCGCAAGGTCGAGCCGATGGAGCGGGCGCTTGCCGGCAAGACAGCATGGGTGAGCGGCCTGCGCCGGGCCGACTCGCCGAACCGGGCCCGTACGCCGATCGTGCACGTCGACCTCCTGCGCTCGGTCACCAAGATCAACCCCATCGCCAACTGGAGCGACGAGGACGTCGACCACTACAAGGCGATGGAGCTGCTGGCCGAGCACCCGTTGACCGACCGCGGCTACCCGTCCATCGGGTGCTGGCCCTGCACCCGTCCCGTGGCCCCCGGCGAGGACGCCCGCGCCGGGCGCTGGTCCGGCAGCGGCAAGTCCGAGTGCGGACTGCACGTCGCCGTGCCCGTCGGCGGGCAGTAGCCTTCACCTGATGTCCGTCGAGGACGTCAAGCGGGCCAGCCAGTTCCTGCGGGGCGCCCTCCCCGAGGAGCTGGTCGACGGCGCGGACGCGTTCAGCAACGACAGCACCGTCCTGCTCAAGTTCCACGGGATCTACCAGCAGGACGACCGCGACGTTCGCCGCGAGCGAGCGTCCAAGAAGCTGCCGCTCGACTACTCGTGCATGGTCCGCGCATCCGTGCCCGGTGGGAAGCTGACCGCCGAGCAGTGGCTGGCCCTCGACCGCGTCGCCGACCTCGCCGACGGTTCGATGCGCCTCACCACCCGCCAGGGCGTCCAGTTCCACGTCGTGCACAAGGGCGAGCTCCACGAGCTCGTGCGCGGGATCAACGAGGCCCTGCTCACGACGCTGGCCGCCTGCGGTGACGTCGTGCGCAACGTGATGGGCTCGCCGTGGCCCGACGCCCGCCAGGACGTCGTCGAGCCGCTCGTGGCCGAACTCGTGGCCCGCTTCCGCCCGCAGACCGAGTCGTACTGGGAGCTGTGGGTCGACGGCGAGAAGGCGGTGACCGCGGCGCCGGCGCCGCTGCCGCGGCGCGGTCCGAAGGGTCGCAAGCGGTCCCCGAGCCGATCTACGGTGACGTCTACCTGCCCCGCAAGTTCAAGATCGCCGTGGCCTGGCCCGGCGACAACAGCGTCGACGTGCTGACCAACGACGTCGGCATCGTGCCGACGCTCGACGGCGGCCTGACCGGCGCGGTGACGGGTCACAACGTGTACGTCGGCGGCGGGCTCGGGATGGCCCATGCCCGCGAGGACGACACGTACCCGCTGCTGGCCGAACCGCTCGGCTGGGTGCCGCCGGAGCGGGTCGTGGACGTCGTCGAGGCCGTCGTCACCACGCAGCGCGACTTCGGCAACCGCGACGACCGGCACCGCGCCCGGCTCAAGTACCTCGTCGAGGAGCGCGGCATCGAGTGGGTGCGCGCCGAGGTCGGCCGCCGGGTCGGCTTCGAGCTGGCGCCCGTCGCCGACCAACCCGAGTGGGAGCCCGAGGAGTACCACGGCACCCGCGACGGCGTGATCGGGCTGCCCGTGCCATCGGGCAAGGTCATCGACCGCGACGGCGTCGCCCTGCGCACGGCGCTGCGCGAGGTCGTCGCCGACGGCAGCGTCACCGAGATCCGGATCACGGCCCGCCAGGACCTCCTGCTGTTCGGCATCGCACCGGAGCGGATCGGCCGACGTCGAGGACCGGCTGCGGGCCAACGGCGTGCCGTTGGCCGGCGACGTCAGTGCGCTGCGCCGCCTGTCGATCGCCTGCCCGGCCCTGCCGACGTGCGGTCTGGCGCTGGGCGAGGCCGAGCGGGTGCTGCCCGACCTCGTCACCGGGCTCGAGAAGGTGCTGGCCGACAGCGGGGTCGGCGACGTGCCGATCCGGCTCAACATGACCGGTTGCCCGAACGGGTGCGCCCGGCCGTACTCGGCCGAGATCGGCATCGTCGGTCGGACGAAGAAGAACTACGACGTGTACGTCGGCGGCTCGGCGACCGGCGAGCGGCTGGCCGAGCGGCTCCGCGCCGACGTCCCGCTCGACCAGATCCCGGCCCTGCTGGCGCCGGTGCTGGCCGGCTACGCCGCGCCGGCACCGACGGCGCCCGGCCGACGTTCGGCGACTGGTCCCACGACGTCGGGACCGAGGGCATCGCCACCTGGCTGCCCGAACCGGTCGTCGCGGCGACGGGCCCGCGCAGCGCCCGACGCCGAGGGCGGCCGAGCACGGCGACGAGGCCAGTCGAGCCCGGTCGCGCTCGTCGGCGCCGGGCCCGGCGATCCGGACCTGCTGACCGTCCGCGCCGCCCGGCTGCTCGCCGCGGCCGACGTCGTCGTCCACGACGCACTTGTCGGCGACGGCGTGCTGGCTCTCGTCCCGGCCGACGACCGAGCGGATCGATGTCGGCAAGCGGCCGGGACGGCCGGTGCCGCAGGAGCTGATCTGTACGCTGCTCGTCGAGCTCGCCCGGGCCGGCCGGCGGGTCGTGCGGCTCAAGGGCGGGGACCCGTTCGTGTTCGGCCGGGGCGGCGAGGAGGCGCAGGCGCTGCTCGACGCCGGCATCCCGTTCGAGGTCGTGCCCGGCGTGACGTCGGCGGTCGCGGCACCGGCTGCGGCCGGCATCCCGGTCACCCACCGGGGCGTCGCCGCCGCCTTCACCGTCGTCACGGGCCACCGCCGGCACGGCGAGCCCGACGTCGACTGGCCGCGCTGGCCCGGGTCGGCGGCACGCGTCGTCGTGCTGATGGGCGTCGCCCAACGGGGCGCCATCGCCGCCGAGCTGATGGCCGGCGGCATGGATCCGGCGACGCCGGCAGCCGCCGTGCGGTCGGCGACGACGACCGCGGAGGCGGTGATCCGCTGCCGCCTCGACGAGCTCGCGCGTGACACCCGTCGCGTCACCGGCCGTACTGGTGATCGGGGCCGTCGCGGCACTCGATCTGCGCACCGTCGCGTCATCGGCCGCCCTGCTGGCCGAGCCGGGCTGAGCGGGCGGGCCGTGCCCCGCCGCCGTCCGGCCACCGTCGACGACGTCCATGCCTCCGCGGCGGCGATGCCGCACGTCACGATCGAGCGGGGCCCGCAGGGCAACGCCGTGTACCAGGTGGGGCACAAGTCGTTCCTCTTCTTCCGCACCCCGCGCGCCGACGCCGTGGACCCGACGACCGGCGAGCGCTACGACGACGTGATCGTGATCTGGGTCGAGTCGGCCGACGACAAGGCGGCGCTCGTCCAGGACCCCGGGTCGCCGTTCTTCACCACCCCGCACTTCGACGGGCACCCGTCAGTGCTCGTCCGGGCCAGCCGGCTCCACGAGGTCTCGCGGCGACGAGCTCGTCGAACTGGTCCAGGACGCCTGGCTGTCCCGGGCCTCGCCGACCCGCGCCAGGGCCTGGCTCGCCGACCGTTGAGCTTCTGTCTCACCGGGGTGGACGGGCCAGACCGCGGTAGCGCAGCGGGCGCTCGGCGAGCTCCTCGAGGAGGTGGGCGGCGAACCCGGCGAGGCGGGCGACGGCGAACAGGGGGACGTCGGACGGCAGACCACCGACGAACGACAGGGCCCCGAGGCCGAGATCGACGTTGGGCCGGCGGGTGAAGCGGATCCCGGTCTCGGCCAGCAGGTCGGTCACGACGTCGCGGCGGCCGGCCGGGTCCGGGAGCGACGCGACGACCTCCAGCAGCGGTGCCAGTCGCGGGTCCTCGCCCTTGTAGATCTTGTGGCCGTAGCCCGGGAGCCGTTCGCCGGCGCGCCGCCGGCGACCGACCGCGGCGACCGCGCCGATCGCCTCGCACTCGACGAGGAGGTCGTGGGCGAGGTGGGCGGCCCCGCCGTGGAGGGCGCCCTGCACCGTCGCCAGCCCGGCGGCGAACGACGGGTACGGCCCGGCCCACGTCGACCCGGCGACCCGCACCGCCAGCGTGCTCGTGGCCAGTTCGTGGTCGGCCAGCAGCACCAGTGAGCGGTCGATCGCGGCCGCGTAGCGCGGCGCGTCGGCGCCGGCATCCGGCCGCCACACCGCGGCGAGCCGGTTCGCCATCGTCCGGGCGCCGGGCCCGTCGGCGATCGCGGCGGTTCGGTCGGCCTCGCCGAGGACGGTCGGCACGACGCCGAGCAGCCGGCGGGCCGCCGCCGCCGGGTCGTCGTCGGGGTGGTGGACACCGAGCGCGCAGGACGTCGCCGCCATCGCCGCGACGCCGCGCCGGCCGCCGACGGCACGGGCGACCCGGCGGGCCAGGGCGACATCGGCCGCCGTCGGCTCGGGCCACGTCACAGCGGGCGGCAGCGTGCCGGTCCACAGCAGCTCGGCCACCTGCTCGTAGGTCACGGTCCGTGCCAGGTCGGCGACGTCGCGGCCGCGGTAGCGCACGCCGTCCTCGTCGAGCGTGGTGACACCGGTGACGATGTGGACGTCGAGCGACGGGCGCGGCTCGACGTCGCGACGTTGCACCCGCCGGGCCAACGCATCGAGGTCGTCGGCCGAGTACAGCGACGTCCGACCATCGACGGCGACGCGCCGTCCGATCAGACCCCGGCTGACGTAGGCGTACAGCGTGGCCTTCTGCACGCCCAGCAGGCGGGCGGCCTCGGTCGCCCCGACGTAGCGGCTCATGCGTCGATCACGGTTCGATCATGACGGCGCGGTGCATGGGATCAACGTTGATCGGATCAACGTTGATCGACCGAGGTGGATGCGCCGACCATGGACCCCATGACCACCCTGATCGAAGTCCCCGCCGGGCTGAACGGCGTCGCCGTCACCGACACGACCATCGGCGACGTCGACGGAGCCGCCGGCTTCTTCCACTACCGCGGCCTCGACGCCGCCGAGCTGGCTCGCCACCACACGTTCGAGGAGGCCTGGCACCTCGTCGCCGTCGGGCCACCTGCCGGACCCGGCCGAGCTCGCCGCCTTCCGGGCTGCCGCGGCGACCGAACGGGTGCTCCCGACCTCGTTGCTCCCGGTGCTCGAGCCGCTGGCCCAGGCGACGGGCGCGACGTTGGGACGGGTCCGGGCCGCCGTCTCGATCGCCGCCGACGAGCTCGGCCTGCGGCCGCTGATCGACATCGCACCCGACGAGCGCGCCGCCCAGGGACGCCGCGTCGCCGCCGTCCTTCCCGTCATCGTCGCCGCGCTGCACCGGGCCAGCCTCGGTCTGGAACCCGTGCCCGCAGCAGGCCGCGGCGCGCCGCTCGGGCACGCCGCCGACTACCTCCGGCTGGTGACCGGCGAGGTGCCGACGGTGCAGGCGGCGCGGGCGCTCGAGCAGTACCTGATGCTGACGATCGACCACGGGTTCAACGCGTCCACGTTCACCGCCCACGTCGTCGCGTCGACGGGCGCCGACATGGCCGACGTCGTCGGCGCCGCGCTCGGCGCGCTGGCCGGGCCGCTGCACGGCGGTGCGCCGAGCCGGGCCCTCGATGCCCTGGACGCGATCGGCGACCCGTCGCGGACCGAGGCGTGGGTGGAGTCCGAGATCGCCGCCGGCCGGCGGATCATGGGCTTCGGCCACGCCGTGTACCGGACCCGCGACCCGCGCTCGGCGCTGCTGAGGGACGTCGGCGACGACGACCGGCGGCGACCTCGTCGACCAGGCCGTCGACGTCGAGCGGCGGGTGCTCGACACGCTGGCGCGGATCAAGCCCGACCGCCCCTTGCCGAGCAACGTCGAGTTCTTCGCCGGCGTCGTGATGGCGGCGGCCGGTCTCCCCGCTCGCTGTTCACACCGACGTTCGCGGTCAGCCGCGTCGTCGGCTGGACGACGCACGCCGTCGAGCAGGCGGCCCAGGGCAAGCTGATCCGCCCGAGCGCCCGCTACGTCGGTCCCGTCCCCGACTGACCGCCGCCCGGGCGGGCCGCGGAGTGGTCAGCTCCTCGTGTCGCCGAGTAGGCGCCAGGCCAGTGGCAGGCCCAACCCGACGATGCCCACCTTGATGGCGTCACCGAGGAGGAACGGCGTGATGCCGAGCTCGACGGCCTGGGTCGCCGTGACGTCCAGCTTGTGCGACAGCCAGGTCGCGCCGCAGCCGTAGATGATCGCCGAGCCGAACAGCATCGCCGGCAGGGACGTCAGGACGGTGCGGTCCTGGCCCCGCTCGGCGAGGCGGCCGACGACCGCGGCGGCCAACACGAACCCGACGAGGTAGCCGGCGGTGACGCCGGTCGCGACCGTCCACCCGCCCTCGCCACCGGCGTAGAACGGCAGGCCGATGGCGCCGAGCACCACGTAGAGGGCCTGGCTGGCGACGCCGAGACGCATCCCGACCGACGCCGAGACGAGCAGCACGGCCAGGGTCTGGCCCGTCACCGGCACCGGCGTCCACGGCAGGTGGAACGTCAGCTGGGCGAAGCCGGCGGTGAGCAGCGCGCCGCCGACCACGATCGCCGCCGCCCGCATCGCGTCGACCTGGCGCGGCCCGATGCGGAAGGCGATCGTCCTGGGGGCGGTGGTCGGCGTGATGAGCGCGGTCATCGGGGCTCCTGTCGGTCACTCGGGTCGGCCGGGTCGGTGCGCGCCCCTCCATCGGGCCCGCCCCAAGACTCTGGCACCTCCACGCCGACGATGCGAAGTGAGCGCGCGGACGGCGCGGGCGGCGGTGGACGGCCCCGGCGCCTCAGGGGACGACGGGCCGGTGCCCGCCGACGCTCGGCGGCTGCAGCAGCAGCCGCTGGCGTTCGGTGCACGCGGTGAGCAGCTCGTCGGACCACTGGGCGTGTGAGTACGCCGAGTTGCCCGGCGAGTACTTGTACAGCAGCGTCCGGCGGTGGTCGGGTCCCTGCCACGGCAACGTGCCGTGGGTCAGCGCCTCGGTGAAGACGACGACGTCCCCGGCGGCCAGCGGCACCTGGACCACCATGTCGCGATCGAACGTGGCCGGCAGCGCGAACCCCGACTTGTGGCTGCCCGGGATGCACACGAACCCGCCACCGCCCGGCGGGTGGTCGACGAGCGCCCATTGCGCCGAGGTCAACCCGGTGCGGATGCGCCCGGCGTCGACCCGGTAGTGCTGGGCGGGGTCGTAGGGTGAACCGCCGCCGTGGAGGCCGAGCCCGGCCGTGGCCCGGGCCATCACGATCCCGTACGCGTGGTCCAGGCGCACGTTCGGGCCGCACACCTCGCGGACGATCTCGAGGACCGCCGGATGGTCCATGAGGTCGCGGAAGCGGCGAGCGACGGGGAGGAAGTCGTCGAAGCGCTGGCTGCCGATGTCGGGGCCCGGCGGGGGCAGGTCGAGGACGTCGACCGCCGCGTTGAGGGCGGCGACGTCACCTGGTGCGAGCACGCCGCGGCGGACGAGGAAGCCCTGGTTGTCGAACCGGTACCGCTCGGCGTCGCTCATCGGCCCGATCGCCATCGCGGCAGGCTACGGGCGCCCGCGCTGGGCGCGCCCGTCGCGGTCACGACGAGATCGGAACGACCGGGCGGGACGTCGTCGTCACGAACGCCAGGTGCTGCACGGCGCGGGTCATGGCGACGTACAGCAGGCGGGCGCCACGCGACGTGCCGTCGAGGACCAGCTGCGGCTCGACGACGACCACGCCGTCGAACTCGAGGCCCTTGACCTGCTCCGGGCCGAACAGCGGCACCTCGCCGGGGTGCAGCTGGTGGAGGTGGTCGACGGCCTCGAGACCGGCGGCGTGCAGCGCGGCGGCGATCGCGTCGTGGAGGTCGACCGTCGCGACGACGCCGGTGAGCCGGTGGTGGTGCTTGACCGCGCCGGCGACGGCGGCGACCGTCGCCGGCAGCTCGCGCGAAGTCGTGTGCGTCCACACCGGCGCCTCGCCGGCGAGCCGCACGCTGCGGCTCGGGCTGGCGTCGACGCCGGTGAGCGGCAGCAGCCGGTTGGCCACGGTCAGGATCGGCTCGGGGACGCGGTAGCCGATCGTCAACTCGGCCACGTCGCCCGGGACGGTCGCGGTCGCGCCGGCCGACAGGTACCGGAACACGTCGGCCCAGCGCTCCTGGCCGGCCGGGGTGGTCGACTGGGCGACGTCACCCACGAGCGTCATCGAGCTCGCCGGGGTGCGACGGCCGATGACCCGGAGCGCCACCGCCGAGTGGTCCTGGGCCTCGTCGACGACCACGTGGCCGTACACGAACGGCGGCCCGTTGAGGATCGAGTTCGCCTCGTCCACGAGCAGCTGGTCCGCTGCGGTCCAGGCCCGGCGCCGGCCGCGGGGGCCGGGCAGCAGGCGGTCCACGAGCTTGATCGGCTGCTGCGTCGGCCATGCCGCGTCGAGGGCCTTGCGCAGCGGGCCGGCCGACGTCCACACGTCGTCCCCGTCGGTGCGGCGCCGGAGCTCCTGCTGGGCGATCGAGCGCAGCCGCTGGCGGCGCTGGTTGAACGGCACGACACCGTCGGCGGCGCGCTCGAGCCACTCGCCGACCTCCGCGACCGGGAAGACCAGGCGCCGCACGCCGACCGGGACGACGACGTCGGCGACCGGCGGCTTGATGCCGAGCCGCGCCGCCCGCGCCAGCTCGTCGAGCATCCCCGGCGCGCCCTTGGCCCGGGCGGCTGGCCGGCTCGTCGACACCGGTGATCTCGACCTTCGGGACGCACAGGTCGAGCACCGTGCACTGGCGCACGCTGCGCTCTCCGAGCGACGGCAACACGTTGCCGACGTAGTCGAGGAACGCCCGGTTCGGGCCGATCACGAGGACGCCGTCCCGGGCCAGGCGGCGGCGGTGCTCGAACAGGAGGTAGGCGGCGCGGTGCAGGGCGACGGCGGTCTTGCCGGTGCCAGGCCCACCCTGCACGACGAGCACCTGGTCGATCGGGGCCCGGATCACGAGGTCCTGCTCGGCCTGGATCGTGGCGACGATCTCGCGCATCGCCCCCGTCCGCTCGGCGACGATCTCGGCCAGCACGGGGTCGGGGATGCCACCGGCGACGTCCGCGGCGTCGGGGTCGTCGAGGTGCTCGTCGAGGTAGGCCGTCATCTCCCCGTCGTCGAACGTGAAGCGCCGCCGGAGGTCGACGCCGAGCGGGTCGGCCGCGGTGGCGCGGTAGAACGGCGCGGCGATCGGGGCCCGCCAGTCGACGACGACGGGATCGTGGCGGTCGTCCTCGATGTGGCGCCGGCCGATGTACCACTGTTCGGGCCCGGGACCGTCGGTGGTGTCGATGCGACCGAAGAACTCCCCGGCGCCGGGCGACCGCAGGTCCTCGAGCGCCTCCTCGACCGTCACCTCGACGTACTCGGCCGTGAACTCGTCGGCCGCGCTCTGGGGGTCGACCCGCTCGAGCCGCTCGACCATGCGGTCACGGGACGCGGCGAGAACGCCAGTCGGTCGCGCTCGTGCGCGAGCTCGGGGAACACATCGGGGACACCACAGGGGGAGCCGACGCTACCCGCCGGACTCCGCGGTCTCGGTGCGGATTGTGGTCGTACGGGCGACCAGGATTCGGACCGAAACGCTCATCCGAGGCCGGCGAGCCGCCCGTGGTCGAGGCGCAGGACCTGGTCGGCCCGCTCGAACGCCACGGCTCGGTGGGAGACGGCGAGGACGGTGAGGCCGGCGGCGGCCAAGTTGTCCCAGAGCTGCAGCTCGGTCTCGACGTCGACGGCGCTCGACAGGTCGTCGAGCACCACGAGCTCGGGCCCGTGCACCAGCGCCCGCGCCGTCGCCAGGCGTTGGCGCTGGCCGCCCGAGAGCCGCAGCCCACGAGGGCCGATCAGGGTGTCCTGGCCGTCGGGCAGCGCGGCGACGTCGCGGTCGATGGCGGCGAGCCGCAGCGCCTCGTCCAACGCACCGGGCGGCACCGGTCCGAGCCCGACGTTGTCGCGGACCGAGTCCGACACCAGCTGCGGGACCTGGGGCAGGAACGCGGCGTTGGGCGGCACGAGGAACGCGGCGCGGTCGAGCAGGCGCTCGCCGTTCCAGCACACGTCACCGACGACGTCGGCCTGCCAGGCGAGGCCCAGCAGGGCCCGCAACAACGTGCTCTTGCCCGACCCGACGGGACCGGTCACGACGACGAATTCCCCGCGCCCGATGGAGAACGTGACGTCGGTGACGCCGGCCCCTCCCGGGTACCACGTCGAGAGAGCGGCGACGTCGAGCCGTTGCAAGGGCACCCGGTGCGGCCGGGCATCGGCGGGCCGCTGCCCGCGCTCGACGGCGCTCCAGTGGCAGCACGCGGGCGCGGACCACGTTGGCCGCGTCCTGGTCGGCGACGAGCCTGCTCATCCGGTCGAACGCGATCGTGGCCTGCTTGTGGCGGGCCAGCATGCGGCCGATCATCCGGGGCAGGAAGCTCAGCCAACCCAGGTAGGCGACGAAGAGGGCGAGGATCCCGGCGTCGAACGCCCCCGACGCCAGGGCGCCGGCGCTGACGAGGAGCACGAGTCCGAGGCCGACGTCGGCCGAGCCCTGGCTGAACGACATGATGCCCTCGTCCAGCACCCGGTCGCGCACCGCCGTCTCGCGGCGGTGGTCGACGAGGCCGCGCAGGCGGGCGACCATGTTGTCGGTGGCCCCGTTGACCTTGACCGTGGTCGCCGCCGCCATCAGGTCGCCGACGAGCCCGGTGACGGCCGCCGTGGCCTCCCGATCGGCGGCCCGGTAGGACTTGATGCGGCCGTCGAGCGTGCGGGTCACGAGCACGACGCCGGCCAGCGGGAGCAGCAGCACCGCGGCCGCGGTGGCGTCGGCGGCGCCGAGCAGGAACCCGGCCAGCACCGTGAACACCAGGCCGCCGGACACGTCGATCATGCCGTCGACGAACATGGTCACGTCCTCGGTGTCGTCGCGGAAGTGGGTCAGCGCCTCGCCGGCCGAGCCGACGGGCTGGCCGGCCTCGGGTCCGCCGCTGGCGACCTGGGCGGTGAGCAGGTTGGCCCGCAGCAGCGTCTGCATGTGGGCCCAGGCCTTCGTCCACACGACGGCGCCGATGTGGATCGACGTCATCCGGATGGTCTCGGTGACGGCGACGGCGAGCGCCCACCGGTAGACGGCCGACGTGTCACCGTCCGAGAGGGCGCCGAAGCCCCGGCTCAACAGGTAGCCCGTTGCCGCCGGCATCGTGAAGAACACGATGAAGGCGACCGTGCCGAGCCAGAACGACCGGGGCTCCTGCTGGCTGACGTGCCACGCCAGGCGCCAGACGCTGTCGTCGAGCCCGACGGCGGGGTGCTCCGGGTCGGCAGTCGGATGGTGGCGGCTCATGAGGCGTCGACCTCCAGCGCCAGCTCCAGGAGGTAGCGGTAGCGGCTACCTCCGGTCGTGGCCAGCACCGACCGCTCGTCGTGCTCGACGATGCGACCCTGGTCGAACACGATGACCTCGTCGACCATCCGCAGGGTCGACAGCTTGTGGGCGATGACGAGGGTCGTGCGCCCGGCGATCAGCTGGGCGACGGCAGCTTCGAGGCGCTGCTCGGTCACGGGGTCGATGCGGGCCGTGGCCTCGTCGAGCACGACGAGGTCGGGCTGACGCAGCCAGACCCGGGCCAGCGCCAGCAGCTGGGCCTCGCCGGCCGACAGCCCGGCACCGCCGGCGCCGAGGGTGCGGTGGATCCCCCCGGCGGCCAGCGCGCCGAGCCGACGCGTCGGAGCGCGTTCGCGACGGCGTCGTCGCTCGGCGTCGGGTCGAACAACGTGACGTTGTCGCGGATCGTGCCCTCGAACAGCTCGACCTCCTGCGGCACGAGCGCGACACGGCGTCGCAGCTCGTCCATCGGGATGTCGGCGATCGGCACCCCGCCGAGCGCCACCGTGCCCTCGGTGGCCTCGACCAGGCGCAGCAGCAACCGGGAGAACGTCGTCTTGCCGCTGCCCGTGCGACCGACGACGCCGACCGAGCGGCCGGGCGCGATGTCGAGGTCGATGTCGTGGAGGATGGTCTGGTGGCTGGCGCCGTCGTCACGGTCGTCATCGAGGTCGCCGTCACAGTCGCCGTCGAGGTCGTCGTGGTCGGAGTAGGCGAACGACACGCCGCGGCACGTCACGCCGAGCGCGCCCGGCGGCGGCGACGTGGTGCCGCTGTCGACGATCGTCGCCTGCACGGCGAGCAGGTCGATGACGCGGACCATCGCGCCGTTCGCCTTCTGCACCGTCTCCAGCTGGTGGACGAGGTCCTCGAGCGGGCGGCCGATCAGCAGCACGTACTGGAACAGCAAGAACGCAGTCCCGACGGTGATGTGGCCGTTGGCGACGAGCACGGCGCTGATGACCAAGCTGAGCACGGAGCCGGCGGTCACCGCGCCCTGCACGGCCCACCACAGGCGGATGAACGCCCGCTGGCGGCGCACCGAGCTGGTCAGCATCCCGGAGCTGTCCTCCACGAAGCGCCACATCGCGTGGACGCCGGCGCCGTTCGACCGCAGGTCCTCCGACGCCGTCAGGCGCTCCTCGATGCCGCCGTACAGCCGGGCGTACGAACCCATCTCCTCCGACGACTCGCGCACCGCCCGATGGCGCATGCTCATCAGCACGAGGACGGCGCCGGCGAGGTAGGCGGCCATGCCGAGCCCGACGCGCCAGTCGATGTACGTGAGGACGCCGAGCATGCCGGCGATCAGGAGCACGCCGCCGGCCGCCTTCGGCACGACCTGGCCCAGGAAGTCCGACACCGACGTGACGTCGCCGTCGGCCCGCTGGATGAGCTCGCCCGGCGTGTGGCGACGGTGGAACTCGTGGTCGAGGCCGAGCACGTGACGGGTGATGCGCAGCCGCAGCTGGTTCGTCGTGCCCCACGCGGTGACCGTGGCAAAGCGGGTGACGACGACGGCGATCACCTGCGTGCTGATCGCGATGGCCAGGAACGTGAGGGCCAGCACGACGAAGCGTTCCGTGCTGGCGCCGCTCGCCGCCTCGTCGACGATCGTGCGCACGACCAGCGGCCCGGCCAGCGCCAGCGCCGCGCTGAGCCCCAGGAGCGCGCCGAGGCCGGCCCAACGCGATGCGTCAGGCCGGAGCAGGGCGAGCAGGGCGCGCCCCGCGACGGGGGTGGTGTCGGCACGGGCCCAGTCTCCCGCCGTGGTGCCCGCTCCGAACCGTCGGTTTCCGGCCTGAACAGTACGATCAGCACCCATGGAACAGCACACCGCGACGGTCACCCTCGACACCGCGCCGCCCGCCGACGGCGACCAGCACGACGGTCCCGTGGCCGCCGTCGACCTCGTCGAGGAGGAGCTCCTCGTCGAGGAGATCTCGATCGACGGCATGTGCGGCGTCTACTGACGGTCCGCGCAGCCCGATGCTCACCCGGCGCATGGCTCTCGATCCGCAGGTCGCGTTGCGACCCGAGCCGTTCGGCGCGCTCGCGTACCACTACGGCAACCGCCGGCTGATCTTCCTGAAGCACCCCGACGTGGTGCGCGTCGTGCGCGCGCTCGGCGACCACGACACCGTCGCCGACGCCTTGCGGGCATGCGCCATCGACGAGGCCCGCTGGCCGTCGTTCGTGAGCGCGCTCGAGTCCTTGGAGCACTCGCATCTGCTCCGAGAGGCGGTCCGCGCGGTGAGCGAGCGTGTCTGGTGGACCGCGTCGCGTGCGGCGATCGGTGCGAGCGAACAGGAGATGGCATGACGCAGACGCAGCTGGTGCAGCAGCTGAAGGGCGGTCTGGACGCGCCGATCTGCCTGACGTGGGAGCTGACGTACGCCTGCAACCTGGCCTGCGTGCACTGCCTGTCGTCGTCGGGGCGGCGCGACCCCCGCGAGCTGTCGACGGCCGAGGCCAAAGCGGTCCTCGACGAGCTGCAGCGGCTGCAGGTCTTCTACATCAACATCGGTGGTGGCGAGCCGATGATCCGCAAGGACTTCTTCGAGCTCGTCACGTACGCCGTCGACCACGGAATCGGCGTCAAGTTCTCGACCAACGGCACGTACCTCGACGAGGCCGCCGCCCGCCGGCTGGCGGCGATGGACTACATGGACGTGCAGATCAGCCTGGACGGCGCGACGGCGGCGATCAACGACCCGGTCCGCGGTGTCGGCTCCTACGACACGGCGCGCCGGGCGATGGACCACCTGGCCGCCGCCGGCTTCGGCCCGTTCAAGCTGTCCGTCGTCGTGACCCGCCACAACGTCGACCAGCTCGACGACTTCAAGGCGCTGGCCGACTCGTACGGCGCCCAGCTGCGCGTCACCCGACTGCGCCCGTCGGGCCGCGGCGCCGACTCGATGGTCCGAGCTGCACCCGACGAACGACCAGCAGTACGAGATCTACCGGTGGCTGCTGGCGAAGGGCGAGAGCGTCCTCACCGGGGACTCGTTCTTCCACCTGAACGCGCTCGGCGAGCCGCTCCCCGGGCTCAACATGTGCGGCGCCGGCCGGGTCGTGTGCCTGATCGACCCGATCGGCGACGTCTACGCCTGCCCGTTCGTGATCCACGACGAGTTCAAGGCCGGGTCGGTCCGAGATGCCGGCGGGTTCACGTCGATCTGGCGCGAGAGCGAGCTGTTCCTGTCGCTGCGCGAGCCGGAGTCGGCCGGGGCCTGCGCCAGCTGCGGCAGCTACGACGCCTGCCAGGGCGGGTGCATGGCGGCCAAGTTCTTCACCGGCCTCCCGCTCGACGGCCCCGATCCGGAGTGCGTCAACGGCCACGGCGAGGCGTTGCTGGCCGGCGTCGGGGACGGCACCGACGTCCCGCGCCCGTCGATGGACCACTCCCGCCGCGCCCCGACGACGACCTCGACCCTGCTGACCTCGCCCGTCACCTTCGTCCGCCGCTGACGCCCGCGGCGCGACGTTCAGGCCGGGTGGTCGTGGAGGGCGGTGCGGGCGGCGTGGAGTCCGCACATCCCGTGGACGCCGCCACCGGGCGGCGTGGACGCCGAGCACAGGTAGACGCCCTCGACCGGTGTCCGCCAGGGCCGGCGAGCGGCCACCGGCCGGCTCACGAACTGGCGCCAGTCCATGCGACCGCCGGTGATGTCGCCACCGACGCAGTTGGCGTCGTAGGCCTCGAGGGCGGCCGAGGTCGTGACGTGACGGGCTAACACGACGTCGCGGAATCCCGGGGCGAAGCGCTCGATCTGGTCCTCGACGGCGGCCGTCATGTCCACGTCGGACCCAGCCGGGACATGGCAGTAGCCCCACAGGATGTGCCGGCCGGGCGGCGCCCGCGTCGGGTCGCACGACGTCGGCTGGGCGGCGATGACGAACGGGCGCAGCGGGTGCTGGCCGCGGGCGACGGCGCCCTCGGCCAGCGCGATCTCCTCGAGGGTCCCGCCGACGTGCACCGTCCCGGCCCCGGCGACGACCGGGTCGCGCCACGGGACCGGCTCCGCCAGCGCCCAGTCCAGCTTGAACGTGCCCGGCCCGTGCCGGAACCGCGACCAGCGGCGGCGGGCAGACGTCGGGAACCGGTCGCCGGCAATCCGCACGAGGGCGCCCGGCGCGACGTCGGCCAGCACGATCGGCGCCGGGGGGAGCGCGCCCAGGTCGTCGATCGGTGCATCGCACACGATCTCGCCGCCGTGCTCGCGCAGGACGGCGACGAGGGCGTCGGTGACCGCCTGCGAGCCACCGGCGGCGACGGGCCAGCCGACGAGGTGGGCCAGCGCGGCGAGCACCAGCGCGACGCCCGTGGCGAGTGGCTCGTCGAGCGCCAGCACCGAGTGCCCGGCCAACCCGGCCAGCAGGGCCTGCCCGGCGTCGGTCGACAGCCGCCGGCGGGCCACCTGCTCGGCACCGCGGAGCCCGCACCGGCGCGAAGCGCGCCAAAGCCAGTGGGTGGCGCGGGAACGCCAACGGTGACAGCAGGTCGTCGGACACACCGAGGCCGCCCCGACCGACCAGCGGGCCGACGAGGCGTCGCCACGCCTCGCCGTCGGGTCCGAGCGCGGCCGCGGTGGCGTCGAGCGACCGGTGCAGCACGGCGGCGCCGTCGGCGAGCGGATGGGCCAGCGGCACCGCGGGCTGGACCCAGCGCACGCCGTGCTCCTGGAGCGGGAGCGCCCGCAGCGCCGGCGACCCGATCCCGAGCGGGTGGACGGCCGAGCACACGTCGTGCCGGAACCCCGGCTCCGTGAGCTCGGCGGTCCGGCACCCGCCGCCCGGTGAGGGCCCGGCCTCGAACACGACGACGCGCCGCCCGGCCCGGGCCAGCGTCACCGCGCCGACCAGACCGTTGGGCCCGGACCCGACCACCACGGCGTCGTACCGGGTGCCGCGAGACATCGGGAGGACGGTAGTGGCGCCGCGCCCCGTCCGAGCCACATCGTTCGCTCGCTCGGAGGCTCTCGGGCTCACGGTGGTGGCGACATTTCGCGACGGGCACCAGGTACCGTCGGGCGCCGATGGTGCACCGGCGGCGACTCGGCCTCCTCGCGCTCGCCGCGACCCTGATGGCGACGACGGTCGCCGCCTGCAGTGGCGACGACGCCACCACCGAGGCCGGCGCCGGTGGCACGACCACCCTCGTCCAGGAGATCGTCACCGACGCGCCGACCGCCGGCGGTGAGACCAGCCTGCCCGGCGCCTCGGCGCCGGCCGCATCGACGACCACGACGCTCGCGGCACCGTCCACGACGGCGGCGACGACCACCACGGTCGCCGCACCGACGACGCTCGCGCCGACCACGGTCCCGGCCCCACCGACGACCGTGTTCCCGGCCGTCGAGGCGGCCGCGTACGTCGTGCTCGACCAGGCGACGGGCGCCGTGATGGCGTCCAACCAGCCCGACGCGCCGGTCGCCGTCGGCAGCCTCATGAAGCTGCTGTCGGCGCAGGCGGCCTACGCCGCGGGCCAGTCGACCAAGCTCGTCGTCGCGCCGGACGGTCTGATCATCGACCCCGAGGAGTCGCGGATCGGGATCCGTCCCGGCGCCGAGCTGCAGCGCGACCTGCTGATCCGGGCCATGCTCATCGTCAGCGCCAACGACGCCGCCCGCTTGCTGGCCCTGGACATCGCGGGCGGCGAGCCGCAGTTCGCCGAGCTGATGAACGAGCACGCGGCCGCACTCGGCCTCACCGGCACCCACGCCATCAACGCCACTGGGCTCGACGCCGACGGCCAGTACTCGACGGCCAACGACATGTCCCGGTTGGCCGCCTTCCTGATGCAGAACCAGACGTTCCAGAGCACGGTGCTGCGGACGTCGGCCAACCTCAACGGGCAGTCGTTCCCGGCGAGCAACGACCTTCTGTCGGAGTACCCGGGCTCCGACGGCGTGAAGACCGGTCACACGTCCCAGGCCGGCTGGTGCATCGTGGCGTCGGCCCAGCGCAACGGGCGCCGGGTCTTCGTGACCGTGCTCGGCGCGCCGACCGAGGCCGCCCGTGACGCGGCGGCGATCGGTCTCCTCGACTGGGCGTGGGGACAGCTGGCGGCCGGCGGATGAGCGAGCCCCTGGCGACGCGGCCCCACATGCCGGGTTACGGGGTGGACACGCCGGGCTGGACGCCGCTGCCGTGGTCCTGGGCCGCCGAGCGCCTGGCCGGCGGCCGCAACTACTGGGTCGTCACCGCTTCGGCCGCCGGCCGCCCCCACGCGTTGCCGGTGTGGGGCGTGTGGGACGACGCCGAGCACCGCTTCGCGTTCTCGGCCGCTCCGACGTCGCGCAAGGCGGCCAACATCGCCGACAACCCGCAGGTGGTCGTCGCCGTCGACGACACGGTGGAGTGCATCTCGATCGAAGGCCGCGCCGCACTCGTGATCGGCGAGCGCCAGGAGGAGTGGATCCTGCGCTACCTGGCCAAGTACCAGCCGCTCGCGCCCGAGCTCAGCGCCGACTTCATCCGCGAGAACTCCTTGTTCGAGGTGGCCCCGGACCGGGCGTTCGGCATCATCGAGCGCGCTGACGAGTTCGCCGACCGCGCCACCCGCTGGACGTTCTGACGTCACCGCTCAGCCCGACGTCGACCAGCAGTCGGGCGGCGAGCTCGTCGAGGCGGCCCAGTCGAGTTCGCCGACCGCGCCACCCGCTGGACGTTCTGACGTCACCGCTCAGCCCGACGTCGACCAGCAGTCGGGCGGCTCACCGTGCCGCTTCGTTCGCTCGGCTCACACGATCGGGTCCGCCGGGGGCCCGGCCGCGGTAGGTTCCGCCGCGTGGGCGCTCACCACGAACAGGAGCCGCGACCCGACGACCGGCCGCCGCAACGCGACCTGCCGCCCGGGATGCAGGAGCAGCTCGACCTCCCGCACGCCGGGATGGTCTCGTTCGGGCAGCGCCCGTTCCTGACCAGCGGCGAGCAGCTCGACGCGTGGCGGCCGGACGTGGCGATCGTCGGCGCGCCGTTCGACGTGTCGACGACGAACCGGCCCGGTGCCCGCTTCGGGCCCCGGGCCATCCGGGCCACTGCCTACGAGCCCGGCACCTACCACATGGACCTCGGCGTCGAGATCTTCGACTGGCTGGAGGTCGTCGACTTCGGTGACGCGCACTGCCCGCACGGGCAGACCGACGTCAGCCATGCCAACATCCGGGCCCGCGTCCACGAGGTCGCCCGGCGCGGCATCGTCCCGATCGTCCTCGGCGGCGACCACTCGATCACGTGGCCGGCGGCGACGGCGGTCGCCGACGTCCACGGCCACGGGAACGTCGGCATCGTCCACTTCGACGCCCACGCCGACACCGCCGACATCATCGACGGGAACCTGGCCAGCCACGGCACGCCCATGCGCCGGCTCATCGAGTCCGGCGCCGTGCCGGGCAGCCACTTCGTGCAGGTCGGCCTGCGTGGCTACTGGCCGCCGCAGGACACGTTCGAGTGGATGCTCGAGCAACAGATGACGTGGCACACGATGCAGGAGATCTGGGAGCGCGGCTTCCGCGACGTGATGGACGACGCGGTCGGCGAGGCCCTCGCCAAGGCCGACAAGCTGTACATCTCGGTCGACATCGACGTGCTCGACCCGGCGTTCGCCCCCGGGACCGGGACGCCGGAACCGGGTGGGATCCCGAGCGTCGACCTGCTGCGCATGGTCCGCCAGCTGTGCCTCGAGCACGACGTCGCCGCCGTCGACGTCGTCGAGGTCGCACCGGCGTACGACGTGAGCGAGCTGACGGTGAACGCCGCCCACCGCGTCGTTTTCGAGGCCCTCGGCGGCATGGCCGCCCGTCGGCGCGACGCCGCCGGAGAGCCGCCCGGCCCGCCGGCGCGACCGCATCACCGATGACCGACCGATCCGAATCGGGTCAGTCGAGCGAATCCCCGAGCGAGCGAACGAGGTGGCTCAGTCCGGCGAGTGGCCCCGCTCCGCCACTGCGATTCGGCGAGCCGGCGGGGCGCTGGGTGCTCCTGGCCACCGTGCTCGGCTCGAGCATGGCGATGCTCGACGGGACGGTCGTCAACCTCGCGCTGCCGCGCATCGCCGACGACCTCGACGCCTCGTTCGGTGGCCTGCAGTGGATCCTCAACGGCTACACGCTCGCCCTCGCCGCGCTGATCCTCGTCGGCGGCGGGCTCGGCGACCGCTTCGGGCGACGGCGCATCTTCATCATCGGGGCCATCGCGTTCACCGCGGCCTCGGTCCTGTGCGCCGTCGCCGTCAACGTGCCGATGCTGATCGCGGCCCGGGTCGCCCAGGGCGTCGGCGCTGCGCTCCTGACGCCGGGCAGCCTGGCGATCATCGAGGCGTCGTTCGCCCAGGAGGACCGGGGCCGCGCCATCGGCGCGTGGTCCGGGCTCGGCGGCGTGGCGACGGCGATCGGACCCTTCCTCGGAGGTTGGCTCGTCGACGCGGCCTCGTGGCGATACATCTTCCTGCTCAACGTGCCGCTCGGGATCGCCGTCGTGGTCGTCGCGCTCCGCCACGTGCCCGAGTCCCGGGACCCCAACGCCACCGGTGGCATCGACGTGCTGGGTGCCGCGCTGGGCGCGCTGGCGCTGGCCGGGCTGACGCTCGGGCTCAGCGAGCGCTCGTGGCCGTTGGCCGCCGGCGGAGGCGTCCTGCTCGTCGCGTTCGTGCTCGTGGAACGGTGGAAGGCGCACCCGCTCGTGCCGATGAGCTTGTTCTCGTCGCGCACGTTCAGCGGCACCAATGCCGTCACGCTCCTGCTCTACGGCGCCCTCGGCGTCGTCTTCTTCCTCCTCGGCCTCGTGCTCCAGGGACCGCTCGGCTACACGCCGCTGCAGGCTGGTGCGGCCACGATGCCCATCACGCTGGCCATGCTCCTGCTGTCATCACGCGCCGGAGCGCTCGCCGGGCGCATCGGGCCGCGCATCCCGATGACGGTCGGTCCTCTCCTCGTCGCGGTCGGCGTGCTGCTGCTGTCGCGCATCGACGCTGCGAGCACGTACGTCACCGACGTGCTGCCGGGGATCGTGGTCTTCGGCCTCGGGCTCGCCCTCACGGTCGCCCCGCTCACCGCGACCGCGCTCGGTTCGGTGGACGTCGAGCACGCCGGCGTGGCGTCGGGGGTCAACAACGCCGTGGCCCGCACCGGGCAGCTGCTCGCCGTCGCGGCCGTCCCGCTCGTCGCCGGTTTCGCACCGGGTGCCGCCGTCGCTGCCGAGGACCTCCTCGACGGGTTCCGCATCGTGATGCAGGCCGCTGCCGCCACAGCCGTGCTCGCCTCACTCATTGCGTTGGCAACGGTTCGTCGCACGGCACCACCGGCGGCCGAACCGGCTCCGTGGCACTGCGCAGCCGGCGGGCCACCGGCGGTGCCCGAGCCGAGCGTCGCCGCCCGAACCTGATTCCGGGCTTGTATCCGGGGCGGCCGTCGCGGATCATGAGCACCATGCACAGCAAGCCACGACAGCTCATCCGGAAGCTCCTCGTGCCTGCGGCGGCGGCGACACTCCTGGTGGGTGCGGCAGCCTGCGGCGGGGACGACGACGACGATGCCGCCGACACGGTCGCGCCGGCCGCCACCGACGCCCCCGCCGCGACGGACGCGCCCGCCACGGACGCGACCACGGCCGACGACGGCGGCGACGGCGCGGCCGCCGGCGTCGAGGCGTTCTGCGAGGCCGAGCTCGCCGTCGAGCAGGCCAGCGCGTCCGAGGATCCGTCGGCGATCGGCCCCGCCATGGAAGCGCTCGCCGCGGCCGCGCCGGCGGAGATCAAGGACGCCGTCGACACGGCGATCGCCAACGCTCCGATCGACGGTCCGCCGACCGAGGAGTTCACCACCGCGTACGCCGAGATGCTCGGCTTCGCGACGGACAACTGCGGGTGGAACGAGGTCACCGTGACGGGCAATGAGTACACGTTCGGCGGGCTCCCGGAGGAACTGCCGGCGGGCGTGACGGTCGTGACGCTCGAGAACATCGGCGAGGAGGTCCACGAGCTGATCTTCTTCAAGGTCAACGACGGCGTCACCGAGACCGTCGACGAGCTCGTCGCGATGCCCGAGGAGGAGGTCGAGACGAAGGGGGAGGTCGTCGGCGTGGCCTTCGGCTTCCCGGGTGAATCGGCGAACGCCGTGGTCGACCTGCAACCAGGGCGCTACATCGCCTTGTGCGCCCTGCCCCAGCACAACACCCCGGAGATGATCGAGTCGATGAGCGGACCCGAGGACAGCCTCCCGCCGGGCGCCGGCCCGCCGCACTTCATGGCCGGCATGGTCCAGGAGGTCACCGTCGGCTGACGGCCCCCGGACGCCCGTCGTCGTGTCGGCGCCGACACACGACGGGCGTCGGGCCGGCGACGGAACCGCCGGTCGATCGAGCGGATGATGGTCTCAGCGAGGCAACGAGGTGCCCGCCCGAGACAGGGAGGTCCGCCGTGACGATCATCAACCACAAGCCGTTCGGCTTCTGAACCACAACACGACGACGATCCTGGCGGGCCGGGATCGTCCCCTGCGGGCGGGGGACGATCCCGGCCCGCCGGCGTTCGGACAGCCACGTCGTTCGCTCACCCGGGATCGGGCGCCGGTTCGGCGAGGTGTGGATGTGTGCGGGCCAACCGGTAGCGCATGGTCCGGGCCAGCGGGTCGGGCAGGCGCTCCTCCAGGGTGAGGGCGTCGACGAACACACTGCCGGGCAGCGCCATCAGCTCGACGGCCGTCACGGACGTGACGGTGGCGGTGCGGGGCACGCCGCGCAACAGGCCGATCTCGCCGAACCACTCGTCAGGGCCCATGCGACGGATCTCCCCCTGCGCCCGCGACGTCACGACGACCTCGCCGGCCGTGATCACGTAGAGATCGTCGGGCTCGTCGCCCTCGAGGAAGACGGTCGTGGCCGCCGGCAGCTCGACGAGTCGCACCCGTCGGGCCATCCGCTCGAGCGCGACGGGCCTGGCCTCGCCGAAGATGCCGAGCGCGCCGAGCCGGGCGACGATCGGCGCGCCGAGTTGGGTCAGCGCAGCGATGCCGCTGGCCTCCCACCCGAGGCGGTCGCTGACGATGAGGACCTGGACGACCTGCTCGATCCCGAACGAGAAGTACACGGCGACGGTGAACACCAATCAACGCTCCGAGCCCGGGGACGTCGCGGATCGCAGTCGCGCCGTCCGCCATCGACCACACGATCGAGCGTTCACCGTCGCCGACGTCCGGCGCGCCGCGCCCGATGTCGCCGACGCCGAGCGTCAGCAGGGCCGACACGACGAACGCCGCGGCGTTGACCCCGAACGCGACCGACGTGCCGCTCGCCGCGACCACTGCGCCACCGAGCGCCAGGTCGAGGCCGACCATCAGCCGCCGACGGTCGAACCGGTCGGCCAGCACGCCGCCGATCGGTCCTGCGGCGGTCGACGCAACCATCCGGGCGATGAACGATGCCGCGACCCAGCCCGCCGATCGGGTGTCGTCGATCAGGAAGACGACGATGGCGACGAACGAGATGAAGTCGCCGATGGTCGAGACGGTGTACCCGGCGAGCAGGGCCCGCCACTGGCGGTGGCGCCAGGCGGCGCGGAACGATCCGGTCTTCGCTGCCTTCACGACGCCGCCGAAGACCGTGAGCCGAGCGAGTCCTCGAGCGAGCGAACCAAGCGGCTCGGTGCGCCGAGCGACATCGTCGTATCGTCTACGCCGTGGAGCACGGGCTGTTGAGCGAGCTCACCGACGTGGACCGCAGGACGGTCCTCTCCCGCATGGCGCGGCGCTCGTACCGCAAGGACGACACGCTGTTCCACGAGGGCGACCCGGGCGACAGCCTGCACCTCCTCGAGAAGGGCCGCGTCGCCATCCGCGTCTCGACGCTGGGCGGCGACACGGCGATCCTCACCGTCCTGCGCCCCGGTGACAGCTTCGGCGAGCAGGCGCTCCTGGACACCAGCTCGGCCCGCACGGCGAGCGCCGTCGCCCTCGAGGCCGTCGAGACGCGCACGTTGCACCGCAACGACTTCGAGGCGTTGCGCCGCCAGCACCCGTCGGTCGAGCGCTTGCTCATCGACGTCCTGGCCGCGCAGGTGCGGCGTCTGTCCGCGCAGCTGCTCGACGCCCTGTACATGCCCGTCGACGCCCGCGTCGTGCTGCGTCTGGCGGAGCTGGCCGACATCTACGACGGCGGTGGACCGGTGGTCGACATCCCGCTCAAGCAGGAAGATGTCGCCTCGATCGCCGGCACGACCCGCCCGACGGCCAACCGGGTGCTGCAGCAGCTCGCCGCCGACGGGATCGTCGAGCTCGGTCGGGGCCGCGTGCACGTGCTCGATCGTGCGGCGCTGGCGGCGCGCGCCCGCCACTGACGCGCGCCGTCCCCCCGGCTCCAACCCGCGACCTCCCTCTGGCTCATGCCGTGCGGTCGGTCACGGCCACCGGCCGGAGTGTGCCAGATCGCGCGCCGGGCTCGGGAGAAGCCCGCGGGCGCGCAGCGTCGGAACCGCCGCCGTGCCGACGATGCAAGGATCGTGAGCGTGCCGTCCGTCGCCGCCGGGGACCAGGGAGCCGCGCTCCTGGCCCTGTACGACCACGCCGTCGGCGAGGTCTACGGCTACCTGCTCGCCCGATGCCGGAACCGGACCGTGGCCGAGGACGTCACGTCGGAGGTGTTCATGGGCGCCGTCGCCTCGGTCGCCAAGGGGGCGGTGTCCGACGTGACGACGGCGTGGCTCATCGGCATCGCCCGCCACAAGCTCGTCGACCACTGGCGGCGGGTCGAACGCGAGCAGCGGCGGTTGACCGCCGTCGGCGAGGAGCCCGGCGGGACCGATCCCGCCGACGACCCGTGGGATGCCGAGCTGGACGTGCTCGTCGCTCGCGACGCGCTCGAGCGCCTCGGGGCGCATCATCGCTCGGCGTTGACGCTGCGCTACCTCGACGGGCTCAGCGTGCCCGAGGTGGCCGACGTGCTCGACCGCTCCGTGCACGCCACCGAGGCCCTCCTGGTACGGGCCAAGCGGGCGTTCCGGGTGATCTACGACGAGGGGGTGCAGCCGTGACCGAGTCGTCCCACGCCGGGGATCCGCTCGAGCAGCTGCGGATCACCGGATCGCCCGGTGACCCCGATCCCCGCTTCGTCGCCCGCCTCCGCACGCGGATCGTCGCCGCGCTCGGCGACACCGCACTGGCGACCATCGACCTTCCCGAAAGGACCACGACCATGACCGACACCACGGCGACCACTCCGACCGTCACGACGACCACGTCGCTGAAGCCGTACCTCTGCGCCACGCCGGCCGCCGAGGCGATCGACTGGTACGTCGCGGTGCTCGGCGCCGCCGAGCAGGTCCGCTACACGGGCGACGACGGCCGCGTCGGCCACGCCGAGCTGTCGATCGGCGGCGCGTCGTTCATGATCTCCGACGCGTACCCGGAGGTCGTGACCGACATCATGTCGCCGGCCGAGCTCGGCGGGACCGGCGTGTCGATGCACCTCGAGGTGCCCGACGTCGACGCCGTCCACGAGCGCGTCGTCGCCGACGGGCGGGCCCGGATCGGCCGGCCGGTGCACGACGAGGCCTACGGGGCGCGGACGTTCGACATGGTCGATCCGTTCGGGCATCGGTGGATGGTCCAGACACCGATCGCCACGCCCACCCTCGACGAGCTCAACGAGCAGGTCGAGGGCTTCACCGTCACCGCGACCACCCCGGGGACCGACGATCGTGTGCCGATCGAGATCGGGTACGTGACGTTCGGAACGCCGGACACCGCAGTGGCGACGCGGTTCTACGGCGAGCTGTTCGGATGGCGGGCCGCCCCCGGGCCCCGCGGCGAGGGGTACGCCCACGTCGAGAACACGGCCCTGCCGATGGGTCTCACGCCGGGGACGGCCGACGAGGCGCCGGTGGTCTACTTCCGGGTGCCCGACCTGGCCCCATTCGTCGCCCGGGTCCGCGACCTGGGCGGGACGGTGGTCAGCGAGGAGGTCGAGGGGTCCGGGCCCGGCGCGTTGTGCCGCGACGACCAGGGACGCGAGTTCCGGCTCTGGCAGCCGGCGCCGGGTATTGAGCCTCGGCCGTCCCGGTTCGCTCACGCCTTGACGAGTCGCTCGATGGCCCGGCTGGCCTCGGTGATGATGCGATCCGACTCGACGGCGTCGTCCGCGTGCACGGCACCGGCGACGCAGTGGCGCAGGTGCTGGTCGAGGAGGCTGACCGCCACGCTCTGCAGCGCCTTCGTCGCCGCCGAGACCTGGGTCAGCACGTCGATGCAGTACGTGTCGTCCTCGACCATCCGTTGGAT
The DNA here is from genome assembly GCA_963822315.1 of uncultured Acidimicrobiia bacterium. Lineage (GTDB taxonomy): Bacteria > Actinomycetota > Acidimicrobiia > Acidimicrobiales > Ilumatobacteraceae > JALZMG01. Next base: position 43,187 of record CAWGHB010000013.1, read on the forward strand.
GCCTCGGATCTGACCTTCGACGCGTCGCAGGCGCTTGGCCAGCTCATCCTTGTTCCCGACGTATCCCGGTTCCACGACGCATACCGTACCGGGGTATCCGGGCTCTCACGTCCACGTTTGCAGGCGCTCGAGCGCGTCCTCGGCCAGCTGCTCCGCGCCGTCCCGGAACGCCTGGAGGTCGGCCGGATCGATGTCCTGGTCGCCCATCGAGCGGTTCGCCCAGCGGGCGTAGACACCCTCGCTGATCACCGCCAGCCGCCAGGATCCGAACGCCACGTAATAGGCGATGTCGGACAGGTCGCGACCGGTGCGGGCGCCGTACCGCTCGAGCAGCGCGGCGTACGACGGGAAGCCCTCCTCGCCGGACGGGTCGTTGTGGCGCCGACCGGCCTGGCCCGGATCGGACCACAGGACACCGACGTACCCGACGTCGGCCAGCGGGTCGCCGAGCGTGCACAGCTCCCAGTCGAGGACCGCGGCGATGCGCCCGGACGCCGGGTCCGTCAGCACGTTGCCGAACCGGTAGTCGCCGTGTGTGACGGCCACGCCGACCTGCTCGGGCACCCGGGCCGCGAGGCGCCGGGCGACCTCGTCGACCGCCGGCAGCTCGCGGGTCTTCGAACCCTCCCACTGCTTGGTCCAGCGCCTGATCTGGCGCTCGACGTAACCGTCCCGCCGGGCCAGGTCCCCGAGTCCCACGGCATCCACGTCGACGGCGTGGAGGTCGGCCAGCACGTCCATGAGGTCCATGCTCGCCAGGGGGCGCAGGGCCGGGTCGAGCAGCGCCGCCCGCGCCGGGCTGTCGAGCACCACACCGTCGACGTGGGCCATCACGTAGAACGGCGCGCCGTTGACCGCGGGATCGTCGCACAGGCCGAGCGCCGGGGGCACGGGCACGTCCGTCCCTCCGAGGGCGTGGATGATGCGGTGCTCGCGCTGCCACGTCGTGGGCCGACTCGAGCACGTGCGCGAGCGGGGGCCGGCGCAGGACGAACCGCCGACCGTCGCCGCCCGTCACGGCGAACGTCAGGTTCGAGCGGCCGCCACCGATGACCGTCGCGTCGAACGGGCCGATGGCGCCGGGGACGTTGGCCTCCAGCCACGGCCCGACCCGCCCCAGGTCGAGCCCGCCCGGCGAGCCTTCGGCCGAGCCATGCGGCGTCACTGCTCGACGAGCGGCACGAGCGCCGCTTCCAGCAGGGGGACCAGTGACATCGAGGCGTCCGGCGTGAGGTGGTTGCGATCGCGGTACACGAGGAGGTCACCGATGATCACCGGACACGCCTCCTGGGTGCACAGCCAGTCACTCGTGTCGACCGTGGCCGCTCCGAACTGGGCCGCGAGCTCGGCCTCGACCTGCAGCCGTTCGCCGCGCACCGCGTAGCTGCGGGGGCTGACGCAGGCACCGACCGACCGGAGGTGCTCGGACAGGCACTGCGGGACGTCGGCGTTCTCCGTCGGCGTGTCGCCGAGGATCAGCACGTTCGGGGTCAGGTCGCCGAGCTTCGTCAGCGTCAGCGTCATGCCGTCGCGCCAGATGTCGTTGCCGACGCCGCCGGATGCCGTCGCGTAGTGGTAGCCGGTCAGGATGATGAGGTCGGGTCGCTCGGCGATGATCTGCTGCAGCGCGGCATCGCGCCACGGCGTGCACTCCTGGTCGGCGACGTCGTTGCGCAGCGGCTGCTCGGAGGGCGGGCAACCCTTCTTCGAGTAGTAGAGCAGCCGCCAGTGGCGGTTGGTGGCGATCGTCGACAGGGCCGGGTACCAGTGGGCAGCGTGGGAGTCACCCAGGATCGCCACCGTCAACGGGGCACCGGCGTCGCCGTACACGCAGGACGGTACGGCCGTCTGGCCGGGGTCGAGCACGCAGCCGTGGTCGTAGATGTCGGGCAGGTCGCCCCGGACGCTCCCCAGGCTGGGGTGCAGGTTGGACGGCACGGCCTGCGTCGTCAGGCCTTGCTGCAACAGCTGCTGCTGCAGCGCGACCAGGTCGGCCAGCGTGGGGCCGGCGGGCACCGTGGTGGCGGGCAGCGTCGTCGACGTCGTCGTCGGGGCGACCGCCGTCGAGGTCGTCACGACGGCCGAGTCGATCGGCGCCGCCGTGCGCTCCGGCACGGTTGCCGGCGGGACGGTGGCCACCGGGCCGTCGGTGACGGCGACGCCGGGCACGACGTCGGGCAGCGTCAGGGTCGCGGCCTCGCCGCCGCCGGCCTCCGAGCGCGGGTTGACGAGGAACAGTCCGGCGACCATGGCCGTGACCAGGAGGAGCGCGGCCCCGGTCACCAGGCTGCGCCGCGGGAACGCGGCCGCCCACGACGAGTGGCGCACGGGGTTCTCGACGAGGTGGAACGAGAGCGCCGCCAGCCCGACCGAGCCGGCCACCACGGCGACGGTCTGGGTCGTCGAGAGCGGGCCCCACTGGTAGCCGATGAGCACGAGCGCCGGCCAGTGCCACAGGTAGATGGCGTACGACCGCTGCCCGGTCCACAGCATCGGGGCGCTACCGAGGACCGACCGGATCGTCGCCGGCGCCGCCAACGAGCTGCCGGCGGCGATCACGAGCGCGGTGCCGAGCACGGGGACCGCCGCGGCGACGCCGGGGAACGTCGTCGTCGAGTCGTAGACGATCGACGCGACCACGATCGCGGCGAGCCCGCCCACCGCCATCGGCACGACGAGCGGGCGCCGGATCCGCCGCAGCGACGTGATCGAGATGGCCAGGAAGGCGCCCGTGAGCAGCTCCCAGGCCCGCGTCGGCAACGAGTAGAACGCCCACGACGGCTGCCGGTCGGTCAACCACACGCAGGCCGCCAGGCTGGCTATCCACAGCACCACGATCACCAGCATCAACTCATGGCGCAGCCGCTTGGCGGTGCGGGCCAGCCCGTAGATCACGAGCGGCCAGATCAGATAGAACTGCTCCTCCACGGCGAGCGACCAGAAGTGCAGCAGCGGTGACTTGGCGACGTCGGCGTCGAAGTACCCACCGTCGCCGTTGGCCTCGCGGAACGCGAAGACGTAGTTGATGACGAAGCCGCACGCCGCCACGGCCTCGCGGGCGAGGTCGCCGAGGAGCAACGGGTCGTAGAGCCACTGGGCCGCGACCAAGGTGGCGACGATCACGAGGCACGAGGCCGGCAGCAACCGGCGGGCTCGGCGGGCCCAGAAGTTGGGCAGCGCCAGGGTCCCCGTCCCGGCGACCTCGTTCAGCAGCAGCGACGTGATCAGGAACCCGGAGACGACGAAGAACACGTCGACACCGATGAAGCCGCCGCCGAACGGCCCGAGGTCGGCGTGGAACAGGACGACGAGGACGACCGCGATCGCGCGGAGCCCCTCGATGTCGGGACGGAAGCCGATCGGCGGGACGGTGAAGGGCTCAGCGGCGGCGGCGGTAGGCGGGGCCGTGATCAGCGGGTCGACCTGCCGGAACGGGGCGTTCGCTGCGATCTGCTCTGCCATCCACCCTTCCTGCTCTGCACGCCGGAGACGGCCACCGGTGCCGGCGACAGTAGTTGGACGGCGGTCGGGACTCACGTCTCCTCTGGGGCCCGGTGAGCCGAGCGAGTCCCCGAGCGAGCGAACGAAGTTCGCGGGGTCAGCCGGGTCGGCCGACGCCGACCACCTTGCCCCAGTTGACCGCCACCACGCTCACGACGGAGCCGCTGTTGGGGGCGTGCACCTGCTGGCCGCCACCGAGGTACATGCTCACGTGGCTGATCGGCGAGTAGAAGAACAGCAGGTCACCGGGCTGGGCGGCCTCGATCGGGACATGGGGCAGGCTGTTGTACTGCATCCGGGACTGGTGGGGCAGGCCGACGCCGGCCTGGGCCCAGGCCCAGGAGGTCAGGCCCGAGCAGTCGAACCCGGAGCTCGGGTCGGCCTTGTACGCGACGTACGGGACGCCGAGCACGCTCATCGCCGCGTTCACGGCCGTGCCGGCCCGTGACGACGCCTGCGGGATCGGCGCCGTCACCCGCTGGGCCACGGCGGCCGGTGCCGCCACGGCGGCGACGCTGTTGTTGTTGCTGCTGCTCGGCGACGCGTTGGACGTGGCGTTGCCGTTGGCGCGGGCCCCACCGCCGCTCGTGGCCTGCTGTTGGGCCTGGGCGGCGGCCCGGGCGGCGGCATCGGCCTCGGCCTGGGCAGCGGCCGCGGCCGCCTTCATCCGCTCGTAGGACTCGCGGCGCGGCGCTCCTCCTCCTCCTTGATCAGCTGCCCCAGCTTGGCCTCGGCCTCGGCGCGGGCCGCGACGTACTCGGCCTTCTTCTCGTCGGTCGCCTGCTTGGCCTGGTCGACCTGCTCGGCCTTGGCGGCCGCCGCGTCGCGTGTCTCGTCGAGGTTGCTGCGTTCCTCGTCGAGGTCGCTGACCGCCTGGTCGAGCTCGTCGGTCGACGCCGTGCCGGCGCTGAGCGCGACCCGCGAGAGCTGGTCGCGCGACAAGTCGTCGGTGACCGACGCCGAATCCGTGAACAACGGCCCGAAGCCGTTCGTGCCGACGCCCATGTAGGTCTGCACGGCAACTGTGGAGAGCTGGCCGCGCAGGGCCTCGACCTCGGCCGTCTTCTCGGCGACGCGCTGCTCGGCCGCCGCGACCTCGGCGTCGAGCCGGGTCTTCTCGTCGATCGCCGTGACGTAGTCCTCGGCGAGGATGTCCGAGCGTTCCTCCAGCTCTTCGAGCTGGTCGGTGATCCGCTGGACCTCGGCCTTCTGCTCGTCGACGGTCTGGGCGGTGGCGAGTGCAGGCGACAACGCCGCGGCCACGGTCACGGCGATTGCCAGGACAGTGAGCCGCGCCGCCCGCGGACGGTGGCGGTTCATGACGTCGGGGAGCATAGCCGGACGTTACGAACCCGTTGCAGTCATCGCGACGAATTCGTCACACGACGCTCCGCGACCTCGTTTCGGCTCACACCGCCACTTCGTTCGCTCGCTCGAGGACTCGCTCGGCTCATCCCGCCACTTCGTTCGCTCGCTCGAGGACTCGCTCGGCTCATCCCGCCACTTCGTTCGCTCGCTCGAGGACTCGCTCGGCTCACACAGCCGGGGCTACTCCCACTCGATCGTGCCGGGGGGCTTGGAGGTGATGTCGTAGACCACGCGGTTGATGCCGGCGACCTCGTTGATGATCCGGTTCGACAGCCGTTCCAGCAGGTCGTAGGGCAAGCGGGCCCAGTCGGCCGTCATCGCGTCGTCGCTGGTCACGGCGCGCACGATGACCGGGTGGCCGTACGTGCGCTCGTCGCCCATCACCCCGACCGAGCGGATGTCGGCGAGCACGGCGAAGGACTGCCAGATGTCACGCTCCAGACCGGCCTCGGCGATCTCGGCCCGCACGATGGCGTCGGCCTCCTGGAGGAGCGCCACCTTGTCGCGCGTCACCTCGCCGATGATCCGCACACCCAGCCCGGGGCCGGGGAACGGCTGGCGCCACACCATGTCGTCGGGCAGCCCCAGCTCGTGGCCGAGCCGGCGGACCTCGTCCTTGAACAGCTCACGCAGCGGCTCGATCAGCCGGAGCCGCATGTCCTCCGGGAGCCCGCCGACGTTGTGGTGGCTCTTGATGACCGCGGCCGTGCCGTCGGTGCCGCCGGACTCGATCAGGTCGGGGTACAGCGTGCCCTGGACCAGGAACTCGGCCTCCACCAGGCCACCGGTGTGCTCCTCGAACACGCGGATGAACTCGTCGCCGATCGCCTTGCGCTTGGCCTCGGGATCGGTGACGCCCTCCAGGCGGCCGAAGAAGCGCTCGCCGGCGTCGACGTGGATGAGCTCGATGCCCATCTCGCGCCGGAAGGTGTCGGTGACCTGCTCGCTCTCACCCTTGCGCATCAGGCCGGTGTCGACGTAGATGCACGTCAGCTGGGGTCCGACGGCGCGATGGACGAGTGCGGCGGCGACCGACGAGTCGACACCGCCGGACAGCGCGCACAGCACCCGCCCGTCGCCGACCTCGGCCCGGATCCGCGCCACCTGGTCGTCGATGACCGACGACATCGTCCACGTCGGGGCGCACCCCGCCCGCTCGTGGAGGAACCGGCGCATGACGTCCATCCCGTACGGCGAGTGCACGACCTCGGGGTGGAACTGCACGCCGTAGATGCGCCGGGTGTCGTCCTCGAGGATGGCGACGGGCGCGTTGTCGGTCGCCGCGGTGACACGGAAACCGTCGGGCGCCACGGTGATGGCGTCGAAGTGGCTCATCCAGACGTCATGGACCTCGGGCGCCTCGTCGGGGAGCAGCAGCGACGGACCGGTCCGGTGCAGCTTGGCCCGCCCGTACTCGCCGCGCATGCCCCGGCCCACCGTGCCGCCGAGCTGCTGGGCGATCAGCTGGGCGCCGTAGCAGAGGCCGAGGATCGGCACGCCGAGCTCGTAGATCGCCGCGTCGAGCGACGGCGCGCCCTCGACGTGGACGCTCTTGGGACCGCCGGAGAGGATGATCGCCGACGGCTTCCTCGCCGCGACCTCGGCGGCCGTGATCCGGCTGGGCACGATCTCGGAGTACACCGACAGCTCGCGCACCCGGCGGGCGATCAGCTGGGCGTACTGGGCCCCGAAGTCGACGACGAGGACGGCGTGATCGTGCTCGGGGACCCGGGAGCCCTCCTCGGAGACCGTGTCGCCGGTGGCGATCGGGGTCGACGCAGCGTTCAAGTGCTCGATCGTAGATGGCGCTGGTAGAAACCTGCTCGATGCTCCGCCGGCTCACCCGGGTCCACTCGTTCACTCACTCGAGGACTCGCTCGGCTCACGTCGGCGATCTTGCTGCTCGTCGTGGTCACCGCCATGACGGCCATGGTCGGGACGGCCGCCGGTGGGGCCGGGGCCGCCGCGCCGGCTGCGCCACCTCGTTCGCTCGCTCGGGGACTCGCCCGGCTGACGGCGACCCCCGTCCCGCCGACCACGGTGCCGGCCGGGCCCGCCACCGACGGCTCGCTGGTCGACGACCTCCTGCCCGACCGCGACCTCGACGACTGCGTCAGCGCCCTCCCGCAACCGGACTGTGGCAGCACGGCCCGCAGCGGGTGGCGGCAGTGGCTCATCTTCGGGCTGCTCGTGGTCGCCATCGCGTTCATCGCCTGGCGCATCGTGCGCAGCGCCCGCCGACGCCGGCCCGCCCATGACGCCTGAGGAGTTCCGGGCCCGCGGCCACGAGCTCGTCGACTGGATCGCCGACCACGTCGAGGGCCTCGAGCGGCGCCGGGTGGCACCGGACGTCCGGCCCGGCGACGTGCGGGCCCGCCTGCCCGAGCACCCGCCGACGGCTCCCGAGCCGTGGGAAGCGGTGCGCCGCGACCTCGACGAGATCATCGTGCCCGGCCTCGTCCACTGGCAGCACCCGAGCTTCTTCGCCTACTTCCCGTCCAACACGTCGTACCCGTCGATCCTCGGCGAGCTGCTGTCGGCCGGGCTCGGCGTGCAGGGGATGAGCTGGGTCACGTCGCCGGCCTGCACCGAGCTCGAGACACTGATGCTCGACTGGATGGCCGAGCTCCTCGACCTCCCGCCCGGGTTCCGCTCGACGAGCGCCGCCGGGGGCGGCGTGATCCAGGGCTCGGCCAGCGAGGCCACGCTCGTGGCCATCCTGTCGGCCCGGTTCCGTGCCACTCGCGGTGCCGTCAACGTCGACGGCGACACGACGCGGCTCGTCGCCTACGCCTCGTCGCAGGCCCACTCCAGCATCGAGAAGGGGTTGCGCATCGCCGGCATCGGCACCGGGCGCACTCGCTCGGTCCCCCACGACGAGCACTTCGCGATGCGTCCCGACGCGCTGGCCGCGATGGTCGACGACGACGTCCGGGCCGGGCTCGTGCCGTTCTTCGTCTGCGCGTCGCGGGGCACCACGTCGTCACTGGCGTTCGATTCGACCCCGGCCGTCGCCGCGGTGACCGGGGAGCGCGGGCTGTGGCTGCACGTCGACGGCGCGATGAGCGGCATCGCCGCGCTCGCGCCCGAGCACCGCTGGGTCAACGACGGGCTCGACCGGGTCGACAGCTACTGCACCAACGCCCACAAGTGGATGGGTGTCAACTTCGACTGCGACCTGTACTGGACCGCCGACCGCGCCGCCCTGCTCGGTGCGCTGTCGATCCTGCCCGAGTACCTCCGATCAGCGGCCGCCGAGTCCGGCGCGGCCATCGACTACCGCGACTGGCAGATCCCGCTCGGGCGGCGGTTCCGGGCGCTCAAGCTGTGGATGACGTTGCGACTCGACGGCGTCGAGGCGGTCCGCACGATGATCCGCCGCCACGTCGCCCTGACCCAGCGACTGGCCGACGAGGTCGCCGGCGACGACCGCTTCGAGATCGTCGCCCCCCACCCGCTGAACCTCCTCGTGCTGCGCCTCACCGGCGACGATGCCGACGCCCGCACCGACGCGCTCGTCGACGCGGCGAACGCCACCGGCCAGGTCCTGCTCACGCGCACGGTCCTCGACGGGCGCGTCGCCCTGCGGGTCTCGATCGGCGCCACGGCCACCGAGTGGGGCCACGTCGAGGCGGCCTGGCAATTGCTCCAACGCCTCGCCTGATCGGCCCCCGATCCGTGTCAGCGCCGACACACGACACGAGTGCGGACGGCGACGGTAGCGCCCCGCCGGTCGGCGCACGATGTGATCATTGGTTCGGAGGGAGTCCACACCGAAAGGAGGCGAGCCGTGAAGAAGGTCCGCGTGTTCTGATCGACGACACGACACACGACAGCTCTACGAGGGGCGACGCCGGGCGGGCGTCGCCCCTCGTCGTGCGTTCCGTGTCACCGCATGTGGCGTCGACCGCGCTTGCGGTGACACAGAACCGAGGCGGTCAGGCGCCGACGGTCGCGGCGCGGCGCAGCAGGTCGATGAGCATGTTCGCCGTCGCGCCCCAGACCGTCTCGTCCTCGAGCTCGAAGAAGTGGAGCAGCCGATCGGTCGGGTCGCGGCCCCAGACCTCGGTTCGGTACGTGTCGGGGCGCACCAGCTCCGACAGCGGCAACCACAGCACCCGCTCGACCTCCGGGCTGGCCGGGCCGAGCGGCAGCACCGCGGGCAGGACGCCCACGACGGGGATGATGTAGCTCCTCGACACGATCGTGTTCAGGTGGTCGAGCTCACCGATCACGGTGACGAGGCGCGGGTCGAGGCCGACCTCTTCGTGGGCCTCCCGCAGCGCCGCGTCGACGGCCGTCTCGCCAGGGTCCATCCGCCCGCCCGGGAAGCTGATCTCGCCCTTGTGGTTGCGCAGGTGCACCGAGCGGCGGGTCAGCAGCACCTCGGCACCCTGCTCGCCGTCGGCCGAGCGCGACGAGCACGGCCGAGTTCCGGGCGTCCGGGAACGCTGGCGCGGGCGGCGTGCCGCCCGGAGAACCGGCCAGGACCCGGGCCATGTCGTCGACGGTGACGAGCAGCGGGTGGGCGGCCGGGGGGTTCGGGTCGCCGAGCTCCCACGATGGGGGACGGGGGATCCGCTGGGCCCCGCCGGTGCGGCGCGTGGTGCGGTCCGTCACCGCTACGCCCTCACGACGGGACGGCCGGCGTCCAGCCCTCGTCGACGAGCTGGCGCAGGACCTCGGGCAGGCCGGCCGTCTTGAGGTTGGCCAGCACCTTGCCCGGCGACTCCTCGCCGACCTCGAACTGCTCCCAGGCCGTGATCAGCTTCTGGAGGTCGGGAGCAGGACGGTCGAACGGCATGCCGGCAACGCTACCGAGCCACTTCGTTCGCTCGCTCGAAGACTCGCTCGGCTCAGCGAGCTACTTCGTGCGGTCGCGGACCGCCCTGGCGATGCCACCCACGGCCCGACCGGCGCTGCGCCCGAGCGCCTCGCTGCGGTCGACCTGCTGGCCCGAGTCGGCTGTTCGCTGCTGCCGCTTCGTGAACGACGAGTTCCACCACACCACGGCCAGGATCCCGGCCGCCACCAGCATCATCAACCGGCTGGCGTTGTCGACGTCGAGGAACGGGAGCAGCGCGAGCACGACCAAGGTGGCGATGACGACGACGTCGGCGATGCGGTGGGCCGGCCGGGAGAACAGGCGGAACGCCCCGATCGGTCCGTCCACGACCGCCGCGTTCACGATCACGAGCCCCCCGGCGATGGTCGGCACGGTCGGCTCGACGCTCTGCAGGCCCATCGCCACGATGACCATGCCGATGAGGTACTCGGCCGCCTGGTGCAGCCAGAACGGCCGCAGCACCCGATCGTCGCGCCGGGGCCACCTCGTTCGCTCGCTCGAGGACTCGCTCGGCTCACCGCGTCTCTTCGTTCGCTCGCTCGAGGACTCGCTCGGCTCACCGGCCACGGCGCCATTCTGCCCCGCCCGGACGCGGAACGGCCGAGCCCGCAGGCTCGGCCGTTCGAAGTCGGTCGACCGTCCGTCGATGTGAAGCGAGACGGTCGTGCGGTCCACGGGGGCGAGCCCCCGTGGGATCACATCATGCCGGGCATGCCACCCATGCCGCCGCCACCGGCGGGCATCGCCGGCGCCGGCTCGGGCTTGTCGGCCACGAGGCACTCGGTCGTCAGGACCATGGCCGCGATCGACGCCGCGTTCTGCAGCGCAGCGCGGGTCACCTTGGCCGGATCGACGATGCCGGCCTTGATCAGGTCGGTGAGCTCGCCGGTGGCCGCGTTGAGCCCGGTCGAGCCCTCCTCGGCCTCGACCCGCTGCACCCACACCGACCCCTCGAGGCCGGCGTTCTCGGCGATGTAGCGAGTCGGGGCGACGAGCGACTCCCAGACCGTGCGGGCACCGGTGGCCTCGTCGCCCTCGAGCGACTTGACGACCTTGTCCACGTCGGCACGGGCCCGGAGCAGGGCGGTGCCGCCACCGGCGACGACGCCCTCCTCGATCGCCGCCCGGGTCGCCGAGACGGCGTCCTCGATGCGGTGCTTCTTCTCCTTGAGCTCGACCTCGGTGGCTGCGCCGACCTTGATCACGGCGACGCCGCCGGCCAGCTTGGCCAGGCGCTCCTGGAGCTTCTCGCGGTCCCAGTCCGAGTCGGTGTTCTCGATCTCGGCCTTGATCTGGTTGATCCGGCCCTTGACGTCCTCGGAGTCGCCGCCACCGTCGACGATCGTGGTGTTGTCCTTCGTGACGATGACCCGCTTGGCGCTGCCGAGCAGGTCCAGCGTGACGTTCTCCAGCTTGAGACCGACGTCCTCGCTGATGACCTGGGCACCGGTGAGGGTGGCCATGTCCTGCAGCATCGCCTTGCGACGGTCGCCGAAGCCCGGAGCCTTGACGGCGATGGCGTTGAACGTGCCGCGGATCTTGTTGACCACGAGCGTGGCCAGGGCCTCACCCTCGATGTCCTCGGCGATGATGACGAGCGGCTTGCCGGTCTTCATCACGGCCTCGAGCGTCGGGAGCAGCGCCTGGACGGTCGAGATCTTCGACTGGTGGATCAGCAGGTAGGCGTCCTCGACGACGGCCTCCTGGCGCTCCGGGTCGGTCACGAAGTACGGCGACAGGTAGCCCTTGTCGAACTGCATGCCCTCCGTGAACTCGAGCTCGGTGCCGAACGTGTTCGACTCCTCGACCGTCACCACGCCGTCCTTGCCGACCTTGTCGATGGCCTCGGCGATGACCTCGCCGACCGACGGGTCGGCGGCCGAGATCGTGGCCACGTTGGCGATGTCGGTCTTGTCGTCGACATCCTTGGCCTGGGCCTTGATCGACTCCACCGCAGCGGCGACGGCCTTCTCGATGCCCTTCTTGAGGCTCATCGGGTTGGCGCCGGCGGCGACGTTGCGCATGCCGAGGTGGACCAGCGCCTGCGCGAGCACCGTGGCCGTCGTGGTGCCGTCACCCGCGACGTCGTTGGTCTTGGTGGCGACCTCCTTGACGAGCTGGGCGCCCATGTTCTCGAACGGGTCCTCCAGCTCCACCTCCTTGGCGATGGAGACACCGTCGTTGGTGATCGTGGGGGCGCCCCACTTCTTGTCGAGGACGACGTTGCGACCCTTCGGGCCGAGCGTCACCTTGACGGCGTCGGCGAGCTTGTTGACGCCGGCCTCGAGGGCGCGGCGCGCCTCCTCGTCGAACTTGAGCAGCTTCGACATCAGGTCACTCCACCACCGCGAGGACGTCGCGGCTCGAGAGGATCAGCAGGTCGTCACCGTCGATCGTGATCTCGGTGCCGCCGTACTTCGAGTAGAGGACGGTCTGGCCGACCTCGATGCCGAGGGGGATCAGCTCACCGGAGCTCTCGGCCCGCTTGCCCGGGCCGACGGCGAGGACCTTGCCCTGCTGCGGCTTCTCCTTGGCGGTGTCGGGGATGACGAGACCCGACGCAGTCGTCTGCTCGGCCTCGTTGGGCAGGACGACGATGCGGTCATCGAGCGGCTTCAGGGACATGTGACAAGCCTCCATTGGCTGTGGTGATCGATTGGTGTGGGGTTCGGTCAAGCGACCGAGGGCGGTTAGCACTCGATCAGTGCGAGTGCCAATGGTAGGACACCACGGCGCCCGTTAGCAACCGCGGGCCGAGAGTGCTAACCGACCCGCCCCGGAGCCACGGATCGCGCTCGGGGTCGTCACGCCGGCGGATCGGTGGGAGCGCCGACCGTGAGACCGGCGACGCGCTCGAGCAGTCGGGCGGTCAGGGTCAGCGGTAGCCCGACCACGTTGCTGACGCTGCCCCGGATCGTCTCGACGAAGATCCCGCCGGCGCCCTGGACGGCGTAGGCGCCGGCCTTGTCGAACGGTTCACCGGTGCCGAGGTACCACTCGATGGCGCCGGGCGCGAGCGGCGTGAACATGACAGCAGTGGTCTCGACGGCGACGCCGAGCCGGTCACCGGACCGCACCGCGACCCCGGTGTGGACGCGGTGGGAGCGGCCGGAGAGCCGCCGGAGCATGCGCCGGGCGTCGTCGGCGTCGGTCGGCTTGCCGAGGACCTCGCCGTCGACCTCGACGATGGTGTCGGCGGCCAGCACGGGGTCCCCTGTCACCGCCCGGGCCTTGGCCTCGGCCAGGCGCCGCACGAGCTCGAGCGGCCGCTCCCCCGCCCGTGGCGTCTCGTCGATGTCGGCCGGCACGACGTCGAACACCAGGCCGAGCCGGCCGAGCAGCTCCCGCCGCCGTGGCGACCCCGACGCCAACACCAACCGGCCCACCCCGCCACCCTGCCAGGTTCGGGCTGGGAACGGTCAGGGGCGGGGTTCGGTGGCGTCCCAGTGGAGGCCGCTCGAGCCCTCGCCGCGACCGGACGACACGCGGCGGCCGAGCCACAGCACGGGCTGGCCACCGGTCCAGCGGGCGAACTGCCACGCCCGCTGCACGACGAGCCCGCCGCGCGTGACCTCTTCGTCCTCGACGACCGACGACTCGCGGGCGATCGTGCCCTGCGGGTCGCTCGCCGCCAGCCGCTCGAGCGTGATGTCGTCACCGGCCGGCGTGCGGCGGGCCAGGTACGGGTACCAGTTGTCGGGCACCGGGGTGGCCAGGCGGTAGATGACCTCGGCGTCCCCGAGGTCGGTGACGTCGACCGGCACGGTCACGGCCGACGCCGGCTGGCTGGTGCGGTACCGGTCGACGGGCGTGCCCAGCTCGCTCGGCACGGCCCGCTCGACGGCCCACACCACGTTCGCCATCTCGTCCCGGAAGAACGCCACCTCCTCGACCGGCGGTCCGCTCGACGTCGCCGCCAGCGAAGGCGGGACGAACAGGACGTCGAGCCCGAGCGCCGGGCCCGACGCCGCCGATGTCCGGTACATCGACCACGGCCGGAACTCGGTCGTGGCGATGGTGAGGTCCCCGACGGTCGGGGTCACGGTGCTGGTGACGCCGAACGTGTCGCGCACCTCCATCGATGTGATGCGCAGGACCGAACCGACCGGCACCGCCATCGGCAGCAGGAACCAGTCCTCGCCGTAGACGAGCGCGAAGTCGGTCAGGAGCATCCGCACGACGTCGGTGCTGCCCGCCTGCAGGGCGCCGAAGTCGACCCGCCCATCCTCGATCTCCCAATACCGGTGGGCCGGCATGCCCGGGTAGGTCAAGGGGACCGGGATGGCGATGGCGGTGTCCTCGGCGGCGGTCGGCGGACGGCCCCCGAGATCGACGCGATCGTCGACGTCGAGGTCCGGCCAGTCGAGGTGGCCGTCGTCGAACGCCGATGCGACGAACGTCGTGGCACCGGCCGACGCCGCGAAGCGGTGCTCGAAGCGCCGCGCGTCCCACGCCACGGGCGCGCTGCCGGAGGTCGCGCTCGACGGGCCCGGCGGCTCGACGACGAGCTCGTCGTACCACGTCAACCACTGCTGGGCGACGGGCAGCACGGCAGCACCGCCTGGGAAGCCGGCCGGCACCGACTGCAGCTTGCCGCCGGCGCCCCGGCCGGGCGCCAGCGCGGCGGCGAGAGCGTCCCCGTCGACGGCCCGGCCGGCGAGCAGCACGGCCGCCTCGGCCCCCATGGCGTCGGCGCGGGCGTCGGGTGCGGTGCCGACGAGCAGGGCGAAGCGCTGGCGCACCGCCCGGGGCACGGCCACGTGTCCGGCGACCATGAGCATGCGGACGAACTGGGCCCCGGTCTCGGCGGCGAGGCGGCGGTGCTGTTCGGTCAGCCCGCGCACCCGTTCGGCCTCGACGAGCGGCTCCAGCGGCGTGTCGGACGGCGACCAGTCCACGGCGGCGCCATCCCCGGGCCGGTAGCGCGACAGCGGCGTCGCCGCCGTCTTGACCGTGACCTCGATGGGTGTGCCGGCGTCGTTGCCGTCGAGCTCCCCGAGCTGCCACTGGCGGTGCAGGAGCCACAGCGGGTCGGCGATCGGCGCGCCGAGCGCGACCCGCAGGTCCGAGGTCTGGTCGAGCGGCTCGAGCCGATCCCACGTGATGATCGAGAACGCCATCAGTCCACCCCCGCCACCGCTTCGGCCCCCGACCGCAGCGAGCACGTGGGGTCAGGTCGGCCGTGGCCGACCCAGCGAGCGCAGCGAGCGCAGCCGACCCCCGCCACCGCTTCGGCCCCCCACCGCAGCGAGCACGTGGGGTCAGGTCGGCCGTGGCCGACCCAGCGAGCGCAGCGAGCGCAGCCGACCCCCGCCACCGCTTCGGCCCCCGACCGCAGCGAGCACGTGCGGTCAGGTCGGCCGTAGCCGACCCAGCGAGCGCAGCGAGCCACCATGCTCAGTCCTTGCCCATGACGAGCGTGGTCGCGGCGTGCAGCGCGACGAGGCGGTCGAGGTCGATCGAGGGCACGTCGTCGCCGACGTCGAACGGTAGGTAGAGGGCGGGCAGCACCGAACCGGCCGCCGGGAGCTCATCGAGCGTGACGCCCCGGGCGTGGGCCATGTCGAGGGACTGCCCGATCACCGACAGCAGCGCGTCGACGCTCCACGGTTGATCGTCGGCGGTGTCGGGCGGGACGGCCAGCAGCGCGACCTGGGGAGCACGGTTCGACGGGGCGTCGTACTGCAGTGCGATCCCCGCCGTCTCCTCGGCGGCCGGGATCTGCTCGGTCCACGAGTCGACGACGAGCACGGCGACCGATCCCGCCAGCTGGGCCCGTCCCGGCGTGTGGACGACGGTCGCCACGGCGACGCTGCTCGGGCGGGCGGCGGCGGTCTTGAACGGCAGCGCCGCCCACCGCGCCCCCTCACGCACCGGCAGCTGCACGACGGTGTGCTCGGTCGCCGTGAAGCCACCGGTGGTCGCCTCGGCGCCGACGAACAGGTGCCACAGCGCGTCGAGCTCGGGACGGACCTTGGACATCCGGGTCATCCACGTCGCCACGGCCAGCGGGTCGCCGCCGGTGAGCGTCGACTGGGCGGCGGCGCCCAGCGCACCGGACAACGCGCCCGGCACGTCGACCACGCCGAGCACCGGGAACGTCTCGCCGAACACGGTCGCGATCCGCCGCCGCGCCGACGTCTCGGCATCGGCGGCCGCCGGCGCGTCGAGCTGGGCGAGGCGGGACCGGGCGGCGGCGACGACGGCGGTCGCGACGTCGACGGCCTCCACCGACGCCTCGTCGGCGGCCGCGCCGAGCAGGACGCCGACGGGCGGGACGGCGCCAGGCAACCCGGCCCGGCTCACGTCGTCGATGGCGTCGCGGAGCGCGCCGACCCGCGGCGCCGGCGCGGCGGCCGCCGCGTCGAGCACGTCCGTCGCGGTGCGCAGCCGTTGCTCGGCGGCATCGGCCCGGACCACGAGCTCGGACACGTCGACGCTGCCCGGCGCGGCCCCGTCGGGCACGTCGAACGTGCGGGCGTCGCCGGCGCGGGCGGTGCGCAGCACGCGGGCGATGGCACCGGCCAGGGCGACGAGATCGGCGAGCCCGAGCCGGTCGTCGGTCGTCGCGAGCAGCTCGACCCCTGCACCGGGGTCGTGGCGGGCGGCGATGACCCGGGCGACGCGCTGCTCGAGCTCGCTCGGGTGCTCGCCACCACCGGTCACCGCGGCGTTGACGAGGGCGAGCGGGCCGAGCCCAAGATCGGCCGGCGTGACGACATCGATCGCCGCCGCCGGACCGCCCGCCGCGACCGATCGCCCACTGAACCCCCACGCCGAGGGCTCCCCGAGCAGACCGGCGACCCAGCTGTCGACGCGTGGCTCGGCCAACGAACGGGGGTCGTCGGCGGCGAGCGCGTCCCATGCGGCGCTCAGAGCCGGCGGTCCAATGGCGATCGCGTACCGGTGGACGAAGGAGTCGGTCCGCCGCGGGGAGGCCGACACGTCCGGCTCCACCGGCACCTCCTGGCGGTCGAGGAAGCGGGTGGCCGCTTGCGCCCGCTCCGGACGGCCGGCCACGGTCTGGTGGACCGCCTCGGCCAGCACCAGGTCGCCGACGGCGTCGAACACGTCGGCCAACGCGTCCAGCTGCGCGGAGAACGTGTTCATGCGCGGATCACCCACCGTCAGGCCGGCGGCCTGGGCGATCGCCGTGGGCAGCTCGAAGAAGATCCCGGTCGGGTGCATCCACGCGTCGAGCAGCGACATCGCGTCGACGACGTCGTGGGGCGGCGTCACCTCGCGGGCGGTGCCGGGCGCCGCGTCAGGCACTCGCCGGACCGGGAACATCGTGCGGAGCGGGAGGATGAACAGCGCGACGTCCGCCTCGCGCAGGGCCCGCTCGAGGCGGTAGCCGAGCAGGACCGAGAGCGGCGTGCCCTCCCGGACGCCGCGCATCAGCTCCAGCGCGGCCCGCACTCTTGCCGAGCTGAGATCAACGTCGAGGCGGTCGGTGCCGACGACCGCGTTGGCGAGGTGGGCGCTGCGCAGCACGCCGGCGGTCGCCGCGTGGGCCAGCGAGGGCCCGGTCACGTAGCCCGACGAGTCGGGCGTCGTCTCCGGCCGCAGCTGCTCGACGCAGCCGTACCCGCCGAGGTTCGTGCCGCTCCCCCGGACCTCGCGAACGGCGTCGAGCCGGCGACTCGCCAGCGACGTCTGCCAGGCGTCGAGGCGGTGCGAGCAGGCGTCGAGCTGGGCCCGCACGGCGAGCTCGACGACGGCCGGGTCGGCGGTCTCGAGCGCGGCCAGCGCGCCCTGGAACACGGCCAGCTCCTCGAGGTCGGGATCGGGCGCTCCCGGCTGCTCCTGGCGGTGGCCGACCTCCTGGGCCAGCGTCCGTCCGGCCAGTGCCGGCACCGGGAACGACGTCGCCAGGATCGTCGGCGACACGGTGGTCGGCTGCGAGGCGTCGAGGATCTCGGGGGTGCGCCATGACGCGGCGAGGGCGGGTGGTTGACCGACGAGCACCTGTCGTCCGATGCGGGCCGCCGAGAGGTCGAGCTCCTGCAACGCGCCGAACGTGACGAGCGACTCGAAGAGGCTGCCGGCGTCGGCCGCCTGGTTCAGCACGGCGCGGCCGTCGGCCGCCGTCGTCAGGCCGCGCACGCGGGCCAGGTACCCGAGGTCGGCGCCGACGATCGGCACGCTGAGGGCCCGTGGCTCGGGACGCACGACGAACGGTGCGATGCGTGGCGCGGCCGCGAGTCCGAGCCCGTCGAGGAACCCGATCGAGCGCAGCGAACCTTGGAGCTGCTGGGTGCGGGCGAGACCGGTCACGGACATGCCCATGAGGGGCCCGAGCACCCGCCGGAATCGGAGGCGCATCGTCCACGGCGCGCGTTGGAGCACGGACAGGAGCGCGGCGTCGACGGAAGTCGTGGTCGGCGAGCCATCGACGCTGCGGATCGTCGGCACCCGGCCGGCGGCCGCCGACCACATCGGCGCCAGCCGACCGAGCAACCCGCCGAGTTGGGCGGCGAAGAGGTCGGTCGGGCGGGAGGCGGTGAACGACGAGACCTGGGCGACGACCGGGAGCACCCCGAGCGGCTGGCGACCCACCCGCAGCGTCGGCAGCGGCCCGAGCGCCTGGAGGTAGCGGATGGCGTGTTCGCGCGTCGCGTCGAGCAGGTCGTCGGAGACGAGGGGCTGCAGGAGCTCGCCGGCGAAGTAGCCGAGCGTCGCCGACCAGGTGGCGGCCACGACGGAGGACGACACGGCGGCCGTGGTGTCCGCGGCGCCGGGCACGGTGGCGAGCGCACCCGGCCGGAAGGCCGAGCGCAGCGGCGAGACGGGCGCCGGCCGACCAGTCGCCGTCGAGTGCGGGGACCGGCAGCGTCGGGTCGTCGGTCGTGCCGGCCGCCGGCGGCACCAGCGCCGCGGCGGCCTCCGGCCCGTCCCCGCCGAGGTTGTTGGTCGGTTGGCCCGGGCGCAGGAACGCCAACCCGTCCGAGACGGCGTGATCGGCGAGGAGCGCAGCGAGCTCGGAGGTGCCGTCGCCGGACCGCACGCCGACGACGACCAGCCGGGCGAAGCCGGTCGAGAGGTTCCCGTTCGGGACGTCGGCGGGCACGACGGTGACGGCCATCCCGGCGGCGAGCGCCTGGGTGTAGTCGGCGGTCCAGCCAAGGTAGGCGTTGACCACCTCGGCGGCGGGCAGTGGGTCGTCGTCGTCCTCGTCGTCGTCGGGGTCGGTGACGGCAGAGGCCAGGAGCCCGTCGGCGACCGGGTTCTCGAACCACTTGCGCAGGACGACGGTCCCCGCCGGGTCGTACCCGACGACGATCCAGCGGTCGGGCAGCGCCCGCATCGCCAGCGGCTCGTCGATGCCGGCCGGTCGCGTCGTGACGGTCGGGAACGCAGGGTCGCCGGGCGGTGCGTTCGTCGGCGTCGTCGTCCGCACGATGTGGGCGGCGCGCGACGGGCGCACGCCGCACGTGTGAGCTCCGTCCACGCCGCGGCCTGCCGCTCGACGGCGTCGGCACCGGTCACCCACCGGTGGCGCCAGTACGCCTGCCCGGCGGCGACCTCGCCGTCGGTCAGCAGCGGTTGGTGGCCGTCAGCGTGGATCTGATCGGGGTACACGCGGATGCGCAGCTCGGTCGGCGCGTCGGGCGAGCCCATGTATCGGGTCTCCAGGCGCACCGGCAGCAGTGCCACGGGCACCGGCGCGAGCGCGGCGACGTGCTCATCGGGTGTGGGATCCACGGGGGGGCTCATGGGCTCGGTGCTCCGCCGAGGAGGAGGCGGTCGCGGTGGATGGCGACGCGGATCGGCAGCTGCAGGAGGTGCGAGGCCACCCGGTCGGCGGTGGTGAGGCCGGCGCCCAGCGCGTCGACCTTCACATGGTCACCGGCGGCCGGGTCACCGACCGGTGCATCGCCGATGTCGAAGCCGAACCGGGGCGCGGTCAGCTGCTGCTCGAGGACGAACCACCACTCGTCGCTGGCCAGCTGCTGGGGCGTCAGGGCGAAGCCGACGAGGCTCAGGTCGGGTTGCAGGCGCCCGGCGAACACCGGTCGACCGGCGGCCTCGACGTCCGTGCCGGGGGCGGCACGGGTGCCGCGGACGGCGTACACCACCATGTTCGGGTAGCGCCGCAGGAGCTGCCCGCGCAGCAGCAGGACGATCTGGCCGTCGGCCCCGGTCCCTGACGTCGTGAACCGAGACGGTTGGCCGGCCGTCGCCAGCGGCTGGTCGGCCGGCCAGAGGTGCACCGGATCGATGTCCACCGTGCCGTCGACGCGCTCCCAGAAGCGCTGGAACGGGGTGCCCCGCTGATCGGTCGGGTAGCTGCGCCAGAGGAGCTCGCCGTCCATCTCGTGGTTCATCCCGACCAGGAACGCCGACGTGAACGCCGGGTTCGTCTGCAGCAGGATCGCCGTGTCGGGCTCGAGGCCGTCGGCTCCCGGCAGCATCCAGCCGCCACCGAGCTCGTCGAGGTACCGGTACGTCGCCTCGGGGAGGATCGGGAACGCCATGATGCCGCGGAAGGGGTCGACCGGCTCCGGCGCGGCGATCATCGTGGAGACCCGGCGGGCGACCGAGACCGCCGGGGTCAGACGGGCCAGCACGGCGTTGCCGAGGGCGACCGGGTCGGCTCCGACGAACGTGACCGCCGGCGCGGGAGCGTCGACGCGGGCGGCCAACACGCCCACAGCGGCCGCGAACGCGTCCGTGACGACCGGGTCCGTGACCGGCACCGGCATCCGCGGGACGGGGCGGTCCGGACGGTCGGGCAGGTCCGGGCGGTCGGGCAGGTCGGGGCGGTCGGGAGGTCCGGACCGTCCGGCCCGTCGGGGCGACGGAGCGGACGGTCACGGATCGGACGGTCGATCGGCAGATCGCGGACCGGGCGGTCGATCGGCGCCCGCCGCTCGATCGTCGGCGCCGACGGCGTCAGGGTCCCGGTCACGGCGGTGAACACGCGACCGGTCACGATGTGGATGATCGGTTCGAGCTCCGTCGTCGGGAAGTAGCGCACCGGTGTGCTGGTGAGGTCGGGCAGCGTCCCGGTCTCGGGCTCCAGGCGGGACAGCGCGCTCAGCGTCGTGCGCCCGACGAGGCCGAGGGGGGCGAGCGACACCGTCCCGTCCGGATCGGCGGCGGCCTGCATGCTGTCGCGACCGGCGAGCGCGACGAGCCCGTCGGGCGCCGGCGCGGTCGGCTCGACGATCGTCGTGGCCTGGTCGCCGGCGGTGAGCGCGACGATCCCGGCGCCGGGCTGCACGGCCCCGGTCCGCATCGCCCGCTTGACGGCTTGGCGTTGCGTGCTCGCCAGGCGACGGAACGCCGACGACGTGGCGCCGGTCGGCACGCTGCTCGCCGCCAGCTGCCGGGACATCGTCGCCGCCGTCGGATCGGTGCCGGGCGTCGGGCTGCGCAGCGCCGCCAGCATCGGGCCGGCGATCTGCACGACGCGGTCGGGGGGAGCGGCAGGACGTGACGCGTGACGAGCTGTTGCAGGACGTTGGCGGCCAGGCGGGCCCGACCGGCCAGGTCGTTGGCCTCACGGACCCGGCCGACCTGCTGCCACGCCGACTGCACGAACGCCTCCTGGTGGCGGCGCACGACGTCCGCGCCGAGCCCGGCTGCGATGCGGTGGGCGACGGTGCTGTTCAGCTCGGCGAACCAACCGGGCGGCAGCGGCGCCGGCAGCTCGTGGGTCGCCGCCGCCCACTCGCCGTACAGCGGCGGCGGCAGCTGCGGCGTGTCCCGTGCCGCCACGACGCCGGTGAGGCGCTGCGTCAGCGCCGGGTCCTGCACCGGCATCGGCGTGCTGGCATCCATCGACGCGGGACGCAGGGCGCCGAACATCGTGACCGTTGCCGCGTCGGCGGGCAGGTGCGGCGACGCCGCGATCTCCGGGTCGGCAGCGCCGGCGTAGCACCCGGCGCCGGCCGAGCGCCGGCGGGGCGTGCTCGGGTCCGTGCAGCCGTTCGGCCATCGACTCGATGTCGTCGGGGACCGCCGTCGCGAACTCGAACGAGTGGTACATCGGCAGCTCGATCGAGGTGACGGTCGGGTCCCACGCCGGGCGGGCCGTGCCACCGGACGGTTCATCGCCGAGGCCTCGCTGCACCCCGTGGTCGAACGCCGGGACGACAGCGGCGAGGTAGGGGGTGTTCGGCTGCAGGATGCGCGGGCAGACGAGCCGGCTGAGGTTGCGATCAGGGTCGACGTCGAGGTCGACGTGGAGGTCGTTGCCCGGGTTCGAGCCTGCCTCCTCCAGCACCTGGGCATGGGCCCACGCCCAGGAGTCGGCGAGGTTGGGCAGCTCGCGCTGGGCGTTGGCCGGCTCTGTGATCGAGAGCACCGGCAGGACCGCCCCCGGGCGGATCGAGATCGCCACACCCGCCGTGCGCTCGACGACGATCAGCACGCACCAGGGTCGCAACTGGTCGCCGACTGCTCTCGCCGGCGTGAACATCCACGGCAGGTCGGGCGGGTCGAAGTCGACGGTCACGAGGTAGTTGGGCTCGAAGTCGGTGGCGCCCGGGGCGGGATCGGAGCGCAGGACGACGCGGCGGTCGATCCCGGTGACGTCGCCCGGTCCGTACAGCTGGACCGTCGTGTCCGCCGGCACGCCGTTGACGTCCATCGAGACCGGCAGCGTCGACCGGGCGGGCAGCGGGTGGTCGCCGTCCACGGCGATGGTCTCGTCGTCGAGCACGCCCTGGGCCAGGCCGCGCCGGGCCCACGGCAGGAAGCGGTAGACCGGCGCGCTCACCGCGGCCCCCGCTCGTGCGCACCGCCCGGCCACCCGGCGCCGCACGGGT
This sequence comes from uncultured Acidimicrobiia bacterium, assembly GCA_963822315.1. Lineage (GTDB taxonomy): Bacteria > Actinomycetota > Acidimicrobiia > Acidimicrobiales > Ilumatobacteraceae > JALZMG01. The sequence goes on from CAWGHB010000013.1 coordinate 65,678, forward strand.
CCCGGCCGTCGCACCAGATCCGCAGACTGCCGCCCAGCGGCGAGCGAACTGCGCAACGGCCGGCAGTGTGCGGGTGGGGTGCGATCGGTCGCACCAGATCCGCAGAGTGCGGGCGCGCGTTCACGTCAGCACCTCGTGGGCCTCGAGGACGAGCATCCCGGCGCCGGCCCGCTGGGCGGCGAGGGCCGGCGCCGCGGCCTCCTCGGCGCTCAACGCGACCGCCGTCGCCAGGCTGCCGGCATCGACGACGACGAGCGCCGGCGACGTCATCTCGACGCGCCGGCCGGCGGCGAGCGCGCCGAGTCGGACGTGCTCGCGCAGGGGCGACACCGCGGCCAGTCCGCTCGCCACGTGCCAGCCGAGGTGACCGACCGGGAACGTGATCGGTTCCGGCTCCGGTGGCGCCGGCACGTCGAACGGTGCCAGGTTCACCGGTTCGAAGGCGAACTCCCGCACGGTGCCCGCCGGGTTCGTCTGGCCGGGCGGGGAGATGCGGGCACCGGCGGGCAGCCGCTCGAACGTCGGCTTCGTCAGCCGGTCGTCGTCACTGAGCTCCTGGAACCGAGCCCGCGGGAACGGCTCGGTCGCCGCGACCGACGTCGCCTCGGCCGGGCCAACGCGGATCGTTCCGATGCTCACGACGGTCCCCGGCGCCACCGGGGCACCGTCGACGTGGTCGAGTCGCAGACCGAGCGGCGCGACGCGCTGGGCGACGGTGAGCGTCCCGAGCGGGTGGGCCAGCACACCGATCCCCGTCGCCCCGGCCAGCGTCACGAGCGACTCACCGCCGACGGGCATGTTGGCCGACCAGTTGGCCGCGTCGGCGAGGGCGACCCGCACGAGCGCAGCGGCATCGACCGCGGGTGCCGGCGGCAACGACCGCTCCGTGCCCCACGTCGTCTCGAAGTCGACCGTCTTGTCCCACCACAGGATCGAGAACGACGCCGAGCCGGCGGCGTGCCACAGCTGGTTGGCCGCCCGCTCCATCGCCATCTCCAGCTCCACCGACATCAACGTGTGGCCGCGCCAGCGCACCCGGACGTGACCGCCGAGGTCGACACGGAACCGGCCGTCGTCATAGGCGATCGCGTCGAAGTGCAGCCCGCCGTCGATGTCCACCGGTCCCAGGTCGGCGACGATCGACAGCGCCGCGCCCAGCTGCCAGCTCGACGCGGTGATGGCGACGTACGCCTGCAGCGTCAGCGTGACGCGGTCGCCGAGCTGCCAGCGCAGGCCGAGTCGGTCGATGCGGGCCGGCATCGCCGGCGGCAGGTCGACGAACGCCGGGTGGAACCCGCCGGCGGAGATGGCGAACGCCGGGTTGTCGCCGAGGCCGATGCGGATCAGCAGCGAGCCGGTGAACTCGACGCCACCGAGCTTCGAGTCCCGCAGCCGGGCGTCGATGGCCACGAGGCCCGACTCGACGTCGTAGTCGCCGAGCACGTCGGCGGTGATGTCCACCAGGCGCGGCGCATCGACCTCGAGCGGTGGAGCCGTCGCCCGGACGGTGCCGAGCAGCGTCAAGCGCGTGAAGCGGAAGTCGCCGCCGCCGAACACACCGCCGAACTGGGCCAGCACGGCCAGCCGCGCCGTCACCAGCGCCGGTCGGCCCCAGTTGGCCTCGACGGTCGGGCCGACGACGAGGCCGCCCGGGGACACCGGGAAGATGGTCCGCAGGCGGCTGATGATCCGTGGCGCGTCCTTGACCGGGTCGGCCGGGAAGAGGATGTCGTCGTAGACGTTCGTGCCCAGACCGGTGCGCAGCTCGTCCACCGACGCCTGGTGCTGGAGGCCGATGATCCCGCCGATCGCGCTGATGGTGAAGCCGGGCCCGACGACCCACGGCGTCTTGCGGAACTCGGCGAACAGCAGCAGCAGGAGCGACCAGCCGGCGGGCTCGGGCGCCTTGGTGTTGATCAGGCCGATGGCCTTGATCGTCAGGCCCTTGAACGACAGCTCGAGCACACCGGCGTACTCGCCCTTCGCAGCGTCGAGGGCCAGGAACCCGCCGCCGCGGATCACCTTGGCGTCGACCTTGACGCCGATGCCGTTCGGCGGCTTGAACCCGAAGTCGTAGTCGACGATCCCGAGGTTGGGCTCGACGCCTCCACCAGTGACGTCGATGCTCACGCCGATGCGGTCGATGGTCAGGTTGACCGGGCCGATGTCGAGGTCGACGCTCGTCGACAGCTCGAGGCTCGTGCCGTCCTTGCCGTCGGGACGACGACCGAGGGCGACGCGGTTCTTCTGGATGCGGAACGGCCCGAAGCGGGTCAGGCTGGCCGGCAGCTCGGCCTCCAGGCCACCCGACGTCGTGTGCACCGGGAAGCCGCCGGCGGCGGTCGCCGGCGCGTCCCGCGTGCTCGCGCGATCGCCGAGCGCGGGGTCCCCGGGCTCGGCGGCGTCGACCCGCCGCCCGACGAGCCCTTGTCCTTCTTGGCGAACGGACCGCCGTCGAGTCGCAGCCCGTCCTCGTCGTACACGACGGCGATGTCGAAGCTCGTCTTGAGCTCCTTGCTCAGCGACTGCAGGAAGCTGTCACCGTCGGTGAGCGCGAGCGAGAGGTCGACGGCCTTGGCCTCGAGGCGGATCGACGGCGTCTTCGACAGCTCACCGCGCAGCGCGATGACGTCCGTCGTCAGGTGGGGGCCGTCGCGCTCGCCCCACGACAGCGCCTTGGCGTCGGCCCGGCCGAAGGCGAGCGCCGCCGTGACGACGACGCCGAGCTCGGCGTCCCAGCCCGTGTCGCCGTCGTAGAACAGGTTGGCGGCCGCCGGTGCGTCGAATGTCGCGCTGAACCGACCCTTGGTCCAGCTCAGGCCGCCACCGACGGCGACGTGGATGCGCGTCGGCGTGGCCGGCGATGCGTCGGTCGGCCCCGGGACGGCGTCCTTGCTCGGCACCCAGACGAACGTCAGGCCGGCATGGCCGTCGAAGCCCTCCGTGCCAGCCGGGTCCTTGTCGAAGACGTCGACCGTGAACGCGCCCTGGGCGATCTCGTCGGACTCGTGGCGTCAGCGAGCCGAAGTCGGCCTCGTAGCCGTACGCGGCGCGCAACCCGATGTCGGGCCCGAAGACCGCGGTCAGGACGGCGAGCGTCGTGCCGGCGGTGTTGCGGGCCATCTCCCGCTTGTCGGGGAACGTCGTGTCGGCCCGCACGCCCGAGTCGCCGCGGAGGGCGTCGATGGCCCGCAGCACGTCGACGGCCTCGACCTCCTCGCTCGACTGGGTGACCGCCGGCGTCGCTGCCGCCCGCCCGACGGCGTTGAGGTAGCCCGTCGTGCGCAGGATGTTCGTCGCCCACGGCCAGCGGACCCGGATCGACTCCGACAGCCCGAGCTGGCCGAGCAGGAACAGGAAGTCCCACAGCTCCTCCAACGAGAGGTCGAGCTGGCCGAAGAAGTCGACGAGCACGCCGTAGGCCGCCTTGACCTCGGCGACCGTCGCCTCGAACGCGGCCTTGTCGGGGTCGACGACGGAGCCGTCGGGGTGGCGCATGCGGATCGTGTTGCCGGTCGGCAGGTCGCCGGTCAGTTCGACGTCATCCTTGACGCCGAGGTCGGCTCGGAGCTCGCGGCTCAGCGCCGGGTCGCTGAACGTGTCGTGGATCCAGTCGACGGCATCGGCGACGCGGTCCGACGCCCAGACGAGGGGGTCGAACGAATCGTCAGCCATCGGCGGCGATCAGGATCGGAGCGGCGGCACCGTTCGGGGTGCGCAGCTGGGCGCGGTGGACGGTGTTCGCCAGGAAGGCGAGCAGCGGCGGCGGCGCGGGGCGTTCGGCCGGGCGCGGTGTGGACTCGTTGGCGTCGAAGACGATGACGTCGTCGGCGCTGTGGATGCGGTGCACGGCCACCGGGATGTCGATGTCGAGCTCGAACTGGACGGTGCCGAAGTTGGGCAGGAACACGACGCGGCGCAGGCGCGGCTTGCCCTCGGTGACGAGCAGCTGGTGCAGCGTGGCCACGTCGACGAACCGGTCGACGGCCGGCTTGGCCTCGGTCGTCTCGGCGATCACCCGTGGCCGGATCTTCTCCGGCAGGACGTTCACGTCCGTGGTCGAGTCGATCACCGACGTGATCCGCCAGCGCCAGTCGGGTGGCTTGGCGTCCGGGATCTTGGTGCCGGCCGGCCAGACCGAGCTCGGGCACGAGGGCCGGCTTGCGCCGCAACCGGGCCCGGCGGGCCAGCGGCAGGCGGGTGCCCGACGGCACGAGCTCGTCGGCGTCGATCTCCTTCCAGGCGATGCGCTCCATCGGCACCTCGAGGGCACGCTGCAACGAGCCGTCCTGGCGCACGGCCTCCTCGACCTGGGCCTTGAACGTGTTCTTCGCCGGGCTCGACGGTGCACTGCACGATGCGCGTCGGGCCGGCCCGCTCCTTGGCCCAGTAGTCGAGGGCCATCGTGCAGCCGTAGTGGACGTCACCCGACAGCAGCACGACCGCCGGATAGCCGGCGAGCCTGGCCAGCAGGGCCTCGAAGCCGAGCTCGTTGGCCGACCACCCCTCCCGGTCGTACTTCTCCCCGCCCCGCTCGACACGCCCGTCGCAGCCGGCGGCAAGCTTGGGATCGGCGGCATCGCCGGGCCGGAAGCCCGGCACCTCGCCGACGTGGTGGTCGTGCTTGAGGTCGATGATCAGTTGGGCCAGTGGTTGGCCGAGCTGCTCGATCACCGACGGACCGAAGACCGGGACCGGGGAGATCACGACGAGGAGCTGCGTCGTGGTGTCGGTGGCCGGCTTCTCGGGCAGCTGCTCGTCGAGGTTGGTGACCAGGTTCGGTGCCTCGAGCGAGAGGTCGTTCACGTCGCGGTGGGTGCGGGTGTCGAGGACGACGACGCTGTGGTCGGTGGCCTTGATCGAGAAGTTCCAGCGCACCCGCTTGGGCAGTGCGGTGGTTGGCTTGTCGAAGCCGAGGAGGACGTCGATGTCGGCCGTGACGGCCTCGGTCGGCGCAGTGCCGGGCTTGACGGCGGCCGCGATGGCGTCGAGGAGCTTGCGGCCGGGCTCGCCGTCCTTGGTGAAGTGGGTCGGGTCGTTGCCCCATCCCTGCATCAGCGCGTAGGCGAGGAGGCCGTTGCGCACGATGAACCGGCCCCACTCGCGGTTGTAGACGCGCGCCGCCCAGCGGCCGTTGAGGTTCCAGTCGTCGGCGATCTCGTGGTCGTCGAAGATCATGTACGTCGGCGTGTTGGCCAGGACCTGGGCCACCGCCGGGGTCGACGCCGCGTACCTGGCGACCTGGCGGGCACCGCGGTTGAAGCCCTCGAATCCTTTGACGTTCGACGCCGCGGTCGCCCAGCGCTGCTGCCGCTCCTCCTCCGTTTCGTCGGGGTCGACGTCATCGAGGCAGAACCACGGCCTGTTGAGCCAGTCCTTGATCGCGTCGGCCGGCGCCGGGCCGGTGACGAACGCCTGGTCGAACGGCGGGATCGCCCGCCACGCCCGTGGGCTCCACGCCAAGAGGTGGTGGGCGACGAACTCGGGGAACGTGACGAGGTGGTTGGCGGTGTCAGCGCCGGTGAACCCGGCGAGCTGCCACAGCAGCCACTGGCGGCGCATCGCCGGCATGTTGGCGATCGAGCCGGGCACCCCAGCGCCGGTCACCGGCGTCGGACCGGAGCCTCCGGTGCGCGGATCGGGTGGGAACCCGGGCAACGACTGCGCACCGGCGAGGTCGTTGCCGAGCGCGGCGATCATCGGGAGGAACGCCGTGGCCACGTCGTCGGCGTAGATCTGGTCTCCGGTGAGGTGTAACTGGTGCGGGCGCTTGTCGTCGTCCGCAACGAGCGCGGCGATGCCGCCGAGCGCATCGATCGCGGCGCTGCCCGGGCGCCGGCAGCTGGCGTGGGCCAGCCGCAGGCCGGCCGCGGCGGTCGCCGGGCTGGTCGGGGCGAACGTCGCCGGCGGCGCCAGGAACGAGGGCAGGCGGTCCTTCTCGAAGCCCAGGGCGAGGTGCAGCGGGGCCATCGGGTCGACGTCGGCGATGCGGCTCGACGGGCCCTCGTGCTCGAGCAGCTTCTCGTCCTGCAAGCTCGTGGTCGTCGAGCCGATCTGGAACTGCACGTCGTACGAGTAGAGCGCGCCGGCCTCGAGCGGCGTCCCCGACGTGTCGACGGTGACGACGGCGACGTGGAGGTTCGTGCCGACGGCCCGCGTGGCCAGCTCGCCGGAGGCGACGAGCGGAACGGTGTCGGCGACGGGGGCGAACTGGTGGTCCTTCCAGATCTTGACTGTCACGGTCGCCGACTCCCGCAGGACGACCCAGAACGAGCACGTCGTCCGCTCGACACGGCGGACGACGGGGCCGGCGATCACGCGCGGGAGCGCCACGACCCCGTCCTCGACCGCACCAGCTCCCTCACGGCGCCCTCCCCCTCCACGCCGCCGGCAACGTGCCGAACGGCGCCGGACAGCATCGCGCACCCGGACCCCCCGCCGGTGCGATTTCACCCGCCCGCTTCTGACGCCGGTTCGGGGCCACTTCTGGCCCCGGATCTCACAGAGAACCCGGTCAGCGGGCGGCGGCCGCCGCGGGGAGGGCCCAGCGGATGGTGCGGGTCACGGCGTCGCCGGCCGCCCGCACCACGGTGGCCTCGGTCACCGGCAGCCACGGGAGCCGCAGCGGCCAGCGGGACCAGCGCGGGAGCAGGCCGACGGCGGCGCCGGCGATCGGCAGGTAGGCGGGACGCAGGGCGAGCGGCAACGGCGGGTTGGCGACGAGGAAGCGGGCGGCGGCGCGGGCCTCCGGCGTGCTGCGCAGCTCCGGCCGGTACGCGGCGAGCGCGACAGCGACGTCGGCGACCGACATCGGGACACCGGTGGCGCCGAGGAGCACGGCGATCCGGCTGCTCTGGGCGACGTACTCGTCGGCCTCGTCGTCCGTCAACGGATCGAGGCCGTAGCGCTGGTGGGCCCGCAGGAAGCAGTCGACCTCGGCCAGGTGGACCCACGAGAGGAGGTGGGGATCCGACGCTGCGTAGGCCCGTCCGTCGGGCGCCGTGCCGGTGACGCGGCGGTGGACCCCGCGCACCACGGCGACGGCGCGCCGGGCGTCGGCGGCGGTGCCGAACGTGGTCTCGGCGAGGAACTGGCTGGTGCGGGCCAGCCGGCCCCACGGATCGCCCCGGTAGCCCGAGTGCTCGGCGACGCCGGCCATCGCGAGGGGGTGCAGCGACTGCAGCAGCAGGCGCGCTGAGCCCGCCGATGAACATCGAGGCGTCACCGTGGACCCGGGTGATCGGGCTGCCCGGCTCGAACCAGCGGTCGCCGTCGCCGGCGCGCAGCCGGCGGCGGACCTCGGTGCCGTTCGGCCCGGCGATGCGCTGGAAGATGGCGCCGCCGATCGATCGTCGCAGGTCCTCGATCACGTCCCCAGTGTGCCCACCGAACCTGCGGTGGGCGGTGCGGCCGGTACGGATCCTCGTGCCTCAACGTCCCGGGCGGCAGCCGCCGATCAGCGCCGTGTCGAGCCACAGCCGCCCGAGCGCGACCCACGCCGCGCCGTAGTACGTCGGGTGGGCCCGGTCCTGGGCCTCGGCCGCGTCGAGCAGGTCGTCCATCGCGACGCCGTCACCGGCGGCGCCCGCGGCCGCCGCCGCGGCGACCAGCCCGGCGGGATGGGTGTCGGCATCGATCACGTCACCGGCCATGGTGTACGTCGAGGCGAGCCGGCCGTCGAGCCGCTCCAGCTCGCCCTCCAGGAACGGCCACGGCCGGGCGGCGATCGCCCGGCCGTCGGCGTTGCAGTCGACGGCCAGCTGCACGAGGACCCGCACCGCGTCGTAGCCGTAGCGGGGCGCCTCGCCACCCGGCGACGACCGTGCAGTGGCCGACGTCCCGCCCGGGTCCAACGCCGCCCAGTCCGGCGGCAGGTGGGGCGCGGCCGCCGTCAGCCCGTCGAGGATCGTCCGCGACGACTCGGCGACCGGTGCCCACCCCCTGTCGCCGACCGTCCACCACAAGCGGGACATCATCCCGACGAGCGCGTAGCTCGGGTTCAGCACCCGCTCGGCCCGCGCCCACGTGCCGGCGAGCAGGACCCGCGACTCGGCCGGCCGCGATCGTCTCGTGGGCGAGGACCGCCGCGCTCATCCGTCGTGCCTCCAGCGCGAACGCCGGGTCGTCGAACCGGGCACCGGCGAGGGCCAACGCACCGGTCGCCACGAGATCGGCGTCCGTCGCCGCGCTCCAGTCGGCGACGCGCCCGTCGGCCCAGCGCCACGCCAGCAGGCGGTCGGCGCGCTGCAGGTTGACGTCGGTCCAGTGCCAGACCGAACGGAACGTGCCCTCGTCGCCGATGGCGGCGCTGACGAGCATGGCGTAGGCCTGTCCCTCGCTCACCGTGTCGCCGCCCTCGTCGCGACGGACCACCCGCCCGTCCGACGCGACGTAGCGGTCGAGGAACGCCTCGGCGGCGGCGACCGCGTCGCCCGCGCGATCGTCGGACGCGACAGCCGGCGCAACCGGCGACGCCATCAGCGAGCCGACGACGACCGCGACCGCGACGACCGCCGCCCACGGTGGCCGCGATCCGGGCGCGCCTGGTCTCGAATCCGAGACCAGGCGCGCCCAAGTGCGTCGACGGGACGGTGCGCGCCCAGATGGCACTACGCCGCCTCGCGGGCCTGCTCGTCGGCGGCGACCGCCACGGCGGCCAGCTCCGGGACGACCGCGGCCGAGATGCCGTGGAACAGCACCGAGACGTGGAGGGCGGCGAAGGCCACGTTGTTCAAAGTGGCGGCGTCGCGGCTCTGGGCCAGGCCCACCATCGCCGCCGCGAGCAGCACGCCGATGACCACGAGGGTCGGAGCGGCCGGCCGCCACTGGCGCCCGGAGGCGCCGAGCTTCGGCGTCACGACGAAGCTGCCGGCCCTGCGCCGCACCACCCGCCAGGTGGCGTGGACGTGGATCCAGAACGTCGACGTCGCCAGCGAGTACGCGGCGAACGTGTACGTCCCGCCGCCGACGCTGGCGACCGTCGCGAGCGACAGCGCGAAGTACGGCGCGAACGCGGCGAGGAAGCTGTCGGCGGCAGCGCCGGCGAGCGGTTGGGCACCGGTGAGGATCCGGATGACGGGCAGCGAGAGGTACACGAGCACGGTCCAGCCGGACAGGAAGTACGACGCCGACAGCAGGTACTGGGCCTTGGTCCGCAACGGCAGGGAGGACCGCAGCAGGCGCGGGATCGTGCCCAGGCAGCCCCGCGCCCAGCGGTGCTGCTGGCTGACGTAAGCGGCGAGGTCCTCGGGCCCGAGCCCGCTGGCCAGCACCTCCGGCACGTAGACCGACCGCCAGCCCCGCTCGTGGAGCCCGACCGACAGCTCGAAGTCCTCGGTCAACGAGCCCTCGGGGAACCCGCCCGAGCCCTCCAGCGCCACTCGGCGGAACAGGACGTTCGTGCCGCAGCAGAACATGGAGCCGTGGGCGTCCTTGCCGCGGGCGATCGGCCCGAAGAAGAGCGCCTGCTGGCTCCACGCTGCGCCGGCCAGCCGGGTGGCGCCGGCATTGGCGTAGTACTGCGGCGTCTGCACGTACGCGACCGACCGGTCGTCGAACTCGGGCAGCGTGCGCTCCAGCATGTCGGCGTGGGGCACGTGGTCGCAGTCGAGCACGAGCACGTACGGGGCGTCGGTGCGCCCGAGGGCGTGGTTGATGTTGCCGGCCTTGGCCCCTTCGTGGAGCGTGCGGCGGACGTACCGCGCCCCGTAGCGCGCCGCGAGGTGCTCCATCTCGTCGCGGTTGCCGTCGTCGAGCAGTGCGACCCGCACGTGGGCGCCGCGCATCCGCATCGCGGCGGCGACGGTCGCCTCGACGATCTCGACCGGCTCGCTGTACGTGGGGATGAACACGTCGACGGCGGGTTGGTCGAACACGTCGACGGCGACCGGGGCGACCCGCTGGCCGCGCCGTGCGTCGCCTCGCCGGGACAGGCAGGTCCACCAGAACCCGAGCGCCTGGACGACGTTGAACAGCTCGGCGGTGATCAGCACGCCGAAGAGCGCCGGGTTGCCGATGCGCCCGGGGCGGGCCAGCCACCAGAAGTACAGGACGAGCCCGCACGTGCTCGCCACCGCCAGCGCGGTGGCCCGGTTGCGGGCGGCGCGGCGGAGCGCGCCGGCGTCCCACGACACCGGCGCCGACCGGCTGTCGGTCCCCGGACGGCGGGTCATCGGATGCGTCATCAACTCGGTCATCGCAACTCCCAGACCCGGACGTTGGGCAGACGGAACGACTTGACGAGCGTCCGCTGCTGCTGCAGCTCGGACAGCTCGGTGCCGAGCCGGGCCGAGGTGTCCTCGGCGTCGACGACGCGGTCGGTCGCGAGCACCCAGACACCGGCGCCCTGCGGGATCGCCGAGCCGACCGGCTCGGCGTCGATCCCGGGCGCGTAGTAGTCGACGACCTCGGCGAGGTAGGACGGCTCGTACAGCACGACGTCCCCGGGCCGGGCCTCGGCGGTGATCTTCTCGAACGCGCCATCGAAGTCGTACAGGCGCGGATTGGCGCCGTTGACCTGCTGGTCGACGAGCCCCAGGAGCATGACGGCGGTCATCGCACCCGCGGTCGCGACGAGGGTCAGCGTGCGTCGCGTCGTCGACGTGACCACCCGGGCGACGAGCAGCAGCATCGCCGGCACGGCGCCGGAGAAGTAGCGCAGCTCGAACAGGTCCCGCTTGAGCGACCCGACGAGGAACAGCGCGGCCATCGGTGCCACGACGAGCGCCAGCAGCAGCAGGCTGCGGCCCGAGCGGCCACGGCCGAGCATCACGAGCGCCAAGAGCATCAGCAGGGGCCAGAGGGCGGCGAGCTGGACCATCGCGCCGTCGGCGTGGTAGCCGAGCAGTGCCCAGATCAGGTTGGCGCCGACGGCGTAGATCGAGATGTTGCCGCCGATCGCCGAGCTGCCGGCGCCGGCCTGGCCGGGCACCAGCCCGGCGCCCCGGTTGCCGTACGCCTCGAGCTGGCCCTGCAGGATCGGCAGCATCGGCAGCACGACGATCACGACGATGAAGGTCGCCAAGGCCCACCCCTTCAGCAGCGACTTCCACCTTCCCGGGCGGCGCCGCTCCCGCCAGATCACCCAGCCGAACGCGACCTGCTGGACGGCGATCGGCAGCAGGGCGAAGTACTGCGTCCACAGCATGAGGGCGGTGGCCACCCCGTAGACGACCCAGTCGGCCGTCCGGCCCCGGCGGATGGCCTGCACCTGCGCGCCGACGGCGACGGCGGCCAGCAGCATGAACAGCGAGTACATCCGCGCCTCTTGCGAGTACCAGACGCAGAACGGCGCGATGGCGGCCAGGATCGCGGCGACCCATCCCGTGCGCCGGTCGTAGATCACCCGCCCGACCCACCACATCACCGGCACGAGCGCCACACCGGCGATCAACGACGGCAGGCGGACCGCGAACTCGGACGTGCCGAAGATCCGCACCGTCACCCACAGCAGCGAGTGGTGGAGCGGCGGGTGGACATCCGTCGTCGCCATGTCGTCGATCATCCGGCCGAACGGCATCTGGGCCTGGTCCACGCTGATGGCCTCGTCGACCCACAGGCCGCGGGTCGTGGCCACGCGGGCGAGCAGCGCCACGGCGCAGAGCCCACCCATCGCCCACAGTGACCGGACGTCCGGTCGCTCGACGCAGCCGATCGACGCATCGGTGCGCACGCGCGTCACGTGGGGCAGCTCGAGCACGACGGCGAGGCCGGCCGCCGTGAACAGGGTGGTCACGACGACGGCGTCGACCGATCGGGCCCACAGACCGATGGCGAGGGCTTCGGCGAGGATGGCGACGAGGACGGCGACGACGGTGCCGACCTGGGGCCCGCCGGTCGAGCCGCGCCGGGCGATCTGGATGCGCACGACGCCGAGCACGGCCATCGCCAGCAGGTACGGCCCGACGAGGTGGGCGACGGCCTGGTACTCGGGGCCGAAGACGTGGACCAGGACCGGGCGGGCCAGCAACGCGCCGATGACGGCGATGCTGACGCCGACCGCCGCGGTGATCGCGACCGCCGTCGATGCGGCATGGGGGCGGCCACGGACGGCTGCCGGCATCAGCACGAGCGGCAGCGTGGCCGTGGCGAAGAACGCCGCGCCGCCGATGGTGGACAGCACACCGAACTGCGCTGCCGCGAGCGGGTCGAGCGAGCGGTTGGCGACGAGGAGGTCGGTCGCCTGCAGGACGGCGAGCGTCACGAACGACACGCCGACGGCGATGGCGCCGGCCGCCGAGACCGGCCGCTCCGCGAGGGAGCTCGCGCGCCTGCTCACGTGCCATGGCCGGACCCCGCCGGTGCACACGACGAGGGCGGCGTACCCTGCGGCGACGGTGCCGACGGCGGCGCCGATCGGCCCGACGGCGAGCGCCAGCGAGACGCCCACGGCCAGGCGCACCGCTGGTTCCGTCACCAGGCTGCCGGTCACCCGGCCAAGCTCCTCGTGGCCGTACGCCACGCCGCGCTGCAAGCCGAGCAGCGCGGCGCCCGGGGCAGCGACACCGAGCGCGACCACGAGTCCGACCGGCAGGGACAGCGTGGCCGCGATCGGCCCGCTGGCGACGACGACGACGGCCCCTGCGGCGGCGCCCGCGGCGGCGATCCGGGTGCCGAGGCCGGCCAACCGGTGCGGCGCGAGCGCACCGGCCGCGCTGAGCGCCATGGCCGGGACGTGCGCCAGCACGTAGAGCGCCAGGAACGCGACCACATCCGCGTAGTCACCGGGGTCGAGCAGGCGGGCGAGGGCGATGGCGACGACGAGGTTGCCGAGCCCGGCGACGAGCTGACCGCCGAGCACGGTGATCTGCGGGCGGGCCGACGAGACGAGTGCGGCACGGCGGCCCCGCAGCGGGTTCGCGGCGATCGAGATCTCACTGGTCGCGCTCACCAGGACCCCCCGCCGTCGGAGAGGGCGAGGCCGGCCAGCCGTCGGGGATCCTCATGGGCGGCGGTGTCGAGGAGCAGCCGCATGAGGTCGAGCGACCGGCGCGCCGCGGTGACCTGGTCGGCCACGTCGGACGCGGCGATCGGCGCCTGGACGATTGCCCGCTCGACCGCGTGGGCGAGCACCGGACCGGACGCGTCGGCGGGCACGGCGAGTTGGCGCAGCCGGCGGGCGAGGCCGGCGAGCTTCGGCTCGTGCGCGATGGCGAGGCAGCGGGTGCCGGCCAGCGCCGCGGCGACGATCGCATGGAACCGCAGGGCGACGACGAGGTCGTCCCCGGCGAACGACGCCGCCGCTTCGGCGACGGAGCCCGGCGGTTCGAGGATCGTCACGCCCTCGGGCAAGAGCGCGGCGAGGTCGTGCGCCAGCTCGACGTCGTCGGCGTCACCGGCTCCGACCTGCCATGGTTGCAGCTGCACCGACCACCGATCGACCAGCGGGGCCAGCGCATCGGCGAGGTGCCCGAGCAGCCGGCGGTCGCCGGCGAGATGGCTCAGCGCCACCGTCACCGAGCCGCGAGCAGGAGGCTCCGCGGCGCCGATCGTCGCCACCGGCGGCAGGTCCTCGTGCAGGGCCCACGCCGGGTCGGCGCCGATCCAGAACGGGGTGGGCGCGCCAGCGGCGGCGAGGACGGCGGCCGATTCCTCGTCGCGCAGGACGAGCAGGTCGGTGTGACGCACCAGCCACCGGGCGAGCGATCGCGCCTGGCGGCCGCGGAGGTCGTCGGCACCGACGCCGACCATCGCCACGCGCCCGCCGTGGGCCTTGACCCCGGCGACGAGCGCGGCCGCGTTGCGCAGCAAGCTGGCCGGGCGGCGGCCAGCCGAGGGGTGCAGCGTCTTGAAGATCGTCCCGCCGGCCACCACGACGACGTCGGCGTGCCACGCGGCGCGGGCCGTCGCGATCGCCGATGCGTCCACGGCCCGTACGCGGTGGCGGGCGGCCGTGTCCACCGGGTCGCTGCTGGCGGCGACCACGTCGTGGTCGGCCAGCGCGGCGCAGCATGCCGCGCAGAGGGCTTCGTCGCCCGGGTTACCCTGCCCGAAGGCGCCGACGAGCAGCACGCTCGACATGTCCCACCTCCTCGTAGAGCTCGTGGTGGCGGGCGGCGACGACCGGCCAGCTCCGGCCGGCGGCCAGCACACCGCTCCACTGCCGCAGCTCCTCGAGCTGCGACTCGTCCGCGGCCAGCGCGTCGATCCGGGCGGCCAGGCCCGGTGCGTCCATCGGTGCGGCCAGGGTGCTCGGCGCGCCGGCGCAGCGGGCCAGCGCCGGCGACAGCACGACCGGCGTTCCGTGGGCCAGGGCCAGGGCGAGCACCCCACTGGACGCGAACGGCCTCGGGTACGCGAACACGGCGAGGTCGGCGGCGCTGAACCAGCGGGCCACGTCACCGTCGGGGACCCAGCCGGTGAACCGGGCGACGTCGCCGTAGCGCGCCCGCAGCTCGGCGCCGAAGCCGGCAGCGGCGCCGACCATCCGCGGGTGCTCGCCACCGGCTACGACGACCTGCACGTGGCCGGTCGTCCGGCGCGCCGCGTCGAGCACGAGCTCGATGCCCTTGTACGGCGCCAGGAAGCCGAAGCACAGGACCGTGAACCGCTCGTCCAGATCGAGGGCCCGGCGGGCGGCGCGGCGGTCGAGCGGCTCGGTCGTCTCGATGCCGTGGGGGATGACGGTCGCGCCTGGCAGCACCCGCCGGAACGGCTGCTCGTGGACGATCGTCGCCGCGCTGGCCCGCGTGATCGCCCCCTGTACGGCCCCGATGCCGCGCCGGGCGACGACGGCCGGTGCGCCGACCCGGTGCAAGCGGGTGTAGGCGCGATCGACCGAGGACGGCTCCACGACCTGGTGCACGGTGGTCACGAGCGGCACCCCGGCCCGCCCGACCAGGGCCGGCAACCCGGCGAGCGATGGGAGGCCCCCGTAGAGGAACAGCTCGAACTGCAGGTGGACGATGGGTGCACCCGTGTCACGAGCCGCCCGCATCGCGGCCGGCAGGGCTCGTCGGCCGAACGGGAACGCTCGACGCACGTCGACCTCGCCGTCGTCGAAGCGGTCCGGGTCGCCGGCCATCTCGGGCGCGATGACGCTCACCCGACGACCGCTCGCGACGAGGGCCTGGGCGAGGTTGGCGGTGTACGAGGCCACACCGCTGTGGCCGCCATGGCGTTGACCGGCCGGTGGATAGGGCGCGACGAGCGCGATGTCGGGAGCCACGTCAGGCCGCGTCGCCGTCGACGGCCACCAGGGCGCCGATTCGTGGTGCCGTGGGGGCGCCGGCGGACACCGACTCGACCGGCATCGTGCGGTGGTGGATCCACAGGCGCACCGCGCTCTTCAGCATCCGCACCGCATCCCGCCGGGCGTGCAGCTTGGAACCGGCCTGGTCGAGCCACACCGTCGGCACCTCGACGACGTCGAAGCCGAGTCGTCGGGCGACGACGAGCAGGTCGACGTCGAACAGGAAGTCGCGTGACGACATCAGCGGCACGACCTGCTCGGCGACCCGTCGGTGGACGACCTTGGCCCCGCACTGGGTGTCGGCGTAGGGCAGGTGGAAAAGCCGCCGCACGCCCCACGCGAACCCACTCGACGTGAGCGACCGACCGGTGCGTCGCCCGCACGGCGTGAACGAGGCGGTCAGGCGGCGGCTGGCGATCACGCCGTCGGCGTCGGCGGCCTCGCGGGTCATGCGGGCCAGTTCGGCGGGTGGCGTCGCGCCGTCGGCGTCGACGAACCCGACGAGATCGGCGTCGCAGCGCCGGAACGTCTCCATCAACACCCCTCCCTTGCCGAGCTTCGGGTACTCGTGGAGCACGACGCGCCCGTCGGCGCGGGCCTGGGCCCGGACGATGTCGGCGGTGTGGTCGCGACAGCCGTCGAGGGCGACGTGGAAGCGCACGTCGGGCTGCGGGAACCCGGCCCGGTACGCCTGCAGCGTGCGGGCGATCCGGTCCTCTTCGTTGTGTGCGGGCATGACGATGTCCAGGGACATGGCGGGGCGGGCCTCCTTCGATCTCGGGGGGTAGACGTCGGTTGGCGTCGGCGCTCGGTCGGCGTGGGGGTGACCGACCGGCGCAGTTGCAGCGCGACGACGGTCGTTGCCGACACGTCGCTGCTGGAGGTGTCGTCATCGGACCGTAATGATCGGTCGCCGGCCCTGCGCCGCGTCCCGGGTGGTCTTGGACGAATCTTCGACGTCCGTTGGGCACCCGCCGGAGCGACCCGTCCTCGGCAGCGAGGCGGTGTGGGCGGCCGCCCTGACGACATGTGTCGCCCGGACCGCCCCAGTCGAGGATCGGGTCGGATCAGCCGCCCGAGAGGGCCATCACGTCGGCGTCGTCGGGGACGGTGTCGTCGTCGGCGAGGGCGTCGAGGCCGTCGAGGTAGCCGTCGGGCAGGGCGACCCGGATCGGTCCGTTCGTGTGGCCCCGCCGGATCCGCTCGCCGCCGTCGACGACCTCGGTCGCCGGATCGAGGCCGGCGACCAGGTCGTCGAGCTCGGCCAACGTCGACACCTGGGCGAAGCGGCGCCGGGCCTCGCTGCCGACCGGGTAACCGGTCAGGTACCACGACGCGTGCTTGCGGAACGTCCGCAGCGCCACCGATTCGTCGCCGTGGTGGACGACGAGCGCCCCGGCGTGAGCGACCATGACGTCGGCGGCCACGCCGAGCGGTCGCGAGGACGGTGCCGGGCGCCCGGCGAAGACCTCGAGGAGGTCGCCGAACAGCCACGGACGTCCGAGGCAGCCGCGCCCGACCACGACGCCGTCGCACCCGGTGGCCCGCATCATCGCCAGCGCGTCGGCCGCCTCCCAGATGTCGCCGTTGCCGAGCACCGGGATCGTGACGACGTGCGCCTTGAGCTCGCCGATGGCGTCCCAGCGGGCCTCCCCGGCGTAGTGCTGCTCGGCCGTCCGGGCGTGGACGGCGATCGCGACGACCCCCTCGTCGGCGCACACCTGGCCGGCCCGGAGGTGGGTCATCATCGCGTCGGTGAGGCCGATCCGGAACTTCGCGGTGACCGGGACGCCGTAGGGCGCGGCTGCGCCGACGGCGGCCTGCACGATGGCGCCCAGCAGCCGCGGCTTGGCCGGCACCGCCGCGCCGCCCCCCTTGCGCGTCACCTTGGCCGCCGGGCACCCGAAGTTGAGGTCCACGTGGTCGACGAGGCCGCGCTCGCAGATGCGGTCGACGGCCCGGCCCATCATGACGGGGTCGGAGCCGTAGACCTGGAGGCTGCGAGGGTGCTCGTCGGGACCGAACGCGATCATCCGGTCGGTCTTGGCGTTGCCGTGCACCAGTGCCGTCGCCATCACCATCTCGTTGACGTAGACGAGACCGGGTCCGAAGCTGCGGCACAGGGCCCGGAACGGTGCGTTCGTGACGCCGGCCATCGGGGCCAGCACGACCGGCGCCCGGGGCACGAAGTCGCCGAGCCGCAGTTCCATCGCCGCGACGCTAACGGTGACGCTAACGGTCGTCGCGCCGCGATGAGCCGGGCCCGGCGCGGCGGTCAGAATGGACCATGACCACCTTGCACCGCACGTTCACCACCACGCTGCGCAAGAGCCCGGCCAAGGGCGGCTGGACGTACGTCGTGATGGACGACTCGGCCGACTACTTCGGCACCCGCGGCCTCGTGAAGGTCCGTGGCACCGTGGACGGCACGCCGTTCCGCAGCTCGTTCATGGCCCTCGGCGACGGCACGCACAAGCTGCCGATCAAGGCCGACCTGCGCAGGGCCATCGCCAAGCAGGAAGGTGACGAGGTGACGATCGTCCTCGAGGAGCGCCTCGACTGAGCCGAGCGGGCGACCGGGCCGCGGTCGCGCCGGCGCGACTCAGGTCGGCCAGGTGAGCCGGAGGTGGTCGGGGCCGGCGACGCCACCCCCGTGGAACTCCGGTGACGTGCCCGGCTGCAGGGTGTAGTCGGGGATGCGGGCGTGCCACACCTCGAGGGCGATGCGCATCTCCAGACGGGCCAGATGGGAGCCGACGCACCGGTGGGGCCCGGCGGCGAACGCCAGGTGCCGGTTGTTCGGCCGGTGGAAGTCGACGACGTCCGGGTCGGCGAACTGGGCGGCGTCGCGGCCGGCGGCGGCCGTCGGCAGCATGATCCGCTCGCCGGCCTTCATCGACACGCCGGCGAACTCCACGTCGCGGGTGATGTAGCGCCCGTCGTTGACGAACGAGTGGTAGCGCAGCAGCTCCTCGACCGCCTCGGGGATCAGCGCCGGCTCCTCGACGAGCTGACGGCGCTGGTCGGGGTGGGTGGCCAGGAAGCCGAACGACCACCCCAGCGCGGCCGTCACGGTGTCGAGTCCGGCGAGGAAGAGCATGAACGCGAAGCCGTGGACGTCGGCGTCGCTCAGCGGCCGGCCGTCGATCTCGGCCGCCAGGAAGCGGCTGACGAGGTCGTCGCCGGGCTCCTGCTTGCGCCGCTCGATGTACGCGGCGAGGTACGCACCGACGGCGGCGCCGGCGGCCTGCTTGGCGGCGTTGCCCGCGGCGTCGTCCTGGACGTGGAGGATCGTGTGGTTCCACTCCAGGAACTGCCCGAGCTCCTCCCGGGGCAGGCCGAGCAGCTGCAGGAAGATCTCGGTCGGGAGCGGCTTGGCGAAGGACTCGATGAAATCGCAGCCGCCGGTCGGGGCGATCTCCTCGACGAGCCGACGGGCGAGGCCGCGGACGTCGGCGGCGAGCACGGCGACGTTGCCCGGCGACAGCGGTTCGTTGAGCACCCGCCGGTACTTGGTGTGCTCGGGCGGGTCGAGGGAGATCGGCAGCATCCGGATCTCGCGCCCGGGGATCGCCTGCATCCGGCTGGAGAAGACGTCGGGCTGCTGGTACGCGGCATGGATGTCCTCGTAGCGGGTGAGGCACCAGAACCCGCCGTGGTACGGGCTCCAGAACACGCGGAAGCGGTCCCGCAGGTCGTCCCAGAACCCGACGGGGTAGGTCAGGAACTCGGCGGAGTTGTAGTGCTCCAGCGGGTGCACCAGGTCGGCTGGCACGTGGTCGGGACGTGGCGTCTCGACGAGCACGGCCGACGATCCGTACGACACAGCGATCCCCTCTCTCGCGCCTGCTGGCGCGGCTTCCCCAGGAGCCGGACCGACGGTACCACAGTCGCGACGGACATCGCTAGATGATTCAGCGATGTCGAGGGAGGCGGGCGGACGGCGTCAGTGCGGGTCAGGCCAGCAGCTCGACGACCGTCGTCGAGCCGACGTCGCGCAGCAGCGTCACGCCGGCGACCTCCATGTGCCGGCGCCAGAACGCCTCGGCCCCTTCGGCGTCGCCCTCCTCGATCAGCGTCACCAGCTTGCGGTGGCCGCGCAGGCCCTTGCGGTTGTCGGCGACCCGCTCCTCGCGCGTGTGCTTGGCCGCCATCTCCAGTGCCAGGTGCTTCTCGAAGATCGACAGCAGCAGACCGGTGAGCACGGCCAGCGTCGTGTTCCCCGATCCGTCGACGACGAGCTGGTGGAACTGGGCGGTGTAGTAGGAGAAGGCCTTGAAGTCCTCCTCGATCGCCGCCTCCTCCAACTCGATGCACTGCTTGAGGTCGTCGAGCACGCCGTCGCCCCGGCGGCGGGCGCACTCCCCGG
The DNA here is from genome assembly GCA_963822315.1 of uncultured Acidimicrobiia bacterium. Lineage (GTDB taxonomy): Bacteria > Actinomycetota > Acidimicrobiia > Acidimicrobiales > Ilumatobacteraceae > JALZMG01. Next base: position 85,237 of record CAWGHB010000013.1, read on the forward strand.
CCAGTTCGGGCTCGATGAACTGCCGGGCCTGGTACACATCGGCCAGCGTGGTGCCCCGCACCTGCAGGAGCAGCCCGGCGTAGTTGGCGGCGACGCCGATGTCGGGGAGGTGGACCCGCGCCCCGCCGCGCGCCCCCCTGGTGACGCTGATCAGTCGCTCCGACTCCAGGATCCGGAACGCCTCGCGCAGCGTCGGCCGGCTGACGCCGAACCGCACCATCAGCTCGGCCTCCGGGGCCAGCGTGTCACCGGCCTGGATCTCACCGTGGACGATCTGGCGGCGCAGGTCACCGGCGACCAGCTCGGCCGCCTTCGGGATGTGCACCTGCCGGGACGGGGCTCGGCGCTGCCAGTCGGGGGTCACTGACGTCGTGGGAGAGATGGCCGGATCGTACCGTGAGGACCTGGCGGACATCAGAAGAGCGTGCGGCTGCGGCCGCCGTTGACGGCGACGGTCTCGCCGGTGACGAACGCCGCCTGGTCGGAGCACAGGAAGCTGACGACCGCGGCCAGCTCGGCGGGGTCGCCGAAGCGCCCGACGGGGATGTGGCCGGTGTTGGCGTTCTGCACGTCGGCGACGGCGATGCCGCGATCGGCCGCGAAGCGCTCGTGGAACGCGATCCGGTTCTCGGTCAGGATGGCGCCGACGGCGATGTTGTTCACCGTGATGCCGTCCGGCGCCAGCTCGTCGGACAGGGTCTTCAGGAGACCGATCGACGCGGCGCGGTTGACGTTGGCGAGGACGAGCGGCACCTCGCGGTGGACGTCCTTGATGCAGTCCGAACCGATGTTGACGATGCGCCCCCACCGTTCGGCCCGCATGTCGGGCACGACCCGGCGGACCATCCACACGACACTCAGGACCATGTCGCGGTAGGCGTCGAGGAACGCATGGTCGTCGGTGGTGGCGAAACCGAGCGACTTGGGCCCGGCCACGTTGGTGACGGCGATGCTGACCGGACCGAGCTCGCGCCGGCACGTCTCGACGACGCGCTCGACACCAGCTTCGGTCGTCATGTCGGCGGCGACCGCCACGACCCGACCACCACCCAACGCCCGCACCGCGTCGGCGGCCTGGTGCAGGGCCTCGGTACCACGCGCCGTCATGCAGACGTTGCAGCCCTCGGCGGCGAGGCCGGCCGCCACGGCCCGTCCGATCCCCTTGCTGCTGCCCGACACGATCGCCGTTCGTCCGGCCAGCCCCAGGTCCATCGCTGCCTCCTCGCGCTCAGTGCGCGGCCCGGGCCTCGTCGGTCGTGCCGAGGTAGGCCGACCGGAGGCGCTCGCGCTGGTCACGGATCTCGGCCGCCGGCCCGGCCATCAGCACCTCGCCGCGCAGCACGACAGCGCGGTCGGCGATGCGGAGGGCGAGGTCGACGAACTGCTCGACGAGGACGACGGCGACGCCGTGCTCCTCGGCCAACGTGCGGCACTGGGCGAGCAGCTGCTGGACGATCATCGGCGCCAGACCGAACGACAGCTCGTCGATCAGCAGGACCCGCGGGCGGGCGGCCAGCGCCATGGCGATCGCCAGCATCTGGGCCTCGCCGCCCGACAGCGAGCCGGCGGTGAGGCGGCGGCGGGCCTGCAACGCGGGGAACATCGCCCACAGCGCGCCCAGCTCGGCGGCCGACAGGCGGCGCCGGGCCGCCAGGCTGAGGTGCGACGTGACGCTGATCGGTCCGAACAGCCCGCGGTCGTCGGGCACGAGGAACAGGCCCTCGCGAGCCCGCCGCTCCGGCGCCGAGCCGGTCACGTCACGCCCGTCGATGGCGATCGAACCGGCGGTCGGCACGAGCCCGGCGATCGCCTTCAGGAGGCTGGTCTTGCCGGCGCCGTTCGGTCCGACCACGGCGAGGATCTCGCCCGGCGCGACGTCGAACGACACGTCACGCACGACCGGGCCCGAGCCGTAGCCGACCGTGAGCCCGGCGACCGACAGGCGCGCCGGCCCGGACGGTGTCACGGCGCCCCCAGGTAGGCATCGATCACGGTGCTGTCGCGCATCACCTCGGCGACCGTGCCGGACGCGATGACGCGGCCGAGGGCCAGCACGTACACCCGCTCGCAGACGTCGGCGATGAGGTCCATGTCGTGGTCGACGAGCACGAACCCGATGCCGTCGCTGCGACGGATGTCGCGCAGCAGCGCGGCGAGGCGCTCCTTCTGGTCGCGCTCGAGGCCGGCGCCGGGCTCGTCGAGCAGGACGACCTTCGGGGCCGCGGCGAGCGCGCGGGCGAGGTCGACGCGGCGACGCACGCCGGTCGGCACGTGCAGGGCGAGGTGCTCGGCGTGTCCCAGGAGGTCGAGTCGTTCCAGCCAGCGCTGGGCGACGTCGGCCGACGGGGCTGCGGCGGCCACGTTCTGGCGGACCGTCAGGTCGTCGAAGAGCTCGGCGCCCTGGAACGTGCGGCGCATCCCGAGCCGCGCCCGGCGGCTCGGCGAGCGGCGCCCCATCTCCCGTCCGTCGAAGCGGACGACGCCGCTGTTCGGCCGCACGAAGCCGGTGATGGCGTCGAACAACGTCGTCTTGCCGGCGCCGTTCGGACCGATCAGGCCGACCAGCTCGCCCGGTGCGACCGAGATGGTGACGTCGGCGACGGCGACGTTGCCGCCGTAGCGGACGCTCACCGACGTGGCCTCGAGGATCGCGGTCACGCCGAGCCCCATCGTTCGCTCGCTCGGGGACTCGCTCGGCTCACGGGGTCTCCTGTTCGCTCGCACCGATCGCCGCGGAGCGACGCGGTCTGGCCGACACGCTCACTCACGCCTTCACCTCCTGCGACGACGCGACCTCGTCCGGCGCCTCGACGCCGGCGTAGGGGTCGTCGAGCGCGGGCGGCTCGAGTGCCTCCAGCTTCGCGGCGTGGCTGCCGCCGGCGCCACTCGGGTGGCGGATCACGGCGTAGGCGACGAGTCCCCCGGCGATGAAGCCGAACCAGTCGCGTGAGACGTCGAGCTCGACGAGGATGGCGGGGACCAGGATGAACGTGCCGATCGTGGCGCCGCCCGAGATCGCCCCGACCCCGTGCAGGAACACCAGGGCGAGCAGGAAGATCGACTGGAACGGCAGGAAGGTCTCGGCGTTGACGGATCGGGCCCCGTAGGAGAACAGCAGCCCCCCGACGGCTGCCATCGCCGCCGACGCCCCGAACGTGGTGATCTTGACGAGCGGGATGTTGAAGCCGCAGGCCGCCGCCGCCCGTTCCGAGGCCCTGATCGCCAGCATTTGCTCGCCGACGCGGGAGCGCCGCAGGGCCATCATCCCGATGCACGTCGCCACGAGGACGACGAGGCACATGACGTACACGCCGAACGTGCCGAAGCGCCAACCGAAGACGTCGGCCGACGGCAGGTTCAGCGGGTTGACGCCCCACGTGTCCTTGAACCACACCGCCTGGATCGTCGAGCCGAAGCCGAGCGTGACGACGGCGAGGGCGACGCCCCGGATCCGCAGCGCCGGCACGGCGAGGAGGGCACCGATGGCGAACGCGACCGCGATCGCGCCGAGCGCGGCGAGTGGCAGCGGCCAGCCGTGGTCGGCGACGAGGGAGCCGCCGAGCAGCGCGCCGATGCCGGCGAACGCCCATTGCGCCAGCGACACCTGGCCGAGGTAGCCGGTGAGCAGCACGACCGAGAGCCCGATCAGCCCGAACGCCAGGCACTGCGCGAGCACCCCCTCCCAGTACGTCGACAGCCAGAACGGCAGCGCCACCAGCACGACGAGCACGGGGATCACGACCGGCAGCCGGACGCGCGGCATCGGTGCCGCCGGCAGGACCTCGCGGACGGCGATGGAGCGCCGGCCGGGGATGGCGTCGCCGCGCACGAGCAGGGCCACCACGATCACGATGAACGGCACCGCGTCCTTCCAGCCCGGCGAGTCGAGCTGACCGACGAGGATGCCCTCGGTGACGCCGATGCCCACCGCGGCGGCGAACGTCAGGGTCACGGAGCGGAAGCCGCCGACGATCGCCGCGGCGAGCGCCTTGATCACGATCAGCGTCAGCACGGCCTGGCTGAGCCCGGTGTTGCCGACGAGCATGATCCCCGTCAGCCCGCCCAACGCCGAGCCGAGCGCCCAGTTGCCGGCGCCCAGCAGCGTCGCCCGGTACCCGAGGCGGACAGTGGCCGGCTCGTCGATCGACGCTGCCTCGGTGGCCAGCCCGGGGATCGTGTACCGGTAGTAGACCGCGAGCAGTGCGGTGAGCGCGATGCCGGCGACGAGCATGATGACGCCGCTCCAGGGCACGGAGTACGGGCCGATCGAGAAGAACGAGCTCGTCAGCAGGCTCGGCGCGACCTGGCGATCGGTGCCGAACACGATCGTCGCCCCGTTCTGCAGGAACACCAGGACGCCCAGCGTCGCCACGACCTTGGCCAGCGTCGGCGCGGCCCGCAGTGGTCGCATCACGAGCACGTACGTGAGGACGCCGACCAGCGCCGACGTCAGCATCCCGGCCGCCGTGGCGACCACCTTGTTGTCGGTGTCCTCCATGACGATGGCGTAGACGTAGGTCCCGACCATGCCGATCGCGCCCTGGGCGAAGTTGAGGACGCCCGAGCCCTTGTAGATGGCGACCAGCCCGATCCCGGCGAGGCCGTAGGCGGCGCCCGTGACGACGCCGAGGATCGCCAGCTGGATCGTCAGTTGCATCGCGTCAGCCGGCGACGTCGATCACGTCACCCACCTGCGAGAACTCGCCACCCTGGTACTCGAAGATGTACACGTTGCACGACGCGATGCGGGGGCGGTCGGGGCTGCACGGGGCCTCGCTCCACCCGAACGGCTCCGGCGTCCACTCGCTCTCGAACGTGCCGCTGTCGAGGGCGGCCTGGATGCTCGCCGACGTCGGCTCCCCGCTCATCGACGCCAGCGCGTCGAACAGGACCTTGGTGCCCACGTAGCTGTTCACGCCGGCATACGAGTAGCGCCAGTCGTCGGGCCCGTACTCGTCCATCACGGCCTGGTAGTCGGCGGCGGTGGCCTCGTCGAACCAGGATGCGAAGCCGGCCGCGAACACGGCCCCGTCGGCGTTGGGCCCGACGTTCTCGGCGAACAGCTGGTCGTAGGCCGTGAACGGGAGCACGAACGTCGGGGCGTACCCGAGGCTCGCGGCGTCCTCGAAGATGCGCACCATCTGGGCGCCCGACTGCAGGATGAACAGCGGGTCGGCACCCTCGTCCTTGGCCCGGGCCACGAACTGGGTGAAGCTCGGCTCGCTGTCGCTGGTGGCGATGCGGATGATCTCCTGGTCGAAGTTGGCCTGGATGGCGTCGGCCGAGATCTTGCCCGACTCGTTGTCGAGCATGATCGCCGCCGGGTGGTCGAGGCCCTGCCCGGCGGCGAAGTCCGCGACGGCGGCGAAGCCCAGCGGCGCCCAGCCGTTGAGCAGGTACGACACCGGGCTGGTGTACGACTCGCGGGCCTGTCCCGTGCTGCCCAGCGACAGGATGCCCTTGGGCTCGATCTGCTCGTACAGCCCGGGGTCGAACGTGTTGCCGAGGAACAGCTGCACCCCCTCCTGGTCGATCAGGCGCGACATGCAGTTGGGCAGCGCCGAGGGATCGGCGCGGTTGACGTCGCACGAGACGAACTCGACGTCGTACCCGTTGACCGTGCCGTCCACGGAGTCGATCAGCGCCTTGGGCACCGAGTCGCACTCGGGCGTCAGGGTCGCGCCCGACAGGAAGCACAGCGCACCGACCTTCACCGTGCCGCTCCCGGTCGGCTCGGCGTCTCCGCCCGTCGTCGCCGTGTCCTCCGCATCGTCGGCGGACGTGGCCGGCGGGTCGGTCGCCGCCGGGGCCTGCGTGCCCGCCGCGGCCTCCGTGCCCGCCGGGGCATCGGTGCCCGCCGGGGCGTCGGTGGCGGCCGGCGCCGCCGACGCGTCCGTCGCATCGTCGTCGTCATCACCGCACGCGGCCAGTGCCAGCGCCAGGACGGCGACGGCCGCCCACGAGCGCACAACTCGCTTCTGCATCAGGTCCCCCAAGTCACCGGCCCTCACGAGCACTCCTTGACAGTTGTACTGTTTAGATGATTCAGCGACCTTGACGCAACCGTGACGTGCCGGTCGACGCCGCCGCTCAGAGGAGCTCGGCGAGCACCCGGAGGTCGGCCAGCTGTCCCTCGAGGTCGCGCTGGCGCAGCTCGACGACCAGCTCGTCGACACCGGCGGCGCGGTACTCACACGAGGCGGCGCTCGGCCAGGCCGACGTCGCCGAGGATCGAGACCGCGTCGATGAGCTCGTCGGCGACGGCCCGGCGGGCGCCGTCGTGATCGCCGGCCAACCACGCCCGTTGCACAGTGCGTGCGGTGGCCCGAAGCCGAGCCGGTCGACGGCGTCGACGTAGAAGTTGCGCGCCGGCGGACCCATGGCCCCGCAGCGAGAACGCGATGCTGGCCCGCTCCATGCGCCGCAGCCGGACGACGTCACCGAAGCCCACTGACACGGTCGGCGCCAACACCAGGGGGCTGAGCCCGGGGGCCCTGGCCCGGCGCCCGGACGCGAGGTGGGCCTCGTACGCGGCGGCAGCGACGGGCGCCCATGGGAACGGGATCCAGCCATCGGCGAGCTCGGCCGTCAGCTCGACGTTCCGGGCGCCCATCGCGGCGACGAAGATCGGGACGTCGAGCGGCTCGCCGAGCTGGGCGAAGCGCAACGCCTTGCCGATGCCACCGGGCCGCGGCAGGGTCGTGGTCGCGCCGTCGATGCACACCGGGTCGCCGCGCAGCGCCATCCGCACGACGTCGATCACGTCACGGGTGCGCCCGACGGGAGCGACGAACGGGACGCCGTGCCACCCCTCGACGACCTGCGGGCCGGAGGCGCCGAGACCGAGCCGGAAGCGCCCGCCCGATGCCCGCTGCAGCGATCCGGCCAGACCGGCGAACGCCGGCCGGCGTGCGCGAGTACACCGAGAGCACGTGGGTGCCGATGCGCACGCGATCGGTGCGCCCGGCCAGCCACCCGAGCAACGCCGTCGCATCGAAGCCCCATGGCTCGCTCAACCACACGCCGTGGTACCCGAGGCGGTCAGCCTCCACGCCGAGCGCGGCGAACGACTCCATCGTCGAGAACCGCAGCTTCACGGACACGAACACGTCCACCATGGTGGTCGCGTGCGCTCCGCGCCCGGGACAACTCGGGGCCACCGCTATGGTCGCCGGGGATGCAGTGGACCGCCCGCGGCCTCGACGGCGTACGCGTCGTCGACCTCACCGCCGGCCTGGACGGCCTCTTCTGCGCCCACCGGCTGCACCACCTCGGTGCCGACGCCGTCACCACCACCCGCGCCGCGCCGGCGGCGGGCGCCTGGCTCGACGGCCTGCACGTGGTCGCCGGCGACGATCCGGCGCGGGCCGACGCGGTGGCGGCCGCTGACATCGTCGTGGACGACGACCGCCCGGAGGTCCTCGACGTCCTCGCCCGCATGCCGGCGAGCGCCGTGCGGGTCGTCATCACGCCCTTCGGCCGCACCGGGCCGAACGCGGGGTTCACCGGCACCGACCTCACGGTCGACACGTTCGGCGGTGCCGTCAGCTCGACCGGGCACACCGACCGACCGCCCCTCGCGCTCGGCGGCCACCTCGTCGCCACGTACGTCGGCGCCGTCGCGGCCGCGGCGGCGTGCGCCGAGCTCGTCCTCACCGAGCGCACCGGCGTCGGCGCGACCGTCGACGTGGCCGCCGTCGAGGCGATGGCCGCGAGCATGGACCGCCGCGCCCTGCAGCTCCTCACGTGCAGTTACACCGGCTGGGACGCGGTGCGATCCGAGGGCCGCGAGTCGCCGCTGATCACCGGGGTGCTGCGCTGCGCCGACGGCCTGGTGTACGTCACGCTGTACGGCTGGCACGTGCGCGTGGCGTGCGAGCTGATCGGCGGGCTGGACGCGTTCGCCGAACGTCCTGCCCTCGCGCTGCGTCCTCCGGGCAACGCGGCGTTCAAGGCGGCCGTGCGGGCCTGGGTGGGCGCTCGGACCCGCGACGAGGCCGTGGGGGAGGCGCAGGCCGTCGGTTGGCCGATCATCCCGGCCAACACGCTGCGCTCGGCGCTCGACGACCCGTGGCTCGCCGCCGCCGGCCTCGTCCGGGCCGGCCCGGACGGCGGCCGGCGGCCGGCGACCGGCATCTCGATCACGCCGGCGCCGCCCGCTCGCGGCGGTCCTCGGCTCGCTCGTGCCGTGAGCGAACGGCCCGGGCGCCCGCTGGACGGCATCCGGGTGCTCGACCTGACCGTCGTGCTGAGTGGGCCGTCGGCCACGATGGTCCTCGGCGACCTCGGCGCCGACGTCGTCCGGGTCGAGTCGCGCCGTCACTACCCGTCGGCGACCAAGGGCCCGCGACGGGTCCGCGCCGACGGGGTCGAGGGGCTCGGCAACACCCGCCGCGGCTATGCCGACCGCGAGCCGGGCGACGAGCCGTGGCACCGCTTCGCCGTCGCCAACCTCAACGGGCGCGGGAAGCGCTCGGTCACGTTGGAGATCGAGTCGACGGACGGGCGGGCGGCGTTCGAGGCGCTCGTCGGGCGCGCCGACGTGCTCGCCGAGAACAACGCCCCCGGCTTCCTCGAACGGCGCGGGTACCCACCACACCGGCTGTTCGACGTCAACCCCCGCCTCGTGCTGGTGCGCATGCCCGGCGGCGCCACCGCCGGTCCGTTGGCCGACGTGCGGGGCCTCGGCCCGGCGTTCGAGGCGTTCGCCGGCGTCCGTGACGCTCGCGGGTACCCCGACCTCCCGCCGGAGCGCCAACCCGACTCGATGTACATGGACGCCACCACAGGTCCGGCGGCCGTCGCCGCCGTGGTCGCGGCGCTGCGCGACCGGGAGCGCACGGGCGCGGGGTCCCTCGTGGTGGTGTCGCAGCTGGGCGTGATGATGGACCACGCCGCCGACCTGTACGCCGAGCCACGAGGGCCCGCCGTGCCGCGGGAGAACTGGTCGGTCGAGATGGCCCCGCACGGCATCTACCGCTGCGCCGGGGGCGACGAGTGGCTGGCCATCAGCTGCCGCGACGACCTCGAGTGGCGCGCCCTCGCCGCTGTCATCGACGCCCCACCGGTCGCCGTCGACGCCACGCTGGTCGATCGGCTGGCCGCCACCGCGACGCTCGACGCCTGGATCGGTGCCTGGACGGCCGGCCGGGACAAGGACGTCTGGCGCCGCCTGCAACGGGCCGGGATCACCGCCGCGCCGGTACTGCGGGAGGGGGAGCTGCTCGCCGACGCCCACCTCGCGGCGCGCCGGTTCTTCCTCGACCTCGACCACCCGGTCGTCGGCGTGCGCCGGACGCCGGGGCCGTCGTGGCGATCGGACCGCTGGACCATCGCGCCGCCGGCGGCCGCTCCGCTGCTCGGCGAGCACAACGACGCCATCCTCGGCGGGGTCCTCGGCTACGACGACGCCCGTCTCGCCCGCCTCCGCGAGGCCGGCGAGATCGGGACCGACTACCCGAGCGACGTCTGAGCCACTTCGTTCGCTCGCTCGGGACTCGCTCGGCTCACATTCGCTCGCCCGACGGCTCGCTCGGCTCACCGTGACCATCGCCGCCGGGACCAGCGCCGGCGCCGGTGTCAGCCGGCGGGGTCCAGGAAGTCGTGACGCCGCCCGTCGCGGCGAGCCCTGACGGCGGCCCGCAGGTCGGGCCGGCGCAGCGCCTCGTCCATCTCCTCGACCGAGCGGGTGTAGGCGTCCCCGAAGCCGCCGATCGCGTCGACGAGCACCGCTCGCTTCATCCACCGCAACGAGTCCGGCGACGCCGACCGGGCGAGGTGCCGGGCGAACCCGATCGCCTCGGTGACGAGATCGGCGGCCGGCACGACGCGTTGCGCCCACCCCAGCTCGGCGGCGCGAGCGGCGGTCACGGGTGTCGGGTCGAGCAGCAACTGCAACGCGTTGGGCACGCCGAGCAACCGCGGCAGCACCCAGCCGGTGCCGAACTCGGCCGGCAGTCCGAGGCCGGCGAACGACGTGGCGATCCTTGCGTCGTCGGCGACGAGGCGGAGGTCGGCGTAGGTGGCGACCACGAACCCCGCCCCCGCACAGGCGCCGTTGACCGCGGCGATGACCGGCACCGACAGCGTCCACGGGTAGGCGTGGTTGCGCCGCAGCTCCTCGGGTGTGCCGTCGGGGAACGGCGCCGGCGCCGAGCGCTCGGTCGCGTAGGCGCCGCCCTGACCACTGATCGCTTCGATGTCGGCGGTGTCGGCGCCGGTGCAGAAGTCCCGTCCGGCGCCGGTGACGACGACGACGCGGGCCGCCGGGTCGATGTCGGCGAGGTGCAGCGCCCAGCGGTACTCGACGGCCATCCGGCCGCTCCAGGCGTTGCGTTGATCGGGCCGGTGCAGCTCGAGGAGGGCGACGCCGCCATCGACGGTGAGGCGGACCTCGGTCAAGTCGTCCACGTGCACGGCCGCGATCCTCATCGTGTCGGCGACCGGGCGCCAACTCCGGGCCGGCGGGAATCGTTTGTATCATCTAGCGACGATGACCCACCTCGAGCCGGCCGACCGATGGGGTGGGGTCACGCGGCTCCTCGCCAACTGCGTGGTCGGGATCGGGTTCTCGCGACGGGGGTTCGAGCTCGGCCTCCAGCGGGGTCCCCACCTCGTCGGGTGCGACGCGGGCAGCACCGACTTCGGCCCGGGGTTCCTGGGCAGCGGTCGGGATCCGAAGTCCCGGCTGTCGGTCGAGCACGACCTGCGGACGATGATCACCGGCGCCAAGCGCATCGGGGTCCCGCTCGTCATCGGCTCGTGTGGCGGGGCCGGCGGTGCGCCCCACGTCGAGGGCTTCCGCGCCATCGTGGGCGACCTCGCCCGGGCCGAGGGCCTCGGCCTGCGGGTCGCGCTGATCCATGCCGAACAGGACCCGGCGGCGATCCACGGCGCGCTCGACGACGGTCGGATCACCTCGCTCGGGCCGTTCCCGGCCCTGACCCACGAGGCGATCGACGCCTCGACGCGCATCGTCGGGATGATGGGAGCGGGGCCGATCATGGACGCGCTCGACCAGGACGTCGACATCGTCCTGGCCGGCCGTTGCGCCGACCCGGCGATCTTCGCCTCGATGGCGCTGCACCACGGGCGGCCGGAGGCGACGGCGTGGCACGCGGGCAAGAGCATCGACAAGGGCTACCTGGCGACGACGACGCCGCAGCGCGGCTCGCCGGTGCTGGCCACCGTCACCGACGACGACTTCACCGTCGAGCCGATGCTCCCGGACGCCGCCTGCACCTCCCAGACCGTCGCCCGCATCACGATGCACGAGAACCCCGATCCGTTCCGCATCACCCAACCGACAGGGTCGATCGTCGCCGTCGACGCCCGCTACGAGCAGCTCGACGAACGGCGGGTGCGGGTGACGGGCAGCCGCTTCGAGCGCTCGGCGACGCCGACGATCAAGCTCGAAGGGGCGCGGTTCGTCGGGCATCGGGCAGTGATGATCGCCGGTCTGCGCGATCCCCGCCTGCTCGCCCACCTCGACGAGTTCCTCGTCGACTACCGCACGTTGCTCGAGAAGGTCGTCGGCGCCCTCGGGATCGCACCCGAGCAGTGGAGCGTGCGGTTCCGCAGCTACGGCAACGACGCCGTCCTCGGCGACGTCGAGCCGAGCCGCGGCCGCGACCTGCACGAGGTCGGGCTCGTCGTCGACGTCGTCGGCGACACCGAGGACATCGCCCTGGCCGTCGCCGGCAAGGCGTCGGCGACCGGCTCGCGGCTCGACTTCACCGGCCACCTGGGCGGCGGCGGGAACTTCGCCTATCCGTTCTCGCCGAACGTGCTGCGCGGTGGTCCGGTCTACGAGTGGGCCGTCTGGCACGTCCTGCGGGTCGACGACGAACGGGCGCCGTTCGAGCTCGAGGTGGTCGAGCTGTGAGGAGCGGCCGATGACCACGCTGGCCGACGTGACCGAGGCGATCAAGAGCGCGAACGCCGGCGCATCGTGGATCACGTTCGACATCGTGTTCGCAGACGACGGCGCGTACCGGCGGGTGTGCGCGCTCGGCGTCGTCGATCGCCAGCTGCTCGGGCGGCTGTACCACGTCGACCCGGCGACGGTCGCGGTCCACGAGTGCGACGCCGTCCGTACGATCAAGGCGACCATCCCGCGGCGCACGGCCTCGGGGGGCGCGACGAGACCGACTTCGACGGCGTGCAGCAGTTCGCCCCGCTGCTCGCCGTGGAGCTCGGCGACTGAGGGCGACAGGAGCAGGAGGTGCCGACGTGACCAAGGGGACCGTGGACGTCGGCGAGCTCGCCGTCCGGCTGACACCGCTCGTCGAGTCGACGATCGGGTCGGCGGTGTCACCAGGCGACCTCGTGCTGACGAAGATGCCGACCGGGATGTCGAGCGTGACGTTCCGGCTGGACGTCCGAGCCACCTCGTTCGCTCGCTCGGGGACTCTCTCGTCTCAGCCGATCGCGCGCCTCGCCGTCAAGCTGGCCCCGCCCGGCCTCGAGCCGGTCCGCAACCGGGACGTGCTGCGCCAGGCCCGCGTCCTGCTGGCGCTCGCCGGCGCCGACGGGGTCGTCGTCCCGCGTGTGCTGTTCCAGGACACCGGCGATCCTCCCGACGTCCCCCCGATGTTCGCGATGACGTTCGAGGACGGCGACTGCTTCGAGCCGCAGTCCGACGAGGGGGAGGTGCCGCCGCCCGACGAGATCGCGGCGCGGGCGACGTCGGCGGCGCGGATGCTCGCCGCCCTCCACGCCGTCCCGGCGGACCACCCGGCGGTCGCCGGGGAACCGGTGATGGCGCTGGCCGCCGAGATCGAGCGGTGGGTGGCGCTGTTCGCCACCGTCGAGGACGACCTGCGACCGCACCCGGCAGTGGTGTGCGGCCAGCGGCTGATGGAGGGCCTGCCCGACGCGCTCGCGCCGGCCCTGATCCACGGTGACTACCGGCTCGGCAACATCATCTACGCCGGGCCCGAGCCACGGGCGATCATCGACTGGGAGATCTGGGCCGTCGAGGACCCCCGGGTCGATCTCGCGTGGTTCATGCTCAACAGCGATCCCGACAAGCCCAGCGCGATCCGCCGCGACGTCGGCATGCCGCCGCTCGACGAGCTGCTGGCGGTGTACGAGGAGCGCCGGGGCAGCCAGGTCGCCGACCTCGACTGGTTCCACGCCCTTGTGCGATTCAAGCAGGCCGCGATCACCGCGTCGATCGTCAAGAACAACCGTCGACGTGGCACCGCCGACGACCACATCGAGAGGATCGTGGCGTTCATCGCCCCGCTCCTCGACCGCGCCATGTCCTTCCTCGCCCACTGACCCGGAGTTGGCGGTTCCGGACGCTCAGTCGAGCACGAGGTGCAGCTCGTCGAGGCCGGCCACGCCGCCACCGTGGGCGCGGCGCGGGGACCCGGCGGCGATCCGGTAGTGCGGGATGCGCCGGTGCCAGCGCTCGACGGCGATCACCAGCTCGGCCCGGGCGAGGTGCGACCCGACGCAGCGGTGCGGTCCGGAGGCGAACGCGATGTGGCGGTTCGGCTGGCGGCGGAAGTCGACGACCATCGCATCGGGGAACTGGGCGTCGTCCCGACACGCCGCCGAGGTCGGGAGCATGATCCGGTCCCCCGCCTTCATCTGCACGCCCGCGAACTCGATGTCCGTGGTGACCGTCCGAGCGTCCTCGACGAAGGCGTGGAAGCGCAGCAGCTCCTCGACGGCGTCGGGGATCAGGGACGGGTCGTCGACGATCTGCTGACGGTGGGCCGGGTGCTCGGCCAGGAACTGGAAGCACCAGCCGAGGGCCGACGTCACGGTGTCGAGGCCGGCCATGAACAGCAGGTGGAGGAAGGCGAGCACGTCGGCCTCGGGCAGGGGGGCGCCGTCGAGCTCGGCCTGCTGGAGCACGCCGACGAGGTCGTCCTGCGGGTCGTCACGCCGCGTCGCGACGAGCCCGGCCAGGTAGGCCGCGAGCTCGGCGTTCGCCTGGCGCTGGCGGGCCAGGCCGGCGTCGCCGCCCTGGACGTGGAGGATGACGTGGTTCCAGTCGAGGAAGCGGTCGAGCTCCTCGGGCGGCAGTCCGAGGAGCTGCAGGAAGATGTGGGTCGGCAGTGCCTTGGCGAACGCCGAGATCAGCTCGCACCGGCCGGCGGCGACCACGGCGTCGATCAGCTCGTCGCAGCGCACGGTGATCTGCTCGCGCAGCGTGTCGATGCGGGCCGGCGCGAACGGCTGGTTGAGGATCCGGCGGTACGGCGAGTGGGCCGGTGGATCGAGCGAGATCGGCAGGAGCGTGACCTCGCGCCCGGGGATGTTGGTCAGCCGGCTGGAGAACAGGTCGGCGCGCTGGAACGCCTCGTGGATGTCCTCGTAGCGGGTCAGGCACCAGAAGCCGCCGTGGAGCGGGCTCCAGAACACGGGGAAGCGCTCCCGCAGGCCGTCCCAGAAGCCCAGCGGGTCGGCCAGGTAGTCGGCTCCGTTCCAGTGGTCGAGCTCGTGCACGAGGTCGGCTGGCACGTGCCCGGGGATCGTCAGCGTCTCCATCGGTTGCTCCTCAGAGGTGTGGCGTGCCGCCGCCGTCGACGACCAGGACCTGACCGGTCACCCAGGCCGCGCCGTCCCCGCACAGGAGCAGCAGCGTGCCGACGAGCACGTCGGGCTGGGCTCGCATCGGGATCGCCATCCGCTCGACGAGCTGGTCCAGTTGCCCCATCCGAGTCCCCCGATCCCCTCGGCCCGGTCAACGTCGCTGAATCATACAACCTCGTCGTCGACGTGTCGGCTGGCGCCGGCGGTCCCGCCGACCGCTACTCGACGACGAGGCGCAGGTTCGGATAGGCCCCGACGTCGAGGGGCGAGGGGCCGTCCAGGCGCAGGCGGTGCCAGCCGGCCGCGGCGATCATCGCCGCGTTGTCCGTGCACATCGCCCGGCTCGGCAGGTAGCCGTGCAGTCCGTCCTCGGAGCAGGCATCGAGGAGGTCCTCGCGCAGCTTCGAGTTGGCCGCCACCCCACCGCCCAGCGCCAGGCCGGTCGCCCCGACCTCCGCCGCCGCCCGCCGCGCCTTGTGCACCAGCACGTCCACGACGGCGGCCTGGAACGACGCCGCGACGTCCGCCGTCTCGACATCGGGGTGCGATCGCACGTGGTTCATGACCGCCGTCTTCAGTCCGGAGAAGCTGAAGTCGAGTCCCTCGTTGCGCATGGCGCGCGGGAACGAGATCGCCGCCGGATCGCCATCGGCGGCGACCCGCTCGACGGCCGGTCCGCCCGGGTAGCCGAGCCCGAGGAACCGGGCCACCTTGTCGAACGCCTCGCCGGCGGCGTCGTCGATGGTCTGACCGAGCAGCCGGTAGCGGCCCGGGGCCTGCATCTCGACGAGCATCGTGTGCCCACCCGACACGAGGAGGACCACGATCGGCAGCTCGACCGACGGGTCGTCGAGCAACGCCGCGTAGAGGTGGGCCTCGAGGTGGTTCACGGCGACGAACGGGATCTCCCACGCCAGCGCCAGCGCCTTGGCCGCCGAGACCCCGACCAGGAGCGCCCCGATCAGCCCGGGGCCGACGGTGCACGCCACGGCGTCGATGCGCCGCTCGTCGACGCCGCCTTCGACGATCGCCCGCGCCACGACCGGGTTGAGCAGCTCGAGGTGGGCGCGGCTGGCGATCTCGGGGACAACGCCACCGAACGTCGCGTGGAGCTCGATCTGGGAGCTGACGACGCTCGACAAGATGTCGCTGCCGCCCATCACGAGCGCCGCCGCGGTCTCGTCGCAACTCGTCTCGATGCCGAGCACGAGGGTGTCGGGTCCGACGTCGGCGGTGCCGGCGTCGTCCGGCCGGGCCAACCCGTCGACCTGCTCATCGGTCATCGGCCCGCAACCCTTCCAACCGTTCCCGGTACTCGGCGCTCTGGATGTCGTGGCACCACATCACGATGGCGTCCTCGGTCCCCTCGTAGTACCGCGCCCTGATGCCGGCGGGCGCGAACCCGAACTGGCGGTAGAGCGCCTGGGCGCCGGTGCTGCTGGAGCGCACCTCGAGCGTCCACGCCCCGCAGCCGCGGGCGATCGCGTCGTCGGCGAGCTCGGCGAGCACCCGGCGGGCGACGTGCCGGCGGCGGTGGTCGGGTCGGACGGCGATGTTCGTCACGTGCGCCTCGTCCGGCGCGAACATCAGACCCCCGTAGGCGACGACGGTCCGCCCGACCTTGGCGACGACGTATGTCCGGTGTCCCAGCTTCGCCTGGTCGAGCTCGTCGTGGAACACCCGGGCGCTCCACGGCTTCGGGTACGACGCCTGCTCGATGTCGAGCACCGGGCCGACGTGGCGGTGGCGCATCGGCTCGATCGCCAGCCCGTCGCGACCGTCACGACCGCGTGGCAACAACCGCGAGAGCACGCTCACGCGGCCTCCTGTTCGCTCGCACCGATCGCCGCCACCGACGCGACCCGCCAGACACGCTCGCTCACGCGGGGCTCCTCGGGACGGTGGAGCTGGTGGCCCGGGTCGCCCAGTTGATCTGGGCGTCGGGCGGGCGCAGGTACACGGGCCGGATGTCGGCCGGCGACACCCACTCCTCGCGCAGCGCCTGGGCGTGGGCGAGCTGCACCAGCGTGCCCGCCGACGGATGGGCGTCGTCGGCGATCTCGCAGTGGAACCCGTCGAGGATCTCCGCGCGGTAGCGCAGCGCGCCGTCGCCGACGCACAACGTCTCCTGGCTGCGGGCCAGCAGGTCGGCGACGAGGTCGTCGACGGGACCGACCTGCGGCGCCATCACCTGCTGGAGCCCGCCCGGCACCTGGCGGTACGCGGCGTAGAAGACCTCGCCCTTGCGGGCATCGATGACCGGCACGACGACGCGGTCCGAGCGCCGGTGGCGGAACGCCAGCAGGTCGAGCGACGGGATCCCGATCATCGGGACCCGCAGGGCAAGTGCCAGTGCCTTGGCCGCGGCGAGGCCGACGCGCATCCCGGTGAACAGGCCGGGCCCGACGTCGACGGCGATGACGCCGATCTCGTCGAGCCCGATGTCGGCCTGGGCGCAGACGAAGTCGATCGCCGGCGTGAGGATCTCCGCGTGGCGGCGGCCCCGAGCGACCTGGAACAACCCGATGACACCCTCGTGCCCACCGAGGGCGACGCCCACCTGCTCGGTCGCCGTCTCGATGCCCAGAATCAGCATGGTCGTCGCTCAGCATCGATCGGCCCATCACGCCACCGCCAGGTCGGCCGTCGCCCGCTGGAGCGCCGCCCACCTCGTGGCCCATGTCCGTCCGACGGCCGAGATGGTCACCAGCCGGCCCTCCAGGTCCGCCCCGTCGACGTCGAGGCGGACGGACAGGTGGTCGCCGAACGACGACTCGACGACGTCGCCCCACTCGACGATCACGATGCCGTGGTACTCGGCCAGCTCGCTGAGGCCGAGCTCGGCGACCTCCGACAGCTGCTCCAGGCGGTACAGGTCGGCGTGGTGGAGGACCACTGATGCGGTGTCGTAGCTGTGCACGAGGTTGAACGTCGGCGAGGTGATCGGCTCGGTGACGCCGAGCGCGCGACCGAAGCCCTGGGCGAACGCCGTCTTGCCGGCGCCCATCTCGCCGCCGAGCAGGATGACGTCGCCCGATCGGCTCAGCGCGGCCAGTGCCGCGGCGACCGCGTGCGTCGCCTCGAGCGACGGCGCGCGCAGCTGCAGGCGTGGGGTCGGCGGCATGACGCGACGATGTTAGGGGCGTCGGGCTGACCCGACCAGCAAGCGCGGCACCCGCGGGCCGATCCCGCAGACCACCTCGTAGCCGATCGATCCGAGGCGGGCGCCCCACTCCTCGGCCGTGACCCGCTCGTCGCCCTGGGCGCCGATCAGCACGACCTCGTCACCGCGCTGCACCGGGTCGTCGCCGCAGTCGACCATCAGTTGATCCATGGTCACGGTGCCGATGATCGGCCGCCGCCGGCCGCCGATCAGGACGTCGGCGTTGTTCGACAGGCTGCGCCGCACGCCGTCGGCGTACCCCAACGGCACCGTGGCCACGTTGGCGTCGGCGGTCAGCGTGTGCCGCAACCCGTACGACAGCCGCTCGCCGGCCTCGAGTCGCTTGACCAACGACACCCGCGCCTTGAGCGCCAGCGCCGGCCGCAGCGCCGACCGCGAGGTCGTCGACGTCGGGCCCGGGCGAGATGCCGTAGAGGGCGATGCCGGCCCGCACGAAGTCGTAGCGGGCCGCCGGATGGGCGAGGCCGCCGGCCGAGTTGGCGGCGTGCACCACGACGCCGTCGAGGGTCGCCGGCCGGCAGCGCGGCGAGCGTGGCGTCGAACGTCGCCAACTGCCGCGCCGTGTACGGGTCGGCCGGCTCGTCGGCCACAGCCAGGTGGGTGAAGATCCCGGCCAGCCGCAAGCGGCGGGGCGTGGCCGGCGATGCGGGCGACCAGGTCGGGCACGTCGGCGGGCTGGGCGCCGATCCGATGCATGCCGGTGTCGACCTTGAGGTGCACGCCGAGGTCGTGCGGTCGCGCTGCGGCCAGCGCGTCGACGCCGTCTGCGCTCGTCACCGTCGGCGTGAGCCGATGCGCCACCGCCGTCGGTGCGTGCTCGGCGGGTTGCTCGCTGAGCACGAGGATCGGCACGTCGAGCCCGGCCTGGCGGAGCGCGACGCCCTCGGCGGTGAGGGCCACGCACAACCCTGCGCAGCCGGCGTCGACCGCGGCCCGGGCGACGGCGGCGGCACCATGGCCGTACCCGTCGGCCTTCACGACCGCCCACACGCCGGCCGGCGCGACCGCCCGGCCGACGACACCGACGTTGTGGGCGATGGCGTCCACGTCGATCTCGGCCCACGCCCACCGGGGTGCGGGTGGGCAGCTGCGCCCGCTGCGTGCGCTCATGCCAGCTCGGCCAGCACGCTCGGGAGCGCGGCGACGAGGTCACCCGCCACGAGCCCGTTCGCGCGGGCCATGCCGCGATGCGTCGACGTGGATCCACGGCGCCGCTGCCGCGGCGTCGAACGCGTCCATCCCGGTGGCCAGCAGCGCACCGAGGATGCCGGCCAGGACGTCGCCCGTGCCGGCGGTCGCCAACCGGGCGTCACCGCCGGCGACGACACGCGCCCGACCGTCAGGCGCGGCGACGATCGTCGTCGGTCCCTTGAGCAGCACGACCGTGCGGGTGTCGCTGGCCAGGCGGCGGGCGGCGGCGAAGCGATCGGCCCCCGGTCGACCGCCGGCCAGCAACCCGAACTCGCCGTCGTGGGGCGTCAGGACCGTCGCCTGCTGGCGCCGGCGCAGCAGCGCGTTGGCGCCTTCGTTGCTCCACGCCAGCGCGAACAGCCCGTCCCCGTCGACGACCACCGGCACCGCGGCCTCCTGCACCGTGGCGCGGACGGCCGAGACCGTGAACTCCTCGCGTCCGAGTCCAGGGCCGATCACCAGGGCATGGAAGCGGCGCAGGTCGTCGAGGACCGCCGCCGACCAGTCGAACGCCGGCAGCCGGTGCCGCACGACCTCGTGCGGCGCCTGCGGGTCGACGCCGGGGCTCGACAGCGTGACCATGCCACTCCCCGCCCGCTGGGCGGCACCGGACGCCAGGTGGGCGGCGCCGGTCATGCCCGGGCTGCCGGCGACGACGCGCACGGCTCGCGACCACTTGTGGGCCGTCGGCGGTCGTGGCCGCCACCACCGGGCGACGTCTTCGCGCTCGACGAGCTCGGCCCGCGCTCGGCTGGTGTCGAGTCCGATGTCGACGACCTCGACGTCGCCGGCCAGCACGCGCCCGGCGCCCGACACGAGTCCGGGCTTCAATGCGGCGAACGTCACCGTCCGGTCGGCGGCCAGCACGCCCCGGCCCGCCTCGCCGGTGAGCCCGTCGACGCCACTCGGGATGTCGACGGCGAGGACCGGGGCCGACCCGACGCGCGGGGCCCGCCACTCCCGCTCGGGCCGCGCCGTGTACCCCGTGCCGTACGCGGCGTCGATGACGAGGTCGGCCGGTGGCAGCCGGGGCGGGCAGTCGGCGGCGTCGAAGGTGCGGACCCGGACGCCGCGGGCGGCCAGCGACCGCGCCGCCGCTCGACCGTCGGCGCCGTTGTTGCCCTTGCCGGCGATGACGTTGACGCGGCGGCCGTACGTGCCGCCCAGCATCTGGCGGGCCATCCGGGCGACGGCTGCTCCCGCCCGCTCGATCAGGACCTCGACCGGCTCCGGCGCGGCCGCGTCGATGGCCGCCATCTCGTCGGGCGTCACGATCGGGATCATCTCGTCGATCCCGCTACTCGGCGACGACCGTCGCCACGGCGACCGGTCCGTCGTGGGCCAGCGACAGGTGCCAGCCCACGACCCCGCGGTCGATCGCCAGCTCGCGGGCCCGGCCGCGGATGACGAGGTACGGCTTGCCGGATTCCTCGACCTCGACCCAGGCCTCGTGGAACCCGAACGCGCCGAGGCCGAGGCCGAGCGCCTTCATGACCGCCTCCCGGGCCGCGAAGCGGGCCGCCAGGGACGGCACCGGATCGACCTTGGGGGCCACGTACTCGAGCTCGACCGGCGTGAACAGCCGGGTCCGCATCGTCGGCGTCCGCGAGAGCGCGAGCCGGAAGCGCTCGATGTCGACGACGTCGACGCCGACGCCGATCACGCCCGATCCGCCGATCCGGGCGCGCCTCGTCTCGGATCCGAGACCGCGTCCGTCGTTCGCTCGCTCCAGGTCTCGCTCGGGTCACGTCGGGCATCAGCGCCGCCAGTGGTCGGCGGCGTCGGAGATCGGCTCGATGAGCAGCTCGTCGACCGGCAGCTCGCCGAGCAGCCGGTCGTCGAAGTCGCCCTCGGTCTCCGACACCCAGTCGACGAGGCGGTCGTAGCGGCCGTCGTAGCCGACGAGGACGGCGCGCATCGTCGCCGCGTCGAGCCGGTCGTGGAAGCGCACGTGGAGGAGCGTGATGCCGGTCGAGGTGTTCGCCTTGACCTCGGGCACGAAGATCAGCGTCCGGTTGTCGCGACGGCCGCGGGCGACGAGGACCTCGCGCTCGCTGGCCACCCGGCGCTTCGTGCCCAGCAGCACCGGCGTGCGCTCGACGCGGCTGGCCAACTGGTTGGAGATCCCGCCACGGTCGACGACCGAGATCGTGTCGCCGTCGATGCCGTAGCGGGTGAACCCGGTCACTTCGGCGACCGCCGGGTCGAGATCGGCGAGCACCTTGAGGGTGCGGTAGCTGAGCACGTCCCGGCCGGCGCCGGCGTCGAGGACGGCCTGCACGAGCGGGCGATCCATGACCCCCTCGTCGCTCCGGGAGATCCCGACGGTGACCGTCTTGGCCTGGTGCTTGATGGCGTCGACGGGGCGGGTCAGCTCCTCGATCGCGCGGGTCAGGGCCAGCACCAGGTCGTCGACGAGGGCCGCCGGCGAGCCGACCTTGCCCGAACCCGCCTGGTACGCCTCCACCGGCTGGTCCGATTGGACGTCGCGCAGGAGGCCGGCCAGCCGGACGGCCGTGCTGGCCTCGAGGTGGCCGTCGTAGCGGTGGTTGCGCAGGCCGTCGACGTACTGCTCGGCGAGGCGGGGGATGTCCCTGCGGACCCGCACGAGCACGGCGTCCGCCGATCGCTCGCTGGCCACGGCCTCCTCGATCAGCTCCATCGCCTCGCGCAGCGGACGCGCCGTGGCGTCGATGGCCAGCGCGGCCTCGTAGCCGAAGACGTGTCCGGCCATCGCCGACAGCATGAACCCGAGCGCCGGATCGACCGAGGGCACGGCGATCACCGCCGACGCC
The DNA here is from genome assembly GCA_963822315.1 of uncultured Acidimicrobiia bacterium. Classification (GTDB taxonomy): domain Bacteria; phylum Actinomycetota; class Acidimicrobiia; order Acidimicrobiales; family Ilumatobacteraceae; genus JALZMG01. The sequence continues at coordinate 106,957 of CAWGHB010000013.1, forward strand.
GGGTACCGGGCGTCACCGTCGTCGGCGATCACGATCGGCGTCGCCTTGTGGGCCCGGAAGATGGCGATCTCCTTGCCGATGTCGTCGGCCGCGCTGCCGGCCAGCCCGGCTGCGCACACGAGGATCAGCGGCTCCGACGACAGGTCGATGTGCTTCTTGTCCTCGACGACGTCACAGGCGATGGACTTGTAGCAGAGCTCGCTCAGCTTGATCCGGACCTCTTCGGCGGCGACCTTGTTGGCGCCGCTACCGACGACCGCCCAGTACCGCTTGGTGGGGGCGAAGCGCCGGGCCGCCTCGGCGATCCCGTCCCGACGGGCCAGCACGGTGCGCATCGCGTCGGGCATCGCCCGCAACGACGTCAGCAGCTCGTGACGGCGCTGCGGCGAGCCCGACGCCCGCGGCTTCGCTGATCGCGCAGGCGAGCAGCACACCGGCCGCGACCTGGGCGTAGAACGCCTTGGTCGACGCGACGCTCATCTCGACGTCGCGGCCGTCGGACGTGTAGAGCACACCGTCGGCCTTGTCGGTGAGGTCGCTGGAGCGGCGGTTGACGATCGCCAGCACGGCCGCGCCGCGGCTGCGCAGCAGGTCGACGGTGCGGTTGGTGTCCGTCGTGGTGCCGCTCTGGCTGATGGCGACGGCGAGCGTGTCGCTCATGTCGCGGCGCAGGCCGAACCCCGACAGCTCGGTCGCCGTGACCGCGTCGACGTCGAACGCGTCACCGGCCAGCCCGTCCAGCACTGCGGCCATCGACTGCCCGGCGACGGCCGCCGTGCCCTGGCCGATGACGCGGATGCGGGTGATCGTCCCGCCGGCGAGGCGCTCGGCGATCGCCGGCGGCAGCGCCCGCGGTCCGACCAGGGCGTGCAGTCGGCCATCGGCGTCGACGATCCGGCCGCGCAGCGTCTTGGCCAGGCTGTCGGGCGACTCGGTGATCTCCTTGAGGAGGAAGTGGGGGCTGTCGCCGCGATCGATGTCCCGCGTCGTCACCTCGGCGACGGCCACGTCAGCTGCCATGACCGGCTGCTCCGAGCCGTCGTACCCCCGGCGCGTGATGCCCTCGATCGTGCCGGCGCGGACCGCGTCGAGGCAGACGAGCTGGCCACCGTGCTCGCCGTCGAGGCGGACGTAGCGGTCGGTCTCCTCGACGACGCCGTACGGTTCGCTGGCGACCACGAAGCGGTCCTCGGCCAGCCCGACGTAGACGCCCTGACCGCTGCCGTTGAGGGCGAAGCAGAGGCGGTCGGGGTCGTCGGCGCTGGCGATCCCGACGGCGACCGACCCCTCGAACGAGGCCACGGTCCGGCGGAACGCGTCGAGGAGGTCGCCGCTCGCCGACTCCCGGTGGCGGGCGACGAGCGCCGGGATGACCTTGGCGTCGGTCGTGATGGGACTGGGGAAGCGCAGACCGTGCTGGACGCGCAGATCGGCATGGTTGTCGACGTCGCCGTTGAGCACACCGACCAGGAACGGGGGCGCCGACCCGCCGCGCTGCTCGACCTCATCACTGCTGACCGGGTGGGCGTTGGGCTCGGAGATGATCCCGACGCTGGCCCAGCGGGTGTGGCCGAGCACGGCGACCTCGGCGCCGTCGGCGGCGAGCGCCAGCCGCAGCAGGTCGTCGGCGACGATGGCGGTCCGCATGGCGGCGGTGTTGTCACCGAGCTCGCCGATCTCGGCCGCGGCCTTGTAGACGATCGACAGCGCCCCGCCGGCGAGGCGGGCTGCCCCGCTCTGGAACAGCGGGTCGCGATCGCGACCCTTGAGCACGGCCCGCAACGCCGGATCGTCGGCGTCGAGCCCGTGGCCGCGCACGAACACGTGGATACCGGCCGAGTCGCGGCCCCGCACCTCCATCCGGTCGATCGCCGAGAGCGCCTGTTGGATCGACAGGTAACCGGCCAGGGCGGCCACGCCCCGCGTCGCGCCCGGCGAGGTCGGCGACGGATCGGGCGGTGCGCAGGCGGTCGCGACGGATCGCCCACAGCACATCGCGCAACCGGATCGACTCGGCGCTGGCCCGTTCGAGGGCGTCGGCGTCGAGCAGGGCCGTGGCCAGGCCGGCGTCGACCTCGACCGCATACGCGTCGAGCTGGTCGAGGCGGGCCGTGATGCCGGCGACGAGCTCGTGGCGGTCGACCAGCGCGAGCAGCCCGGGCAGCCCATGGAGCAACCGGTCGACCTCGCCGGCGGCGGCCGCGACCGCGGGCACGTCGCCGCGTCGCCGCCAGTGCGCCGTCGAGCCCGCCGAGCAGTTCGTGCGCAGTGGGCGTCGGGCGGGTCGAGGGACGGCTCAGGATGCCGACGATGCCGCACATGCGGGGACAGGCTACCGACGGCCCCCCACCCCGACCCGGCACACCCCATCAGGCGGTGGCGTCAGACGGTGGCGCGGACGGCGGCGGCGATCAGGTCGGCGGCCCGGTCGGCCTGAGCCTGCGTCGGCGCTTCGACCATCACCCGGACCAGCGGCTCGGTACCGCTCGGTCGAACGAGCACCCGACCGTGGGACACCGAGCTCGGCCTCGACCTTGGCGATCTGCTCGGCGAAGCGATCGGCCGCGTCGGGCATCGGCGCCGGCACCGGCACGTTGACCAGCACCTGGGGCAGCCGGGTCATCGCCGCCCGGGCCAGTTCGGCGAGCGGCCGGCCGGTCCGCCGCACCGCGTCACAGAGCAGGACGCCGGTCAGCAGGCCGTCGCCGGTCGTGGCGAGGTCGGGGAAGATCACGTGCCCGCTCTGCTCACCACCGAGGGCGTACCCCCCGGCCGCCAGCGCCTCGAGCACGTAGCGGTCACCGACGGCGGTCACGAGCACGTGCACGCCGGCCTCCTCCATCGCCAGCCGGAAGCCCAGGTTGGTCATCACCGTCACGACGACGGTGTCGTGGCGCAACGCACCCCGGTCGTGCATGTCGAGCGCGCAGACCGCCATCACGTGGTCGCCGTCGACCACCGCGCCGGTGTGGTCGACGGCCAGCAGGCGATCGGCGTCGCCGTCGAGCCCGAGCCCGAGGTCGGCCCCCGCGGCGACGACGGCGGCGCTGAGCGACGCCAGGTCGGTGGCCCCGCACCCGGCGTTGATGTTGCGCCCGTCGGGTTCGGCGTGGATCACGACGACGTCGGCGCCGGTCGCCCGCAGCAGCGGCCCGGCGATGGCGCTGGCCGCCCCGTTGGCGGCGTCGACGACGACCGTCAACCCGTCGAGCCGGCGCCCGTCGAGTGCGGCCAGCACGTGCTCGCGGTACGCCGGCGTGTCCTCGACGTCGACCAGCTGGGCCGGGTCGCCCGACGGCGCCGGGAGCGCCACGACGTCGGCTTCGATGCGCTCCTCGACGTCGTCGGGCAGCTTGGTGCCACCGGACGCGAACAGCTTGATGCCGTTGTCCTGATAGGCGTTGTGGGACGCCGAGATCATCGCTCCCTGGCACACCCGACGGGCGGCCTCGAAGGCGACGACGGGCGTCGGCACGACGCCCAGGCGGTGCACGGCGACGCCCTCGCTGGCCAGACCGGCGACGAACGCCGCCTCGAGCATCGCCGTCGACAACCGGGTGTCACCACCGACGACGGCCTCGGTGCCGCCGAGCACGCGTGCCGCGGCGCGACCGAGATCGAGGGCGAACGAAGCGGTGAGATCGGTGTTGGCGACGCCGCGCACGCCGTCGGTGCCGAACTTCACGACCGGACGGCGATCGCTCGTGGCTGCACGACCGCAGCGCTCCGACGTGTCAGCGCTTGGTGAACTGCGGCGCCTTGCGGGCCTTCTTGAGGCCGTACTTCTTGCTCTCCTTCTTCCGCGCGTCGCGGGTGAGCAAGCCGGCCTGCTTGAGTGTCGTGCGCAACTCGGGCTCGAGCTGGGCGAGGGAGCGGGCGAGGGCCATGCGCAGGGCGCCGGCCTGACCGCTGACGCCACCGCCGGTGATCGTGGCGTCGACGTCGAAGCGCTCGGTCGCGTCGGCGACCCGGAGGGGTTCGCTGGCCTCCATGCGGTGGGCCGGCGTCGTGAAGTACGTGTCGAACGGTCGACCGTTCACCGTGAGCACGCCGGTGCCGGGGCGCAGGCGGGCACGGGCGATGGCCTCCTTGCGGCGGCCGGTGGTCTGGGTCAGCGGGGTGGCCATGGTGATCGGGTGCCTCCGGGGATCAGCGGGCCTTGGCCGCGGACAGGTCGAGCGGCTCGGGCGACTGCGCCGAGTGCGGGTGGTCGGGTCCGGCGTAGACCTTCAGCTTCGTGAGCATCTGGCGACCGAGCGGACCCTTCGGGAGCATGCCCTTCACGGTGCGGCGGATGGCGTCCTCGGGCTTGCGGGCGAGCAGCTCGCCGTAGCTCTCCGACTTGATGCCACCCGGGTAGCCGCTGTGGCGGTAGACCCGCTCGCGCTCCGCCTTCGACGACGTGAGGACGATCTTCTTGGCGTTCACGACGACCACGTGGTCACCGGTGTCGAGGTGCGGGGCGAAGATCGGCTTGTGCTTGCCGCGCAGGACCCGCGCGATCTCGGTGCACATCCGGCCGAGGACGAGCCCGTCGGCGTTGACGACGTGCCACTCGTGCTCGATCTCGCTGGCTTTCGGGGAGTAGGTGCGCATGCTGGGAGAACCTTCGGAAAAGGGAACCGGGAGATGATATCGGCGCGGCGCGCCGCCATCCAACGGCGGTCGTGGAACACTTCGGCCGATGAGCAGCGCTGACGTGATGCGGACGGTGACGGTGACGGGTTCGGCGAGTGCCACCACCAGCCCCGATCGGGCCTCGTTGTCGCTCGGCGTGCAGTCGCGGCGCCCCTCGGCCCGCAGCGCGATGGAGGTCGTCGACGAGCGGGCGGCGACCCTCGTCAGCGCCCTCGAGGACGCTGGCGCCCGCGACGCCGACATCCGCACCAGCGGCCTCAACCTGTGGTTCGACCAGTCCGAGCGGTCATACGTGGGGTCGTACTCGCTGCAGGTCGCGCTGCCCGCCGATGACGTCGGACGCTTCATCGACGCCGCAGCAGAGGTCGCCGGTGACGAGTTCACGCTCAACGGGGTCTCGTTCTCGGTCTCCGACCCTGCCGCCGTCGTGGCTCCGCTGCGCGAGCTCGCCGTCGCCGACGCCCTGCAGAAGGCCGAGGTCCTGGCCACCGCGGCCGCGTGCGCCGTCGGCACCGTCGTGTCGATCGTCGAGGGTGGCAGCGGCGGGGCGGTCCCGGTGTTCAAGGGGGCGGCCCGGGCGTTGATGGCCGCGCCGATCGAGGCCGGCAGCGAGACCCTGACGCTGCAGGTCACGGTGACGTTCGAGCTCGAACCGCAGTAGTTCGACCCCGCCTCGGGCGTGCCGTGGCGGAACGGCGCCGACAGGCCGGGCCCGGACTTCGAGCCGTTCACGAGCCCCGGGGGCCGGTGGGCCGCGGCGACCCTAGAAGGCGCTGGCGAACAGGTCGGCCGGCCCGGCCATGACCGCCGGCGCCAGGCCACCGGCCTGCGGCAGGACCTGGGTCGCCCAGAAGCGGGCGGTCACGACCTTCTGGGCCAGGAACGCGTCGTCGAACCCGCCGCCGTCGCCGGCGGCCAACGCGCTGGCCGCCAGTGCGGCACGAGCCAGCATCCAGCCACCCGTGACGATGCCCATCATCTGCAGGAACGGGGTCGCGCCGGCCAGTGCGTTGTTCGGGTCGGCCGGGGCGTTGGCGCCGAGCCAGTCGATCGTGGCGCGCAGGGTGTCCACCGCAGCGGCGAGCCGGTCGCCGATGACCGCCAGGTCGCCGCCGCCGGCCGACGCCTCAGCGGCGGTCGCCGCGATCCCGTCGATGAACCCGACGATGGCCGCACCGCCACGGAGTCCGAGCTTGCGGCCGACGAGGTCCATCGGCCTGGATCCCGTTCGTGCCCTCGTAGATCGGCGCGATGCGGATGTCCCGGTAGTGCTGGGCGACACCGGTCTCCTCGACGAAGCCCATGCCGCCGTGGACCTGGACGGCGAGCGACGTCAGCATCACGCCGACGTCGGTGCCCCAGCCCTTCGAGATCGGCGTCAGGATGTCGGCCAGCTCCTGGCGGGCCGCTCGCACCTCCTCGTCCGGGTGCACCTTGGCGAGGTCGATGCACTCGGCGTTGAGGTAGCAGATCGCCCGCAGCGCCTCGATGTGGGACTTCATCGTCAGCAGCATCCGCCGCACGTCGGCGTGTTCGATGATCGCCGACTCCCTGGTCGCCCCCGGGGCCCGACCCTGCAGGCGCTCGGCGGCATAGGCGACGGCCGGCTGGTACGCCCGTTCACCGACGGCGAGACCTTCCAGGCCGACAGACAGCCGGGCGTTGTTCATCATCTTGAACATGTACCGCATGCCCTGGTTGGGCTCGCCGACGAGGTACCCGACGGCGTCGTCGTAGGCCATCACGCACGTCGGGCTGGCGTTGATCCCCATCTTCTGCTCGATGGACACGCATGCGACGGCGTTGCGCTCCCCCAGCGTCCCGTCGTCGGCGACGAGGAACTTGGGCACGATGAAGCACGAGATGCCGCGGGTCCCAGGCGGCGCGTCGGGCACCCGCGCCAGCACGAGGTGGACGATGTTGTCGGTCAGGTCGTGCTCGCCGTACGTGATGAAGATCTTCTGTCCGGTGATCCGCCACGAGCCGTCGTCGGCCGGGATCGCTCGGGTCGTCAGTGCGCCGACATCCGAGCCGGCCTGCGGCTCGGTCAGGTTCATGGTGCCGCTCCACTCGCCCGTGACCATCTTCGGCAGGTAGACCTCGCGCTGCTCCTCGCTGCCGTAGTGCAGCAGCATGTCGATGGCGCCTTGCGTCAACAGCGGGCACAACGAGAACGCCATGTTCGCCGACGTCATCGTCTCCTGCATGGCCACGCCGACCAGCCACGGGAAGCCGCCGCCGCCGAACTCGGGCGGGAAGGGCACGGCCGGCCAGCCGGCCTCGACGTAGCGCTGGTAGGCCTTGGCGAAGCCATCGGGCGTCGTGACCGTGCCGTCCTCGTGGTGGCGGCTGTGCTGCACGTCACCGACGCGGTTGAGCGGCGCGAACTGCTCGGCGAAGAAGCGCCCGGCCTCCTCCAGGACGCCGTCGACGGTGTCGATGTCGGCGTGCTCGTAGCCCGGCAGTGCAGCCAGGCCACCGAGGTCGACGACGTGGCGCAGGACGAAGCGCATGTCGTCGGCGGGCGGCGCATAGTCACTCATGCCCGCAACGCTACGGCGCGACGCAGCGCTGGTGCGCCGTGGAGGGGCGGCCGGCCCGCTCCGGATCGTCGTCGAGCTCTGTCGACCGGTCAGCTCGACGACGACGGCGCCGGCACGGAGAGCGGGTCGAACCCGAACGGCAGCTCGAGGCGGTGGCGGGCCATCGTCTCTCGGTCGGCGAGCACGTCGCGCGTCAGGCCGTCGGCGACGAGTCGACCGCCGTCGAGCACGACGGCTCGAGGGCACAGCTGCAGGGCGTACGGCAGGTCGTGGGTGACGAGCAGGACGGTGACCGGCAGGGTGAGCACGATCTCGGCCAGCTCCCGGCGGGCCTGCGGGTCGAGGTTCGACGAGGGCTCGTCGAGCACGACGAGGTCGGGGCGCATCGCCAAGACCGTCGCCAGCGCGACTCGTCGGCGCTCGCCGAAGCTGAGGTGGTGCGGCGAGCGGTCGGCGACGTGGGCCATGCCGACCGCGTCGAGGGCGGCGAACGTGCGCTCGGTCAGGTCGTCCCCCCGCAGCCCGAGGTTGGCGGGACCGAACCCCACGTCCTCCCGGACCGTCGGCATGAACAGCTGGTCGTCGGGGTCCTGGAACACGATGCCGACCCGCCGCCGGATCTCGGGCAGGTTGGCCCGCTCGACGGCGAGACCGCCGATGTGGACCGTGCCGCCGGACGCGGCGTTGATCCCGTTGAGGGCCAGGACGAGCGTCGTCTTGCCGGCGCCGTTGGGGCCGAGCACCGCGACGCGCTCGCCGGCGGCCACCGTGAGGTCGATGCCGCGGAGGGCCTGGTGCCCGTCGGGGTAGCGGAACGCCAGGTCGCGCACCTCGAGCGCCGCGGTCACGGCATCAGCGCCCACGCGAGCGCGGCGACGACCGCGGCCGCCAGCGGCCACAGGAGGCAGACGAGCCACGCCGTTCGCGTCGAGCGGGCGGTCCGGACGGGCATCGACCCGGTGTAGCCACGCGACGCCATCGCCAGGTACACCCGCTCCCCGCGCTCGTAGGACCGCACGAACAGCGAGCCGGCCGACGCGGCCACCGCCCGGGCGTGACCGAGGTGGGTCGCCGGTGCGCCGCGCGACTCGCGGGCGATGCGCATCCGGTGCATCTCGTCACCGACGACGTCGCCGTAGCGGATCATGAACGCGGTGATGGCGACGAGCGCCCGGGGCACACGGAGGTGTTCGAGCCCGTGGAGGATGTGCGGGATCGACGTCGTGGATGCCATCACGACCGTCGCCGCCACCCCGAGCGTGCCCTTGGCGACGATGTTCCAGGCCGCCCAGAGTCCGGGCTCGGAGAGGCTGACGCCGAGCACGTCGACGCGCGGGCTGCGCCCCACGACGGGGAGGAGCACCGCGAACAGCAGGAACGGGACCTCGATGACGAGGCGGCGGAGCACCCCGAGGAGTGGAACCCGCCCGATCACCGCGGCCGCGGCGACGAGCGCGGCCTGCACCCCGAAGGCCCAGAACTGCTCCTTCGGCGTCGCCACCACGGCGACGACGAAGAGCAGCGTCGCCGCCAGCTTGCACTGGGGAGCGAGCCGGTGCAGGGGACCCTCCTCGTGGCCGAGGAGGTGGCGGTGGCCGCCTCCCACCGTCAGCCGTTCGGGACCGGCGCCGCCGGCCCGGTGTCAGCGGCGCGGGTCGTCGAGCGGGTGAACGATGCGGCTCGCCGACGACGGCGCACGACCCAGACCATGCCGGCCGCGATCGCGAACGTCGCCGAGATGCCGACGAGGCCGGCGATCGGTGTCCCCAGGAACCGGTTGTCGACGCCCGACACCTCGTAGTCGGCGAGCGGGCTGTCGGCCAGGTGGTGGGCGGTCACGCCGGCATCGATGCCGCTGTCGGCGCTCACCTTCTCGAGTCCGTCGGGGTTCGGGTTGGCCCAGGGCGCGACGAGCACCACGAGCACGATGGCGACGGCGATGCCGGCGACGACGAACGCGACCAGCGAGATGCGTCGGGAGCAGGCCACCTCAGCCGACCCGTTGCGCCCCGGCGGCGACCGGGCCGGCCGGCGCCGGGCCGCCGATCCCCCGGGCGCCGTACACGAGATCCGGCCGCACGGCCATCACGGAGCCGACGGTCAGGGCGGTGATCACACCTTCCCCGATGCCGATCAGCACGTGCACGCCGATCATCGCCCCGGCGACCTGCCCGATCGAGACGGCATCGTTGCCGCCGAGGCCGTACTCGACGGTGAACACGATCGAGGCCAGCACCGGTGCCATGAACGCGGCGATCCCGGAGGCGACCGTCACCGACCGGGGGGTCGAACCCATGATCCGGCGGATCACGAGGAAGATGCCGTAGGCGACGAACGCGCCGACGAGCGCCATGTTCACGACGTTGAGACCGAGCGCCGACAGGCCGCCATCCGCGAACAGCAGGGCCTGGACGACGAGCACGACGGTGACGGCGAGGCCGCCGGCGTACGGTCCGACGAGCACGGCGGCCAGCACGCCGCCGAGCAGGTGGCCGCTGGTGCCGCTGGCCACCGGGAAGTTGAGCATCTGGGCGGCGAACACGAACGCGGCGGCCAGGCCGACGATCGGGATGTCGCGGTCGTCGAGGGTCTCGGAGACCTTGCGCAGGCAGCAGGCCACCCCGGCGATCGCGACGACACCGGCGAGCAACGACGTCGGACCGTCGATGAACCCGTCCGGGATGTGCATGGCGATCATCCGCGCTCCCTCCGTGCCGCCGTTGCCCCTCGGTGCGTCGGCCCGCACCCTAAGTGCGAACCGTTCGCACTTCAAGTTCGTCTGCGAACGGTTCGCAGATTGCCCAACGTTCCGCTGTGGCGGCCAGGTTCCGGCCGTCTCCCCGGAACGTTGGCGGGAACGCGGGTTCAGCTCTCGGCGCAGGTGCGGCAGCGGCCGACGATCGCGAAGTGGGAGCCGTCGAGCAAGAAGTCGTACTCCCGCTCGAGCCGCCGGCGGGCGCTGCCGAAGACCGCGCTCGGCACCGACAGGTGGCGGCCGCAGACCTCGCACACCAGGTGACGCACGTCCGCGGCAACGGCGCTCTCGTAGACCGCCGGTCCGTGCGAGAGGTGGGTGTGGCGAACGGCACCGATCTCTTCGAGCACGGCCAGCGTGCGGTACACGGTCGCCACGTGCACGTCGGGCACGGCGGCAGCCAGGTCGTCAGCGGTGAACGCCCCGCGCTGGCGCCGCACGCCCTCGACCACCGCCCGTCGGGTCGCCCCGACGCTGTGGCCGTGCTGGCGCAGCTGGTCGACGATGTCGTCGAGCTCGACGAGCCGTCCGGGATGGGTCTGGCGAACCTTCGTCAATAGCCGACCTCCCACAGCACGAGCCCCGACGGCGGCGCGACCTGACCGGCCGCCTCTCGGTCGCGGGCGACGAGGATGCCGCGCACATCACCCGGCGAGATCTTGCCGAGGCCGACGTCGACCAGCGTCCCGACGATGGAGCGCACCATCTGGTGGCAGAACGCGGTGGCCCGGATCTCGAAGCGCAGGTGCGCCGGGTCGTCCAGCTCGTGCCAGCGGGCGGACAGCACCCGCCGGACCAGCGACACCTGGTGCTCCTCACCATCGAGCCCGGTGCGCGGCGGCGGGCGGCGGCAGAACGACGCGAAGTCGTGCTCGCCGATGAGCGGGTCGCACGCCGATCGCATCGCCCAGAGCGCGAGCGGGTGCGGCACGAACCACACCCGGCCGGCGAGGAGCGGGTTCGGTGTCGGCGAGCTCCACACGTCGTAGCGGTAGTGGCGCCACGACGCCGAGAAGCGGGCGTCGAAGTCGTCGTCGACCCAGCGGGCGTCACGCACGGCGACGGCCGGCGCGCACAGCTTGTTGAGCCGCCGGGTGAGGTCGGCCAGGTCGGTGCCGTCGGGCAGGTCGCCCGACACGACCTGACCCCAGGCGTGGACTCCGGCATCCGTGCGACCGGCTCCGGTCAGCTCGACCGGCTGGCGCACGACGGTGGCGATGGCGTCGCCGAGCGTCGCCATCACCGTCGGCACGCCGTGGTTGCGGGCGAAGCCACGGAAGGACGAGCCGTCGTAGGCGACCAATAGGCGGGCTCGTCGCACGACGTCAGGGTACGGTCCGCGCGCATCGTACGGATCGCATCGTTCAACGTGCAGAACCTGTTCGATCGGGCGCGGGCGTTGTCCACCGAGTCGTGGGCGACGGGCCGGCCGGTCCTCGAGGCCTACGCACAGATCAACTTGCTCCTGCAGCGCGAGACGTACACCGAGCCGACGAAGGCCCGCATCCTGGAGCTGCTCGAGCAGCTCGGGCTGCTGCGCTCGGACCAGGCCCGCTTCGCCGTGCTGCGGGTCATCCGCGGCAGGCTGTTGCGGCGGCCTCGGGCCGGCGGCGCCGAAGTGGTCGCGTCCGGTCGGGGCGACTGGATCGGGTGGGTCGAGCTGACCACCGAGGATGCCGACGAGCTGGCCCTGCAGCACACCGCGATGGTGGTGCGCGACCTCGACGCCGACATCCTCGGCGTCGTCGAGGCCGAGGACCGCACGACGTTGCGTCGCTTCTCCGACGCTGCTGACCGACGTCGAGGGCTCGCCGTTCGGGCAGGTGATGCTGATCGACGGGAACGACGACCGGGGCATCGACGTCGGGATCCTCCTGAAGGCGACGATGCCGATCGAGCACATCCGCACCCACGTCTTCGACACCGACACGGCCGGCGTGGTGTTCTCCCGTGACTGCTGCGAGTACCGGGTGCGGATGCCCGACGGGCAGCCGCTCGCCGTCCTCGTCAACCACTTCAAGTCGAAGGGCTACAGCGAGCCGGGCGACCGCCTCGGCACGAAGCGCCGCACACGACAGGCCACCCGGGTCGCCGAGATCTACACCGAGTGCATCGATGCGGGCATCGAGCGCATCGCCGTCGTCGGCGACCTCAACGATACGCCGGACGCAGCTGCGCTGGCGCCGCTCGTCGCCGGGACCGACCTGCGCGACATCAGCACCCACCCGGCCTTCGACGGCGGGCCGCGCACCGGGACGTTCCAGGGCGGCAAGGACAAGATCGACTACGTCCTGCTGTCACCGGCGCTGTTCGCCCGGGCGACCGGTGGCGGCGCGTTCCGCAAGGGCGTGTGGCACGGCCCTCGGGTCAAGGATCCCTGGGAGATGTACCCCACCCTCACCGCCGAGGTCCACGCCGCGTCCGACCACGCCGCCATCTGGGCTGATGTAGAGATCTGAACGTCGCGAACCCGCAGCAGGAAGCAGTCCGTCGCGAGCCGTGGGCTCATCCAGCGACCGCTTCGGCCCCGCCGCAGCGAGCGTGGCTGGTCAGGTCGAGCGTCGGGGCGCCAGCCCCGGGGCCGCCAGGCCCAGCGAGACACCGCCGAGTGAGCGGAGTCCTCGGAGCGAGCGAGGCGACCTAGACCAGTTCGATGCGGGCCATCTCGGCGGCGTCGCCTTGGCGGGCTCCGAGCTTGAGGATGCGGGTGTAGCCCCCGTTGCGCTCGAGGTAGCGGGGCGCCACCTCGTTGACGAGCTTGTGGGTCATCTCGCGGTCCCCGAGGAAGCCCTGGATCTGGCGGATCCGGTGGACGCGCCACGGACCCTCGTCCTGGGCCTTCTTGGCCTTGGTGATGAGCTTCTCGGCGTAGGGCCGGAGGGCCTTGGCCTTGGCCTCGGTGGTGACGATGGCCTCGGCGGCGAACAGCGACGCCGCCAGGTTGGCCATCATCAGGCGCTGGTGGGCGGCGCTGCCGCCGAAGGCGCGGGACTTGCGGGGTGTGGGCATGACGTCGTCTTCCTCACCCGCGCAGCGTCAGGCCGCGCTCGTCGAGCTTCTGCTTGACCTCGTCCAGGCTCTTCTGCCCGAAGTTGGTGATGTTGAGCAGGTCGTCCTCGGTCTTGGTGAGCAGCTCACCGACGGTGTTGATCTGGGCCCGCTTGAGGCAGTTGCTCGGACGCTCGGACAGGTCGAGGTCCTCGATCGGGAGGTCGAGGTCGGGCGAGCTGGCGCCGGCGTCGGCGACCTCGCCGAGCTCGAGGCCCTGGGGCTCGTCGCTCATCGACGCCACCAGCTCGGCCAGCGAGCGCAGCGTCGCACCGGCCGACGCGAGGGCGTCGCCCGGCGTGATCGAGCCGTCGGTCTCGATGTCGATCTCGAGGCGGTCGTAGTTCGTGGACTGCTCGACCCGCGTCGGCAGCACGTCGAACGTGACGCGGCGGACCGGCGAGAAGATGGCGTCGATGGGCACGACGCCGATCGTGCGGCTCTCGGTCTCGCGGTCGCTCGACGAGTAGCCGCGGCCCTGCTCGACCGTGAGGTCGATGGCCAGCCGACCCTTGCCGTTGAGCGTCGCGATGACGAGGTCGCGGTTGAGCACCTCGACGTCGGCCGGGCACTCGATGTCACCGGCGGTGACGACGGTGGCGCCCTTGCTGTCGATCCGGCACGTGACCGGGTCGGAGGACTCGGACGTCACGACGACGTCCTTGAGGTTGAGGATGATGTCCGTGACGTCCTCGGTGACACCGGCGATGGTGTCGAACTCGTGGAGGGCGTCGTCGAAGCGGACCATCGTGATGGCTGCGCCGGGGATCGACGACAGCAGGGTGCGACGAAGCGAGTTGCCGAGCGTGTGGCCGAAGCCGGGCTCGAGCGGACCGACGGCGAAGCGCTGACGGTTGCCCGCTTCGTCGCCGATGGCCTCGATCGTGGGGCGCTGCATGACCAGCATGGGGGATGCGGCTCCTTGTTACTTGGAGTAGAGCTCGACGATGAGCTGCTCGCGGACGGGGACGTCGATGTGGTCGCGCTGCGGGAGATCGCGCACGGTGACCTGCTTGCCGCCATCGCCCGACTCCAGCCAGCCGACGAGCGACCGGTCGAGGACGTCGATGTTGTGCTGCACGACGATCATGTTGCGGGCCTTCGGGGACAGGGTGACGACGTCGCCCTTGCGCACCCGGAAGCTCGGGATGTCGACCCGCTTGCCGTTGACCTGGATCAGGCCGTGGTTCACGAGCTGGCGGGCCTGCGGCCGGGTCGAGGCCCACCCGGCGCGGTAGGTCACGTTGTCGAGGCGCTGCTCGAGCAGGCGCAGCAGGTTCTCACCCGTCGGGCCGGCCAGGCGGTTGGCCTCCTCGTAGGTCCGCTTGAACTGGCGCTCGAGGACGCCGTAGATGAACTTCGCCTTCTGCTTCTCCTGCAGCTGGGCGAGGTACTCGCTGCCGTTGTTGCGGCGACGGGTCCGGCCGTGGGTCCCGGGCGGGAACGGCCGGCGCTCGAGCGCCTTGCGGCCCTTCTCGTTCTCGAAGATGTTGGTGCCGAGGCGACGCGACAGGCGCACCTTCGGACCGGTGTAACGAGCCATGGGTTCAGCGCTCCTCAGCCACGCCGGCGCTTCGGCGGCCGGCAGCCGTTGTGCGGCACGGGCGTGACGTCCTTGATCGACGTGACCTCGATGCCGGCGTTCTGGATCGATCGGACGGCGGTGTCGCGGCCCGAACCCGGGCCCTTCACCTGCACCTCGGCGCGGCGCAGGCCGTGCTCCTGAGCCGCCTTGGCGGCGCGCTCGGCGGCCAGCTGGGCGGCGAAGGGGGTCGACTTGCGCGAGCCCTTGAACCCGACCCCGCCCGACGACGCCCAGGCGATGACGTTGCCCTCGGTGTCGGTGATCGAGACGATCGTGTTGTTGAACGAGCTCTTGATGTGCACGACGCCGGTGCTGACGTTCTTGCGATCACGGCGGCGGGGACGACGACCCGCTGGCTTCGGCTTGGCCATCGCTTACTTCCTCACAGCCTTCTTCTTGTTGGCGACGGTGCGCTTCGGACCCTTGCGGGTACGGGCGTTCGTGTGGGTCCGCTGACCGCGCACCGGCAGGCCCTTGCGGTGCCGGATGCCCTGGAAGCACCCGATCTCGATCTTGCGCTTGATGTCCTGCTGCACGTCACGGCGGAGGTCACCTTCGATGCGCAGGTTCTCGTCGACGTACGCACGGATGCGGGCGACCTCGTCCTCGGTCAGCGTCGAGACCTTGGTGTCGAGATCGAGCCCCAGGTCGGCGCAGAGCTTCTGGGCCGTCGGACGGCCGATGCCGAAGATGTAGGTCAGCGAGATCTCCAACCGCTTCTCGCGGGGGATGTCGATGCCGGCGATGCGTGCCATGCCTGGGATGCCTCTCTCAGCCTTGCCGCTGCTTGTGTCGCGGGTTCTCGCAGATCACCATGACGCGACCGTGCCGGCGGATCACCTTGCACTTCTCGCACATCTTCTTGACGCTGGGTCGGACCTTCATGACGACGTGTCTCTCTCGTTGCGACTTGCTGCTGCGATCACTTGTAGCGGTACGTGATGCGACCTCGGGTGAGGTCGTAGGGGGTGAGTTCAACCTGCACCTTGTCCCCGGGCAGGATCCGGATGTAGTGCATCCGCATCTTCCCGGAGATGTGCGCCAAGACCTTGTGCCCGTTGTCGAGCTCGACGCGGAACATGGCGTTGGGGAGCGACTCCAAGATCGTGCCCTCGAGCACGATGGCGTCTTCCTTGGGCTTGGGCAGGGGAGACTCCTCACCTGTGATGGGGCCCCCACCACCAGGCACGATTGCCAGGCGGTCACCGGGGCACGGGACGAACGGAACGGCGATCTGCGGACAGACCGGGGATCAATGCTAGCGGCGGAACGGTCCAACACCAAGGGTGTCGGACGTGCTCAGACGGCGGCCGGCCTCACGTCCGGGCGCTGTCGATGGAGCCGGTGAGGCGACGGAAGACGTCGTCGGGGTGGCCGACGCCGTCGATCACCTCGAGGCGGTCCTGGCCGCCGTAGAACTCGATGAGCGGGGCGGTCTGGCTCTCGTACAGGTCGAGGCGGCGGTTGACCGAGTCCGGCGTGTCGTCGTCGCGCTGCTGCACGTCGCCGCCGCACACCTCACAGATCCAGGGCTGACGCTCCAGGCCGGTGGCCGTGTAGTTGGTCCCGCAGTCCCGGCAGACCCGGCGGGCCGAGATGCGGGCCAGCACCGTGTCACGCGGCACGTCGAGGTCGATCACCACGTGGATCGGGCGCTCGAACGTGATCCGGTCCAGCGCCTCGGCCTGGGCCACCGTCCGCGGGAACCCGTCGAGGATGTACCCCCTGGTCTCGGCATCGGGCCGGCGCAGCCGGTCGTCGACGAGGGCGATCATGATGTCGTCGCCGACGAGCCCGCCGGCATCCATGATCTCCTTGGCCATCAGTCCCAGCTCGGTGCGCTCCCGCACGGCGGCGCGCAGCATGTCACCGGTGGAGATGTGCGGCACGACGTAGTGGCGCGACAAGCGGACGCATTGCGTGCCCTTGCCGGCGCCCTGCCGACCGAGGATGATGAGTCGAGCCCCCTGGATCACGGAGCCGGGCGCCTACTTGAGGAAGCCCTCGTAGTTGCGCAACATCAGCTGGCTGTCGATCTGGCGCATGAGCTCCAGGGCGACACCCACCGCGATCAGGATGCTCGTCCCGGCGAAGCCGAACGTGTTGATGTCCGCCCCCCACAGCAGCAGGTACGGCAGCAGGGCGATGGCGGCGATGAACACGGCGCCCGGGAGCGTGATGCGGTTGACGACCTTGCTCAGGTAACGCTCGGTCTGCGGCCCGGGGCGCACGCCGGGGATGAACCCGCCCTGGCGGCGGATCTGGTCGGCCTGGCGGACCGGGTCGAAGGCGATGGCGTTGTAGAAGTAGGCGAACGCGATGATCAGCAGGCCGAACAGGGTCATGTAGACCAGGTTCTGGCTGTTGATGATGTACTTGTCGACCCACTCCGTGATGTCGCCGCGCCAGCCCTCGCCGCTGCCCAGCACGTTCGTGAGGATCACCGGGAGCAGCAGCATCGAGCTGGCGAAGATGATCGGGATGACGCCGGACTGGTTCACCTTGAGGGGGATGTAGGTGTTCTGCCCCCCGTACATCCGGCGCCCGACGACCCGTTTGGCGAACTGCACCGGTATCCGCCGCTGGCCGAGCTCGACGAACACGACCGCCACGATGATCCCGAGCGTGAGGGCGACGATGGCGCCGAACCAGAAGAACTTGTTGACCTCGATGATCGAGTAGTAGCCGTAGGGCAACCCCGACACGACCGACGCGAAGATCACCATCGACATGCCGTTGCCGATGCCGCGCTGGCTGATCAGCTCACCGATCCACATCAGCAGGGCGGTGCCGGCCACGAGCGTCGGGATGATCAGGTAGCCGCGGGGCCAGATCCCCTCGGGCAGCAGCGGGACCGTCGGCGCCTGCTGGGCGGCCGAGAAGAACGCCGTGCCGCGACCGGTCCCGAAGATGAACACCAGTCCGGTCGCCTGCAGCGTGGCCAGGGCGATCGTGACATAGCGGGTGTACTGGGTGATCTTGCGCTGCCCGACCGCTCCCTGCTGCTGCAGCTCCTCCAGCTTCGGGATCACCACGCCGAGGATCTGCATGATGATGCTGGACGTGATGTACGGCATGATCCCGAGGGCGAAGATCGAGAAGGTCGCGAACCCGCCGCCGGAGAACAGGTTCAGGAAGCCGAGCGCACCCTGCGAGCTGGCCGCCGAGTTGAGCTGGTCCACGGCGAGCGGGTCGATGCCCGGCACGCGGATCGCGATCCCGAAGCGGTAGATGACGATCATCCCGAGGGTGAACAGGATCTTGTTCCGGAGGTCCGGGATCTTGAAGACGTTCTTCAGGTTTGCGAGCACTCGGTTGGCGCCTTCGGTCCGTGATCGGAGGGACGGGGATCATGGGGCGGGCCGCATCGGCCCGCCGGTCACCGATTGGTGAACTGGTTGCCCTTGACGGCCGGTCGACCGGCCTTGTTCTCGCCCTTGAACGGCAGCGGGACGAGCGTCACCGTACCGCCGGCCGCGGTGATCGCCGCTTCGGCGGCCTTCGACACGGCATGGGCGTGGACGTCGAGCTTCGACGACACCTCACCGCGGGCCAGCACCTTCACGTAGGCGCCCTTGCGCACGATGCGGTTGGCCACCAGGACCTCGGGATCGATCCGGGCGCCGGCCGAACCGGCGAGCTCCTCGAGCGTGTGCAGGTTCACGGCCTGGTACTCGACCCGGAACGGGTTGTTGAAGCCCTTCAGCTTCGGGACCCGCTGCTTGAGCGGCATCTGGCCGCCTTCGAAGCCGCGGGCCACGGTGTTGCGGGCGTGCTGGCCCTTGGTGCCACGGCCGGCCGTCTTGCCGCCCTTGCCGCCGATGCCGCGACCGACGCGCTTGGGCTGCTTGGTGGCGCCGGGCGCCGGGGAGAGATCGTGGACTCGCATGTCGGTTCAGCTTTCGGACGTCTCGGCCGCGTCCTCGACCGTCACGAGGTGGGGGACGCGGGCGAGCATGCCCCGGATCTCGGGGCGGTCGGGCAGGGTGTTCGTCTTGCCGATGCGACCGAGGCCCAAGGCGCGCAGCGTGCCGCGCGTCTTCGGCTTGCCGTGGGCGCCCGACTTGACCTGGGTGACCAGGAGATGACCGGTCATCGCCGTCGACCTCGGTGGCGCCGTGGCCGCCCTTCTGGCGATCGTTGTAGGCGTTCAGCATGCCCTTGGGCACGAACTCTTCGGCGCTCAGGCCGCGCCGCTTGGCGACCTCGTCGGGCCGCTGCAACGACTTCAGGCCGGCGATCGTGGCCCGGGCCACGTTGATGTGGTTGGCCGAGCCGAGCGACTTGCACAGGATGTCGTGCACGCCGGCCTCCTCGAGGATGATCCGGGCGGCGCCGCCGGCGATGACGCCGGTACCGGGCGCGGCCGGCTTCATCAGCACGCGGCCGGCGCCGGTGACACCGATGACCGGGTGGGTGATCGTGCTGCCGGCGAGCGCGACGTCGAACAGGTTGCGCTTGGCCTCCTCGGTGCCCTTCTGGATCGCCAGTGGCACCTCCTTGGCCTTGCCGTAACCCGAGACCGACACGGCCGTTGCCGTCACCGATCACGACGAGTGCCGTGAACGAGAACCGGCGGCCGCCGCGGACGACCTTGGCGACGCGGTTGATCGTGATGACCCGCGACTCGCGCAGGCCACCCTCGGAGGTGTCGTGTTGGTTCGACCCCTGGTTGTACGACTGGTACGCCATCAGAACTCCAGTCCTGCGTCACGGGCGGCGGTGGCGAGGGCGGCGATGCGCCCGTGGTAGAGGAACCCGCCGCGGTCGAAGACGACCTTGTCGATGCCGGCGGCCTTGGCCCGCTCGGCGACGAGCTGGCCGATGCGGTGGCGGCGTCGACCGTCGCGCCGTTGCCGGCGGCGCGCTGGTCGGCCTCGGCGGTCGAGGCGGCGGCGAGCGTGCGGCCGGCGTCGTCGTCGATGACCTGCACGACGAGGTGCCGGTTCGAGCGGTGCACGGCCAGGCGCGGGCGCTCGGCCGTGCCGTGGATCTTCTTGCGGACCCGGCGGTGCCGGCGCAGGCGCGACTCGCGCCGGATCTGGGCGATGTCAGCCATTACTTCTTTCCTGCCTTGCCGGCCTTGCGCAGCACGCGCTCACCGGCGTAGCGCACGCCCTTGCCCTTGTACGGCTCGGGCTTGCGGATGGAGCGGATGTCGGCGGCGACCTGGCCGACGACCTCCTTGTCGATGCCGCTGACGACGATCTGCGTCGCCACCGGCACCTCGAACGTCACACCGGCGGGCGCCTTGACGTTGACGGGGTGGCTGAACCCGAGGGCGAGGCGGATCGCGTCGCTGCCCTGGGACTCGGCGCGGTAGCCGACGCCGACGATCTCGAGGCTCTTGCGGAAGCCGTCGGTCACGCCGACGACCATGTTGTTGACGAGGCTGCGGGTCAGGCCGTGGAGGGCCCGGTTGTCGCGCTCGTCGTCGGGTCGGCTGACGAGCAGCTCGTTGTCGACCTTCTGGACGCTGATCGTCGCCGGGACCGTGCGGGTGAGCTCACCCTTGGGGCCCTTGACGGTGACGACGCGGCCTTCGATGGTCACGTCGACCCCGGACGGGATCGTGATGGGGCTTGTCCGATTCGGGACATGTCAGGCGCTCCGATCACCAGACGTAGCAGAGGACTTCGCCGCCGACCTTGCGCTTGCGCGCTTCGCGGTCGGTCATCAGTCCGTGCGAGGTGGACAGGACGGCGACGCCGAGGCCGCCGAGGACGCGCGGCACGCTGTCGGCCTTGCGGTACACCCGCAGGCCGGGCGTGGAGATGCGCTTGATGCCCGAGATCGTGCGATCGCGGTCGGGCGAGTACTTCATCGTGATCGTCAGCACCTCGCCGACGCCCTTGGGCGACGGGGCGACCGCGTAGCCGACGATGTAGCCCTCCTTCTGGAGGACCTCGGCGAGCGCGACCTTCTGCTTCGAGGACGGCATCCGCACCTCGTCGTGCATCGCCGTGTTGGCGTTGCGCACGCGGGTGAGCATGTCGGCGATGGGATCGGTCATCATGGCTGCGCTCCTCCCCTCACCAGCTCGACTTCGTCAGACCGGGGATCTCGCCGGCGTGGGCGAGCTCGCGCAGGCACACGCGGCAGAGGCCGAACTTGCGGAACACCGAGCGGGACCGCCCGCAGCGGCGGCAGCGGGTGTAGGCGCGGACCTTGAACTTGGGGTTCGCCGTCGGCCTTGTTGATGAGTGCTTTCTTGGCCATCTCGAACTACTTCCTCTTGCCGCGGACGGGGCCACGGCTGCGGCGGCGCTGCTTGGGTGCGGGGGCGTTGGGGTCGTTGGCCTGCCGGAACGGGAACCCGAAGGCGTCGAGCAGGGCCTTGCCGGCGGCGTCGTCGGTCGCCGTGGTGACGATCGTGATGTCCATGCCGCGGGGGGTGTCGATCTTGTCGTAGTCGATCTCGGGGAACACCGTCTGGTCGTTGAGGCCGAACGTGTAGTTGCCCCGCCCGTCCCACGACGTCGGCGGCAGCCCGCGGAAGTCGCGGATGCGGGGGATGGCGACGGCGATCAGCCGGTCGAGGAACTCCCACATGCGGTCACCGCGCAGCGTGACCTTGGTGCCGATCGACTGGCCCTCGCGGAGCTTGAAGCCGGCGATCGACGTCTTGGCCTTCGTGACGATCGGCTTCTGGCCGGCGATCAGCGTGAGGTCGGCGACGGCGCCCTCCAGCAGCGACGGCTGCTGGGTCGCCCGACCGACGCCCATGTTGATGACGATCTTCTCGAGCGCCGGGACCTGCATCACGTTGCCCAGGCCGAGCTGCTGCTGCAGGTTGGCCTTGATCGTCGTCGTGGTACTTCGCCTTGAGCCGCGGCGGTGCCCGCGGCGGCGCGCTCGTTGCATCTGGGGTGACGTCGTCGTCATGAGATGACCTCGGTCTTGCCGCCGGCGACCTTCGCCACGCGGACCTTCTTGCCGTCGCGCACCTCGTAGCCGACGCGGACCGGCTTGCCCTTGTGCACGAGCATCACGTTGCTGGCGTGGATCGGCATGTCCCGGTCGATGATCCCGGCCTTGTCGTTGGCCCGGCGGGCCTTGGCGTGCTTGGTGGCCGTGTTGACGCCCGTGACGATGACCTTGTCGGCGGTCGGGAGGACGCGCTGGACCTCGCCCTGCTTGCCCTTGTCCTTGCCGGTGATCACCACGACGGTGTCACCCTTCTTCAGTTTCATGTCAGAGGACCTCTGGTGCCAGGGAGACGATCCGCATGAAGCGGCGGTCGCGCAGCTCGCGGCCGACCGGGCCGAAGATGCGGGTGCCGCGGGGGGTCAGGTCGTCCTTGATCAGGACGGCGGCGTTCTCGTCGAAGCGGATGTAGCTGCCGTCGGGACGGCGCTTCTCCTTCTTGGTGCGGACGACGACGCACTTGACGACGTCGCCCTTCTTGACGCCGGCGCCGGGGATGGCGTCCTTGACGGTCGCCACGAAGATGTCGCCGATCGAGGCGTAGCGGCGGCGCGTGCCACCGAGCACCTTGATGACGAGCACCTCCTTGGCGCCGCTGTTGTCGGCGACCCGGAGTCGGGATTCCTGCTGGATCATCGGCGGCCTACTTGGCCCGCTCGAGCACGTCGGTGACGCGCCAGCGCTTGGTCTTGGACAGCGGGCGGGTCTCCATCACGCGGACCTTGTCGCCGACGTTGACGTCGTTGGCCTCGTCGTGGGCGTAGAGCTTCTTCGTCTGCAGGACGAACTTGTTGTACTTCGGGTGGCGGACGCGCTCGATGACGGCGACGACGGCGGTCTTGTCCATCTCGCTGGAGACGACGACGCCCTCGCGGATTCCTTCTGCCGCGGCTCGCTCGCTGCTCGCTGCGGCTCGCTGCGCTCGCTGTCCGGCTGCTCGCTGGCGCTCGCGACGCCGGCTGACGTCGCGTCGGCGCTGCGGTCGGGGGCCGAAGCGGTCATCCTGGCTTCACTGCTCACGTGTTCGCTCACTTGGTGGCCTCCTCGATCTCGCGCTGCGGATGAAGGTGTTGATGCGGGCGATCTGGCGGCGGACCCGCTTGATCTCCGCGGTGTTCTCGAGCTGGCCGGTGGCGTTGCGGAAGCGCAGGTTGAGCGCCTCCTGCTTCGTCTCGCGCAGCTCGTCGACGAGGTCGGCGAGGTTCATCTCGACGAGGTCGGTGGTCGTGCGGGCCATCAGAACCGCTCCTCCCGGGTGACGACGCGCGCCTTGATCGGCAGCTTCTGGATGGCCTTGCCGAGGGCGATGCGCGCCTGCTCCTCGTTCGGGAACGAGAGCTCGAACAGGATGCGGCCCGGCTTGACGACGGCGACCCAGAGCTCGGGGTTGCCCTTGCCCGAGCCCATGCGGGTCTCGGCCGGCTTCTTGGTGACCGGCTTGTCCGGGAAGATGTTGATCCAGACCTTGCCGCCACGCTTGATGGCGCGGGTCATGGCGATACGGGCGGCCTCGATCTGGCGGGCGGTCAGCCAGCCCGGCTCGAGGGCCTGGATGCCGTACTCGCCGAACGACAGCTCGGCGCCACCCTTGGTCAGGCCGCGGGTGCGGCCGCGGTGGTGCTTGCGATGGGCGACCTTGCGGGGCATCAACATGGGTCAGTCCTCCCCGCGGAAGTGGGGCGTCTCGTGACCGTCGTGGGTGCGACGGGCGATGTCTTCTTCCTCGTCGAGCAGCTTCTCGAGCTCGGGATCGGCCTCCTTGAGGAGCGGCTGCGTCTCGGGCTCGGCCTCGGCCTGGCGGCGGGCCTGCGACGACACGACCCGGCGCGGCTCACCGGCCTGGCCGGACGTCTCGCCGACGGCCATCGCCGCCTCGCGCGAGATCTTGTCGTCGGTGGCCGACTTGTACGGGAGGATGTCGCCCTTGTAGAGCCACACCTTCACGCCGACGCGGCCGCTCGTGGTGCGGGCCTCGCGGAAGCCGTAGTCGATGTCGGCGCGCAGCGTGTGCAGCGGCACGCGACCCTCGCGGTACCACTCGGTGCGGCTCATCTCGGCGCCGCCGAGGCGGCCCGAGCACTGCACGCGGATGCCGAGGGCGCCGGCGCGCTGGGCGTTCTGCACGGCGCGCTTCATGGCCCGCCGGAAGGCGATGCGGTTGGCCAGCTGGTCGGCGACGCCCTGGGCGATCAGCGCGGCGTCGAGCTCGGGGCTCTTGATCTCGACGATGTTCAGCTGCACCTTCGGGTTGCCGGTGATCTTCGTGATGATCGCCCGCAGCTCGTCGGCCTGGGCGCCACGACGACCGATCACGATGCCCGGGCGGGCCGTGTGGACGTCGACGCGGACCTTGTCGCGGGTGCGCTCGATCTCGATGCGGCAGATCGCCGCCGACTCCATGCGCTGCATGATCGCCTGGCGGATCTTCCAGTCCTCGGTGAGGTAGTCCTTGTACTGGCGCTCGCTGAACCAGCGGCTCTTCCAGTCGGTGGTCACGCCGAGCCGGAACCCGTACGGGTTGATCTTCTGACCCATCTCAGTGGCCTCTTCGCTCGAAGCTCGCTCGCTCGGCTGTGGCTCGTCGCTGGCGCTTCCCTCGCCACCCGACATCGACAGCTCCCTGCGGATCGGGGGCCGAAGCGGTCCCTGAAACCCTGGTCATCAGTTGTCCTCGTCGGTCTCGACGTCGGCGGCCGGGGCTTCGTAGCCAGCGGCTTCGGCGTGCTCCGGGGTGTCGAAGAACACCTCGGCGATGGTGATGTCGTAGTAGCGGCCGCCTGGCACGTGGTACTTCATCGAGTTCTGGTTGCCCTTGATCTCGTAGCCGGCCGGGACCGAGCCGTCCTCGGGCGCGGCGACCGCACCCTCCGGAAGGTCGACGGTCTCCTCGGCGCTCGCCTCGGTGGCGTCCGCCTCGTCGGTGTCGTCGGCGAGGTCGCTCTCGGCGATGTCCGCGGCGGCGGTCTCGGCGGCAGCGTCCTCGAGCTCCTCGGCGACGTCGGCGGCGATGACCTCGGCCCCGTCGACGGCGTCGACGTCGGCGGCCGGTGTGTCCTCGGGCAGGTCCTCGCCGGAGGCTTCGGTCGCCTCGGTCGCCTCGACGCCCTCGCGCAGGCCCTGGGCCCGGCTGCGGCTGCGCTCGACGCGGTCGCGGCGGGACTGGGCCGACGTGCCGGCGCGGCGGCGGCCGGTGGGCGACGTCGCCTGCTGGCGGTTCTGGAGCACCTCGAGGCGCTCGTCGCTGAGCCGGGCGACGACCACGGTGATGTGGCACGTGCGCTTGCGGATGCGGGTGGCGCGGCCGCGGGCCCGGGGCCGGAAGCGGCGCAGCGTCGGGCCCTCGTCGGCGTAGCAGGCCAGGACGAAGAGCTCGTCGGCGTCCTGCTCGTCGTTGTGGACCGCGTTGGCGACGGCGCTGGCCAGCACCTTGCGGACGTCCTTGGCCACGTCACGAGTGGTGAACTGCAGCACCTCGTCGGCGCGCCGCACGTCGAGGCCGCGGATGAGGTCGAGGACCTCGCGGGCCTTGGACGCCGAGCCGCGCAGGTACTTGGCGGTGGCCTTGGTGAGCACCCGGTCCTCGTCGACCAGGAGCGCACCGTCGTTGAGCTTCGGGCCCGGTCATCGCCGCCGTCGCCCTTCGCCCTTCTCCTGTCCGGCGTGGAACCGGAAGGTGCGGGTGGGGCTGAACTCACCGAGCTTGTGGCCGACCATCGACTCGGTGACGTACACCGGGACGTGCTTGCGGCCGTCGTGGACGGCGATCGTGTGGCCGACCATGTCGGGGATGATCGTGGAGCGGCGCGACCAGGTCTTGATGACCCGGCGCTCGCCGGCCGCGTTCTGGGTGTCGACCTTCTTCAGCAGGTGGTCGTCCACGAACGGGCCCTTCTTCAGGCTGCGGGACATGGCTTACTCTCCTTTCGACCCTTGCCGGTACGGCGCCGGCGGACGATGAGTGACTGCGACGGCTTGTTCTTGTCGCGGGTGCGGCCCTCGGGCTGACCCCACGGGGACACGGCCGGGCGACCACCCGACGTGCGGCCCTCGCCGCCACCGAGCGGGTGGTCGACCGGGTTCATGGCGACGCCACGGGTCTGGGGGCGGACGCCCTTCCAGCGGTTGCGGCCGGCCTTGCCGACCTTGATCAGCTCGTGCTCGCTGTTGCCGACCTCACCAACGGTGGCCCGGCAGTCGATGAGCACGCGGCGCATCTCGGTGGACGGCATGCGCAGGGTGGCGAAGTCGCCGTCCTTGGCGACGAGCTGCACGGCGATACCGGCCGAGCGGCCGATCTTGCCGCCCTGGCCCGGGCGCAGCTCGACGTTGTGCACGGTCGTGCCGACCGGGATGTATCGCAGCGGCAGGGCGTTGCCCGGCTTGATGTCGGCGCCCTGGCCGCTGATCACGTGGTCGCCGACGTTCAGGCCGCGCGGCGCCAGGATGTAGGCCTTCTCGCCGTCCGCGTAGTGCAGCAGGGCGATCCGGCAGGTGCGGTTCGGGTCGTACTCGATGGCGGCGACCTTGGCGGTCACGCCGTCCTTGGTGCGCTTGAAGTCGATGATGCGGTACTGCTGCTTGTGGCCGCCGCCGCGGTGGCGCGACGTCTTGCGACCGTGGGCGTTGCGCCCGCCCGTCTTCGGCTTCGGGGCGAGCAGCGACTTCTCCGGCTTCGACTTCGTGATCTCGGAGAAGTCCGAGACGGTCTGGAAGCGGCGGGCCGGGCTGGTGGGCTTGCGAGAGCGGATCCCCATGGCGTCCTCAGTTCTCGAACAGCGGGATCTCGCCCGCCGCCAGGGTCACGATGGCCCGCTTGGTGGCGGGCGTCTTGCCGACGCGGTTGGTGCCGCGCGTGCGGCGGGTCTTGCCCTTGCGGTTGAGCGTGTTGACCTTGCGCACCTCGACGCCCCAGATGGACTCGACGGCGTCGCGGATCTCGGGCTTGCTCGCCGAGGGGTGCACCTTGAACGTGTAGACGCCGGTCTCCATGAGCGCGTAGCTCTTCTCGGAGACGACGGGCGCCAGGATGATGTCGCGGGGGTCCTTCATTGCTGGTCCTCCTCCTCGTCGCTGCGCTCCTCGTCCGAGGACTCCGGCTGCTCGCTGGCGCTCGCGACGCCGGCTGGCGTCTCGCTTGGCTCGCTGCGCTCGCTGTCCGGCTGCTCGCTGGCGCTCGCGACGCCGGCTTCCGTGTCATCGGTGCTGCGGTCGGGGGCCGAAGCGGTCACTGCCTGGGTGTCATCGCCTCGCCGGTCGTCTCGACCTCGGCGGTCGTCTCGTCGCGGGGGCCTTCGGCCGGATCCTGGCCGTGGACGGCGATCTGCTCGACCTCGGGCTCGACCGTGCTCGACGGCCCGTCGGTGCTCGGCAGCAGCGACTGCTCGAACACGATCCAGTCGTTGCACAGCACGTCGTAGGCGTTGAGCTCGCCGACCTTGATGAGCTGCACGTCGGGCAGGTTGCGGAACGAGAGGGCGGTCGGGCCGTCGAAGCGGTCGATGACGACGAGCGTGCGACCCTCGACGCCGAGCGCGGCCAGTGCGGCCCGGGCGCTCTTCGTCTGCGGGACGTCGAAGCCCCAGTCGTCGACCACGACGACCTTGCCGTCGTTGGCGCGGTCCGACAGCGCCGAGCGGAGGGCGGCCTTGATCATCTTCTTCGGCGTGCGCTGGGCGTAGGAGCGCGGCTTCGGGCCGAGGGCGACGCCACCGCCGGTGTAGTGCGGCGAGTTCGTCGAACCCTGGCGGGCGTTGCCGGTGCCCTTCTGGCGGTACGGCTTGGCGCCGCCTCCGCGGACCTCACCACGGGTCTTCGTGCTCTGGGTGCCGGCCCGGCGCTTGGCCAGCTGGGCGGTGACGACCTGGTGCATCAGCGGCACGTTGGGCTGGACGGCGAACAACGCGTCGTCGAGCTGGATGCTGCCGGCGTCGGCGCCGGCCGGGGTCTTGAGGGTGATCTGGGCCATCTCGCTCAGCCCTCCTTGACCGGGCTCTTCACGGCGTTGCGGACGACCACGACGCCTCCGTTCGGACCCGGGACCGAGCCCTTGACCAGGAGCAGGTTGCGCTCCGGGTCGGATTCGACGACCTCGAGGTTGAGCGTCGTCACCTGCTCGTGGCCCATGTGGCCGGCCATCCGCAGGCCCTTGAACACGCGACCGGGGAACGCGCACGAGCCGATGGCGCCGGGCGCACGGTGGTGCTTGTGGTTGCCGTGGCTGGCGCCCTGGCCCTTGAAGTTGTGGCGCTTCATGGTGCCGGCGAAGCCCTTGCCCCGGCTGACCGCCGTGACGTCCACCTTGGAGCCGGTGGCGACGGCGTCGACCAGGATCTCCTGGCCGACCTCGTAGCCGTCGACCGAGTCGAGGCGCAGCTCGACGAGCCGCTTGCCCGGGTCGACGGTGGCCTTGGCGAAGTGGCCGGCCTCGGGCTTGGTGAGCTTCTTGGCGTCGCGGTGGCCGTAGGTGACCTGCAGGCGCGCTGTACCCGTCGCGCTCGGGGGTCTTGACCTGGACGACGCGCATCGGCTCGACGCGGAGCACCGTCACCGGGACGATCTTGTCGTCGACCCACTTCTGGCTCATGCCGACCTTCTCGCCGACGATCGCTGTGGTTGCCATTGCGGCTGTTCCTTACTGGTGTTGATCGAGCAGGCCCGGGGGCCGGCTATCCACATGGGCCGGGACCAGGACGTCCTGGTCTCGGCGTGCAAATGCTCCGCCGGCTGGCACCGTGCGGAGCATTCGGGTCTGTTGTCGCCGTGCGGTCCCTGGCGGCTCCACCGCTCAGGCGCACACGGACATCGGTTGCGAACTTTCCGTACCGTGCTCGGGACACCGTCCAGGGCACGGCTAAGAGATGCTATCGGGCCCCTGAACCGCCCACAACCAGCAGGTTTGATGAGCTCCGGCGGCGGCGGTCACCCGGCCGGCGGCGTCACGAGGGACTCGAGGGTTTCCCCGGCGATCGCCCGGGCGAGGTTCCGGGCCGTCCGCTCGGCGAGCGCGCGACGCGACCATTCCGGGCTCGCCGACGAGTGCGGCGAGAGGTAGCAGTTGGGCGCCGACCAGAGCGGATCGCCCGGCGGCAGGGGCTCCTCCTGGGCCACGTCGAGCACGGCGGCACCGAGGTGGCCGTCCTCGAGGGCCGCGATCACCGCCTCCTCGGCCACGAGGCCACCGCGTGCCACGTTGCACAGCACCGCGCCCGGCTTCATCCGCCGGATGCGCTGCTCCCCGAAGAGCAACCGCGTCTCCGGGGTGAGCGCCGATGCGATGACCACCACGTCGCAGGCGGCGAGCATCTCGTCGAGGGCGGCGCTCGGGAACAGCTCGTCGACGTCGGGATCGACGTCGCCCGGCTGGGCCGTGCGCCGGTTGGCCACGACGCGCATGCCGAAGGCGCGGGCCAGGCGCGCGGTGGCGCGGCCGATCGAGCCGAGGCCGACGACCCCCAGGGTGCAACCGGCGAGGGCCCGACCGAACCGCTTGTCCCAGATCCGTTCATCCTGCAGCCGCTCGATCTCGCGCAGGTCCTTCCAGATCTGCAGGAGGCGGCCCATCACGAACTCGGCGATCGGCACCGCGTTGAACCCGCTGCCGTTGGCGAGCAGCACGCCGCGTCGGGCGAACGCGTCGACGTCGAGGTGATCGGTCCCCGAGGAGATCGTCTGGACGAGAGCCAGCTTCGTGGCTCGCTCCAGCAGTCCCTCGGGCAGGTCGAGCGCCACCAGCGCGTACGACCGCTCGAGGATCCGCCAGTCGTCGTCGGACAGCGCGGGGGCGAGTGCGAGCAGCTCCGGGGTGACCGTGCCCGAGCGGCGGGCGTTGCGCAGCACGGTCGGCTCCTCGTAGGGGACGGCGCAGATCTCGACGTCCGCCACCTCCCGCCGCACCCGCGCGACCGTGTCGTCGGGGACCTCCCGCGGGTACAGGAAGGACAGCACCGGACGGTTCGCCACCGGACCCCCGTCAGTCGCCCTGGCGCTCGTCGAGCGTGACGTCGAACGTCTGCTCCTCACCGTCGCGGACGACGACGACGGGGATCCGGTCGCCCGGCTCGTGATCCCGGATCGCGGCGATGACGCCGGCGCGCCCGTCGGTGGCCGCCTCGTCGACGGAGACGACCACGTCGCCGGCCTCGATGCCGGCGGCCTCCGCCGGCGAGTCCGGTTGGACCTCGGTCACGAGGGCGCCCTGACCACCGTCGGTGCGCTCGTTGAGCGAGATGCCCAGGTAGCCCTCGGCGCCGCGCCGTGCCGTCGACCGACTCCCGCAGGGCGGCGAGCACGGCCACCACCTCGTCGCCGGAGATGGCGAACCCGACGTTCGTCGCCGCCGTGGTCCCGTCGCTACGGGCGACCGCGGTGTTGATGCCGACGATGCGGGCCCGGGCGTCCACCAGCGGACCGCCCGAGTTGCCCGACGAGATCGCCGCATCGGTCTGGATCAGCCCGTCGAGGGCACCGCCGTCCTCGGTGATCAACGTCCGATCGAGCGCCGAGACGATGCCCAGCGTGACGCTCGGCTCGCCGTCCAGGTCGAGGGCGAAGCCGATGGCCAGGACCTGGTCGCCCAGCCCGACCTCGTCGGTGGGCGCGAACGTGACCGCCGGGCGGTCGCCGACGTCGGCGTGCAGGAGCGCGAGATCGTTGCCGACGTCGGACGCCACGAGCTCGGCGTCGATCGGCTCGGTCTCGCCCGACAGGCGGACGCGGACGTCGGTCGCTCCGGCGACCACGTGGGCGTTCGTCAGCACCTCGCCCGCCCCGACGACGACGCCGGTGCCCACGGCCCGGCCGCCCTCCAGGTCGGCGCTGATGGTGACGATCGACGGGGCCACCGCGGCGACGGCGTCCCGGACCGGCCGACCCGTCGCACCGCCACCGGACGTACCGGGAACCGGGAGCGTCGGTGTGCTGACCATGCGTGCGCCGTCACCGTCGTCACCGATCGTCACGCCGACCAGCACCCCACCCACGCCGGCCACGACCGCGGCGATCGCGGCGGCGGCGACGATCGGCCACCGTCGGGTGCGGGCCGTCGCGCCGGGCGGGCTCGGCGGTCGCGGCTTGACGCCGGGAGCGGGTGGTGGGAGCACCGGCACGGACCGATGTCTATCCCGTCCGGGACCCCTCCCCACCCGCGCCCGCGCCCCTACCTGACCCTCGCGGTGTCCGGATCTGCGGACGGACGGTCAGCCGGAGCGGTAGGTCAGGCCGCTGGGGCCGCGCCGGCCGGCAGGGACGACACCGCGTCGGCCGAGATCGTGCTCTCCAGCGTCCAGGTCGTGCCCTCCAGTGGACGGTCGGGGTCGACGGCCTCCTTGTCGACGATCGTCACGGTGGCGCCCTGGGCGGTGATCGTCAACGTGTCGCCGTCGAGCGCGACGGTCGGCCGCGATGTCAGCACCGAGGAGAGCCAGATGTCCTGGTCCATCAGCGCCGCCGGCTCGCACGCCATCATCGTCGAGCGCATCTCGGGCACGACGAGCACATCGCCCTCGAGGGACCACGTCGATCCGAGCGTGTTGCACCCGCCGTTGGCCGAGATGTTCGCACCGTCGAACGACACCGCGATCTCCGTCCCGTCGACGAGCGTGTAGCCGGTGACCGCCGTCGACAGGTACGTCCGCCCGTCGAGCTGGGTGGCGGGGTCCGGCGCGGTCGTGGTCGGCGGCGCGGTGCTCGTGGGTGCTGCCGACGTCGAGCCGCCCGTCTCCGGCACCGTGGTCTCGATGGGCGCGGTGGTGGCGTCGGTGGACGGCGGGTCGTCGCCGCACGCGGTGAGTGGGAGCACGGCGAGCGCCGCCAGCGCGCCGAGCGCGACCAGAGGTCGGGGGTCCATGGCCGTGTGACGCTACGCGATGGGTCAGCAGTTCCAGGGGCACCAGACCCGGTCGGCGGAGCCGACACGGCGCCGCCTCGGCGCCACCAGCCGCGTCAGCTGGCCTGGATCTTGATCTCGATGTCCACGCCGGCGGGCAGCTCGATGCGCTGCAGGCTGTCGATCGTCTTGGCGTTCGGGTTCACGATGTCGATCAGCCGCTTGTGCACGCGCATCTCGAAGTGCTCGCGCGAGTCCTTGTCGACGTGCGGGCCGCGGATGACGGTGTAACGGTGCTTCGCCGTCGGCAGCGGGATCGGGCCCCGGACCGTGGCGTCGGTGCGGGTGACCGTCTCGACGATCTTCTTCGTCGACTGGTCGATGATCTCGTGATCGAACGCCTTGAGGCGGATGCGGATGGACTGGGCCATGTCAGTGACTCGCTCTCGCTCGGTGACCGCGGGTCACTTGAGGATCTTGATGACGCGGCCGGCGCCGACGGTACGACCACCCTCACGGATGGCGAAGCGCAACCCCTCATCCATCGCGATCGGCTTCCCCAACTCCACCATCATCGCCACGTTGTCACCCGGCATCACCATCTCCGTCCCCTCCGGGAGCTCGATCGTGCCCGTCACATCCGTCGTCCGGAAGAAGAACTGCGGCCGGTAGTTGTTGAAGAACGGCTTGTGCCGCCCACCCTCGGACTGCGTCAACACGTACACCTGCCCCTCGAAGTTCGTGTGCGGCGTGATGCTGCCCGGCTTGCACAACACCTGCCCCCGCTCCACATCCTCCTTCTTCGTCCCCCGCAGCAACGCACCGATGTTGTCACCGGCCTGACCCTGATCGAGCAACTTGCGGAACATCTCCACACCCGTGCACGTCGTCTTCTGCGTGTCCCGCAACCCGACGATCTCGATCTCATCCCCGGTGTGCACCACACCCTGCTCGACCTTGCCCGTCACCACCGTGCCCCGACCCGTGATCGTGAACACATCCTCAATCGGCATCAAGAACGGCTTGTCCAGCTCCCGGACGGGCTCCGGGATGAAATCATCCGCCGCCGCCATCAACTCCAAGACCTTGGCCTGCCAGACCTCATCACCCTCGAGCGCCTTCAACGCCGACACCCGCACCACCGGCGCATCGTCACCCGGGAACTCATACTCCGTCAACAACTCCCGGACCTCGAGCTCGACCAAGTCCAACAACTCCTCGTCGTCCACCATGTCGGCCTTGTTGAGCGCCACGATGATCGACGGAACCCCAACCTGACGGGCCAACAACACATGCTCACGGGTCTGAGGCATCGGACCATCCGTCGCCGCCACCACCAAGATCGCCCCATCGACCTGCGCCGCACCAGTGATCATGTTCTTGATGTAGTCGGCATGACCCGGCATGTCCACATGCGCGTAGTGCCGCTTGTCCGTCTCGTACTCGATGTGCGCGATCGAGATCGTGATCCCCCGCGCCTTCTCCTCAGGCGCCTTGTCGATCGAATCAAACGGCGTGTACTCCGCCAACCCACGATCAGCCAACGTCTTCGAGATCGCCGCGGTCAACGTCGTCTTCCCATGATCGATGTGACCCATCGTCCCGATGTTCACGTGCGGCTTCGTACGCTCGAACTTCGCCTTGCTCATGGCGGTGCAGACTCCAATGTCTCTGTGTGCTGAAAGTGGGTTGTCAAGGAGCGTGGTGGACGGCGATCACTCGCCGCGCACCCGCTTGATGATCTCGGATGCGATGTTCTCGGGTACCTGCTGGTAGCTGTCGAACTGCATCGTGTAGGTCGCGCGCCCCTGGGTGCGCGAACGGAGGTCGGTACTGTACCCGAACATCTCCGAGAGTGGGACGTGGGACGTCACGACCTGCGTGTTGCCCCGGGCCTCCATGCCGCCGATGCGGCCACGCCGCGACGACAGGTCGCCCATGACGTCGCCCATGTACTCCTCGGGCGTCACGACCTCGACCGACATGATCGGCTCCATGAGGACCGGTTTGGCCATCTCGGCGGCCTTGCGGAACGCCGCTTGGCCGGCGATCTTGAACGCCATCTCCGAGGAGTCGACGTCGTGGTACTGGCCGTCGACCAGGGTCGCCTTGACGTCCACGGTCGGGTACCCGGCGAGGACCCCGGAGTCGAGCGCGGCCTGGATGCCCTGGTTCGTCGGTTGGATGTACTCGCGCGGGATGCGACCACCGGTGATCTTGTCCTCGAACTCGTAACCCTTGCCGGGGTTGGGCTCGAGGGTGATCTTGACGACGGCGAACTGACCGGTGCCGCCGGTCTGCTTGATGTGGCGGTACTCGACCGACTCCACCGGCTTGGTGATCGTCTCGCGGTAGGCCACCTGCGGCTTGCCGACGGTCGCCTCGACCGCGAACTCGCGCTGCATGCGGTCGACCAGCACCTCCAGGTGCAGCTCGCCCATGCCCGAGATGACGGTCTGGCCGGTCTCCTCGTCGCTGCGGATGCGGAACGTCGGGTCCTCGTCGGACAGCGACTTCAACGCCTTGCCCAGCTTGTCCTGGTCGCTCTTCGTCTTCGGCTCGATGGCGACGTGGATCACCGGCTCGGGGAACTCCATGCGCTCGAGGACCACGGGGTCGCTGCGGTCGCACAGCGTGTCACCGGTCGTGGTGTCCTTGAAGCCGAGGCCGGCCACGATGTCGCCCGTGTAGGCGACGTCGAGGTCCTCGCGCTGGTTGGCGTGCATCAGCAGGATGCGCCCGAGGCGCTCGCGGCGCTCCTTGACCGAGTTGAACACCTCGTCGCCCTTGTTGATCGAACCCGAGTAGACGCGGAAGTACGTCAGCTTGCCGAAGGGATCGGCGACGATCTTGAACGCCAGCGCGGCGAACGGCGCCTTGTCGTCGGCCTCGCGAGTGAGCTCCTCGTCGCCGCGCAGGTTCGTGCCGTGCGTCGGCGGGATGTCGAGCGGGCTCGGCAGGTAGTCGACGACGGCGTCGAGCATCGGCTGCACGCCCTTGTTCTTGAACGCCGAGCCGGTGAGGACGGGGACGAAGTGGCCGGCGAGGGTACCGATGCGGATGACCTTCTTGAGGTCGTCCTCGCTGAGCGGCTCGTCGGAGAGGTACTTCTCGAGGACGTCGTCGTCCTCGCCGGCGACGGTGTCGAGCAGCTTGTGACGCCACTCATCGGCCTCGGCCTGCTGGCCGGCGGCGATCTCCTCCTCGCGGTACGTCGCGCCCTTGTCATCGCCGTCCCAGATGAGGGCCTTCATCTTGACGAGGTCGATGACCCCGGCGAAGTTCCCCTCCGAGCCGATCGGCAGCTGGATGACGGCCGGGGCGGCCTCCAGGCGACTCTCGATCATCTCGACGGTGCGGAAGAAGTTGGCGCCGGTGCGGTCCATCTTGTTGACGAAGCACATCCGGGGGACGTTGTACTTGTTGGCCTGGCGCCAGACGGTCTCGGTCTGGGGCTCGACGCCGGCGACCGAGTCGAAGACGGCGACGGCGCCGTCGAGCACGCGCAGCGACCGCTCGACCTCGATGGTGAAGTCGACGTGGCCCGGCGTGTCGATGATGTTGATGCGATGGTCGTTCCAGAACGCCGTCGTCGCCGCCGACGTGATCGTGATGCCGCGCTCCTGCTCCTGGGCCATGTGGTCCATGACCGCCGCTCCCTCGTGGACCTCACCGATCTTGTAGGTCTTGCCGGTGTAGTAGAGGATGCGCTCCGTCGTGGTGGTCTTGCCAGCATCGATGTGGGCCATGATGCCGATGTTGCGGTAGCGCTCGAGGGGGAACTCACGCTTGGCCATGAACTTGGATCACCTTGTTTCGCGACGGACGAACACACGAATGACCCGGGGACGTCTCGCACCCGGGTCGACGGGCCCGTCAGCGGTCAGGGACCGGCTTCAGGGCCTGTTCAAGGTTAGCGGCCGGCACGCTCGACCGCACCGGAGGAACGAGCCGGCCCTGCTCCGGGCGGAGGCCACCGACGACCTCGCTCAGAGGCCCTGGTGCATGTACTCCGTGAGCTTCTCGTTCTCGGTCTTGAGCTCGCCGACGCGTGCCTTCACCACGTCACCGATCGAGATGATGCCGGCGAGCAGGCCGGAATCATCGACCACCGGCAGGTGGCGGATCCGACGGTCGGTCATCGACGACATGAGCTCGTCGACGGAGTCGTCGGTCCGGCACGTGACGACGGTCGGCGACATCGCCGACGTGACCGTGCGGCCGAGCGTCGCCGCGCCGTGGGCGGCGAGCGCCCGCACGATGTCGCGCTCGGAGACGATGCCGTCGATGTGGCGGCCGTCGTCGGAGACCACCAGGGCGCCGACGCCGCGGTCGCGCAGTTCGGCGGCGGCGTCCGCGAGCGACGCTCGCTGAGTGATGGTGGCGACGTCCCTGCCCTTGGTCCCCAGGATCACTTCCACGTTCATTCGAGCCCCCAGACAAGTCGGTGTGCCGTTGCCTACCCGCGCCGTTGCGGCTCCACCCCCCGACGGAACGCTAGTCGCGTGGCGGCCGGCTGCCGTGCGGGCCGGCGACGGTCAGAAGCGGTAGTGGGCGTAGGCCCGGTTCGACTCCGCCATCTTCTGGATGTCGTCACGCTTCTTGACGGCGGCCCCCAGGCCGTTGGCGGCGTCCATCAGCTCGGCGGCGAGGCACTCGGCCATCGTCTTCTCTCGACGGGACCGGGCGAAGTCGACGACCCAGCGGATGGCCAACGTCGTCGAGCGGCGGGGCCGGACCTCGACGGGCACCTGGTACGTGGCGCCGCCGACGCGGCGGCTCTTGACCTCGAGCGGTGGCTTGACGTTGTCGATGGCCCGCTTGACCGTGGCCAGCGAGTCCTCGCCGGTCTTGGTGGCGATGATGTCCATCGCCTCGTACACGATGTGCTCGGCCAGCGTGCGCTTGCCGTGCAGCATCACCTTGTTGACGAGCTGGGTGATCAGCACCGAGTGGTGGATCGGATCGGCGACCAGGTCGCGGCGGGGGGCAGGTCCTTTGCGAGGCATCAGCGGCTCACTGTCACTTCTCGGCCTTGGCGCCGTAGCGGCTGCGGGCCTGCTTGCGGTTCTTCACGCCCGCGGCGTCGAGCGCGCCACGGATGATCTTGTAGCGGACGCCGGGCAGGTCGCGGACACGGCCGCCGCGCACGAGCACGATCGAGTGCTCCTGCAGGTTGTGGCCCTCACCCGGGATGTAGGCCGTGACCTCGACGCCGCTGGACAGCCGCACACGAGCGACCTTGCGCAAGGCCGAGTTCGGCTTCTTCGGGGTGTTGGTGTACACCGCGTGCAGACGCCGCGGCGCTGCGGGGAACCCTTGAGCGCCGGCGTCTTGGTCTTGGTGAACTTCGAGCTGCGGCCCTGACGGACCAACTGCTGAATCGTGGGCACGCGAAACCTCTTCAGATCGACGGTTGCTGTGGGTGGGCACCGTTCTCCGGGGCCTGCGCACAGGACCCTGCAATGTTATGGGTCCAGTCGCACCAGGACAACCCGGGCGTTGCGACACACTGGGGGGATGCGGGTCGTCGGACTGCTGCGGGGCGTCAACCTCGGCGGTCGACAGCTCAAGATGGCCGACCTCCGGGCGGTCGTCACGTCGCTCGGGCACGGTGACGTCGAGACGTACCTCCAGAGCGGGAACGTCGTGTTCACGCCGGCGGCCGGCGCAGCCGCGACGCGGACGCCCTCGGCGGCGCACTGTCGGCGGCCTTGCACGACGCCGTCGGCATGGAGGTCGGCGTGCTGATCCGCACCGGCGCAGCGATGGCCGACGCTCGTCGCCGCCAACCCGTACCAGCGCGACGACCCCACGAAGGTCGTGGTCACGTTCCTCGAGCGGGCCGCCGACGCCGCCCCGATCGACGGGATGGACCTCCGCTCGTTCGCGCCCGAGGGCCTCACCGTCCGGGGGACCGAGATCTACCTCGACCTGCCGTTCGGGCAGGCCCGCTCGACGCTCCTCGGCGCGCTGGCCAAACGGAAGGTCTACGGGGCCAAGGGCACCAGCAGGAACTGGCGCACGGTCGAGGCGGTGGCCGGGATGGCCGCAGGCCGCTGAGCCCGCGTCGTGGCACCTCGCTCGCTCGCTCCAGGACTCGCTCGGCTCACGCCGGCGGTCAGAGCACCACCCACTCGGTGGACACGACGTGGGTGCCATCGGGATCGACGATCGTGATCCGGACCGGACCCGGCGCCACGGCCTCGAACGTGAAGCGGCCGAGGCGGTCGGTCGTCTCGTCGATCGTCCGGTCGCCGACGGCGAGCTGCACCGTGAACTCCCCGGGTGGGATGAGCTGACCGACGATGCGCCGGGAGTCGTCGTCGACGACCATCACCTCGATCTCCACGCCGGGGGCACGGAACGTGAGCTGGCGGGCGGTGTCGCTGCTGCGCACACCGCTCAGCTCGGACGCCGAGTCGAAGACCAGCTCGGCGAGCTCCTGGTCGATCGTCCGCCACGTGAGCGCGGCCCGTGCCCCGGCGAGGACGTGGTCCGGGACCGGGTCGGCGGCGCGCAGCGCCCGGCCCACCAGCTCGAGCAGTTCGTCGTCGGACACGGTCATGACAATCCTTCTTTCGGGTCGAAGCCGGGCGGCAAGAGCTTCTTCAGGCGATCGAGGCAGCGGGCCCGGGTCGGGCCGATGCTGCCGATCGGACGGCCGAGCATCTCGGCGATGGTCTGGTAGTCGAGCGGCGGGACGGTGCACAGCAGCCGCATCAACTGCTGGTCGGCCGGCGACAGCTTGGCGAACGCGCCGAGCACGGCCCGCAGCGTCACGTCGTCGGAGATCCGCTCCTCCACCGAGGGCGAGGTCAGCTCCGGCCGCTCGTCGATGTCGGCCTGGGGCGTCAGGCGGTTGTTGCCCCGGATCACCCGCAGCGCCTCGTTGCGCGTCGTCGTCGCCAGCCACGACGCCAACCGGTCGGGCTGGCGGATCCGCCCGCAGTGCTCGGCCAGGCGCAGCCACACGGTCTGCACGACGTCGTCGGTGGCTGCCGACGAGAGCCGGTACGAGCGCGCGACGGACCACACGAGCCCGGCGTAGCGATCGACGACCTCGTCCCACGCCCGCTCGTCACCAGCGACGACGCGGGAAAGGAGCTCCTGCGCCTCCACGAGGGCGGAGCCTACGCCGCCGCTCTGCCGGCGGGTCGAGCTGATCCTCACAGCATGGTGATCCGCTCCTCGCCACCCAGATACCGGGAAGTTCCCGTGTCGACCGTGGCACGATGGCGCACGTGATCGTCGACGCCGCCTGGTACGTCGAGGGTCGGCGGACGCTCGAGACGGACTCGATCGCCAAGCTGGCCGCCGAGCGGGGCGCGGCCGGCTTCGGCTGGCTCGGCCTGCGGATGCCGTCCGACGCCGAGTTGGACGCGGTGCGGGACGCCTTCGACCTCCCAGAGCTGGCGATCGCCGACGCCCGCCACAAGCACGACCGACCGAAGGTGGAGCACCACGGCGACTGCCTGCTGACGGTGGTGCCGACCGCCCGCTACGACGATGGCCTGGAGGAGGTCGAGTTCGGCGAGCTGTTCCTGTACGCCGGCCGGGACTACGTGCTGTCGGTGCGCTACGGCCGGGCGGCGCCGCTGGCCGGCGTGCGACAGGACCTGGAGGCGCACGCCGATCGACTCGCCCACGGCCCTGGTGCCGTCCTGCAGGCCGCGCTGCTGCACGTCGTGGAGTCCTACGTCCCGGTCATCGAGGGCCTCGAGCACGACGTGCGGGAGGTCGAGCGGGACGTGTTCAGCGAGGCCCGCGCTCAGCCGACGAAGCGCATCTACCTGCTGATCCGCGAAGTCCTCGACTTCCTCGTCGCCCTCGAGCCGATGTCGGCGTCGCTCAAGAAGCTGACGTCGAGCGAGTGCATCCCCTGGGTGCACCCCGAGATCGTGCCGCTGTTCCGCGACGTCGACGACGCCCTGGCCGAGATCGTCGAACGGGGACGCACGGTCCACCAGCTGCTGAACAACGCGCTCACGGCCAGTCGGGCGGAGGCCGACCGCCAGCAGAACGAGGACACCCGCAAGATCTCGGCCTGGGCGGCCATCGGGATCGTGCCGACCATCGTCGCCGGCCTGTTCGGGATGAACCTCGGCGGCATCCCGCTGGCCGAGCACTGGACCGGGTTCGCCGTCGTCAGCGGCCTCACGGTGCTGGTCTGCGTCGGACTGTACGTCCAGTTCAAGCGCAGCGGCTGGCTCTGATCACGCGTCGCGGTCCGGATCTCGGTCGCACGTGCGACCACGATCCGAGGACCCGGCGGGCGGTGGCTCAGGACGTGACGTCCCGGCGGCGACAGGGCGAATGCCGTGATGCCGGCGGCGACCACGCCGTAGACGGCGAGCGTCAGCGAGCGCCCGGTCGAACGAGATCGCGGCCGAGGCCGGGCTGATGATCGAGCGCAGGACGAGCCCGGGGAAGAACCGCTGGCCGGGCGCCCACCCGTCACCGATGACGTTCTCGATCGGCCCGGCCCAGACCAGGCCGACGCCGACGCCGATCGGCACCGAGCGGGCGAGCACGCCGACGGCGGTGGCGATGACCGCCCAGCCGGCGACGAAGATCAGCGAGCCGTCCGAAGTCCTCGCCGGCGGCGCCGAGCGCGTCGAGCGAGATCCAGCGGGACGTGTCGATGCCCTGGCTCGGGGCGACGAGGCGGGCGGTGATCCAGGCGACGACCTCGGCGTAGAGGGACAGCAGCGGCCGCGAACCCGACGATCGCGACCATCTTCCCGGCGAGCACCCGGCCCCGGTTCGGTTGCTGCAGCAGCATCGTGCGGAACGTCCCCCGCGTCAGCTCGCCGGCGACGGTGCGCGATGAAGACGGCGAGGAGGAACACGGCGCCGAACGCCGCCGTCTGGGCGAACACCGCCGTGCCGCCGCCGGCGTCGGCGAGGGCCTGGATCGACAGCAGCGCGTCGATGCCCGAGCGCGGACCGCCCGCCGGGATCGGCTCGGCGGCCAGCACGCCGAGCGCGGTGGCGACGACGGCGAAGACCGTCGTGACGATGCCCGTGACGACGAGCGAATCGTGGGCCGGGTCAGCTTGATCAGTTCGGCGCGGATGGAGCGGATCATCGGGTGCCTCCTTCGACGAGGGCGAGGTAGCGGTCCTGCAGGTTGAGGCGGTGCGTGCTCGAGCTCGGCGAGCACCAGGCCGTGCTCGATGGGCGACGCGGTTGACGGCGACGGCGAGGGCCCGGGGGTCGCGCTCGCCGACGTCGACGAGCAGCCGCTCGCCCTCCACGCTCGGCGTCGAAGCCCTCGGCGGCCAGGAGCCGGCCGAGCAGATCGACGTCGTGCAGGTGCTCGGGGCGCACGGCGATCGACGGGCTCGCCACCGCCCACGAACTCGGCCGCGGGCCCGGCGAAGACGCCGGCTCCCCGCTCGATCACGATCAACCAGTCGCAGACCTGCTCGATCTCGACGAGCAGGTGCGAGGACACGAGCACGGTGCGGTCGTCGGACGCGATCTCGCCGATCAGCTCGCGGATCTCGCGCATGCCGACCGGGTCGAGCCCGTTCGTCGGCTCGTCGAGCACGAGCAGGTCGGGATCGCCGAGGAGGGCGCCGGCGATCCCGAGCCGCTGCTTCATGCCCATCGAGTACTCCTTGAACCGGTCCCCGGCCCGGTCGGCGAGGCCGACCTGCTCGAGCACGGCCGGGATGCGCGGCCGGGTCGCGGTCGCCCATCGCCGCCAGCACGCGCAGGTTCTCGGTGCCGGTCAGGCCGGGGTAGAGCGCCGGGCCCTCGATCAGCGCGCCGACCCGCGGGAGGTAGCCGGCCGGCGCGTCGAGCGGTTCGCCGAGGACGGTGCCGGTGCCGCTCGTCGGCGCCACCAGGCCGAGGAGCATCGCCATCGTCGTCGTCTTGCCGGCCCCGTTGGGCCCGATGAAGCCGGCGACGACGCCGCGCGGGAGCTCGACGGTGAGCTCGTCGACGGCGATGCGGTCGCCGTAGCGCTTGGTGAGGCCCTCGACCCGCACGGCGGGGTGAGTTGAGCGAGTCCTCGAGCGAGCGAACGCCGTTGCTCGGCCTGGACGAGACGTGGTCATGCCTCCCAGCATCGGCATCGCCGCCGTCCGTGTCGTCAGCACCCTGTGGAGATCGCGACGTCGCGCCGTGCGCACGGCCACGCGTCGCGACCCCATCGGCGCGCACGTCCATCGACGCCTCTGGACGCCGGCGACCGGTCAGGCCGTCTGGACGAGGCCGTTCTGGTACGCCATCACGACGAGCTGGGCCCGGTCGCGGGCGTGCAGCTTCGTCATCGCCCGGCTGACGTGGGTCCGCACGGTGGCCGGGCTGACGACCCACTCGGCGGCGATCTCGTCGTTCGACAGGCCCTGGGCGACGAGGATCACGACGTCGCGCTCGCGGTCGGTGAGCCCGGCGATCGCGCCGGCCGCTGGCCTCGCCGCGGCTGGGCGGGCCGTGAACTCGGCGATCAGGCGGCGCGTCACGCTCGGCGACAGCAGCGCCTCGCCGGCGGCGACGACGCGCACCGCCCGCACCAGCTCGGCCGGCTCGGTGTGCTTGACGAGGAACCCGGCGGCGCCGGCCCGCAGCGCCTCGAACACGTACTCGTCGAGCTCGAACGTCGTGAGGACGAGCACCTTCACGTCCGCCAGCGCCGGATCGGCGGTGATCGCCTGCGTCGCGGCCAGGCCGTCGACGGCCGGGCATGCGGATGTCCATCAGCACGACGTCGGGCCGGACGGCGCCGCGACGAGGGCCACCGCGGCATCGCCGTCGCCGGCCTCGCCGACGACCTCGATGTCGTCCTCGGTGTCGAGCAGCACCCGGAACCCGGCCCGCACGAGCTGCTGGTCGTCGGCGATGACGACGCGGATCACGGCCGGCGCGCCGCCAGCGCCACGGCGACGCGGAAGCCGCCGCCGGGTCGCGGGCCGATCTCGCACGCGCCGCCGGTGATGGCCGCCCGCTCGCGCATGCCGCGCAGGCCCATGCCGGTCCCGGCCGGCGGCCGCGCACCGGTCGTCCCCGACCCTCGTCGATCACCTCGACGTGGACCGCGCACCGGCGGCGCCCACCGCCACGGAGACCGTCGCGCATCCGTGCCGGCGTGGCGGATCGACGTTCGTCAGCGCCTCCTGCACGATCCGGTAGGCGGCCGTGGAACGGCCGGCGGCGACGGCGGCCGACGTCGCCGTCGACGTGCAGGTCGACGTCGAGGCCGGCCCGTCGGCGAGCTGTCGACGAGCCCGCCGAGGCGCGCCAGGTCGGGCGTCGGCGGCCCGGTCGGCGGCGGCTCGTCGCGGAGGACACCGAGCATCGCCGCCAGCTCGTCGAGCACGTCGCGGCTGGCGACGCGGATCGCCTCGAGGGCCGCGGTCGGCCTGCTCGCGGGTGGCGGTCGATCACGTGGGCGGCGACGCCGGACTGCACGTTGATCGTGGCCATCGAGTGGGCGACGCTGTCGTGGAGGTCGCGGGCGATCTGCAGGCGGTCCTCGGCCATCCGGCGTCGCAGCTCCTCCTCGCGGTGCTCCTCGGTGAACGCGGCCCGCTCCCGACGGCCGCGCATGGCGTCGGCGGCGAGCACGGCTGGCCGCGGCCCAGCCGGCCAGCAGCAGGTCCTCGGCACCGACGTCCCCGTCGACGACGACGCGGGCGCCGACCAGCACCGACGTCATCACGGCGGCGGCGACGTACGACGCCCGGCGCTCGGCCGCCGACGGCGAAGGAGTAGAGGGCGACCGGGATGGCCGAGGAAGACCGGACCGCCCGGGTAGTCGCGCAGCGATGTAGGTGTCGAGCGGCGGCGATGACGACGACGAGCGTCGCCAGGGGCCAGCGCCACCGGCCGAGGAGCGGCGACCGCGCCCACGACCGACCAGGACGACGGCCAGCGCGTCGACGGTCGCGCTGGCCGTCTTCGGCCTCGATGTGCAGGGTGCCGACCATCCCGGCCACCGACGACGACGGCGACCGCCGACCAGCCACCACCAGTCGGGGTCGCGATGCACGTCGGCCATGCCCGAAGCGTACGGAGCCGCCGTCCAGCGGCGCCGTCCGCCCGGTGTGGAGATGCCCGCCTCACGTCATGCGTGAGCCGTCCAGCGATTCGCGATCCGGCACGTCCGCGTGCGACCTCGGATCCGGACGCGAACGATCCGCGGACGACGGGGTGTCAGTCCTCGGCGGGGACGGGCACCGGCGGCCGGCTCGGCGTCGTAGGTGCCGTGGATGTTGGACAGCCAGGCGGCCGGATCCTCCTCGGCGTCGCTCGAGTAGAACGTCATCGGCTGGTAGTCGGGCGCGTCGATGTCGAACTCGCGGTAGCGCATCATGCCGGTCCCGGCCGGGATCAGCTTGCCGATGATGATGTTCTCCTTGAGCCCGATCAGGTTGTCGCCGCGGCCGTCGATGGCGGCCTCGGTGAGCACCCGGGTGGTCTCCTGGAACGACGCCGCCGACAGCCACGACTCGGTGGCCAGCGACGCCTTGGTGATGCCCATGATCTCGGGGCGGCCCTCGGCCGGGCGCGGCGCCTCCTCGACCATCCGCC
The DNA here is from genome assembly GCA_963822315.1 of uncultured Acidimicrobiia bacterium. GTDB lineage: Bacteria > Actinomycetota > Acidimicrobiia > Acidimicrobiales > Ilumatobacteraceae > JALZMG01. The sequence goes on from CAWGHB010000013.1 coordinate 150,822, forward strand.
GGTTGGTGTCCCGGAAGACCTTGGCGTCGACCCGCTCGCCGGGCAGGAAGTCGGTCGCACCCGGGCTCCTGCACGCCGATGCGCCGCGTCATCTGGCGCACGATCAGCTCGATGTGCTTGTCGTGGATCGACACGCCCTGGTCGCGGTACACCCGCTGGACCTCTTCGACGAGGTACAGCTGGGTCTCGCGGATGCCCTTGATCTCCATCAGCTCCTTCGGGTCGAAGGGGCCGTCGGTGATCGGGTCACCGGCCTTGACCTCCTGGCCGTCGTGCGACGATCGGCCGGGCGCCGAGCGGGCAGGACCACCTCGTGCTCCTCGCCCTCGTCGTCGACGACGCTGACCGGGATGCCCTTGCCCTCGTCCTCGCCCATGCCGGATGACGCCGGAGGCCTTGGCCAGGCGGGCGGCGCCGCGCGGCGTGCGGGCCTCGAACAGCTCGACGACGCGGGGCAGACCACCGGCGATGTCCTTGCCGGCGACGCCACCGGTGTGGAACGTCCGCATCGTGAGCTGCGTGCCGGGCTCGCCGATCGACTGGGCGGCGATGACGCCGACGGCCTCGCCGAGCTCGATCGACTTGCCGGTGGCCAGCGACCGCCCGTAGCACATGGCGCAGACGCCGAGCTCGGCGTCGCACGTCAGCACGGAGCGCACGCGCAGCCGGTCGACGCTGGGGTCGTCGCGCAGCTGCGCCAGCTCCTCGTCACCGACGATCGTGCCGCGGGGCAGCACGGTGCCGTCGCTCAGCGTCGTGTCGTTGAGCAGGGCCCGACCGAACAGCTTCGTCTCGAGGTACGTGCGCCGGTTGGCGGTGTCCGGCTCGACGTCGCTCGATCCACACGCCGAGCGTGGTGCCGCAGTCCTCCTCGCGCACGATCAGCTCCTGGGCGACGTCGACGAGACGGCGCGTCAGGTAGCCGGAGTCGGCGGTCCGCAGCGCGGTGTCGACGAGGCCCTTGCGGGCGCCCGGCGTGGCGATGAAGTACTCGAGGGTCTCGAGGCCCTCACGGAAGTTCTTCTTGATCGGCCGGGGGATCATGTCGCCGCGGGGGTTGGCCACCAGGCCGCGCATGCCGGCGATCTGGCGCATCTGGGTCATGTTCCCGCGGGCCCCCGAGCCGACCATCATGTCGATCGGGTTGAAGCGCTGGGCCTTGAACTCGGCCTCCATCGCCGCCTGGACCTCGGCCGTGGCGTCGGTCCAGATGCGCACCTCCTGCTGGCGGCGCTCGCCGTCGGTGATGATGCCCCGGCGAGAACTGGGTCTCGACCTTGTCGGCCTGGGCCTCGTAGCCGTCGAGGATCGACCGCTTGCTGGCCGGCGTCTTGACGTCGTCGATGGACACCGTCAGGCCCGGACTGCGAGGCGAACCGGTAGCAGAGGTTCTTGATCGCGTCGAGCGAGGCGGCGATCTGGGCCTTCGGGTAGTTGTCCGAGAGGCGCTCCACGATCACGCCCATCTCCCGCTTCTTGACGACCGTCGGTGATGTGCCCGAAGTGGGCGGTGTAGTCGGCCGGCAGGGCGTCCTCGAACAGCAGGCGCCCGACCGTGGTCGTGTCGAACGTCCGCTGCTCGGCGTCGGGATCGACGAGGAACTTCGGCGACCGCAGCGTGATCGCGCGCGTGGAGGTCGAGGCGCCCTCGTCGTAGGCCCGCAGCGCCTCCCACAGGTGGCGGAAGACGCGGCCCTCGCCCTTGGCGCCGGGCGTGTCCTCGGTGAGGTAGTAGGCGCCGATGACGAGGTCCTGGGTCGGCGTCACGATCGGGCGACCGGACGCCGGCGACAGGATGTTGTTCGCCGACAGCATGAGGACGCGGGCCTCGGCCTGGGCCTCGGCCGACAGCGGCACGTGGATGGCCATCTGGTCGCCGTCGAAGTCGGCGTTGAACGCCGTGCACACGAGCGGGTGGATCTGCAGCGCCTTGCCCTCGACGAGCACGGGCTCGAAGGCCTGGATGCCGAGGCGGTGCAGCGTCGGCGCCCGGTTGAGCAGCACCGGGTGCTCCTTGATGACGTCCTCGAGGACGTCCCACACCTGGGCCCGGCGGCGCTCGACCATGCGCTTGGCGGTCTTGATGTTCTGGGCCAGCTCGAGGTCGACGAGCCGCTTCATCACGAACGGCTTGAACAGCTCGAGGGCCATCAGCTTCGGGCAGGCCGCACTGGTGCAGGCGCAGCGTCGGGCCGGCCACGATGACCGAGCGGCCCGAGTAGTCGACGCGCTTGCCGAGCAGGTTCTGGCGGAACCGGCCCTGCTTGCCCTTCAGCATGTCCGACAGCGACTTCAGCGGACGGTTGCCCGGCCCGGTGACGGGGCGGCCGCGGCGGCCGTTGTCGAACAGCGCGTCGACGGCCTCCTGCAGCATCCGCTTCTCGTTGTTGACGATGATCTCCGGCGCCCCGAGGCTGAGCAGGCGGCCGAGGCGGTTGTTGCGGTTGATCACCCGGCGGTACAGGTCGTTGAGGTCCGACGTGGCGAAGCGGCCGCCGTCGAGCTGGACCATCGGGCGCAGCTCCGGCGGGATCACCGGCACGACGTCGAGGATCATCGCCTTCGGGTCGTTGAGCCGCCGGCCGTGCTCGTCGCGGCGGTTGAACGAGGCGACGATCTTGAGGCGCTTGATGGCCTTCTGCTTGCGCTGGGCGCAGAGCGGCTTGCGGCCGGACTCGCCCGGGTCGATCGCCTCGCGGAGCTTGATCTCCTCCTCGTCGAAGTCGATGCGGTCGATCAGCTGCTTGATGGCGTCGGCACCGGTGCCGCCCTCGAAGTAGTCGCCGTACTTGTCGCGCAGCTCGCGCCACAGCATCTCGTCGTCGAGGATCTTGCGCGAGTGGAGGTCCTTGAACTCGTCCCACGTGCGGGCGACGAGGTCGAGCTCGATCTCGTAGCGCTCGCGCAGGGCCTCGATGTCCTTGTCGGCGTCGCGGCGCAGCTTCTTGGTGTCGCCACCCTCGGCCTCCATCGCCTCGGCCTCGGCCTCCAGCTCCTTGTAGCGGCGATCGATCGCCAGCTCGAGCTCCTTCTGGATGGCGTCGCGCTCCTCGAGGTACTCGTTCTCCAGGTTCTGCAGGTCCTCGTGGCGCTTGTCGTCGTCGACCCAGGTGACGAGGTTGGCGGCGAAGTAGATGACCTTCTCGAGCTGCTTGGCCTTCAGCTCCTCCTTCGGCTCGATGCCGGCGAGGAGGTAGGCCAGCCACGACCGGGTGCCGCGCAGGTACCAGATGTGCACGACGGGCGCCTCGAGCTGGATGTGCCCCATGCGGTCACGACGGACCTTGGAGCGCGTCACCTCGACGCCGCAGCGCTCGCAGATGATGCCCTTGAAGCGGACCCGCTTGTACTTGCCGCAGTAGCACTCCCAGTCCCGGGTCGGGCCGAAGATCTTCTCGCAGAACAGGCCGTCCTTCTCCGGACGCAGCGTGCGGTAGTTGATCGTCTCGGGCTTCTTCACCTCGCCGTGGGACCAGACCCGGATCTGGTCGGCGGTGGCCAGCCCGATCTTGAGCTGGTCGAACATGTTCACATCGAGCATGGGTTCCCTACTTCGCGTCTCGTGTCGTGTGTGATGTGATCAGTACGCGCGGGCGGGCCTCGAGGGGCGGTCCGCGTCGTCGTCGTCGGTGCCGCGCTCCGGACGGGAGATGTCGATGCCGAGCTCCTCGGCGGCCCGGAACACGTCCTCGTCGAGCTCGCGCATCTCGATCTCGGACCCGTCGTCGGCGAGGACCTCGACGTTGATGCAGAGCGCCTGCATCTCCTTCATGAGGACCTTGAAGCTCTCGGGCACGCCCGGCTCGGGGATGTTGTCGCCCTTGACGATGGCCTCGTAGACCTTGACGCGGCCGAGCACGTCGTCGGACTTGATGGTCAGCAGCTCCTGCAGGCAGTAGGCGGAGCCGTAGGCCTCGAGCGCCCACACCTCCATCTCGCCGAAGCGCTGGCCGCCGAACTGCGCCTTGCCGCCCAGCGGCTGCTGGGTGATCATCGAGTACGGGCCGGTCGAGCGGGCGTGGATCTTGTCGTCCACCAGGTGGGCCAGCTTGAGGATGTACATGAACCCGACGGTGATCGGGTTGTCGTACGGGTCACCGGTGCGCCCGTTGTAGAGCATCGTCTTGCCGTCGGCCCGATCAGGCGCTTGCCGTCATGGACTCCGGGTTGAGGTTCTCCAGGATGTGCTGGATCGTCGGGTGCTCGCCGGCGTCCTCGGTCTCGTCCCAGTGCGCACCGTCGAAGACGGGCGTGGCGATGAACGTGGACGGCGCCGTGGTCGGCCGGGTCTTCGACTCCGTGCCGCGGATCGGCTCGGCGCCGACCGAGTTGCCGTTGCCGGTCGGACCAGCCCCAGCGGGCGCAGTAGCCGAGGTGGGCCTCGAGCACCTGGCCGACGTTCATCCGGCTCGGCACGCCGAGCGGGTTGAGGATGATGTCGACGGCCGTGCCGTCGGCGAGGAACGGCATGTCCTCGATCGGGAGGATCTTGGAGATGACGCCCTTGTTGCCGTGGCGGCCGGCCAGCTTGTCGCCGACCGAGATCTTGCGCTTCTGGGCCACGTAGACCCGCACCAGCTGGTTGACGCCGGGCGGCAGCTCGTCGCCGTCGTCGCGGTTGAACACCTTGACGTCGATGACCTTGCCGTACTCGCCGTGGGGCACCTTCATCGAGGTGTCGCGGACCTCGCGGGCCTTCTCGCCGAAGATCGCCCGCAGCAGGCGCTCCTCGGGCGTCAGCTCGGTCTCGCCCTTCGGCGTGACCTTGCCGACCAGCACGTCGCCGGGCCCGACCTCGGCGCCGACGCGGATGATCCCGCGGTCGTCGAGGTCGGCGAGGATGTCGTCGGAGAGGTTCGGGATGTCCCGGCGAGATCTCCTCCGGCCCGAGCTTGGTGTCGCGGGCGTCGACCTCGTGCTCGTGGATGTGGATCGACGTCAGCACGTCGTCCTTCACGAGCCGCTCGGAGAGGATGATGGCGTCCTCGAAGTTGTAGCCCTCCCAGGGCATCAGCGCGACGAGCAGGTTCTTGCCCAGCGCCAGCTCACCGTGGTCGGTGGAGGGGCCGTCGGCGAGGATCGTGCCCCGCACGACCTTCTCGCCCTCGGCGACGCGTGGCCGCTGGTTGATGCACGTGTCCTGGTTGGAGCGGCGGAACTTGGCCAGGCGGTACACCTTGCGGCCGAGCGTCTTGTACTGGACCGTGATGGCGTCGCCGGACACCTCGAGGACGTCGCCGTCCTCGGGCGCCTGCAGGAGGTCGCCGGCGTCGCGGGCGGCGCGGTCCTCGATGCCGGTGCCGATGTACGGCGCCTCGGCGCGCACCAGCGGCACGGCCTGCTTCTGCATGTTGGCGCCCATCAGGGCGCGGTTGGCGTCGTCGTGCTCGAGGAACGGGATCAGCGCCGTGCCGACCGAGACGATCTGCTTCGGGCTGACGTCCATGTAGTCGACCTCCGACGGCGGCACGTAGCCGATGTCGGTGGTGGCGCCGAAGAAGCTCTCGGCCTCCAGCATCTTGCGCAGGTCGTCGAGGCTGGCCGCCTGCGGCGACCGGCGCACGAGCACCCGCTCGTCGACGAACGCTGCCGTCGGCCTTGATCGGCGTGTTGGCCTGGGCGACGACGTAGTTCTCCTCCTCGTCGGCCGCCATGTAGACGATCTCGCCGGTGACCTTGCCGTTCTCGATCTTGCGGTACGGGCTCTCGATGAAGCCGAACTCGTTGACCCGGGCGAACGTCGACAGGCCGCCGATCAGGCCGATGTTCGGGCCCTCGGGCGTCTCGATCGGGCACATCCGGCCGTAGTGGCTGAAGTGGACGTCGCGGACCTCGAAGCCGGCGCGCTCACGGGACAGGCCGCCCGGTCCGAGCGCCGAGAGGCGGCGGCGGTGGGTCAGGCCCGACAGCGGGTTGACCTGGTCCATGAACTGCGACAGCTGGGACGTGCCGAAGAACTCCTTGATCGCGGCCACGACCGGGCGGATGTTGATCAGGGTCTGGGGCGTGATCGCCTCGACGTCCTGGGTCGTCATCCGCTCGCGGACGACGCGCTCCATGCGCGAGAGGCCGATGCGGACCTGGTTCTGGATCAGCTCGCCGACGGAGCGGATGCGCCGGTTGGCGAAGTGGTCCTGGTCGTCGAGGCGGTAGCCGGGCTCCTGCTTGACGAGGTGCAGCATGTAGGTGACGGCGGCGAGGACCTCGCAGCGGCTGAGCACGTTCTGGTCCGGGTCCGGCAGGTCGAGCTGCTCGTCGGAGAGGCCGAACAGCTCGCCGAGGCGGGCGACCTCGGTCCCGAGCTTGCGGTTGAGCTTGTAGCGGCCGACCCGCGACAGGTCGTAGCGGCGGCTCTCGAAGAAGGCGTTGCGGAAGTAGGCCTTGGCCGACTCGACCGTCGGCGGCTCGCCGGGGCGGGCCCGCTTGTAGATCTCGACGAGCGCCTCGTCCTGGGTGGGCGCGACGTCGCGCTCCTTGTCCCACTGGCCCTGCAGGAAGTCGAAGTGGTTGACGAAGCGGTCGAGGAACCCGGGGGCGCCTTCCTCGTCGTAGCCCAGCGCCCGCAGCAGGGTGAAGATGCCGAGGCGGCGCTTGCGGGCGACGCGGGTGCCGGCGGTGACGTCCTTGCCCGGCTTCTGCTCGACGTCGAACTCCATCCACTCACCGCGGTAGGGGTGGATCGTGCCCTTGACCAGCTGGTGCTTGGTCAGGTTGCGGAGGCGGAACCGCTCGCCGGGCTCGAAGATGACGCCGGGGCGACCGGACGAGCTGCGACACGACGACCCGCTCGGTGCCGTTGACGATGAACGTGCCCTTCTCCGTCATGATCGGGAAGTCGCCCATGAACACCGTCTGCTCCTTGATCTCGCCGGTGTTCCGGTTCATGAACCGGGCCCGCACGAAGACGGGCGCGGAGAAGGTCATGTCCTTCTCCTTGCACTCCTCGACGGAGAACTTGGGCGGCGGGCGGAGGTCCTCGTCGTTCGGGTCGAACTCGAGCTCCAGCTGCAGGGCCTCGGAGAAGTCCTTGATCGGGCTGATGTCCCGGAACGTGTTGGCGAGGCCTTCGTTCAGGAACCAGTCGAAGCGACTCGCGCTGGATCGCGATGAGATCGGGCAGCTCGAGCGGCTCGACCAGGTTGGCGAAGGAATAGCGCTCACGGGACGTCGAAGCAGAGGCCACGGATCACTCCTGGGGGTCGCGGGTGAGTGTGAGCCGAGCGAGTCCGCGAGCGAGCGAAAACGAGCTCGAGGAGCTCGGGGCAGCGCTCGATCCAGGACCTCCGAAGGGGAGCAGGACAACAGACGCACGGCAACGTGCGATCCTAACGGCCAGGGGCGCACGAAATCAACCAGCCAGTCGGCGCCAACGTCGGCAGGCGGCCGGGCCGGGACTCGGTTGGGACACAACGTAAAGAACGACCCCTCCAGTGTCAAGGATCGTCGTGTGGTGCAAGCACTTGACCCGTCGAGCCGCCCGGATCGCAGGACGCGGAGGCCCCGCGGAGCCGCGCGATGGCACCGGGGCTCCGTCCGGACGTCGCGAGCGACCGAGCGAGGTGGCTCGGTCAGCGGTGGGTGATCGTGCGTCACTTCACCTCGACGGAGGCGCCGGCCTCCTCGAGCTTGGCCTTGGCCGCCTCGGCGGCGTCCTTGTTGGCCTTCTCGAGGACCGGCTTCGGGGCGCCGTCGACGAGGTCCTTGGCCTCCTTGAGGCCCAGGCTGGTCAGCTCGCGCACCGCCTTGATGACCTGGATCTTCTGGGCGCCGGCGCCGGTGAGGACGACGTCGAACTCGTCCTTCTCCTCCTCGGCGGGCGCGGCCGTGCCGCCACCGGCGGGGGCGGCCGCGGCAACCGCCACCGGGGCGGCGGCGGTCACGCCGAACTTCTCCTCGAACGCGTCGAGCAGGTCCTTCAGCTCGAGGACGGTGAGCGCACCGATCGACTCGAGGATGTCTTCCTTGGTAGCCATGTTCTTGTTGTTTCCTTCCGAATGGGTGGGGATCAGGCGGCGTCGGCCGACTGCTTCTCGATGAGTGCTGACAGGCCGTAGGCGAGGTTGCGGGGCAGGGCCTGCAGCAGCCCGGCCGTCTTGACGAGCGGGGCCTGGAGGGCCCCGGCGAAGCGGGCCAGCAGCTCCTCGCGGGAGGGCAGCTCGGCCAGTGCGGTGATGTCGGCGGCGCTCAGCACGTTCGTGCCGAGGGCGCCACCCTTCACCACGAGCAGCGGGTTCGTGCGGGCCGTGTCGCGCAGCGCCTTGGCGGCGCCGACCGAGTCCTCGCCGACGAACGTCAGCGCGGTCGGGCCGACGAGGAGCTCCTTGAGCCCGTCGAGCCCGGCCTTCTCGGCCGCGAACCGGGCCAGGGTGTTCTTGTACACCTTGTGCTCGGCGCCGGTCTGCGCGCAGCGCGCCACGCAGCGTGGCGAGCGCCCCGACCTTCATCCCGCGGTACTCCGTGACGAAGACCGCCTTCGAGTCGCTCAGCTTCGACGTGATCTCGTCGACGATGGCGACCTTCTCAGAACGTGGGTTGTCCATCTCGATGCACACCTCCTCTCACATGGTCTCGTGGTGTCTCGCTGTTGGAGCGAGCACCACCCAGGAGACCTGCGTGGGGCGTGCACCTCGGTCGGCGGGGCCGGGGCCCCATTACCCACCCGGACGGGTGGACCGACGGTCTACGGCGAGCAACCGTCTGGATTCGGACCCGGCAAGGGTAGCGGCGCCGGAGCCCGATCCGGCCGCCGAGATCGCCGCCGCCGCTCAGGCCGGGAGGTCGTAGCCCAGCTCGAGGGCGGCGGCGGCGTGGACGTGCTTGTGCATCTGGGCCCGCGTCATCGTGCCGTGGTGGAGCACGACCTGCAGTCCGAGGCCGTCGAGCAGGGCACACAGGCGCCACGCGGACGCCACGGCGTCCTCGCAGCGGAACGATCCCGACGCCACGCCTCCGGCGATGACCTCGGCGACGAGCGCCACCCAGGCGTTGTCCAGCTCCTCGGAGATGCGGCGAAGGTTGGCGTCGCGCAGGGCCTCGCCCCACACGTCGATCCACAGCAGCCAGGACGCGTCGCGCCGCGACGACGGCAGGTACAGGTCGATGACCCGGGCCAGTCGCTCCTCGGGTGTCGTGAGCCGTTCGAGCGAGCGCCGGATGCCGGCGATCTCGCGATCGGCAATCGCGTCGAGCATCGCCTCGATCAAGTCGTCCCTGGTGGCGAAGTGGTAGTGGATCAGCCCGCTGCTGACGTCGAGCGCCTCGGCGACGTCGAGCACCCGCAGGTCGTGGAGCCCCTTGGCCAGCGTCACGGCATGGGCCGCCTCGACGATCTGCTGGCGGCGCTGATCGGGGGCGATGCGGGTGCGGGTCGGCGCTGACACCGGGGTGCAGCGTAGCGAGCGGACTCGGCGGCTCCCGGTGTGGGCGAGCGGCGTCGCCCAGTTCACTCGGCTCGTCGCCCGCGCCTACCTGGCCGGCGCTGGTCGCGCGACTGATCAGCGTCTCGGTACGTCGCCGGGTGACGGCGGCGCGACGAGCAGCTGCAGCAGCGTGTTGCGGGACCACTCGACGTAGCGCCGGGTCGACCACCGCCGCTTGCGGGTGAGCGTCACGTACAGCTCGGGCGCGTTGCAGACCCACACGACGTCGCGGGCCTCCTCGACCGAGCGGCCCTGCGGGAGCCCGCCCCGCTCGGCCACCGCCTCGGCGACGATCGTCGACGCCCGCAAGCGCTGGCGCTCGAGGTCGGCCAGCAGCTCGCCGAGCTCCGACTCGGCGTCGGCGGCCCGCACGAGCACGTCGTAGACCGGCGCCGCCCGCACGGCCAGCTCGCCCATCATCACGGCGTACCGTCCGAGCACCTCGCGGGGTCGGCGGTGTCGTAGACCCACTGCGACAGCGGGCGGTCGACGACGGCGACGTCGGCGTCGTCACCGGCGAGCGCCACGTCGATGCACGCCTTCAGGATCGACGCCTTCGTGCCGAACGCGGCATAGACGGTCGGCGTCGACACGCCGGCGGCGCCGGCGATCCCGGCGACGGTGGTCGCCGTGTAGCCGTCGCTGACGAAGCGCTCGGTGGCCGCGGACACGATCCGCCGACGGCCCTCCGCCGCCCGCGCCTGGCGCCCGGTGGAGTCGTAGGCACGGACTCGCCGCCCTTGCTCTTCCTTCGTCATTCTGTTTAAGTCTCACTCTGACCAATATTGCCCGACTCAATCGAAATCGGCGCCCAACGTAGCGGGTCCGGCCGATCCACGTCGAGGAGACCCCATGACAACCCCCCTGACCCGACGCGCCCTCGCCGTCGTCGTGCTCGGCGCCGTCGGCGTCGTCACGGCATGCGACGGCGACCGCACCGCGACCCCCGGAGACACCATCGTGACGACCGACACGACCGCCGCCGGAACGACGTTCCACGTCGAGCGCCGCGGCCGCGGCGCGCCGCTGCTGCTGATCCACGGTGGCGGTGAGGACGCATCGATGCTCGCCGCCCAGGCCGACGACCTCGCCGCGGCCGGCTTCGACGTCGTCACCTACGACCGGCGGGGCACCGGTCGGTCCGGGCGCGACGCCTGGCCGGGCGGCGGTGCCGGCCAGCACGCCGACGACGCGGCGGCCCTGCTCGACGCCCTCGACATGGCGCCGGCCACGGTCGTCGGGGTGAGCTCGGGCGGTGTGATCGCGCTCGAGCTGGCCGCCCGCCACCCTGCCGCGGTCGGGCGCGTCGTCGCTTGGGAGCCACCGGCGGCCGGCATCCTTCCGGGCGGTGAGGCCGCCGGCGGCGGCGATCATGGCGCCGGTCGACGAGCACCTGGCCGCCCACCCGGGCGACTTCGCCGGCGCCCAGGCCATTCTGCTGTCGGCCATCCTCGGCTTCCCGGTCGCCCCCGACGACCCGGCGTTCGCCGCCGCCCGCGCCAACGCCGAACCGATGATCCGCGACGAGCCGCAGATCGCGCTGGCACGCCTCACGAGCGACGACGTGGCCGGCCTCGACGCCACGATCGGGGTCGGCTCGGCACCCAACGAGATCGTGGGCCCTGCCGTCGACCAGCTGTCGCAGTGGCTGGGCCGCCCGCCGGTCGAGGTCGACGCCGAGCACGAGGTCTACCTGACCGACCCGTCCGTCCTGACCGCCATCGTGACGACCTGACGCCTCCCCGTCCGAGAACGGCGGGCCCGGACGGAGCGGATGTGGTACGGTCACATTCCTGACTGACGCGTCAGTAAGGAGTGATCTCACATGTCCATGGTCAGCCCGGCTGCGGAGCTGGACCGTCTCGACCACATGATCGACATCCAGGAGGCGGCGCTGATCGACCGGACCCGGCGATCGCACGAGCTGCACGTCGAGGCGAGCGGCCCACCTGCCCGGCGGCGTGGCGTCGTCATGGCAGGACGCACCGCCGTGCCCGGTGTTCGTCGAGCGCGGGTGCCGGTTCACGCGTCTGGGACGTCGACGGCAACGAGTACGTCGACCTGCACGGCGGCTTCGGCACGACCGTCGCCGGCCACGGGCACCCGGCGATCGTCGCCGCCGTGACCGCCCGCGTCGCCGCCGGCACCCACTTCGCCCAACCGGTGCCCGACGTCATCCCGGTGGCCGCCGAGCTGAGCCGTCGATTCGGATTGCCGCTGTGGCGCTTCACGAACTCCGGCACCGAGTCGACGATGGCGGCGCTCCACCTCATGCGGGCGGCGACGGGCCGTCGCGACGTCATCAAGGTGGAGGGCAGCTACCACGGCCACCACGACGCCGTGCAGTTCTCGGTGTTCCCCGACCTCGCCGACGCCGGGCCGGCCGACCGACCCCACACCGTGGCCGAGCACGGAGCCGTCGCCGCCGGGCTCGACGTCCACACCCACGTCGTCCCGTTCGGCCGCCTCGACGCCGTCCGCCGCGTCCTGCTCGAGCACCCGGGCGAGGTCGCCGGCATGATCGTCGAGCCGGTGATGATGAACATCGGTGTCGTTGCCCCACCGCCCGGCTACCTCGACTCGTTGGCGGCGCTGCTCCACACCCACGGCGCCCTGCTGACCTACGACGAGGTCAAGACCGGGCTGACGATCGCACCAGGGGGTGCGACGGAGCGCTTCGGCGTCGTGCCCGACATCGTCTGCCTCGCCAAGGCGCTCGGCGGCGGCGTGCCGTGCGGCGCCGTCGGCGGCACGGCCGACGTGATGGAGGTCATCGCCGACGGCACCTATGAGCAAGTCGGCACGTTCAACGGCAACCCGCTGACGATGGCGACGGCCAAGGCCATGCTCCTCGAGGTCCTGACCCCTTCCGCCTACCGGCACTTCGACGGGCTTCGGGAGGCGTTCGTCGAGCGGGTCCACCACACGCTCGGCCGCCACCACATCCGTGGCTACGTCAGCGCTTACGGAGCCAAGGGGGCCGTCGTGTTCTCGCCGGTCCGGATCCGTGACTACCGCGACTTCTGCCGCTACGACGCCCGCTACGGCCACGCCCACTGGCTGTACCAGCACAACGGCGGCGTCTTCCTCCCGCCCTGGGGGAAGATGGAGCAGTGGACGCTGTCGGTCCAGCACGGCCCTGACGACGTGGAGGTCGCGGCGGCGAACCTGGAGCGCTTCGCCCGTGACCTCCACGCCTGAGCCGACGTGCCACCTCGTTCGCTCGCTCGAGGACTCGCTCGGCTCACCGTGCCACCTCGTTCGCTCGCTCGAGGACTCGCTCGGCTCACCGTGCCACCTCGTTCGCGGCGATGGCCGTGCTGGCCGACCTCGGCGCATCCTGATCGCCGTCGCGCCCGGTCACGAGACCGGGTGCAGCAGCAGGTCGTACGCCCCGACGCCTCCGGCGTAGCTCTCGACGACCAGTGCGAACGTGCCCGTCTCGGCCAGCACCTGCGGTTCCAGGTCGTTGCACACGTACGGCAGCCCGCCGACCTGGAGCCCCGACGGCGACTCGACGAAGTAGGCGACCGAGGCCCCGCAGGGCCCGCGGGCGTCGACGGCCACGACGTCGTTGGCGGCGGCCGTGAACGGGTACCGCATCCGCTGGCCTGGCGACGTGATCTCGCCCTGCACCGGGTCGCCTCGTTCGATCGGCGTCGACACATCGGCCGGCACCGCCAGCAAGGTCAGGTCGTAGGCGCCGATGCCGCCCTGGTAGCTCTCGACCGACACCGTGTACTCGCCGGTCGCCGGGAGGACGGTCCGGTCGGTGTCACCGCAGGCGTACGGGAGCCCGGCGAGCGGCGCCCCACCGCCGGGCGGGAGGATCTGGTACGCCACGCTGTTGCACGCCCCGCCGGCATCGACGTAGACCACCTCAGCGGCACCGGCGCTGAACCGGTAGAGGTGGTGCTCACCCGGCTGCGTGACCTCGCCGGCGAGCTGCTGGCCCATCACCACGTCCTCCACGACGTCGGCCGGGATCGGCGCCACGCCGACGTCGTAGGCACCGGTCCCGCCGCCGTAGGACTCGACGACCAGCGTCCAGCGACCCGTCTCGCCGATCCGGACCCGCCCGAGATCGGTGCACACGTATGGGAGGCCGCCGGCCTGGACGCCCGACGGCGACACCAGCTTGTACGCGACCTGCGCCCCGCACTCGCTGGCACCGTCGACGTAGACCAACTGGCCGGCGGCGAGGTCGACGGGGTACGGCACCGACTCGTCCGCGGCAGTGATCTCCCCCGTGAACCGTTGGGCAGCGACGGGTGTGACCGCCGCCGCCGCGGCACCCGTGCTCGTCGGGCCGGGTGGCCCGGTGGACTCGGGCGATCGAGCCGCCGTCGATGTCGTCGAGTCGGCGCCGGCGCCACCGTCGTCGTCGCCCCGGCGGACCAGCGCGAAGACGACGAGCCCGGCGACGACGAGGGCGGCCAACCCGACGAGGGCCCGCCCGGCCGGACGGCGCCGCGTGCGTCGGTCCGGGGCGACGGGCGGGCGGGGGCTCGGCGCGGCCGGCGCCGGCGGCGGAGCGACATCGGCCGGCGGCGGTGGTGGCAGCGGCGCCGCCATCGCGGCGAACCGGAACAGCGTGACGTCGGTGTCGCCCATGAACAGCACGGGCGTCGCCCACTCCACGGTGCCGAGCTCGATGTAGATGGCCTTGCGGGCCTCGGCCACCGCGGCGTCGATGGGATCCTGGCGACCGATCAGGTTGGTGTAGAGCTCCTCGGCGAAGAGGATCGCCGCGGCGTCGCTGATCTCGAACTGCATCGCCACCACGGCCGGCACGCCGAGCTGCACCAACGTCGTGGCGACGCCGGCGAACGGATCCGTCAGCGTGGTGCGGGCACCCTCGCAGGAGTTGAGGACGACGAGGCGCAGCGACGTCTGGTCGGCGAGGAGGTTGGCCAGCTCGGTGCTGTCGACCGCCGCGTGACCACGCTCGGCGTCCTCGAGGTACAGGACACCGTCGCCGTCGGCGGTGAAGTCACCGTGGCCGACGAAGTGCAGCACGTGGTAGCTGCCGTCACGCAGCGCCTCGCGGAGCCCCCTGGGCGTCGCCGGCTCGAGCCAGTCGAGGGCGATCCGTCCGAGGGCGGCGACCTTGGCGACCGCGCTGCTCGACGCGGGCCCGCTCGGCGGCCACGTCGAGCGGCGGGGTGTCGGCCGGGCTGGCGACGACGCCGAGCATCCGGACCGGCCCGTCGACCGCCGGCGGCTGCGGCGCCGGTGGCGTCTCGAGGTGGCGCACGACCGGCGTGTGGCGCTGGTTGGCGAGGAACCGGGGCCGCCGGTACAGCAGCTCCCAGGGCACGCTGAGCAGGCGCGGCGCGGCCCCGAGGGACAGCGTCAGCCGCAGGCCCCGACCCGCGTCGCCGGCGCGTCGCCGGGCCGTGTCGTAGCCGCTACCGACGTCGCCGGTCAACAGGGCTTCGGCGAGCGCGCCACCGAGCGCTTCCGCGTCGAGTCCGGGAGGGCCGCCGCCACCGATGTCGCGGGTCCCGGCGGTCGCGGCGCCGGTCGCGCCGTGGGCCACGCCGAGCACGGCCCGCTCCAGATCGGTGTCGGTGACCGGCAGTCGGAACGAACCGACGCGGGCGACGCCGTCGGCGCCCACGGCGCGCACGTCGTAGGTGCCGTCAGGACGCGGCGCGAACGCGACGCGGTAGTCGTCGTAGACGTAGGTCGCCATCTCCCTCGCCGCCATTGGAGCGCGGCGAGGAGGTCAGGGCAAGGGCTGGCGTCAGTTCGTGTCGGGGCGGAGGCGGCCGGTGTCGACGCGCACGCCGGGACCCATCGTCGACGAGACGGTGATCTTGCGCAGGTAGCGGCCCTTGGCTGCAGCCGGCTTGGCCCGCTGCAGTTCATCGAGCACGGCACGGAAGTTCGTCTCGAGCGCCACCGAGTCGAAGCTGACCTTGCCCAGCGGTACGTGCACGTTGCCGTAGCGATCGGTGCGGTACTCGACCTTGCCGCCCTTGAACTCCGAGACCGCTCGACCGACGTCGTTCGTCACGGTGCCGGTCTTGGGGTTCGGCATCAGCCCACGGGGGCCGAGGGCCCGACCGAGACGTCCGACGAGGGGCATCATGTCGGGCGTCGCGATGGCGACGTCGAAGTCGAACTTGCCCGCCTCGACCTGGGCGGCGAGATCGTCGGCACCGACGATGTCGGCGCCGGCTTCGCGGGCCTCGGCGGCGGCGTCACCGGTGGCGAACACGGCGACGCGCACGTCCTTGCCCGTCCCCGACGGCAGGGCGACGGTGCCCCGCACCATCTGGTCGGCCTTGCGGGGGTCGACGCCCAGGCGGACCGACACGTCCACGCTCTCGTCGAACGTCGCCTTGGCGCCGTTCTTCACGATGTCGAGCGCTTCGGACGGGCTGTAGAAGTGGTCCCGGTCGTAGGACTTCAGGGCGTCGGTGAGCTTCTTGCCGGACATTGCTGTCTCCCTCTGTGGGTTCGTGGCCCCCCGGGCGAGGTCGTCCCGGGCCGGGCCTGTTCGATGCGGTTGTCGTGGTGCGGTCGGCTGCGAGCGAGCGGCCGAGCGCAGCGATCGACGACGTCGATCCCCATCGAGCGGGCGGTGCCGCGCACCTGCTGCATGGCGCCCTCGAGGTCGTAGGCGTTGAGGTCGGGCATCTTGATCTGGGCGATCTCGGCGACGTCGGCCTCGGTCACCTTGCCGGCCTTGGCCTTGCCCGGCTCCGACGACGCCTTCTCGAGGCCTGCCTTCTGGCGCAGCAGGACCGGCGTCGGCGGGGTCTTGAGCACGAAGCTGAACGTGCGGTCCTCGAACACGGTGATCTCGACCGGCACGATCGTGCCGACCTGCGACTCGGTGGCCGCGTTGTAGGCCTTCACGAAATCCATGATCGCCACGCCGTGCGGGCCGAGCGCGGTGCCGACGGGCGGCGCCGGGCTGGCCTTGCCGGCCGGGATCTGGATCTTGACGATCGCCGCGACTTTCTTCTTCGCCATTGGTCTGGGTTCTTTCTTCGCTTAGAGCTTGGCGACCTGGCTGAAGTCCATCTCGACGAGCGTCTCGCGCCCGAAGATGTTGACCAGGACCTTGAGTTTCATGTGGTCGGCGTTGATCTCGGCGATCTCACCGGAGAAGTCGGCGAACGGGCCTTCCTTGACCCGGACGCTCTCGCCCACCTCGTACTCGAGGCGGGGCTTGGCACGTGACGTCTGCTCGGCGCCGTCGCCCTTGGCGGCGAGGAACGTGCGCACCTCGCGACGGGAGAGCGGGGTGGGCTTCTGACCCTGGCGGCTCTGGCCGACGAACCCGGTGACGCCCGGCGTGTTGCGGATGCAGTACCAGGACTCGTCACCCATGCGGCAGCGGACGAGCAGGTAGCCCGGGAAGACCTTGCGCTGGACGATCTGCTTGCGACCGCCCTTGAACTCGACGACCTCTTCCATGGGGATCACGACCTCGAAGATCTCGTCCTCCATGTTCATGCTCTGGATCCGAGCATGCAGGTTGGCGGTGACCTTCTTCTCGTAGCCCGACTGGGTGTGCACGACGTACCACTCGCCCGGTCGGGTCCACGGGTCGTCGCCCTCGATCGTCTCGGCGTCCGGGTCCTCGGCCGGAGCCTCGGCGTCCTCGACGCCCTCCGCGACCTCGAGGGCATCGGTGGCCCCGTCGACGTCCTCGAGCGGCGGCTCCGGGGCCTCGTCCTCGACGACGTCGACCGCGACGACCTCCTCGGCGACCTCGACGGACTCGATCTCGTCCTCGGCCTCGAGCGCGCCGAGCTCGACGTCGTCGCGGATCTCGTCGCGCACGGCGTCGTCGATGCCGGTCGGGGCGGTGTCGTCCAGCTCGGTGTCGTCCAGGTCGGTGGGGCTGCTCATCTCGTCCTCGTTCTCGTCACTCATCCGTACAGCCACTCCGAGAAGAGCCCGAACAGGTAGTCGAAGCCACCGACGAGCGCGGTGTACACGATCACCGTGATCACGACCACGATGGAGTAGCGGACGACCTCGTCGCGCTTCGGCCACCCGACCTTGCGCATCTCGTCGCGGACCTCACGGAGGTACTGCGCCGGGCCGACCCGCTCCTTCTTGGCCGTCGGCTGCGGGCGGCTCCGCGTCGGTGCGCCCTTCTCGTCGATCGCGCCGGTACGGCGGAGGTGCCGTTTCTGCTCGCGGTTCAGGTCGTCCAGTGACATCGTGCGTGGTCCGGTCGTTCGTGAGGGGCAGGGCAGGAGGGACTCGAACCCCCGACCGTCGGTTTTGGAGACCGATGCTCTACCAGCTGAGCTACTGCCCTCGGATCGGGATGGCCAGGCTACCAGCGGCCTTGCGGACGTCGGCTGCGGCCAGGCCCTCCGTCGTCAGCGGGTCTCCTTGTGGACCGTGTGACGCCGTTCGTGGTTGCAGTACTTCTTCATCTCGAGGCGCTCACGGTCGTTGATCTTCGACTTCATCGTGATGTAGTTCCGGTGCTTGCACTCGGTGCACTCGAGCGTGATCTTCACGCGCTTCTCGGACTTGGCCATCTGCTTCTCGCTTCGTTCTGGCTCGGGATCTCGGGGTGACCGTCAGGCGGCGGTCACTTGAGGATCTTGATGACGCGGCCGGCGCCGACGGTACGACCACCCTCACGGATGGCGAAGCGCAACCCCTCATCCATCGCGATCGGCTTCCCCAACTCCACCATCATCGCCACGTTGTCACCCGGCATCACCATCTCCGTCCCCTCCGGGAGCTCGATCGTGCCCGTCACATCCGTCGTCCGGAAGAAGAACTGCGGCCGGTAGTTGTTGAAGAACGGCTTGTGCCGCCCACCCTCGGACTGCGTCAACACGTACACCTGCCCCTCGAAGTTCGTGTGCGGCGTGATGCTGCCCGGCTTGCACAACACCTGCCCCCGCTCCACATCCTCCTTCTTCGTCCCCCGCAGCAACGCACCGATGTTGTCACCGGCCTGACCCTGATCGAGCAACTTGCGGAACATCTCCACACCCGTGCACGTCGTCTTCTGCGTGTCCCGCAACCCGACGATCTCGATCTCATCCCCGGTGTGCACCACACCCTGCTCGACCTTGCCCGTCACCACCGTGCCCCGACCCGTGATCGTGAACACATCCTCGATCGGCATCAAGAACGGCTTGTCCAGCTCCCGGACGGGCTCCGGGATGAAATCATCCGCCGCCGCCATCAACTCCAAGACCTTGGCCTGCCAATCTCATCACCCTCCAACGCCTTCAACGCCGACACCCGCACCACCGGCGCATCATCACCCGGGAACTCATACTCCGTCAACAACTCCCGGACCTCGAGCTCGACCAAGTCCAACAACTCCTCGTCGTCCACCATGTCGGCCTTGTTGAGCGCCACGATGATCGACGGAACCCCAACCTGACGGGCCAACAACACATGCTCACGGGTCTGAGGCATCGGACCATCCGTCGCCGCCACCACCAAGATCGCCCCATCGACCTGCGCCGCACCAGTGATCATGTTCTTGATGTAGTCGGCATGACCCGGCATGTCCACATGCGCGTAGTGCCGCTTGTCCGTCTCGTACTCGATGTGCGCGATCGAGATCGTGATCCCCCGCGCCTTCTCCTCAGGCGCCTTGTCGATCGAATCAAACGGCGTGTACTCCGCCAACCCACGATCAGCCAACGTCTTCGAGATCGCCGCGGTCAACGTCGTCTTCCCATGATCGATGTGACCCATCGTCCCGATGTTCACATGCGGCTTCGTACGCTCGAACTTCGCCTTGCTCATGACTCTCGTGTGCCTTCTTGTCTCGGAGTGAGGTTGCTGGTGGGATCTGGTAGCGGCGATCGGGATCGAACCGATGACCTTCCGATTATGAGCCGGATGCTCTGACCAACTGAGCTACGCCGCCAGACGTGACGCCTTCTCTCGTCGCCCTACGCCGGGAGGTGGCTCCGACGCATGGTCGAGCCCTCTGTGGGAATCGAACCCACGACACCAGCCTTACCATGGCTGTGCTCTGCCGACTGAGCTAAGAGGGCGCTTGCGGCGCGCGGACCAGCCACGAACCGACGCACGAGCATAGCGGCGGCGCCCCGGAAGCACTACGGGCCGGCCGGCGAGCACCCGCCGCGAAACCTCAGGTCAGCGCCGTCGGGTGGCCGGTACCCTCGCCGCTCGTGGCCGACGTGACCATCCGCCTGGCGACGCGCTCCGACGCCGAGGCCATCCGCCGGATCTACAACGTCGAGGTCGACACCGCCACCAGCACGTTCGACCTGGTCCCCCGGACGCTGGCCGACCAGGAGGCCTGGCTGGCCGCCCGTTCCGGGGCGTTCTCGGCGATCGTCGCCGTCGACCCCGACGACGTCGTGCTCGGGTTCGCCTCGTTGTCGCCCTACAAGGCCCGCCCGGCGTACAACACGACGGTGGAGGACTCGGTCTACGTCGACCGGGACCGCAACGGGCAGGGCATCGGCCGCCTGCTCCTCACCCACGTCGTCGACGTGGCGCGGGGATCGGGGTTCCACGCCGTGATGGCCCGCATCGAGGCCGGCGGCACGGCCTCACGGGCCCTCCACGCCCGCTGCGGCTTCGAGCTCGTCGGCATCGAACGGGAGGTCGGTCGCAAGTTCAACCGCTGGCTCGATGTCGCCGTCATGCAGTGCCTCCTCTGAGCCGGCGCCGTGCGCTTGTTCCGGATCCCCAGGCAGTGACCGGGAGCGGCAGGCTCGGATAGGATCCGGGATGTCGGGCTCGTGGGGCGCCGCCAAGTCCCTCCTCCAGCTGGTGCAGCGCCGCGACAGCGGCAGGGAGGCTCGGATGCCCGACGACATCGATGTTCGGTACGGTACGCACGTGCGAGGCGGCCGGGGAACAGCCACCGTGATCGCCACCGCGCTCCTGGTCACCGCGCTGGCCGGCTGCGACGACGACGAGCCGTCGGCCGATCCGCCGACCGTTCCGGGCGGGTTGTCGACGGCGACCAGCGAGGGCGCGCAGCCGACGGGGACGACCGCGCCGGCGCCGACGAGCACCACGACGTCGACCACCCTCAACCCGGTCCCGTCCATCGAGCTGCCGACGACGACGTCGACGACGCTCGCCCTCCCGCCCGTGACCACGCTCGTACCCGAGGTGCCCGCCGACCTCCTGACCCCGGCCCAGCAGGACCCCACCGACCCGCGGAACAACCGCCCGGTCCTCCCCGAGCACCTCCCCGTGCTCGAGGCGTACCTCAGTCGACCTCAGGTCACACCCGTAGTCTCCTCGACGTGGCCTCATGAACCCGGATGCATCCTGAGCTACTTCGGCGGCCGCCGGTCACGCCCGAGTCGATCGCCGCAATCCAGCAAGCGCCCGGGACGGCTCGACCGCGGGGAGGTCCTGGACGTCTCGCAAGGCGTGACGTTCCGGCCCTACGTGGTCGGCCCAGTAACCGACACCGCCGTCGTATTCGACTGCGAGATCGCCGGTCACTACTGGATCAAGGTCGACACAGGGCGAGCTTGTGCCACCCGACGCGATCTGGCCGGCGGGCCGGGACGCGTCGTCGAGGTGGCCTCCGCGTACGACATTCGTCCTCAGTGACGGTCGATGGCTGGTCGACGACTAGCCAGATCGACGCCGCAGGCGTGCCATGAGGGCGGTGTTCATCTGGCGGTCTTCGTCATCGTGGCCGTCGTCACAGCTTCACGTCGCGGCCACGCCCAGCGCGACGGACCTACGAGGCCTCCGCCCGCTACCGAGACGAGCGGGGTCGGGGGGGCCTCGACCACGGTGGAGCACTTCGACGACGGGCGGCTGGTCACCAGGACGGGGATCCGGGGTGATTCGGCGATCGTGACGTCGGGTGAGCGCTCCGGCGGTGGGCCGACGCCGTGCGGCACGTTCACCCGTCGCGTGGAGGTCCCGAATCCCGAGCCGCCGCCACCGCCGGCGGCCACCGACCCCGCGTCGTCGCTGCCGCCGCCCTCGACGGCGGCGTGGCCGGCGACCGTCACCGTGGACGAGTCCGTCCTGTCGTACGAGTGGATCTGGCGGGAGGTCGACGTCGTCGGCGGGTGGACGCCGGAGAACCAGGGCGTCGTGGACGATGCCGATGTCGACCTCGGTGCGATCAACGGCCGCGTGGTGGACATGAGCTCGCCGGCCAGGTTCGGCGCGCTGTACCACGCCCGGACGTTCCCGCTGGCGGCGGGGATGCGCCGGTTCGCGGTCAGCTGCGGACGGCCGCCCGGGGCGCACGGCGCCGCCGAGGTCCTGCTGCGCTACAGCGAGGTGTCGATGCTGGATCCGTTCTGGAACCCGCTGACCCGTCTCGGTGTGCTCTGGGGCATGGTCCAGCTCCCGCCCTTCCGGGTGATCGCACCACCGGAGGTCGCGACGTACGGCGGCCTCGTCGTCAACATGCCGACCTGGCTGCAGATCGACGCCGCAGCGTGGCGCCCGTACTTCACCGCCGTGGACCAGTACATGGGCTGGTACTCCCAGCTCGGCCTGTTCCCGCGGTCGCTGGCGTTCGACGTCGTGGGTCCCGGCGGGGGCACGATCCCCTGCGCGCCGGCCGAGTCGACGGCCCGGTCCGACGCGATCCCCGCCGCACCCGACGACCTCCCCCGCTACTACGAGCTCGGCCAGCTCGGGCAGGACTGCACGTGGGTGCCCCAGACCCGCGGCACCGTCACCGTCCGCGCCCGGATCACCTACGACGTGCTGCTGACCATCTCGGGCTACAGCGAGTGGCTGTCCCCGTACGTCTGGTGGTCGGACCCGTTGACACTGGCCGTCGACGAGCTGCACGTCCGCAACGTCACGCCCCAGGAGGTCGCGGCGGCGCCGGGCGGCTGACCGGATGACGTGCGTGGGCCGGGGAGGATTCGAACCTCCGTAGGCGATGCCGGCAGATTTACAGTCTGCTCCCTTTGGCCGCTCGGGCACCGACCCTCAGTTGTCGCGCCGCCGCCGGGACCGGCGAGGACGGCCCAGGATCGTACCGCCCAGGTACCCTCCCTCCGCATGGCCAGCTTCGATGTGGTGTCCGAGGTCGACCGTCAGGAGGTCCGCAACGCCGTGGATCAGGCCCAGCGCGAGATCGGCACCCGCTTCGACTTCAAGAACACCAACTCCTCGATCGAGCAGAACGAGCTCGCCCTGACGTTGCGCTCGGTCAGCGAGGACCGCCTCACCGCCCTGCGCCAGGTGCTCGAGGAGAAGCTGGTCAAGCGCAGCGTGTCCCTGAAGGGCCTCGAGTACGGCGACGTCGAGGAGGCCACCCAGAACACGGTGCGGCAGGTCGCCACCATCAAGGTGGGCATCTCGTCGGACAAGGCCCGTGAGATCAACAAGCTGATCAAGGAGCAGGCCCCGAAGGGGGTGTCGAGCCAGACGCAGGGCGAGATGGTGCGGGTGACGAGCAAGAAGCGCGACGACCTGCAGGCCGTGATGGCGGCGATCAAGGCCGCCGACCTCGGCATCCCGATCCAGTTCGAGAACTTCCGCAACTAGTGGCCGACCCGGCTTGGGAGCGGCGGGTCGAGGCGCTCTGGGCGGGCGCCGACGATCACGACGACGCGTCCTTCGTCGCCGCGATGGACGCGCTGTGCGCCGAGCTCCCGCGCGGTGAGGGCGTCGCCGAGGCGCTCTACGAGCGGGGGTCGGCGCTCGACTCGACCGGCCATCCCGACGAGGCCATCGCGCTCTACCGGGCCGCCCTCGACGCCGGGCTGGGTGAGGACCGACGCCGGCAAGCCGTGATCCAGCTGGCCAGCTCGCTGCGCAACCTCGGCCAGGCGCCGGAGGCCGTCGCCCTGCTGACCGTCGAGCGCGACGCGGCCAGCGACGAGCTCGACGACGCCGTCGCCGCGTTCCTCGCGCTCGCCCTGGTCGACGCCGGCGAGGCGCGACGGGCCGTGGCCACCGCGCTCGGGGCGCTCGCCGGTCACATGACGCGCTACCGCCGCTCGCTCGCGGCCTACGTCGAGGAGCTCACCACCCCACCGGCGTGATCGGGCACGTCGACCACGGTGACGTCCTGGCTGACCACGAAGCCGAGGCTGGCGTAGAGCCGCTGCGCCGGGTTGCCCGCCGTCACCGCCAGGCCCAGCGTCGGGCGCTCGTGGCCGACCAGCGCGCCGACCGCCCGCTCGATCAGGGCGCGGCCGATGCCCCGGCCGGCGTGCGAGGGATCGACGAAGATGTCACTGATCCACGGACCTCCGCCGTGGCCTGCGCTCGGCGCCAACTCGGACACGAGGATGACGCCGACCACTGCGCCGTGCTCGCCGACGGCGTGGAACGAGGCCGCCGGAGCCCACGGCCCGACGAGCTCGCCGCGGACCAACCGGTCGAGCGTCGCGGTCGCCTCGTCGGGCGTGACGTCGGCGAGGCCGTGGTCCGGGTGGCCGGGCGGGTACGCCGCCGTCGACAGCTCGCCGTACTCGCGGGTCCGCGCCGGGTCGAAGGGCTCGAGGACCACGTCGGTGGTGGCGTCGGCCGCCGGGTGGGTCGACAGGTCCCGGTCCATCACGAAGCGGCGCCGCCCGGCGATCGAACGGCGGGCGACGAGGGCCTCGACCGCGGCCGGGGCGCCGACGACCCCGACGCGATGGCCGCCGAACCGGGCGAGCACGGTGTCGGCGACCACATCGCCGTCGGCGTCGGCGGCAGGGAAGACGTCGACACGAGGTCGTTCGCCCGGCTCGAGCCGCTCGACGCGGCCGAGCACCGTCCCATCGGGCGCGACGAGCGGTTCGACCGATCCGGTCACGCGAGTGCCGCAGTGATGCGCCGGACGACCTCGTGGGCGTCGTCCTCGGTCGTCTGGAAGCTGGTGACGAACCTGGCGAGCTGTCCGGCCGCGTCGCTCATCTCGTAGAACAGCAGCCCGGCGTCGGTCAGTCGGGCACCGGCGCCGGCCGGCAGCCGGACGAACGCCATGTTCACCTCCGGCTCCTCGAGCAGCTCCAGGCCGAGCACCGCGATCCCGGCGGCGATGATCGCCATCGCCCGGTTGGCCGTCGCCGCCAGGCGCAGCCACAGGCGGTCGGACAGGTAGGCGTCGAGCTGCGCCGACTGGTACCGCATCTTCGACGCCACGTGGCCGGCCCGCTTCGTGCGGTACACGAGCTCGGCCGCGGCCCGCGGTTCGAAGCAGACGATGGCATCGGTGGAGAGCGCCCCGTTCTTCGTCGCCCCGAGCGTGAGGACGTCCACCCCGGCGCGCCACGTCAACTCGGCTGGAGTGCAGCCGACCGCGTCGATGGCGTTGGCGATGCGGGCGCCATCCATGTGCACTCGCAACGACCGCTCACGACCGGCGGCGGCGAGTGTGGCGACCTCGTCCGGCGTGTACAACGTGCCGTGATCGGTCGGGCACGTGAGCGAGAGGACGGCCGGCTGGGAGTGGTGGGGGTCGTCCCACCACGTCAGGTCGAGGGCCTCGCGGACGGCAGCCACCGCCAGCTTGGAGCGCGGCCCCGGGAGTCCCCGCATCACGGCACCGGCGCCGAACATCGACGTCGCCCCGCCCTCGCTGTTGAGGATGTGCGCCGTGTCGTGGCACAGGATCGCGCCCCACGGCGGGCTCATGGCGGCCAGTCCGAGGGCGTTGGCCGCCGTGCCGCTGACGACCGGGAACACGGCGACGTCCGGGTGCTCGAAGACCTCGGCGACGCGATCACGTAGCCGGGCCGTCCAGTCGTCACCGCCGTACACGAGCGCGGATCCGTCGTCGGCCGCCGACACCGCGGCGAGGATCTCGGGGGCGACGCCGGCGGCGTTGTCGCTGCGGAGCTCGATCGGTCGCGTCACCAGCGTGTGTCTATCGGCTCGATCCGGCCACGGCGACGGCCGTTCGTAGGATCGCGCCATGGCCGTCCTGCACGTACGACGGGCCGTGGTCGATCCCACAGCACGTCACCGACGTCGTCGACACGCTCGATGCCCTGGCGCTGCCGGGCGTCGACGTGGTCGGTCACTCCGACGGCGGCAACATCGCCCTGGCGTTGTTGGCCACCGCACCCGCGCGCAACCGCGGCCTCACGGCGAGCGACGACGTCATCCACCCGGCGGTCCCGACCGAGATCGACGCCCACCTCGTGCGGGGCGACGACGGTCGGTACTGCTTCCGCCACCACCGCTCGCGGTGGTGGCGGCCCTGGGGGAACCGTGCCACCCGCTGCCGGGCGACGGCCTGCGCGTCGTGCGGATCGACTGCGGCCACATGGTGTACTGGGAGGCGTTCGACGGGACGGCCGGCGCCGTGGACGACTTCTTCCGGTCCGCCGAGTAGTAGACCGACGTCATGGGTTGCGGCTGCCTGCTCGTCCTGCTCGGCTCGGCGTTCCCGCGCGTCGCACTGGTGCTCACGTGGATCTTCACGAGCCGGGTCGACATCGCCTTCGACGGCGGGCTCGCGCTGCCGTTGCTCGGCCTGCTTTTCCTGCCGTACACGACGCTGTTCTACGTGCTCGCGTACGCGCCGATCGTCGGCGTCAGCGCGATCGGCTGGTTCTTCGTCGTGTTCGGCTTCCTGCTCGACCTCACCTCGCTGTTCGGCGGCGGCCGCGAGGGCCGCCGCCGCTACGTGTCCTGACCGCGCCCACGACGGCGGGAGCGGCCGGGCCAGCGAGGGTGGGGCGGGGTCAGTCCTCGGGTGGGGTCTCGGCGGCCTTGCGCTGGATCTCGTCGACGACGGACGCGTCGGCCAGCGTCGTGGTGTCGCCGAGGTTGCGGCCCTCGGCGACGTCGCGCAGCAGGCGGCGCATGATCTTGCCGCTGCGGGTCTTGGGCAGCTCGGGCGTCATGTAGATCGTCTTCGGCTTGGCGATCGCGCCGATCTCGGTGGCGACGTGGTTGCGCAGCGTCGTCACGTCGACGTCGGACCCGCCGCGCAGCGTCACGTAGGCGATGATCGCCTGACCGGTCGTGGCGTCGTGGGCGCCGACGACAGCCGCCTCGGCCACCGCGGGGTGCGAGACGAGCGCCGATTCCACCTCGGTCGTCGAGATGCGGTGGCCCGACACGTTCATCACGTCGTCGACCCGTCCGAGCAGCCACAGGTAGCCGTCCTCGTCGAGCTTGGCGCCGTCGCCGGCGAAGTAGCGATCGGGGAACCGGCTCCAGTACGTCTCCTGGTAGCGCTCGGGGTCACCCCAGATGCCACGCAGCATCGACGGCCACGGCCGGGTCAGCGTGAGGTAGCCACCGCCCTTCTCGACCGTCTCGCCGGCCTCGTCGACGACCTCCGCCGAGATCCCCGGCAACGGGAACGTCGCCGAACCGGGCTTCGTCGTCGTCGCCCCCGGGAGGGGGCTGATCATGATCGCTCCCGTCTCGGTCTGCCACCACGTGTCGACCACCGGGCAGCGCCCGGCGCCGATGACCTCGTGGTACCACATCCAGGCCTCGGGGTTGATCGGCTCACCGACCGAGCCGATCACCCGCAGGCTGGACAGGTCGTGCTTGGCCGGCTCCTCGGTACCCCACTTCATGAAGGTCCGGATCGCCGTCGGCGCGGTGTAGAACAGCGTGACGCCGTACTTCTCGACGATCGACCAGAAGCGGTCGGGCCCGGGGTGGTTGGGCACGCCTTCGTACATCACGATCGTGGCGCCGTTGGCCAATGGGCCGTACACGATGTAGCTGTGGCCGGTGACCCAGCCGACGTCGGCCGTGCACCAGTAGACGTCGGTCTCGGCGTGGAGGTCGAACACGTACTTGTGGGTGAACGCGACCTGCGTGAGGTACCCGCCCGTCGTGTGCATGATGCCCTTCGGCTTGCCCGTCGTCCCCGACGTGTACAAGAGGAACAGCAGCTGCTCGCTGTCGAACGGCTCGGCCGGGCACTCCGGGTCGGCGGCCGCGATGACGTCGTGGTACCAGACGTCTCGACCCGCCTGCATCGGCACGTCGTTGCCGCCCCGGCGCACGACCACGACGTGCTCGATGGTCGGCGCCGACGCCACGGCTTCGTCGGCGGCCGGCTTCAGCGGGAACACCTCGCCGCGCCGGTACCCGCCATCGGCGGTGATCAGCACCTTGGCCTCGGCGTCGTTGATGCGGTCGGACAGTGCCTGGCTCGAGAAGCCGCCGAACACCACGCTGTGGGCGGCCCCGATCCGGGCGCACGCCAGCATCGCCACCGCCGCCTCGGGGATCATCGGCAGGTAGATGTTGACCCGGTCGCCAGCCTGGATGCCGAGTCCCTTCAGGACGTTGGCGAACCGCTGCACCTCGTCGAGGAGCTCGGCATAGGTGATCGCTCGGCCGTCGCCCGGCTCGCCCTCGAAGTGGATCGCCACCTTGTCCCCCCGGCCGGCAGCGACGTGGCGGTCGAGGCAGTTGTGGGCGACGTTGAGCGTGCCGCCGACGAACCACTTGGCGTACGGCAGGTCCCACTCGCAGATCGTGTGCCAGTCGCCGGACCAGTCGAGGAGGTCGGCGGCCTGGCGGGCCCAGAAGCCCTCGTCGTCCTGCGCCGCCTCGTCGTACATGAACGTGCCGGTGACGAGCGCTTCCCGGGTGATGCGCTCCTGCGGCGGGAACGTGCGGTGCTCGGCGAGCAGCGCGGCGATCGTGTCGGTCGAGTCGTTCGTGCCGGTGCCCCCGGTCGCATCCGTCATGCGATCGACTGTACCGACCCCCGCCGGGGCGCCGATCAGGCCGGCTTCGCCGGCGCTCAGCCGGCGATCACGTGGGGGGTGCCGGGCTCGGGGTCGAAGTCGAAGGACGTCACGACCGAGCCGGGGTTGCACGACACCGCCTCCACGTCCTGGCGGACGTCGGCGATCAGGAGCGTGGTCTGGGCCCCGACCGTCATCGGCGCGGCGAGGACAGTAGGCCTCGTAGTACCTGCTGGTGCGGGGCGCGATCAGCAGCGAGCAGATCGCCTCCTGCCCGCCGTTCACGAACACCTGCTGCAGGACCGCGGCTCCGACGACGAACCCGGCCGCCGCCGACTCGGCGCCGTCGCCATCGGTCGCGATGTACTGGTACGACCCGCGCTCGAGCTCGTCGCCGCCGTTGCCGACGCATTCGCCGAAACCGGGCGGGTTGCGCAGCTCGAGCGCCGTCGTGGCGACCCGCCGTCCGTCGCGCTCCCAACGGCCCTTGGCGTCGATCGGCACCGTCAACTCGACGACGGCGCACAGCGCGGCCACGCCCTTGTCCGACGCGACGTCGTGGTGCGGTGCTGCGAGCAGTCGCTCGATCTGGGCCCGGACCAGGTCCGGGGTGGTCAGCGGCTCGGCGAACGCGGCGACCGACGGGACGACGTCGCGGATCGTCGGCGCAGCCGGCACCGTGCTGGTCGGCGCCGCGGTACTGGGAGCCGTCGACGGCGGCGTGGTCGGGACGGCCGTCGGCGCCGGCGTGGCCGGGACCGTCGGCGCCGGTGTGGCGGGGACCGTGGGCGCAGCGGTGGTCGGCGGCGTCGCCGGGACCGTCGCCGCAGGACCTTCCCCTGGCGGGGTCGTGGCCGCCGCCGGGTCGCTCGCCGCTGACGGGAACCGGCCGTCGGCGCGCTCCAACGTCTGCAGGGCGTCGTCCCCCCGCGCCGTCCACGCGATGACACCGACCAGGACCACCAGCAGGACGATGCCGATCGCGACGAGGATGCCGCCCGACGATCCATCCGACACGTCCGCCTGCGGCCCGACCTCCGGCTCTTCCTGGCTGCCCTGCGGCTCTGGCGTGTCCGACCTCACCGACGCCCTGGGCGTCCCGGACGTATCGCCGGCCTCCTCCATCTTCCTCCTCGCGCCTCGTCAGCGAACCTACTCCGAGCGGGCATCCCTGCCTCGGCATCCGAGCGACCTCGTTCGCTCGCTCGAGGACCCGCTCGGCTCACTCAGCCGGCGGCCCACTCCAGCACCGTGAAACCGCCGAGCGCGGCCGGGTCGAGCAGCGCGTCGGCCTCCCTGGCCCGGCTGCGCATCGCCATCGCGGCCAGGTCGGGCCGTGATGCCGAGGCCGTCCAGGCCGCGGCGCCCTCAGCCAGGAGGTCGTCGATGCCGTGGCGCTGGAGGTAGTGAGCCTGCGTCCTCACTGCGGCCGGTTCGGGCAGCTGGTCGATGGCGACGTCGGCGGTCACGTCCTGATCACCCGGTGCAGCGAGGTACGGGCCGCCGCGTTCGTGGCTGCGGTACGTCCGGAGCCACGACCGCCACGGGAGCCCGACCAGCTCGGCGGTCCGCGCCCGGCAGTAGTCGATGACCACGACCCGGCCGGACCGGACCAGGGCACGGGCCGCCGCCAGCCACTCGCCGGCGGCGTCCTGCATCGGGGCACGGGCGCCGTGCGCGGCCCGCGTCGGCAGCCACGGCGGCACCGGATCGAGCGGGACGGGCAGGATCTCGCCGAACGTGCCGTCGCCGGCGTCGACGACGTACACCTCGCGCCAGCCGCCGTCGTGGACGGTGAGGCGGAACGGCAGGTTGTCCAGCAGCTCGTTGGCGAGCACCACGCCGTCGAACGGTCGGGACGGCAGCCGATGCGACGACTCGACGTCGCTCGGATGCCGCTCTCGCTGACGGTCGCTGATCTCGACGGCGACGTAGCGCAGCGAGCCGGCGCAGCGTGGCCGGGCCGCCAGCACGGCACGCGCCAGGGTGCCGGGGCCGGCGCCCGCATCGACGAACGTGAACGGATCCGGGCGGCCGAGGAGCTCCCACTCGGTGTCGAGGAGGCGGGCGACGACGGCGCCGAACAGCGGGCCGACCTCGGGAGAGGTGAGGAAGTCACCTCGCCGGCCGGCCCGCCCGCCGTCGGCAGCGGTGTAGAAGCCAGCCGGACCGTAGAGCGCGAGGTGCATGAACGACGAGAACGGGATCGCCCCGCCGTGCTCGGCGATGGCGGCGCGGATCGACCCGGCGGCGCGACCGGCGGCGTTCTCCGCCGCCACGGTCACCGGCCCAGCGCGCCGCTGAGGTCGCCGATGTCGGCGAAGCGCATGACGAGCCCCGGGAGGACACCCAGCACGAGTGTGCCGGCACCCGTGATGGCCAGCGCGGCCATCACCGGCGGTGGCGTCACGATCGGCGTCTTGTCGCCGTCAGGAGCCTCGTTCATCCACATCTCACGCATCACCCGCAGGTAGTACGCGGCGGCGATCGCCGTGTTGACCGCCGCGATGACCGCCAGCACGTAGGCGGCGGTGGTGCCGGCGTCGAGGACCGCGTTGAACGAGTTGAACTTGGCGATCCAGCCGCCGAATGGCGGGATGCCGGCGAGCGAGGCGAGGAACAACGTCATCAGCGCGGCCAGCCCGGGGGCGTAGGAGATCAGACCGCCGAAGGACTTGATGTCGCCGCTGTGGGTCTTGCGGGACACGGCGATGACGACCGCGAACGCACCCAGGTTCGTGAAGCCGTAGATGAGGAGGTAGACGACGACGGCCTGCAGGGCGGCGGCGCTCGTGTCGCCGCCCTCGCCGACGAACGCCAACGGCATGAGGATGAAGCCGCCTTGGCTGACGCTCGAATAGGCCAGCAGTCGCACGATGTTCGTCTGCCGCAAGGCGATGACGTTGCCGACGGTCATCGTCAACGCCGACAGCACCCAGATCAGCGGGCCGTAGACGTCGTCGGCCTCGGGGAAGGCGACGAAGATCACGAGGATGAGGGCCACGAACCCGGCCGCCTTCGACGCCACCGACAAGAAGGCGGTGACCGGCGTCGGTGCGCCCTCGTAGGTGTCCGGCGCCCACGTGTGGAAGGGCACCGCCGACACCTTGAACCCGAACCCGGCGATGACGAACGCCACGGCGACGACCTCGAGGCCGGTGAGGTCGCGGTCGGTGATCGACGCGCCGATGTCGGTCAGCAACGTCGAACCGGTGGCGCCGTACAGCAGGCTCATGCCGTAGAGCAGCACGGCGCTGGCGAACACGCCCAGCAGGTAGTACTTGACGCCGGCCTCGTTGCTCTTCGGGTCGCGCTTGCGCCAGGCCGCCATCATGTAGGCGGGGATCGACAGCAGCTCGAGGGCGATGAAGATGCTCACGAGGTCGCGGCTCGACGTCATCATCACCATGCCGAGCACGCTGCAGAGCAGCAGGACGTAGAACTCGCCCTGGTAGTAGCCGCCCTCCTCGAGCTCGGTCTGGCTCATCAGCACCACGACGTATGCCGTGAGCAGGAACAGGGCCTTCAGGATCAGCGAGAACTCATCGATGACGTAGCGCCCGTCGAAGAGCGAGCGCACGTCGCTGTCGCCGACGACGGCGAGCGTCACCAGCGGCACGCAGGCGACGAGGAGCACGAGGCCGGTCATCGTCGCCGTCGCCCACTTCTTGCTCTCGTCGATCAGCAGGTCGGTGGCGAGGATCAGGTTGATCCCGACGATCAGGACGAGCTCGGGCGCGATCGCATGCCAGTCGATCACCGGCGACTGCCACTCGCTGGCCTGCGCGATGAGCGACGCGATCATGGCTGTCGCCTGATGCGAGCGTCGGAGCGCCAGCGCGGGAGCGGCCGCACGCTGCGCAGGCGGCACACGGCGTGGCCGGGGAACGCCATCATGGGGTGAGGTGCCGGCCGAGCTGGTCGACGAGGTGGGTCACGGCCGGGTCGAAGATCTTGAACAGCAGCTGCGGGTAGACGCCGAGCACGAGGATCGACACCAGCATCGGCGTCCACGCCACCCACTCGATGACCGTGACGTCCTTGATCTCGAACCCGTGATCGTGCTCGTCGTCGTTCACCGCGGCACCGACGGCGTGGGCCGTGTGCCCGCCGCTGCGCCACTCCGTCGGCACGGTGCCGAACGCCGTGCGCTGGTAGAGCCACAGCAGGTACGCCGCGGCGAACACGGTGCCGACGGCGGCGATCACCATCAGCGTGCGGAACAGCGGCTCCGACAGCCCGAAGCCCGGGCTGTAGGCCGAGAGGATCACCGGGAACTCGCCCCAGAACCCGGCCAGGCCGGGGAGTCCGAGACTGGCCATGGCGCAGAAGCCGAGGACCCAGCCCAGCTTCGGCATCTGGAGCAGCATCCCGCCCAGGCGCTTGATCTCGAGCGTGTGGAAGCGGTGCTTCACCGATCCGGCCAGGAAGAACAGCATGCCGGTGATCAGACCGTGGGCGACCATGCCGAACAGGGCGGCGTTGATGCCGAAGACGGTGAGCGTCGAGATGCCGAGCATGACGAAGCCCATGTGGGCGACCGAGGAGAAGGCGATGAGCCGCTTCATGTCGGTCTGGGCCAGGCAGCACAGGGCGCCGTAGATGATGCCGATCACGGCGAGGATGCCGATCGCCGGCGACCACGCCTTGGCCGCGTCGGGCAGGAACGGGATGGCGATGCGCACGAAGCCGTACGTGCCGAGCTTCAGCAGGATGGCGGCCAGGATGACCGAGCCCTGCGTCGGCGCCTGGGTGTGGGCATCGGGCAGCCAGGTGTGGAACGGGAACATCGGCACCTTCACCGCGAACCCGACGAACATCCCGGCGAAGATCCAGATCTGCATCGTGCGGCCGAGCTCGGGCCCGTGGTCGGCCAGGTAGGCGAACGAGAAGCTCGCCGCTCCGGTCTGGGCGAACAGGGCCAGGAAGGCCACGAGCATCAGCGCCGAGCCGAACATCGTGTACAGGAAGAACTTCAGCGAGGCGTACTGGCGCTCTTCGCCGCCCCAGACGCCGATCATGAAGTACATCGGGAGCAGGACGACCTCGAAGAAGACGAAGAAGAGGATGAGGTCCTGGGCCACGAACGTGCCGGCCATGCCGGTCTGGAGCACGAGCATCAGGATGAGGAACGCCTTCGCGCTCGCCGCCCTCCGGCATCTCGTCGAATGTGTAGATGATCACGACGAGCGTGATGAAGCTCGACAGCACGAACAGCGGCAGGCTGATCCCGTCGAGACCGATGGCGTAGTTGGCCCTGATCGCCTCGATCCACTTCACGTCGACGAAGAACTGCAGCTTGTCGGACTGGTCGTAGTCGAACTGGGTCAGCGTGTAGATCCCGACGGCGAACGTGAGCAGCGCGGTGACGAGGGCGATCTGCTTGTGCAGCAGCTCCTCGCTCCTGGGGATGAACAGCATCAGCAGCACGCCGGCGAGCGGCAGGAAGGTGCCGACGCTCAGCAGCCAGTTCTGATCGGAGATGACGTCCATGCGTTCCTAGAGCCTCACACGTTGATGATCACGAGCACGATGGCGCCGACGGTGGCCGCCCCGAAGAGCAGCCCGCCGTACTGGCTGACCTTGCCCGACTGCACGGGCTGCAGCGCGTGGCCGGTCGCGTTGGCCACGGTGCCCGATCCCTTGACGGCCCCGTCCACGAGGCCCTGATCGATGTTCTTGTAGAAGAAGCCGCCGGCCCACTTCCCGGCCTTGCCGGCACCGTTGACGACGGCGTCGATGACGTGCTGGTTGATCCAGTACGCGGCAGCGGCGATCGGGTGGGCGATGGCCCGGACGATCACGCCCTCGTACAGGGCGTCCAGGTAGTACTTGTTGGCCAGGAAGAAGTACCCGGCCCGCAGCGCCGACGACCGCTGGGTCAGGCCGACGAGTCGGCGGTCCCGCTTCGTGTAGAGCGCGACGCACACGAACCAGCTGACGACGAGGCCGGCGAGCACGACGATCAGGGACACCGCGGCCTTGGACCACTTGAACTCGGCGTGGTCGACGGCCGGGAAGTAGCACACCGCCGACTCGGCGGGCACGGTGTGTCCGCATCCCACGGCGTGCTCGGCCTCGGGGGCTCCCTGGGACTCGCCGCCCTCCTCGGCGGCCGGCACCACAGCCTCGGCCGATTCCGCTCCGGCGCCGACCACCCCGTCCGGCGTGACCGCGACGATCTCGGGACGGGGCTCGACGTACTCCTTGAAGTTCTCCCACTGCTCGCCGAACGGCGTGGCGTTGGCGAAGCCCGCCAGCAACGAGAGACCGGCCAGGATGCAGATCGGGACGAGGATCAGCTTCGGCGACTCATGTGGTGGGTGGGCCTCGCCGTGTCCATGGTCGCCATGCGCGTCGTCGTGCCCGTGGGCGTCGTGACCGGCGTCCTCCTCGAGGAGGACGGCGACGTTCCCGGCCTCGCCGCGCGCGGCGTCGGCCTCCAGCTCGCCCTCCTGCTGGACGTCGTGGGGTGCGTCGAACGCCGACAGCTCGGCACCGAGACCGGGCTGGTAGTGCTCGTCGCCGACCGCGGCGGCGCCGCGGGGCTCCCCGAAGAACGTCAGGTAGGTCGCCCGCACGGTGTACGCCGCCGTCAGGAACGCCCCGCCGAGGGCGATCCACATGAACACCGTGTAGCCGTTGTGGCCGACGTTGTCGATGATCTCGTCCTTCGAGAAGAACCCGGCCAGCGGGAACACCCCGGCGAGGGCCAGCGCGGCGACGATCCATGCGCCGCACGTGATCGGCATCTTCTTCGCCAGGCCCCCCATGTCCTTCTTCATGTCGAAGCTGTGGTGCGACCCGGAGTGGCTCACCGAGCCGGCGCACAAGAACAGGCAGCACTTGAAGAAGGCGTGGGTGAAGATGTGGAACACGGCCGGCAGCCACGCCCCGGCGCCGAGGCCCAACATCATGTAGCCGAGCTGGCCGACCGTCGAGTAGGCGAGGACCTTCTTGATGTCGTTCTGGACGAACGCCAGGAGGCCGGAGATCACGATCGTGATCGCGGCGACGACGACGATCACGTTGGTGCTCGACTCGGGGATCGAGAAGCCCTCCCAGAACACCGGGTAGAGGCGGGCGACGAGGAACACGCCGGCGACGACCATCGTCGAGGAGTGCAGCAGAGACGACACGGGCGTCGGGCCGGCCATGGCGTCAGGGAGCCAGGTGTGCAGCGGGAACTGGCCGCTCTTGCCGATGCACGCGCAGAACAGCGCGACCGCGCTCCACAGCAGCACGAGGTGGCTGGCGTCGCCCGACAGCGCCCACGCCTGCAGGCCGTCGATGCTGAAGCCGCTGACACCGAGGTGCTCCTGGGTCCAGGAGTTGGCCGAGAAGAACAGGATCGACGTACCGACGAGCAGGCCGACGTCGCCGACGCGGACGGTGAGGAAGGCCTTCAGGGCCGCCCGGGCGTTCGGCTCCTCCTCCCACCAGTGCCCGATCAGCATGAACGAGCACAGGCCCATGATCTCCCAGCCGAGGATGAGCTGGACCATGTTCTCGGCCAGGACCATGACGAGCATGCCGGCGGAGAACAGCGTCAGGGCGGCGAAGAAGTGCGTGTAGCGGCGGTCGCCACGCACGTACTCGAGCGAGAAGACCTGCACGAGCAGCGAGATGAACGTGACGAGGAACAGCAGCATCACCGACAGACCGTCGATGTGCTGGCCGATGCCGAGCTCGATGCCGCCGTTCTGCCACCACGTCCAGCTGCGGACCACCGGTGCGACGAACGGCTCGGCCTCACCGCCCTCGCTGGCCGCGATGCTCCGAGCGAATCCGGCCACGAACCCGATCGGTCCCGCCGACTCGGTGCCGGCGGCGGCGTCCGTGCGCTGCACCCACTGGTACACGGCCCCGCAGGCCAGGACGAGCGACGCGGCCATCGAGACCAGCCCGAGCTCGGAGCCCTTCATCGGCAGCCGCTTGCCGATCAGGATGATGAGGAAGAACGCGGCACCCGGGATGACCGGGATCAGCCACGCGTTCTCGAGGAACCAGCCGCTCTGGAGCTCAGCGCCGACCACCCGGCTACCCCTTCATCTCGCTGAGCTCGTCGAGGCTGATCGAGCGCCGGTTGCGGTAGACGAGCAGCACCATGCCGAGCCCGACGCCGACCTCGGCGGCGGCGACGGCGATCACGTACAGCGCGAAGACCTGACCGTCGACGTTGCCGTGCATGAGCGCGAACGCGATGAAGTTGAGGTTGACGGCGTTGAGGATCAGCTCGACCGACATCAGCACCATGA
The DNA here is from genome assembly GCA_963822315.1 of uncultured Acidimicrobiia bacterium. Lineage (GTDB taxonomy): Bacteria > Actinomycetota > Acidimicrobiia > Acidimicrobiales > Ilumatobacteraceae > JALZMG01. The sequence continues at coordinate 187,092 of CAWGHB010000013.1, forward strand.
CCGCGTTCCGGCGGGCGACGACGCCGTACACGCCGATGCAGAACAGGACCGCGGCGAGGAGCAGGAAGTTGGCCGCGAGCACGGACGCTCAGTCCTTCCGCGCGAGGACGATGGCGCCGATCGCGGCGGCGAGGAGGATGAACGAGATGGCGAGGAACGGCACCAGGTACGGCGACAGCACGTTGTCGGCCAGGGACTCGGTCGACGTCGGGCCGGCGGCGTCGGGCAGCGTGTCCTTGCCGTACTCGTCGATGATCACGTAGGCGAGCAGGCCGAGCAGCACGACGGCGACCGGGATCGCCCAGGCCCACCCCGTGTTGTTGAGGCCGCGCTCCTTGCCGATCTGGGCCCGCGTCAGCATGATGCCGAACAGGAAGAGGACCATCACCGCCCCGACGTAGACCAACACCTGGCTGACGGCGACGTACTCGGCGGCCGCGAGGACGTACTGGGCGGCGACGCCGGCCAGCACGATGACCAGCCACAGCGCAGCGTGCACGACGTTCTTCGTCGTGACGACGCACAGGGCCGCGAACACCATCATGAACGCGATGATCCCGAACCCGACGTTCTGGGCGACGTTGATGTTGTCGGCGGCCAACACGCTCACTTCTTCGCCGCTCCGGCTTCGAGCTCCGGTGCCTCGGGCACCGTCTCCATCCACTCGCCGAGCTTCTCCTTGTCGTGCAGGAGCTCGGCGATGCGGGGCTCGGAGTACTCGTACTCCGGGCTCCAGAACAGGGCGTCGAACGGGCACACCTCGACGCAGATGCCGCAGTACATGCACAGCGCGAAGTCGATGTCGAAGCGGTCGAGCAGGCTGACCGAGCGCGGCTTGCCGCCGGCGCGGCGGGGCGGCGCGAGCGTCTTGTGGCCCTCGATGTAGATGCACCAGTCCGGGCACGAGCGGGCGCACAGCATGCACACGGTGCAGTTGTCCTCGCGCAGGGCGATGACGCCGCGGGCGCGGACCGGCGGGGCCTCCTTCTCGTGCGGGTACTGCACGGTCTCGGCACCCTTGGTCACGGTGCGACCGAGGGTCTTCAACGTCACGCCCATGCCCTTGAGCAGGCCCGGCATCTTCGGCTTCGACATCGGCATCAGACGGCGACCTTCAGGATGGCGGTGACCACGATGTTGGCCAGCGCGAGCGGAATCAGCAGCTTCCACGCGAAGCGCTGCAACTGGTCCTCGCGGAAGCGGGGCACGCTGAAGCGCACCCACATGATGAGGAACGACAGCACCATCATCTTCGTGAACAGGATCAGCGGGCCGCCGAGGTTCATCCAGCTGTCGACGTCGTCGAGGCTGTCCCACGAGAACCACGCGAACGGCACGCCCCAACCGCCGAGGAACAGCACCGAGGCGATCAGAGAGAACACGCCGACGGTGGCGAACTCGGCGATGAAGAAGATCAGGAACCGGAAGCCCGAGTACTCCGTCATGTAGCCGGCCACGAGCTCGGACTCGGCGACGGGCATGTCGAACGGCGGCTGCGTCAGCTCGGCCTGCACGGCGATCATGAAGACCAGGAAGCCGATGAACTGGGTGATGATGTACGGGTTGCCGAGGCCGTCCCAGCCGAAGATCGAGCCGGTGTTCTGGGCGACGACGATGTCCTGCATGTTCATCGACCCGGCCTGCATCACCACGCCGATCGTCGCCAGGACCAGCGGCAGCTCGTAGGCGATCAGCTGGCCGGCGGCCCGCAGGCCGCCGAGCAGCGAGTACTTGTTGGCGCTGGCCCAGCCGGCGACGAGGATGCCGAGCACGCTGATCGACGACACCGCGAGGGCGTAGAACACGCCGACCTGGAAGTTCGTCAGCCAGGCGTCGGGACCGAACGGCACCGCCGCGACCAGGAGGAACGTCGACACCAGGACGATCAGCGGTGCCATCTTGAAGATGCGGTGGTCGGCCGCCGCCGGCGCCGTGTCCTCCTTCTGCAGCCACTTGCCGACCTCGGCGAACAGCTGCATCGAGCCGTACGGGCCGGCCTCCATCGGGCCGAGCCGGCTCTGCATGAACGACATCATCTTGAACAGGAAGACGTACACGACCGTGCCCGCCGGCAGCAGCACGGCGACGATGCCGCCGAGCACGCGGATCAGCGACTGCCCCCAGTACGGGATCTCCACCGCGAAGCTCATCGTGCACCGCCGGTCATCGGCAGCTTCCCGACGATGCGGCCCCCGCCGCAGCGAGCGTGCGGTCCAGGCCGAGCGTCGTGCCGCCAGGCACAGCGAGGCACGGCGAGCGCAGCGGAGCGGAGCGAGCCCACCATCAACGGTCGATGTCCCCGAGGATGAAGTAGAGGCTGGCGAGGATCGTGATGATGTCGGGCACGTACACGCCCCGGAGCACCCACGGCGCGATCGAGATGTTGTTGAAGCTGGCGGAGCGGATCTTCACGCGGAACGGGCCGAGGTCGCCGCGGGAGACGATGTAGTAGCCCATCTCACCGAGCGGGTTCTCGGTGGACACCCAGGCCTCGCCGGCGGGCACCTTGATGATGCGCGGGACCTTGGCCATGATCGAGCCCGACGGCAGGCCGTCGAGCAGCTGGTCGACGATCTTCGTCGACTCCCGCGTCTCCTGCAGGCGCACCCAGCAGCGGGCGAAGCTGTCGCCGTCGGGGTGGGTCCAGACCTTCCAGTCGACCTTGTCCCAAGCCATCGGCAGGACCTGGTCGCGGCGCAGGTCCCAGTCGACGCCGCTGGCCCGCAGGTTGGCGCCGGACAGGCCGTACTGCAGGGCGACCTCGCGGGGGATCACGCCGACGTTGCGGGTGCGAGCCTGGAAGATCTCGCCGCCGATGAGGAGGTCCTCGTTCTCGTCGCAGAACGTGCGGATCTTCTTCATCACGGTCCGGCACTCGTCGACGAAGCCCTTGGGCAGGTCGTCCTTCAGGCCACCGATGCGGTCGAAGTTCGGGTGGAAGCGGCCGCCGGTGACGGACTCGATGAGGTTGAGCACGTGCTCGCGGTCGCGGAACGCCATGAACACCGGCGTGACGGCGCCGAGCTGCACGCCGAGGTCACCGAGGAACAGCACGACGTTGGCGATGCGCGGAAAGCTCGAACAGCAACGTGCGGATGTACTGGGCCCGCGGCGGCGCCTCGATCTCCATCAGCTTCTCGGCGGCCAGGATGAACGGCACCTCGTTGGCGAAGCTGCCCAGCCAGTCGATCCGGTTGACGAGCGTCGTGACCTGCGGGTACGTGCGGACCTCGGTCAGCTTCTCGTAGCCGCGGTGCATGTAGCCGCACGAGGGCTCGGCCCACACGACCTGCTCGCCGTCGAGGCGCACGATGATCCGCAGCGTCCCGTGCGTCGCGGGGTGCTGCGGGCCGATGTTGAGGGTCATCCCCTCGGTCTCGAGCTCGACGTTGAGGCGGGCGTCGGCGGCCTGGGCCGCGATGTACGAGAGCTGCTGGCGCTCCGAGAGCAGTTCGGACGTCATTGCTGGGGTGCCTCCGGCTCCTCGACCGGCGCGTCGGCGGCCGGTTCGGCGCCCTCGCCCGTCGGATCCTGCTCGGGTGGCGTCGACGAGGCCGGGGCCTCCTCGGTGCTCGTCGTCGCAGCCGCGGCGTCGGCCACGTCCTCGGCCGGCGGCTCGCCGAGCCCGGCGTCGGCCTGCTCGGGCGTCGGGCTCTCGGGCGCGATCTCACCGGCGACGGTGGCGTCGTCGGGCGCCTCCTCGGCCGGCATCGGCTCGACGTCGACGATGCCCGGCCACGGTTTGATCATCCGGGCCAGCAGCGGGAAGTCCTTGCGCAGCGGGTGACCCTCGAACTCGGTCGGGAGGTACATGTTGCGCAGGTCGGGGTGGCCGGTGAAGCCGATCCCGAACATCTCGTGCGTCTCCCGCTCGTGCCAGTTGGCGCCGGCATAGACCGTGTACCACGACTCGACGGCCATGGTCTCGTCGGGGACGTCGACCTTCAGCGTCAGCCCGACGTGCCGCTGGACATCCGTGACCCGGGCGAACACCTGGAAGCGGGTGTCGCCGCCGGTCACGCCAGGGCGGACCGTGCTGTCGCGCTCGGGCGGTGGCTCGGTCGGGTCGTCCTCGCTGCGACCGTACGGCGACGGCAGCCAGTCGATCGCCGACAGGAAGCAGAAGTAGTGGAAGCCCATCGCCTCGACCGCGTCACCCGCCTGCTTCCAGGCGTCGGTGGCGATGCGCACGCAGAGGTCGTCGTTGGGCACGAGGTGGACGTCCACGAGCGCGTCGCCGATGCGTCGGCGCAACTCGTCGACGATGCCCTCGCGCAGGCCGTCGCCCGGCAGGGCAGCCGGCGCGTCGTCGGTCGTCGCATCACTCATGGTCCACCCGAGCCGTGCGCTCACTCAATGGGACCACCGCCGACGACGATGGGCTCGCGGACCGGGATCACGTCCTGGCCCTCGTTGCGCCACTTGGCCGCCATGTCCTCGTTGCGGATCTTCTGCTGCAGCAGCACGATCCCCTCGAGCAGGGCCTCCGGACGGGGCGGGCAACCGGGGACGTAGATGTCGACGGGGATGATCTGGTCGACGCCCTTCGTCACCGAGTAGCTGTCCCAGTAGGGGCCACCGCAGTTGGCGCAGCTGCCCATGGAGATGACGTACTTCGGCTCGGGCATCTGGTCGTAGAGGCGCAGGATGGCCGGCGCCATCTTGTCCGTGACCGTGCCCGAGATCACCACGAAGTCGGCCTGCCGCGGGCTGGCCGGGAGCGGGATCACACCGAGGCGCATCACGTCGTAGCGCGGCGAGGCGAACGCCGCGCCCATCTCGATCGCGCAGCAGGCCAGACCCCACTGGTACACCCACATGGAGTACGACCGGCCGAGGTTGAGGAGCTTCGTGATCGGACCCGGCATCCTGCCGCGGTCGACTAGACCCACCGGAGCAGCCCTCGCTTCCACGCGTACAGCAGGCCGTCGAGCAGCAGGACGATGAACACCAGCATCACGACGAGGCCGAACGTGCCGTAGCGCTCGATCGACGCCGCCCACGGGAAGATGAAGACCGCCTCGACGTCGAAGATGACGAAGAGCAGGGCGAAGACGTAGTACCGGATCTGGCTCTGCGACCAGCCGATCCCGACGGGATCGACGCCGCTCTCGTAGGCCATGAGCTTCGAGGCGTTGGGGCGCGACGGTCGCACGAGCGCGGCGACGCCCAGCAAGAGCCCCCCGAGGACCAGCGCGGCGAGGCCGAACCAGACGACGGTCAGGTAGTCCCGGAGGTACATGGACATCGGGCCGCGACGCTACCAAGGTTCGTGAATGCCCTCCCAACGTGAGCGCTGACGGGTTCTGACGCTGGTTCGGGGCCAGATGTGGCCCCGAACCGTGGTCAGAACCGGAAGCCGGGACGCCGGCTCAGGTGCCGGCGACGGCGTCGACGAACCAGTCGACGAGGGCGTCGGAGGCGGGACGGCTGGTCACGACGTTGGCACGTGTCTGGGCGAGCAGGGCATCGGGGTCGCCGCCCTCGGCCCTCAGCTGGTCGGCACCGCCCTCGAGGAGCCATCGCCGCACCATCGTCTCCGTCGCCTCGGGGTGGAACTGGGTCGCCAGCGTCCGGCCGCCGCGCAGCAGCTGCGGGCCGACCTCGTTGGCGGCCAGCACCTCGAAGCCCTCGGGAACGGTGAACACGTCGTGGTGCCACTCCATCCACGGACCGCCGCTGACCGGAGCGGCCGGCGTCGGCAGCTCGACCCAGCCGATCTCCGGGGCCGCGCGTCCTGGTCACCAGGCCGCCGAGGGCGTGCGACAGGACCTGGGCGCCGAAGCAGATCGCCAGCAGCGGCGTGCCGCGGGCGACGACGTCGCGCACCAGGGCCGCCTCGGCGGCGACCGAGCCGGCGGTCTCCGGCCGGTAGACGTGCCACTCCGAGCCGAGCAGCAGCACGAGGTCCACACGCTCGAGCGTCGGCCAACCGGCCGGATCCTCGCGCTGGCCCTCGCTGAAGACGAAGCCCCGCTGGCGCAAGCGGTGCCCGACGAACCCGCGGATCGAGGTCGTCGGCGTTGCCGATCACCACCGCGCGCACGTCCCGAACCGTACGGTGAGCCCAGCGAGCCCTCGGGCGAGCGAACAAGGCGGCTCGGTGACGTGAGCCGGGCGGGCGCCGGAGCGGCGAGACTGACGCTCATGTCGATCACGGACGCCCCGGCCGTCACCATCGACGACATCCGGGCCGCCCGCCGCGCCGTCGACGGCGTGGCGACGCGCACGCCGATCGTGGTCTCGGCGGCGCTCTCCGAGCGCACCGGCACCGACGTCGTGCTGAAGGCCGAGAGCCTGCAGCGGACCGGCGCCTTCAAGATCCGGGGGGCGATGAACAAGCTCGTGTCGCTCGGACCGACGGTCCGCCGCGGCGTCACCGCCGGCAGCGCCGGCAACCACGCCCTGGCCCTGGCCTTCGCCGCCCGTCACGTCGGCGTGCCGTGCGACATCTTCGTCCCCGCCGGTGCGCCCATCACGAAGATCGAGGCGTGCCGCCGGTACGGCGCCGTCGTCGTCGAGGGCGGTGCATCGCTCGACGAGGCCGTCGCCGCCGCCCGCGCCCGGGCCGACGAGCAGGGCATGGTGTTCTGCCACCCCTTCGACGATCCGGCGGTCGTCGCCGGCCAGGGCACGCTCGGGCTCGAGCTGGTCGAGGACGTCCCGGACCTGTCGTGCGTCGTGGTGCCGCTCGGCGGCGGGGGCCTGGTGTCCGGGGTGGCCATCGCCGTGAAGTCGGCCCGCCCGGACATCCGCGTCGTCGGGTGTCCAGGCGGCCGTGTGTGCGCCCTATCGCGGCGTGGCGACACCGACCGGTCCGGTCGTCACGCTGGCCGACGGCATCGCGGTCAAGCACCCGGGCGCGCTCACGGGACCACTGGTCGAGCGGTGGGTCGACGACATCGTCGCCGTGGACGAGGACGTCATCGCCGACGCCATGGTGATGCTCATGGAGCGGGCCAAGCTCTACGTCGAGGGAGCGGGCGCCGTCGGGGTCGCCGCCGTCGAGGCCGGGCTCGTCACGCCCCCGATCAGCGGCACGACGTGCGTCGTGCTGTCCGGGGGGAACGTGGACCTGGGCATCGTGCCCGGCCTCATCCGCCGCCACGAGACCGAGGCCGGTCGGCGCCTCGTGATCTCCGCCCGCATCGACGACCGGCCGGGTGCGCTGGTGCGACTGCTGGCGGCGTTCGCCGACGCCGGTGCCAACCTGGTCGAGGTCGAGCACCACCGCGAGGGCGCTCGACCTGCACGTCCGCGAGACCGGCGTGCACGCCACGTTCGAGGTCCGCAGCCGCGAGCACGCGGCGGCCGTGATCGCCGCCGTGCGGTCCGCCGGCTACGAGGAGCTGCAGGCCGAGGCGCCCTCGTCCGGATGAACGCGCGCGCGAGCGGCGTGCAGACCTACCTACTGGTCGGTAGGCTGGGTCGATGGACGGCGCCGCGCTGCTGCACGAGCTCGAACCGACGGTCGAACACCTGACGGAGCGACACCTCGCCACGACCAAGGAGTGGTTCCCGCACGAGCACGTCCCGTACGGCCGCGGGCCGCGACTTCGCCGCCGGCGAGGTGTGGAGCGTGGAGGACACCGATCTGGCCGGCGCCGTCATCGACGACGCCACCCGCAGCTCGCTGATCGTGAACCTGCTGACCGAGGACAACCTGCCGTACTACTTCCGCTCGATCGAGCGCAAGCTCGGGGCCGACGGGGCATGGGGCGCGTGGGCCCGCCGGTGGACGGCCGAGGAGGGCCGCCACTCGATGGTGATCTACGGCTACCTGATGGCGACCCGTGCCGTGGATCCGGTGGCGCTCGAGCGGTCGCGGATGGTGCAGGTGTCGACCGGCGTGGTCCCGGAGCCCGAGAGCCCGGGCGAGGTCATCGTGTACGTCGCGCTGCAGGAGCTGGCGACGCGGATCGCCCACCGCAACACCGGCCGCCTGCTCGGTGATCCCGTCGGCTACGACGTGATGATGCGGGTCGCGGCCGACGAGAACCTCCACTACCTCTTCTACCGCGACCTCGCGAGCGCGGCGATCGAGATGGATCCGAGCATGATGGTGCAGGCCATCGAGCGCCAGGTCGTCGAGTTCGAGATGCCCGGCACCGGCATCCCCGGCTTCCTCGAGCACGCCGCGGCGATCTCCCGCGCCGGCATCTACGACCTGACGATCCACCACGACCAGATCCTCGTGCCCGTGGTGCTGCGGCACTGGGGCGTCGAGCACCTGACCGGGCTCGATGCCGCCGCCGAAGCGTCGCGCGACCGCCTGATGGCCCGGTTGGCCAAGAGCGAGCGGGTCGCCCGCCGGATGGCCGAGCGCCGCCAGCAACAGCTGGCCCTCGCCGACGCCACCGTCTGACAGACCGGTTCCCGGCACTGCTGCTGGACGCCGGTTCTCCATCGAGCTTCCTCGCGCTGAGCGGGACGAAATCGATGGCGTAGCCGATCGTGGCGGATGGCAGCATCGTCGGCATGACGATGTTCACCGTGATGGTGCGCCGTGTCCGCGGCGCGACCAGCGCCGGGCCGGCGGGTCCGCGCCGCCCGTACGCGTCGGGCGGACCACTGGGGCTGGCACCGGCTCCGACCTGACGCAGCCGCGCACGTCGTGCGGCGGTCGGGCGTGCGGGGCGGTGACCTGGTCGTCGACCTCGGCGCCGGACACGGCGCGGTGACCGCAGCCCTCCTCGCCGCCGGCGCCCGGGTGGTCGCCGTCGAACGTCACCCCGCCCGGCTCGACGTGCTGCGCCGGCGGTTCGAGACCGACCCCGTCTCGGTCGTCGACGGCGACCTCGCCTACCTGCGGCTGCCGACGACGCCGTTCCGCGTCGTCGCCAACCCGCCGTGGGCCCTGGCCGAGACGATCCGCACGACGCTGTTGCGGGCGCCGCACCTGGTGCAGGCCGACCTCGTGCTCCCCCGCTGGCTGGTGCGCCGGTGGTCGGCAGCCAGCCCACGCATCGAGATCGGCTGCTCGCTCCGCGCCGAGTCGTTCGTGCCCGCAGCGCCGACCGGATCGGCGGTCGCCGTCATCCGCGCCCGGCAGCGGCGTCGCTGACCGACCTACCGTGCCCGGATGACCGCCGGATCGAACGGTGGGCCGGCATCCCGGAGCGCTGACACCGACGGCACGCGCCGGTGCGGTCAGTCGGGCAGGGTCACGCGTGCGATGTGGTGCGACGAGCCCGGCTCGACGTGGACGACGGACCGGACGCCGTCCGCGAACGACTCGATCGGGACCGGCGGGCCGCCGAGCACGGTGATCGTGCAACCCTCGGAATCGAGATCGACGGTCATGTGCGAGCCATGTCGTTGCATGCGGAACGTCACGCCCTTCCACACCGACGGCAGGCTCGGCGTGAACCGCAACGCGGTGCCGGAGTCGTAGAGGCCGGCGAACCCGAAGGCGATCGCTCCCCACACCCCGCCCGCCGACGCCACGTGGACGCCGTCGCTGGCGTTGCCGTGGGTGTCGGCCAGATCGACGAACAGGGCCTGGCGGAAGTACTCCATGGCCAGCTCGTCGTAGCCGATCTGGGCGGCGGCGACGGCCTGCACGCACGCCGACAGCGACGAGTCGCCGGTCGTGATCGGGTCGTAGTAGTCGAAGTTGCGGCGCTTCTGGGCGAGCGGGAACTGGTCGCTGCGCAGCACCATCGCCAGCACGACGTCCGCCTGCTTGAGGACCTGGTGGCGGTAGATGACGAGCGGGTGGAAGTGCAGCAGGAGCGGGTACTTCTCGGGCGGCGTCTGCTCGAAGTCCCACGGTTCGCGCTCGAGGAAGTTGTCGTCCTGCGGGTGGATGCCGAGGCCCTCGTCGTACGGCAGGTACATCGAATCCGACGCCCGCGTCCACCGCTTCGTCTCGTCCGGCTGCAGGCCGACCCGACGGCACAGGCCGGCGTAGGCGTCACCGTCCCAGCTCTCCAACAGCTCGACCACACGTGCCGCGTAGCGCATGTTGAAGCGGGCCATCACGTTCGTGTACAGGTTGTCGTTCACGACGGTCGTGTACTCGTCCGGCCCGGTCACGCCGTGGATGCGGAACAGCTCCTCGCCGTTGGTGGCGAAGAACCCGAGGTCCTCCCACAGCCGGGCCGTCTCGACGAGCATCTCGGCTGCCTCGCCGGCCAGGAACGCGATGTCGCCCGTGGCGTCGAGGTAGCGCTTGAGCGCGAACGCGATGGCCGCGTTGATGTGGTACTGCGCGGTGCCGGCGGCGTAGTACGCCGACGCCTCGTCACCGTTGATCGTCCGCCAGGGGTACAGCGCACCGACCTGGTTCAGCTCGATCGCCCGCTTTCGCGCCTTGCCGAGCTGACGCCAGCGGAACCGCAGCACACCCCGCGCCAGGTCCGGGTTGGTGTAGGCGAGGAACGGCACGACGTACGTCTCGGTGTCCCAGAAGTAGTGGCCCTCGTAGCCGCCACCCGTGACCCCCTTGGCGGCGATGCCGTGCTCCTGGGTCTGGGCACTGGCCTGGGCCAGCTGGAAGAGGTTCCAGCGGACGGCCTGCTGAGCGGCCTCGTCGCCACGCAGCTCGACGTCGCTGTGCTCCCAGAAGCGGTCGAGCCACGCCCGCTGCTCGTCGAGGATCGTCTGCGACCCGTCGTTGACGGCGCGGTCCAGCGTGCGGTGGCAGCGATCGGCGAGCTCCTCGGCCGGCACGCCGGTCGACGTGTGGTAGGCGACGAGCTTCACGATGCGCAGCGACTGCCCGGCCTGCATGCGCGCCGACAGCACGGTCTTGGCCTGATCCGGGCCGACGCTGGTCTCGACGGTGTGCTCGGCCGGCGTGTCGATGAGGTGGCGGTAGGCGCACGCCATCGTCATGCCGCTGTTGGCACAGCGGTAGCCGAGCAGGACCTCGCCACGGTCCTCCCGATGGAGGCGCGGGACGAGCACGCGGTGGTCGAACGCCCGCATCTTGCGGGGATCGCGGCCGTGGCCGAGCGCGGCGTCGGCGACGTGGTACTCGTCCTCCCCGTCCTGGCGGTTGAGCAGCTGCGACGACACCACGATCGGCGCGTTGCCCTCGAGCATCGTGACCTCGAACGTGAGCATGGCGAGATGACGGTGGGCGAGGCTCACGACGCGCTGCGACCGCACGCGCACCCGCTTGCCGGCCGGCGTGCGCCACACCAGGTCGCGCGTCAGGGTGCCGTCGCGCAGGTCGAGGACCCGCTCGTACGCCTCGACGTCGGCGCCGGTCAGCAGCAGCGGCTCGTCGTCGACGTACAGCTTCATCAGCTTGGCGTCGGGGACGTTGACGATCGTCTGGCCGGTCTTGGCGAACCCGAACGCCTCCTCGGCGTGATGGATGTGCCACGTCTCGTGGAAGCCGTTGAGGTACGTGCCGTGGCTGTGGGCGTCGCGGCCCTCCTCGGCGTTGGCGCGCATCCCGATGTAGCCGTTCGCGACGGCGAACAAGGTCTCGGTCAGCCCGAGGTCGACGACGTCGTGCTCCTTCTCGACGAGCCGCCACGGTTCGATCGGGAAGCGGCTGAGGTCGAGGTGGTCGGGCGCCTCGCGGATCACGAGGGCTCACCGACGAGCTCGCCGAGGTCGTCGACGACGACGTCGGCACCGTGGGCCGTCAGCGCCTCGCGGCCGGCGCCGCGGTCGACGCCGATCACCAGTCCGAAGTCCCCGGCGCTGCCCGGCGGCGACGCCCGACACCGCGTCCTCGACGACGACGGCGTCGGCCGGGTCGACGTCGAGCCAGCGGGCCGCGGCGAGGAACAGGTCGGGCGCCGGCTTGCCGGCGATGTGCTGGTCGGCGGCGACGACGCCGTCGGCCACGACCTCGAACCGCGGGGCCAACCCCGACGCCTGCAGCACCTCCTTCGCGTTGCGCGACGACGAGACGACGGCCACCTTGGCGCCCCGGGTCGCCAGCTCGTCGAGCAACCGCACCGAGCCGGGGTACGGCGCGATCCCGTCCTCCCGCAGCACCTGTTGGAAGACCTCGTTCTTGCGGTTGCCGAGCGCCGACACCGTGTCCTGTCCCGGCGGTTCGTCCGGATCCCCGTCGGGGAGGCTCACGCCGCGGGACGCGAGGAACGACCGGACGCCGTCGAAGCGCGGTTTGCCGTCCACGAAGGCGTGGTAGTCGGCGTCCGTGAACGGCGCGAGGCTCGCTGTGGGACGAGGAACTCGTCGAACATCTTCGTCCACGCCCGGAGGTGGATGTCGGCGGTCGGGGTCAGCACGCCGTCGAGGTCGAACAGCACCGCACCGAAGCGGTCGAGGGCGTGGGGGTCGCCGGGCATGCCATGCGCAATGTACGACAGTCCCGGAACGGACGTGGCCACGCCGAGTCGTCCATAGGGTGGACGGCATGGGAACTCGCGACCACCTCTGGGGAGCGCAGACCGATCTCGCGATCGTCAACTTCCCCATCGCCCACCGCCCACTCGACGTGCGCGTCGCCCACGCCCTCGCCGCGATCAAGCGCCATGCCGCGCCGGTGAACGCCGACCTCGGCGTCCCCGGCCTCGACGCCGCGATGGCCACGGCGATCGGGACGCGGCTCGGCGCGTCGAGTCGGGCGACCTCGACGACCAGTTCCCGATCGACGTCTACCAGACCGGCTCCGGGACGTCGACGAACATGAACGTGAACGAGGTGATCGCCACCCTGGCCGCGGGCGAGCTCGACCGTCCCGTCCACCCCAACGACCACGTGAACGCGTCGCAGTCCTCGAACGACGCCGTGCCCGCAGCGATCCGAATCGCCGTCGCCCGCCTGCTCGTCGACGACGTGCACCCTGCCGTCGCCGATCTGATCGCGGCGTTCGAGGAGCTGGCCGAGCGCTTCGCATCGGTCGTGAAGGCCGGGCGCACCCACCTCATGGACGCCACCCCCGTGACGCTCGGCCAGGAGGCCGCAGCATGGGGAGGCCTGCTGGCCCGCGCACTCGTCCGCTCGCGCGCCGACGTCGACGTGCTCGGCGAGCTGCCCATCGGCGGCACCGCGGTCGGCACCGGCATCAACGCACCGCCGGCGTTCGCGCCAGCGGTCATCGCCGGCCTGGCCGAGGAGCTGGAGCTGCCGTTGCGGCCGAGCGCCGACCCGATGGTCCAGCAGGGCGGCCAGGGAGCGCTCGCCGAAGCGTCGGGCGGTCTGCGCGGCATCGCGATCGTGCTGACGAAGATCGCCAACGACATCCGGCTGCTGTCGAGCGGCCCGTCGGCCGGCCTCGCCGAGATCCGCCTCCCCGAGCTGCAGGCCGGGTCGTCGATCATGCCGGGCAAGGTCAACCCGGTGCTGTGCGAGGCGGTCAACCAGGTTGCGGCCCGGGTGTTCGGCAACGACGCCACGGTCACGTTCGCGACCTCGCAGGGGATCCTCGAGCTCAACACCTACCTCCCGGTGACCGCCGATGCGCTGCTCGAGTCGGGGACGTTGCTGGCCAACGTCTGCCGCCTGTTCGCCGACCGGTGCGTGCGCGGCATCGAGGCCGACGTCGAGCGCACCCGCGCCTACGCCGAGCGGTCGTCGGCGCTGGCCACCGCGCTCAACCCGATCATCGGCTACACCAAGGCGGCCGAGCTCGTGCACCGGGCGCTCGACGAGGACCGCTCGATCATCGAGCTGGTCATCGCCGAGGGTGTGCTCGACGCCGAGGAGGCGCGCGCCGTGTCCTCGATCCCCTGCGACTGACCGGGAACGCCCCCGACGGCTAGTACTCGTCGCCGGGCCTGACGAGGCGCAGACCGCCCCGCTTCGCCGCCTGCAGCGCGTCGAGGAGCCCGCTGGCGCCGAAGCGGAACGTGTGCGGCGTGACCCACTCCGGCCCCATGATCCGGTCGGCGATCGCCAGGTAGGTGGCGGCGTCCTCGACGGTCCGGATGCCCCCCGACACCTTCAGTCCCGGCCCCCGCCGGCCGGGATCGGCGTCGAGCGGCGACCACGTCCGGAGCTCGACGAGGATCGTCTCGGCGGCCTCCGGCGTCGCCGACACCTTCGTCTTGCCCGTCGACGTCTTCACGAAGTCGGCGCCGGCGGCGAGCGCGAGGTCGGTCGCGCCGGCGACCGCTGCCTGGTCGGGCAGCATGCCGGATTCGATGATCACCTTCATCGCGTCGATCTGGGTGGTGATCGACCGGACGGTCTCGAGGACGGCCGTTGCGTGCTCCACGTCGCCGGCCAGCCAGGCCCGGTACGGCAGGACCACGTCGACCTCGTCGACGCCAGCCTCCACCGCCGCCGCCGTCTCGTTGCCGACGTGCGTGACCGCGTCGTCACCGCCCGGGAAGTCGACGACCGTCGCCACCCGCACCCCTGTGCCGTCGAGGGCGGCGACGGCCAGCGGCACGAACCGGGGCCACACGCAGACCGCGGCGACGCCGGCCGCGGCGGCTCGGGCGCACAACCGCTCGGTGCCGGCCTCGTCGGCATCCTCGGCGAGGTCGGTCAGGTCGACGAGCGGGATCGCCCGTCGAGCGGTCGCCGCGTCCTCGTTCACGCCGCCGACGGTACCCGCCCCGCCGACGGCCCCGCTCCGCCCGTTCTCTGTGAGATCCGGGGCCACTTCTGGCCCCGGAACACGGTCAGAACCGTCAGAAGAGCAGTTGGCCGACGGTGTAGATCATGAGGCCGGCGAGACCGCCGACGACGGTGCCGTTGATGCGGATGAACTGGAGGTCGTGGCCGACCTGGAGCTCGATCCGCCGCGCCGTGTCCTTGCTGTCCCAGCGCTCGACCGTCGTGGCGATCAGGTCGGCGACCTCGTCCTTGTAGTTGTCGATCACATACGTCACCGCGCGCTCGACCCAGACGTCGATCTTCCCCTGGAGCTCGGGATCGGTCGCCAGGCGGCTCCCGAACCGCACGAGCCCGGCGTCGAGGCGCAACCGCAGCTCGCTCTCGGGGTCGTCGGCCGCCGCCAGCACCGAGCCCTTGAGCTCACCCCAGAGTGACTGCAACCAGCGCTGCACCTCCGGGTGGCTGAGCAGCTCGTGCTTGACCTCGTCGGCCTTGGCGATCATGACGGGGTCGTCGCGGAGCCGGTCGGCGAACTCGCGGATCCGCGTCTCGATCGACTGGCGCACCTCGTGGTCGGGCTGAGCCTCCACGTCGGCCAGGAAGCTCTGGACTCCGGTGAAGATCTTCTTGAAGATGCGGTCGTCGATCGGTTCCGGGACCCACCACGGTGATTCCTGCTGCAGCCGTTCCCGCAGCGTCCCGCGGTTCTCGTCGAGGAACGAACGCATGCCGTGGAGCACGGTGTCGAGCAGGCGGTCGAAATGCCCGCCGTCGACCGTGACGTCGATCGCCTTGCCGAGCAGCGGGGCGACCTCGGTCTGGCGCAGGCGGCGCTCGACCATCCCGCCGATCGCGCCCTGCACCTCGCGATCGTCGAGCACCTCGATCGAGCCCTTGAGCCCGTCGGACAGCGCGCTGGTCGCCTTGCGGGCGTTGTCGGGCACCGCCAGCCAGCGACCGATGCGCTGCCCGACGTGGACGCCGTGGAGCCGCTCGGAGATGACCTCGTGGCTGAGGAAGTTGCCCTGCACGAACTCGCCGAGGCTGCGTCCGATCTGGTCCTTGCGGCGGGGGATGATCGCCGTGTGCGGGATCGGGAGGCCGAGCGGGTGGCGGAACAGCGCGGTGACCGCGAACCAGTCGGCGAGCGCGCCGACCATCGCCGCCTCGGCGGTGGCCCGCACGTACCCGACCCACGCCGGACCGCCGTCCTCGTTGGCCCGGGCGATGAGGTAGACCACCGCGGCGAGGCCGAGGAGGCCGGCGGCGAAGACCTTCATCCGCCGCAGCGCGCGCAGGCGGTCCTCGTCGGCCGGAGACATCACGGGGGCCGACATCGGCCGGAAGCTAGCGCCGCGCCTGCTCCTGCCTCGGATCGTCACCCATCCGAGTGTCGTCGGCCAGAGGGGCATCGGCCAGCACTGCTCGCGCCGAACACGCCGGATGATCGGTGCCCGGTGACCGCTTCGGCCCCCGACGCGCACCCGCCCGGGGCAGGTCGAGCGACAGCGAGACACGGCGCAGCGAGCCAGCGCGGTCAGCGGGCGAACGCGGTCGTCGTCTCGGCCGCCTCGAGGAGCCACTCGGGGAAGATGCCGACGACGAGCGTGAACAGGACGGCGGCGGTGATCGCCAGCCCGGTGGCCAGCGGGATGCGCACCGGGACGGCCGTCTCGCCACCCTCGGGCGGATCCGTCATCCAGGCGCTGACCATGATGCGCAGGTACAGGAACGCCGCCACGACCGAGGAGACCATGGCGATGATCGCCAGCGCGTAGCTGTGCTCGTCGACGCCGGCGCGGATCACGCCGAACTTGGCGATGAAGCCGCTCGTGAACGGGACCCCGGCCTGGGCGACGAGGAACACCGTGAGCGCCAAGGCGAGCAGCGGCCGCTGCCGGCCGAGCCCCCCGAACGCATCGAGGCTCGTGTCGCCGTCACCCCGGCGGGCGACCAGCGCGACGACGGCGAACGTGCCGGCGACGAGCACGGCGTAGGCCAACAGGTACACGAGGACGCTGGGCACCCCCAGCCCGCTGTCGGTCTCCCCGGCGCGATGGGCGGCGGCCTCGACACCTACGAGCACGAACCCGGCGTGGGAGATCGACGAGTAGGCGAGCATTCGCTTCACGTCGGTCTGTACGACGGCGAGGAACGATCCGATGACGAGGGAGAGGACGGCGAGCACCCAGATCGCCGGCCGCCAGTCGTCGCGGTAGAAGGGCAGCGCCACGACGAACACCCGCAACAGCGCGGCGAAGGCGGCGACCTTGCCGACCGACGCCATGAACGCGGTCACCGGCGTCGGCGCCCCCTGGTAGACGTCGGGTGTCCAGACGTGGAACGGCACGGCAGCGATCTTGAAGCCGAGCCCGACGAGGAGCAGCGCGACGCCGGCGAGCACGAGCGCGTCGTTGCGTTCGACGGGCACCGTGCCGGTCAGCGTCGTGACCATCTCCGAGATGTTCGTCGAGCCCACGGCCCCGTAGACGAGCGCGACGCCGTAGAGGAAGAACGCCGACGAGAAGCCGCCGAGCACGAAGTACTTCATGCCGGCCTCCGAGCTGCCGACCTTGCGCCGGTAGCTGGCGGCCAGCACGTAGAACGCCAGCGACAGCGTCTCGAGCCCGACGAACAGCACGACGAGGTCGTTGGCGGCCCCCATCACGATCCCGCCGGTGGCGGCGACCAGGAACAGGGCGTAGACCTCGGGACCGTCGAAGCCCTCGCGCACGAGGTAGTCGTCGGCGGTGAGCGAGACCAGGAGCAGCCCGGCGCAGATCGTGATCGTGACGAACAGGGCGAACGTGTCGAACGCCAACGCCCCGCCGACGAGCGTCGACGTGCCGTTGTCGGTGACGTCGTCCCAGAGCGCCATCGACAGCACGCCCGCGGCACCCGCCGCGCCGGCGGCCACGAACGCGTACAAACCCTTCGGCCACTGCGGCGTCAGGGCACCGGCGACGAGCAGGAAGAGCGCGGCACCGACGAGCACGATCATCGGGGACAGCGCGAACCAGTCGACCTCCGGTCCGCTGAACGCGTCGGCCGCCTGCTGCGGGAGGACGAGCGTCATCCTCCGCCCTCCTCGTGCTCTTCACCCTCGCCGTCCTCGACGGCGACGACGTTCGGCGTGGCGACCGGGTCCCCGGTCTTCTGCTCCACATGGGCCAGCAGCGTGTTCACGCTGGGCTCGATGCGCTCCAGCAACGGCTTGGGGTAGATGCCGATGAACACGATCATGGCGATGAACGCGAGGAGCACCGCGCCCTCACGGAACCGGATGTCGGCGAACGACTTGTTCTCCTCCTCCGGCTCACCGTGGAACACGCGTTGGTAGGCCCAGAGCAGGTACAGCGCGGCGAGGATCACGCCGGCGGCGGCGACGACGACCCACCAGCGCGCCGACAGGAACGAACCGGTGAGGATGAGGTACTCGCCGACGAACCCATTGAGCCCCGGCACGCCGATCGACGACAGCATCACCAGCATGAAGCCGGCGGCGAAGATCGGGGCCACCGACTGGATGCCGTTCAGCTGGGCGATGTCGCGTGTGTGGCGTCGTTCGTAGATCCAACCGACGAGCAGGAACAGCGCACCGGTCGACAGGCCGTGGTTGACCATCTGCAGCACGCTGCCGGTGATCGCCTGGTTCGTGACCGCGAAGATGCCGAGGACGATGAAGCCCAGGTGGGCGATGGACGAGTACGCGACGAGCCGCTTCAGGTCCTTCTGCATCGTCGCCACGACGGCGCCATAGGTGATCCCGATCACGGCGAGCGTGAGGAACAGCGGGCTGCTCCACCTCGCCGCCTCCGGGAACAGGTACAGGCCGAAGCGCAGCAGGCCGTACGTGCCGAGCTTCAGCATGACGCCGGCGAGGATCACCGACCCCGCGGTCGGCGCCTGGGTGTGGGCGTCGGGCAGCCACGTGTGCAACGGGAAGATGGGCACCTTCACGGCGAACGCGATCGCGAACCCGAAGAAGAGCCAGCGCCCGGTGGTCGCCGGGAACGACGCCTGCTCGGCCAGCTCGACGAGGTCGAACGTGACCCGCCCGACGCCGTGGTCACGCGCCAGGAAGGCGGTGGCGACGATCGAGACGAGCATGAACGCCGACCCGAACATCGTGAAGAGGAAGAACTTCATCGCCGCGTACCGGCGGTCGGCGTAGCCCCAGCCGCCGATCAGGAAGTACATCGGCACGAGCACGATCTCGAAGAAGATGAAGAACACGAACAGGTCGAGGCTGAGGAAGCTGCCCATCACGCCGGCCTCGAGGAGCAGGAGCCACGCGAGGTACGGCTTCTCGTCGTGGTGGGCGTCGGCACCGAGGATGGCGAGCGGGAACAGCACGCCGGTCAGCACGACGAGGAGCAGCGAGATGCCGTCGACGCCGACGTGCCACGAGATCCCCCACGCCTCGATCCACGTGTGGCGGGACACGAACTGGAAGCCGGCGGCGTCCTTGTCGAACTGCACGAGCATCCAGACGCTGAGCACGCCGGTGGCCACGCTCGACAGCAGGCCGATCAGCTTGACCAGCTCGGGACGGCGCTTGCTGGCGACGGCCGTGGCCAGCGCGCCGGCCACCGGCACGAGGATCAGCGCCGTCAGGATCGGGAAACCCGCAGCGGGCTCGTGCACTACACGATCCCTCTGACGAGGACGAACCAGGCGAGGAGGAGCACCACGCCGATGCCGATGATGCCGGCGTAGTTGCGCACGTAGCCGGTCTGGCCCTTGCGCAGGCCGCCGGCGACGCCGCGCACGGCGCGGCCGGTGCCGTTCACCGCGCCGTCGACGACGTGGCTGTCGAACCACGCCGCACCCTCGAACGACTCGCGGCCGGGTCCGCCCATGAAGTCGCTGATCGCCCGGTCGTAGTACCAGGCGTTGGCGAGGATGGTCGGCTCGTGGGCCTTGATGCGGTCCTTCTCGTAGACGAGCCAGGCCACGATGATCCCGAGGAACGCGGCAGCGGTGGCGATGAGCATGAGGACCGTCTTGTTGTCCCAGCCCCAGGTGCCGTCGATGTGGGCCTCGCCGAACTCGATGACCGGCTCCAGCCAGTGCTCGAGCTTGCCGGTGGCGGAGTCGGGAAGCCACGAGACCGATGGCAGCTGGACGATGCCGCCGACGATCGAGAGGCCGGCCAGCACGACGAGCGGCAGCAGCATGATCGGCGGGCTCTCGTGGGGCTTGAACTCGCCGTGGGCGCCGTGCTCCTCGGCGTGCGACTCCCACCGGGCCTGGCCGAAGAACACCATGATCACCTGGCGCGTCATGTAGAACGCGGTCAGCACGGCGACGACGAGCCCGATGATGTAGAGCGCCGGGCTCTTGGCCAGCGAGAAGAGCAGGATCTCGTCCTTCGACCAGAAGCCGGCGAACGGCGGCACGCCGGCGATGGCCAACCAGCCGACGATGAACGTCGCCGCGGTGATCGGCATGAACTTGCGCAGGTGGCCCATCCGGCGCATGTCCTGCTCGTCGTGCATGCCGTGGATGACCGACCCGGAGCCGAGGAACAGCAGCGCCTTGAAGCAGGCGTGGGTGATCATGTGGAAGATGGCGGCGACGTACGCGCCCGATCCCACGGCGAGGAACATGTACCCGAGCTGGCTGACCGTCGAGTAGGCGAGCACCTTCTTGATGTCGTTCTGGGCCAGGGCGACCGTCGCCGCGAACAGCGCGGTCAGGACGCCGACCCACGCGATGAGCGTCGGCACCCAGTCGTAGGACTCGGTGAGGACCGGGTTCACCCGCACCATGAGGTAGACGCCGGCGGTGACCATGGTCGCGGCGTGGATGAGCGCCGACACCGGCGTCGGACCCTCCATGGCGTCGGGGAGCCAGAAGTACAGCGGCAGCTGGGCGCTCTTGCCGGCGGCGCCGAGGAACAGCAGCGCGGCGATCGCCGTCGCCGTCGAGCGGGCCAGCGAGCCCTCCTCGGCGGCGTGGTTGATGACGATGTAGCTCACCGACCCGACGGCCTGGAAGGCGAGGAACATGGCCAGCATGAAGCCGAAGTCGCCGACGCGGTTGGTGACGAACGCCTTCTTCCCGGCGGTCGCCGCCGACGGTCGGGTCTGCCAGAAGGCGATGAGGAAGTACGAGCAGGTCCCGACGCCCTCCCAGCCCAGGAACGTCACCAGCAGGTTCTCGCCGAGGACGAGCATCAGCATGGCGAAGACGAACAGGTTGAGGTACAGGAAGAACTTGGAGAACTTCGCGTCGCCGTGCATGTAGCCGACTGCGTAGAGGTGGATGAGCGCGCCGATGCCGGTGACGAACAGGCACATCGCGATCGACAGGGGGTCGACGAGGAACGCCATGTCGATCTGCAGGTCGCCGACCGGGAGCCACGAGAACAGCGTGACGACGTGCGAGCGGTCCTCGGCCGGGTCGCCGAGCAGGTCGATGTAGACGCCGACGGCCACCAGGAACGACGCCGCCACCATCGCCGTCGCCAGGTACCCGGCCCTGGGGTCGCCCAGCCGGCGACCGAACAGGAGGATCACCACGAACCCGAGCAGCGGCAGGGCAGGGATCAACCACACGAGGTCGGTCACGCAGTCAACCCTTCAGCTCGGCGAGGTCGTCGGCGGTGGCGCCGGGGCGGCGTCGGAGGATCGACACGATGATTCCGAGGCCGACGACGACCTCGGCCGCCGCCACGACCAGCACGAAGAAGACCGCCGTCTGACCCCCGATGTCGCCGATGCGGACCGACAGCGCGACGAAGCTCAGGTTGACGGCGTTCAGCATCAGCTCGATGCACATGAAGATCACGAGCGGGTTGCGCCGCACGAGGACGCCGACGGCCCCGATGCCGAACACGAACGCGGCGAGGATCAGGTACCACGTCGGGGTCGGGGTGATCTCGGCGATCACGACTCACCCGTCGTGCGCTGGCGGTCACCGCGGCGGTCGCGGCGGGTGAGGATCACCGTGCCGGCGACGGCCACGATCAGCAGGACCGACGTCAGCTCGAAGACGAACACGTTGTCGCCGAAGAGGTTGTCGGCGAGCTGGCGGATGTTGGCGTCGTGGCCGGCCGGCACGCCGTCGGCCATCGGCTGGCCGGCGACGTCGAGGCCGGCGCCGACGGCGAGCGGAGGCGTGTCGCGGGTGGACACGATGGCGGCGACGAGCAAGCCGACGATGCCGACACCCATCACCGCGGCGAGCGGCCGCTGGATCGGCAGACGCTCGACGCGCAGGTCCTCGGCCGTGTCGACGCCCAGCAGCATGATGACGAAGAGGAAGAGCACGACGATCGCCCCGGCATAGACGATCACCTGGACGGCGGCCAAGAAGTGGGCCTCCATGGCGACGAAGTGGACGGCCACGCCGAACAGCGTCAGCACGAGGCTCAATGCGGCGTGCACCGGGTGCCGGTACACGACCACCCCGAGCGCCCCGCCCAGCACCATCGCCGACGCAATGACGAAGACCAGTAACTCCATCAGTCGCGAACCACCGACGAGAACGACCATCTCGCGGATGCGCCGGGATCAGCGACCGCTTCGGCCCCCGTCCGCAGCGCGCGTGGGGGGTCAGGTCGAGCGTCGGGGCGGAGCCCCGGGGCCGCCAGGCCCAGCGAGACATGTCGAGCGAGCGGAGCGAGCGAGACCAGCATCACGGGGCGGGTTCCTCGGGGGCTCGGATGCCGTAGCCGAGCTCGCCGCTCCAGCCGACCTGGCCGACGAAGTCGGCGTCGCCGCTCGATGCCGTCGCCCGGACCCAGCCGCTGGTGTGCTCGTCCTCGCCCTGGCGCCAGTCCTCCCACGGCAGGTGCTGGGGCCGGCCGTCGTCACCGACGAGGAGCTCGGCCTTCGTGTACACGGCGTCGCGCCGGTTCGTGAAGGAGAACTCGAACATCTTCGACTCGGTGATCGCCTCCGTCGGGCACGCCTCGACGCACAGGTCGCAGTGGATGCAACGGAGGTAGTTGATCTCGTACACGAACCCGAAGCGCTCGCCCGGCGACGTGGGTGATTCGGGGTCGTTGTCCTTGCCGCGCACGTAGATGCACTTGGCCGGGCAGACGCCGGCGCAGAGCTCGCACCCGATGCACTTCTCCATGCCGTCCTCGTAGCGGTTCAGGACGTGGCGGCCGTGCAGCCGGTCCGGCTTCGGTGCCTTGACGTCGTCGGGCGCGTCGGCCGGCGCCAGCGCGTCTTCGGCCCGCCCGTGCTTGCGGCCCTTCAGCTCCTTGCGGGCCATCCGGCCCCCTGAGTAGTTCTTCGTCAACCGCTTGCCACCGAACAGGCGGTGCTGGCGGATGGTGACGCCGAAGCCCTCGAGGTACCCCATCAGCTCAGGGCTCCTTCCCGCTGGCGGTTGCGTCCGGCGACGTGCACCGCCACCAGCATCAGCGCGCCGCTGACCACCAGCACCGCGACGGTCACGATCACGACGACGGCGGGGTTCCAGTCGTTGTCGTTGCCGAGGCGGATGGCCGCCAGCAGCAGGAACCAGCCGAGCGAGACCGGGATGAGGATCTTCCACCCGAGGTCCATCAGCTGGTCGTAGCGGAGCCGGGGCAACGTCGCCCGCAGCCAGACGTAGACGTACAGGAAGATGAACGTCTTGAGGACGAACCACACCGTGCCCTCGAGGCCGTTCGGGATCAGCGGGATGTCGGCGGTCCAGTCGCCGATCGCCAGCGGCTGGGGCCCGCCCAGGAAGAGCGTCACGATGATCGCGCTCATCGTGATCGTGTTCATGAACTCGGCGAGGAAGAACAGGGCGAAGCCGAACGCCGAGTACTCGGTGTTGAAGCCGCCGACGAGCTCCTGCTCGGCCTCGACCAGGTCGAACGGCGGTCGATTCAGCTCAGCCGTGGCGGCGATCATGAAGATCACGAACGGGACGATCCCGGTCGCGATCAGGAACCAGTTCGACAGCGAATCCTGCTCGGACACGATGCCCGCCGTCGACAGCGTGCCCGAGGACAGCAGCACGGCGGCCACGCTCAACCCGAGCGCCGCCTCGTAGCTGATCATCTGGGCCGACGCACGAACCGAGCCGAGCAACGGGTACTTCGAGCCGCTGGCCCAGCCGGCGAGCATGATGCCGTAGACGGCGATCGACGACAGCGCCAGCACGAGGAGGATGCCGATCGGCGGGTCGGCCAACTGCACCCGGGTCGGGTGGCCGAACCACGTGACGATGCCGTCCTGGCCGTCTCGGAAGTCGCCGCCGAGCGGGATGACCGACCACACGAGGAACGCCGGGACGAAGGCGAGGAACGGCGCCAGGCGGTACACGAACCGGCTGGCCCGGTCGGGCATGAAGTCCTCTTTGAAGATCAGCTTCATGCCGTCGGCCAGCGTCTGCAGCAGCCCGAACGGGCCGGCCTTGTTCGGACCGACGCGGTTCTGCATGCCGGCGATGATCTTGCGCTCGAACCAGACCATGAACATCGTGCCGACGAGGCCGATGACGAAGATCACGAGCACCTTCAGGAGGATGAGCCCGAGTGGCGTCCACTGCAGACTGCCTTCGAGCAGCGGGTCGATGGCCAGCATCAGAGCCGCTCCACCTGCACGTCGATCGCAGCCGCGGTGGCGTCGACGATCGCCGACAACGGTGAGCCGCCCACGTTGAAGGGCACCTGGATCGACCCACGCGGCACGCCGTCGTCCGCGGTCAGGGCCAGCACGACGGATCCACGCGGCGCGACGAGGCGCACCTCGGTGCCCTCGGCCACGCCGATGCGATCGAGGTCGAGCGGGTTGACGTGGGCCGATGCGCCGGTGGCGAGACCGGCCAACGACGGTGAGCGGGCGGTCATCACTGCGTCGTCCCAGAGCTTGCGCGTCAACACCAGCCGGTAGTCGTAGCTGATCCGGTCGGGTGCCGAGGCAATCGGCGCCGGGAACGAACCCGGATCGGCGATCGGGACAGCGAGCACGCCATCTCGCGTCGAGCGCAGCGCGACCCGCGTCGCGCCGGCGTACGCCGGCACCGCCTTGGCGATCGCGTCCGTGATCGCGTCGACCGACGACAGCATCTCGGCCAGCTCGTCGAGGTCGAGGCGCTCGGCCAGCTCGGCGGCGATCATCCAGTCCTGCCTCGACGTCCCGGCGTTCGTGATCTTCTTGCCGACGTCGGTGACCCGGCCCTCCAGGTTCGTCGTCGTGCCCGAGGTCTCGCCGATCGTGGCTGCGGCCAGCACGACGTCGGCGGCGCCCGAAGAGTCGGTGAGGAACGTGTCCACGGCGATGATCCGCCGGGCGCCGGCCAGGGCTCGCCGGGCCAGGTCGGCGTCGGGGCAGTCGGCGATCGGGTCGGCGCCGAGCAGCACCAGCAGGTCGATCCTGCCCTCGGCGGCGGCCGACAGGATGCCGTGACCGTCGAGACCACCGGCCGGCGGGGCGAGCCCCAGCTGCAGTGCGCCGACGACGTTCCCGCGCCGCAGGGCCGGCAGCACGGTGGCGCCTGGGCAGGCGTCGAAGACGGTGCGCAGCGCCGAGGCGGCCGCGGCTGCCGACTCGGCCAGGTTGGCTCGCCCGGCGACGACGACGACGGATCCGGCCCGCAGCTGATCGGCGACCTCGTGGTCGGCGAGACCGGCGGCGAGCGTGCCGGTGGCGCCGGCCTCGACCCGGATGCTGCGCCAGGCATACGGCGTCATCCCGGTGGCCGCCGGCCCGATCTCGACGACCTTCAGCTTGCCTTGCGTGACGGCGTGGCGCAGCCGGAGGTAGAGGATCGGCAGCTCCTCTTTGAGGTCCGGACCGAGGAGCACGACGGTGGTGGCCGCTGCGGCGTCGGCGATCGTCGCCCGGGGCAACGCCAGCAGCTCGGCCGGCAGGCCGTCGGCGAGCTGCGGGTCGCGGTTCGCGACGCCGAGCGCGTCGGCCAGTTGGGCCCAGGCGAAGGCGTCCTCGTTCGTGCCGCGTGCGCCACCGAGCACGGCGACGCTGCTCGGGCCGCCGGCGGCCAGCGCCTCGCGGACGAGGGTGACGGCCGACGTCATGGCGACCGACCACGACGTCGTGACGAGCCCACCCTCTTCGCGCACCAGCGGCGCGCCGAGGCGGTCGGAACTGTTGGTGGCCTCGAAGTTGAAGCGCCCACGGTCGCACAGCCAGCCCCAGTTCACGGGCTCGGAGTCGACCCCGAGGTGGCGGACGAGCTCGTCCCGGCTCGACTGCACGATCATCCGGCACCCCACCGAGCACGTCGTGCACGTCGTCTCGACCGTCTCGATGTCCCACGGCCGGGCCTTGAAGCGGTACGGCGTCGCGGTCAACGCCCCGACCGGGCAGATCTGCACCGTGTTGCCGGAGAAGTAGGACGTGAACGGCTCGTCGGGGAACGTCAGGACCTGGGTCAGGTTGCCGCGATGGGTGAAGCTGATCAGCGGGTCGCCGGCGACCTCGTCGGCGAAGCGGGTGCAGCGGTCGCACAGGATGCAGCGCTCACGGTCGAGCAGCACCAGGTCGCTGATGGGGATCGGTTTCTCGTAGTGCCGCTTCTCCTCGACGTAGCGGCTCTCGCCGGGACCGTGGCTGAACGCCTGGTCCTGTAGCGGGCACTCGCCACCCTTGTCGCACACCGGGCAGTCGAGCGGGTGGTTGGCGAGCAGCAGTTCGAGGATGCCCTCCTGGGTCCGCTTCGTCGTCGCCGACGTCGTGTGGACCTTCATGTCCGGCGCCACCGTCACCATGCACGTCGGCGTCAACTGCGGACCGCGGCCGCTGTCCACCTCGCACAGGCACATCCGGCACATGCCCACCGAGCTCATCCGGTTGTGCCAGCAGAACCGGGGGATGTACGTGCCCGCCCGCTCGACGGCGGCGATGATCAGCTCGCCCTTGCGGGCCGTGAACGGCGTGCCGTCGATCGTGATCTCGACCGCGTTCGGATCGGGCTCGGGCACCGGATCGGGCTCGACGGCGTCGGCGACGGTGGAGTCGGCCGGTCGCTGGGTCGCCGCCTCCGCGGCGCCCTCGGGTGCCTCGTTCTCCGCCGGCTTCGGATGATCGCTCACGCCCTGCCTCGTTCGCTCGCCTGGTCGACCGGATGCGACGACATCGTCATGCCACGCTCGCTCACACGCTGCCTCGTTCGCTCGCCTGGTCGACCCGATGCGACGACATCGTCATGGAACGCTCGCTCACACGCCCGCCGCGGCGACCGGGATGCGGATCCGGGGCTTGATCTTGGCCTCGAACTCGTCGCGGAACAGCACGAGCGCCGAGTTGATCGGCGCGTACGCCGACGGTCCGACGAAGCAGATCGTCGTCATCTTGTACGGGAACGGCACCGCGCTCTCGAGCCCGATCCGCTCGCTGGCCGCGTGCGGGAAGGCGCCCGGGCAGATCGACGCGCCGACCTCGAGCATCAAGTCGAGGTCCTCGGGCGCGCCGTGGCCGTCGACGACGCGCTGGAGGATGCGTTCCAGCCACGTGCCGCCCTCCCGGCACGGCACGCACTTGCCACACGACTCGTGGGCGTAGAAGCGGGCCAGCGTCAGCGCGGCGTACGGGATGTCCGTCGTCGAGTCCATCACCATGATGGCGCCCGAACCGAGCATCGACCCGGCGGCACTGACGAGCTTGTTCTCGAACGGTAGGTCGAGCTGGTCGGGCACGAACCACGGCGCCGATCCACCACCGGGCACGAAGGCCTTGAGCTCGTTGCCATCGCGGATGCCCTGGCAGAACTCCTCGCCGTAGAGCAGGTCGCGGAACGTCGTCGTGCCGTTGACGATCTCGAACACGCCGGGCCGCCGCACGTGCCCGGACACGGCGACCATGCGCGTCCCCGGTGACGTCTCGGTCCCGATCTTCGTGTACTCGGCGGCGCCGTTGCGCAGCAGCCAGGGGAGGTTGGCCAGCGTCTCGACGTTGTTGACGATCGTGGGCCGGCCGTACAGGCCGATGGCGGCGGGGAAGAACGGCGGCTTCAGCCGAGGCATGCCGCGGTTGCCCTCGAGGCTCTCGATGAGCGCTGTCTCCTCGCCGACGACGTAGGCGCCGGCCCCCCACTGCATGACGATGTCGACCGAGAAGTCGGTCCCGAGGATGTTCTTGCCGACGTATCCGGCCGCGTACGCCTCGTTGAGCGCCGCCGCGACGCGCTCCTGGGCGTGGGCCATCTCGCCACGGATGTAGAGGAAGCACTGCGACAGCCCCGCGGCGTAGCAGGCGATCAGGCAGCCCTCGATCAGCTGGTGCGGATCACGCTCCATCAGCAAGCGGTCCTTGTACGTGCCGGGCTCGCTCTCGTCGCCGTTGACGACGAGGTAGCGGGGCCAGACACCCTGCGGGGTCAGGCCCCACTTGACGCCGGCCGGGAAGCCGGCGCCGCCGCGACCCAGCACGGTGGCCGAGCGCACCTCCTCGTGGACCGAGGCCGGTGTCCGGGCGAGCGCGGCCTTGAGGCCCTCGTACCCCCCCGTCGCCAAGGAGCGGTCGAGCGTGTAGGAGTCCCCGTAGCGGAAGCGGGACGTGACGATCTGGGGACGGTCGCCCTCGATGAAGCCGGGCGCCCAGGGGTACGTGGTGGCCGTGGTCACCGTGTCTCCCGTTCGCTCGCACAGCTCGCCTCACGCGACACCATCCAGCTGACACGCTCGCTCACGACTGCGTCCCTGTCTGCTCGGGGATCCACGGCGGCGGTTTGGTGACGTCCTCCGGTCGACGGGGACCGACGCCGCGGTCGGACGGGATGTGCTGGCGGACCTTGGCCAACGTCCCGTGCGGTGGGATCTCACCGTCGAGTGCGCCCGACGTGAGATCGTCGATCAACGTGTCGAGCTGGTCCGTCGTCACCCGGTAGCGGTAGCGGTAGTTGACCTGGAGGCAGGGTGCCTCGGTGCAGGCGGCCTGGCACTCGGCGTGCTCGAGCGTGATCAACCCGTCGGGCGTCGTGCCGCCGGCCTTGATCCCGAGCCGCCCCTCGGCGTGGTGGATGAGCTGGTCGGCGCCCAGCAGGGCGCAGGACATCGTGCCGCAGATGTTGATGACGTACTTGCCGACCCGCTCGAACTTGAACATCTCGTAGAACGTCGCCGTGCCGTAGACCTCGGCCGGCGTGTGGCCGATCAGCTCGGCGATGTGGGCCATCGCGTCGTTGGTCAGGTGGCCGTCCTGCTCCTGGGCGAGGTGCAGCAGCG
Source organism: uncultured Acidimicrobiia bacterium (assembly GCA_963822315.1). Taxonomy (GTDB): domain Bacteria; phylum Actinomycetota; class Acidimicrobiia; order Acidimicrobiales; family Ilumatobacteraceae; genus JALZMG01. Next base: position 215,728 of record CAWGHB010000013.1, read on the forward strand.
GGATCAGCGCCGACTTCGACCGCGGGTAGCGACCGATGATCTCCTTGGCCAGCGAGACGTTCGCGTCGGTCAACCTGCTCATCAGCCCTCCGAGAACCGGAACGAGTCGAAGAACGCGGTCACATCGGGATCCGTGGCAGCGATGTCGCCACCGACGTAGAACACCTGGTAGAGGTCCTGGCCGTCGACGTACACCCGGGCGATGTACGAGGCGTCAGGACCACCGGGGTCGAGGTCGGCGACGAACTGCAAGCCATCGCGTCCCTGCAGCTTCAGTGGCTCGCTGCTGCTCAGCGCGGCGCCCGGGAACGTCGCCATGGCGCCGTCGCGGGCACCCTCGAGCGACGGCACCACCCCGGCGGGCAACGTCGACCGGCCGGTGCCGGCCGCGAACTCACCGGCGTCGTAGACGTGCAACGTCGTGGCCATCGACGTGCCGTCGGGCAGCGGCACCTGCTGCTCCAGCGGCGACGGCTCGCCGGGGAACACGATCGAGTAGTCACCCTCGGGCGACGTGAACGCGAACCCGGCCGGAACGGTGGTGGCCGCGTCGGTGGCGTCGGTCGCCGACACCGCCGACACCGCCGACACCGCCGGCGACGTCGGCGACGTCTCGGCCGAGGTCGGGTCCGACCTCGTCGGTTCGGTCGCCTCTCGGGTTGAGGGCGCCGCTTCGGTGGCCGCCGGGACGGCGCTCGACGGGCCGCCATCGACGGGCTCGCTGTCGTCGTCGCTGCACGCGACTGCAACCAGGAGCACGGCGAGGCTGAGCGCCACCCGCAGGCTGACGGCCTGGGCGGTCGAGGACGATGTCGCGGTCACCGGTCGACGTCCCCGAGGACCGGATCGACCGAGGAGATGATGGCGACGGCATCGGCGACCAGGCGGCCGCGCATCATGTGCGGCAGGCACTGGATGTTCACGAACGACGGCGCCCGCATGTGGAGGCGGTACGGCTTCGCCGACCCGTCCGACGCGATGTAGCACCCGAGCTCGCCACGTGGGCTCTCGATCGCCACGTAGACCTCGCCCTCGGGGACCCTGAACCCCTCGGTGAAGATCTTGAAGTGGTGGATCAGCGCCTCCATCGACTCGTCGATGCGGGCCCGCGGCGGTGGCGTCACCTTCTTGTCCTGGATCCGGTAGTCGCCCGTCGGCATCTTGTCGAGGACCTGGCGCACGATGCGCATCGACTCGCGGACCTCGTTGAGGCGGATCGCGTAGCGATCGAAGGCGTCGCCGTACGACCCGACGAGGACGTCGAACTCGACCTCCGGGTACTTCATGTACGGCATGCCGCGCCTGATGTCCCAGTCGACCCCGGTGGAGCGCAGCACCGGACCGGTGGCGCCGAGGGCGATCGCCTCGGTCGGGGTGATCACGCCGACGCCCTGCAGCCGCTCCCGCCAGATCGGCTGACCGGTCATCAAGGTGTCGTACTCGTCGAGCCGCGGCGGGATCAGGTCGAGGAGCGTCAGCACGTCGTCGCGCCAGCCGGGTGGGAGGTCGGCGGCAACCCCACCCGGGCGCACGAAGTTGTGGTTCATGCGCAGGCCCGTGACCTTCTGGAAGAAGCGCAGGACCTCCTCGCGCTCGCGCCAGCCGTAGATCATCATCGACACCGCGCCGAGGTCCATGCCGTTGGTGGCGAGGAACAGCAGGTGGCTCGACATCCGGTTGAGCTCTGACAGCAGCATCCGGATCCACACCGCCCGCTCCGGGATGTCCTCGTCGATGCCGAGGAGCTTCTCGGTGGCCAGCGAGAAGGCGAGCTCGTTGAAGAACGGGCTCAGGTAGTCCATCCGCGTGACGTTCGTGCCGCCCTGCAGGTAGGTCAGCGTCTCGCCCGTCTTCTCCATGCCGGTGTGGAGATAGCCGATGATGGGCTTGCACCGCAGCACGGTCTCGCCCTGCATCTCGAGCATCAAACGCAGCACGCCGTGGGTGCTCGGGTGGGCCGGGCCCATGTTGAGGATCATCGTCTGGTCCTCGTCGGGGTCCTCGGGCAGGTCGCCGAGCTGGGCCGCTTCGGCCTCGCTCATGCGCAGCACGGCGCCGACCTCGCGGAGCAGCTCCTGGGCGGTGCTCTCCGAGCGCGGCTTGAGCTCCTGCGACGCTTCCGACGTCTGGGCGATCAACCCCTTCGACACGACGTCGGTCATGAGTGCGCCTCTTTGAACTGGACGGGTATCTGGCCGACGTCGTAGTCCTTGCGCAACGGGTGACCCTCCCAGTCCTCTGGCATGAGGATGCGCGAGAGGTCCGGGTGGTCGGTGAAGACGATGCCGAACATGTCGTAGGCCTCGCGCTCCATCGCCTCGGTGCCCGGGTGGACGTCGAACAGCGTCGGCAGCGTCGGCTCGTCGGCCGGCACCTGCACCCGGACCCGGATGCGGCGTCCGGCGGCGATGTCGAGGAAGTTGGCGACGACCTCGAAGCGCTCGGGCGTGACGCCGTCGGGCAGCGAGCGCCCGTCGAAGGCGATGTAGTCGACGACCGTCAGGTCAACGCACATCGTGTACCCGTCGTCGGTGAGCGCCTTGACGGTCTCCATGTAGCGCTCCCGATCGGGGTGCACCACGAGCTGGCCCCGGCTGTCGGAGCGCGGGCAGCCGTACAACTCGTCCGGCTCAGGTGCCGCGTCGGTGCGTTCGGTGTCCTCCGCGTCGGACACGGGTCACTTGCTCCCCAACAGCACCGGCGTGGGTCGACCCGAGGCGGGGATCTCCTCGACGTGGACGTTGGCGCCCTGCCCGTCCTTGCGGCGACGCATCAGCTCGCCGTCCTCGATCAGCTGGTGGAGGTGCTCGATGGCGTGCAGCAACGTCTCGGGGGTCGGCGGGCACCCCGGCGCGTAGACGTCGACCGGCACCACCTGGTCCACACCCTGGACGAGGGCGTAGTTGTTGAACATGCCGCCCGTCGATGCGCAGACGCCCATCGAGATCACCCACTTGGGCTCCATCATCTGGTCGTAGACCTGCCGCAGCACCGGGGCCATCTTCTGGCTGACCCGGCCGGCGACGATCATGATGTCGGCCTGGCGCGGGGACGCCCGGAAGACCTCCATCCCGAACCGCGAGATGTCGTAGTGGGCCCCCCCGGCACCCATCATCTCGATGGCGCAGCAGGCCAGCCCGAAGTTGGCCGGCCACGAGCTGCGCGAGCGCGCCCACTTGACGAGCTCCTCGATGCGGCCGGTGATGACGTTGTGCGTCAACCCGGCGAGACCGTCGTCCCGGATGTCGGAGACCAGACCCACGACGCCGACCCTACGCCGCTTCGTCGGGCGCCTGCTGCGGCTCGCGCCCTTCCATGCCGACGCGCCGGATGGTCGTGGTCAGCGTCCGTTGCGGGTTGACGACCGCGGCATCGTCGGCCAGGTCGCGCGTCCGCTGCAACGGTCCCCAGTCGAGGCCGCCGCGAGCGACCTCGTAGACGAACGTCAGGAAGAACAGCACCGAGAAGATCACGATCGCCACGAAGCCGTACGTGCCCAGCGTCGAGTGGGCGATGGCGTACGGGTAGACGAAGATGATCTCGATGTCGAACATGACGAAGAGCATCGCGACCACGTAGAAGCTGACCGGGAAGCGCTCGGGCGGTTCGCGGCTCGGCACGATGCCGCATTCGTACGGCGCTTCCTTCGCCGCCGACGGGCGCCTCGGCGCCAGCAGGTGCGACATCACGAGGCTGATCGCGCCGAAGACGACGGCGAGGATCATCAGGACCACGATCGGCAGGTACTGGTTCACTGGTTCGCTCGCTCGACGACTCGCTCGTTCACGCGACCGCTCCCTTCATCGAGGTCATCCGGCCGGGACTGGTGTGGCGCTGCGGTTGGCCGTCAGCACACGTTCGCGCCGGTGCAGCAACCAGCACAGCGCGAAGAAGATCAGACCGCCGCCGACGGCGAGCACGAACGCCGGTTGGCGCCGGGCCCCGAGGTCGCGGACCATGTAGACGTACTGGTGCTGGCGGGTCGTGTCGATCTCGGCCGCCGCCGGGGCGCGGCCGGGTTCGGTGCGGGTGGGCACCAGCGGCGCCACCTCGACGACGGCGTAGTGCGGTTTGTGCCAGAACGCGAACAGGTCGAAGTTCCCGATCTTGGGGAACCGCTCCCCGCCGATGTCGAAGACGTTCACGGCCGTGAACTCGCCGGCCGAGAACGCCCCGGTCTCCTCCAGGAACGTGGCCGCGGCCGACGAGGCCTGGCCGAACCCGGGGTCTTCCTCGGCCAGTGGGGCCCACCCCTCGGCCTCGAGCTGGTCGGCGACCTGCTGGGCCTCGTCCGGGAAGGCCGTGCCCTCCTGCACCTCGACGGGTTCGTCGAGCACCCCGGCCTGGTACAGCGCGTTGGTGTCCTGCAGCACGGTCCGTCCGGGGATCGCCGCCCACGACGGCTCCGGACCCTTCAGGCCGATGCCGTAGATCGCCCAGATGATCCCCATCAGGAACATCCAGCCGGCGAGGCCGGTCAGCGTGACGAGGAACCCGAGACGGGCGCCGAGGTTGGTGCCGAGGATCAGGTACACGCTGCCCATCAGCACCCCCACCGCGATGATCACGATGAGGATGCCCCGGAGCTCGGGCGACCACCCGATGGCGAGGATGCTGGTGGCGAACGTCATCACAGGGTCCGGACGTACTCGATGATGGCGGAGAGCTGCTCGTCGGTCAGCGTCGAGCCGAAGCCGGGCATCCGACCGCTGCCCTGCGTCTGCGGGGCGTACCCGGCACCGTTGACGGAGCCCGTCGCGACGAAGTCGAACATGTCCTGGGCGTCGGGGAACTTGGCCGTCGTGTTGCCGGCCGTGAGGTTCCAGCCGAAGGCACCCTGGCCGGGCACGCCGGGGTCGCCGTAGCTCCATCCCTTCGTGTGGCACCGGGCGCAGCTGTAGGCGCCGCTGGCCAGGTCGAGGTTGAACAGCGCCTCGCCGTAGCTCGCGTACGTGCCGTCCTCGACGGCCTGGCGGGCCAGCGTCTCGATGTCGGCCTGGATCTTCGCCGGTAGGTGCCCGCTCTCGCAGAGCGGCTCGCCCTCTTCCTCGGGCGCGCAGTCCTCCTTCGGGATCTGGATCGACCTGATGTACGCGATGACCGTCTGGATCTGCTGCGCGTTCATCGGGCCACCACCGTCGAGACCCCACGCCGACATCGGCGAGCCGGGCCGGCCGTACGTGAGGATGTAGCGGACCTCGCTCTCGTCGAAGCGGTAGAGCACGGTGTTGAGCGCCGGCGCCAGCCACTCGACGGAGCGCACCTCGCCGGTCACCGGATCGGTGATCGTGTACGGCGCGACGCCGCCGGTGGCGTTCATGCCGCCGTGGCAACCGGAGCAGTTGAACGCTGACGCGTTGTCGCCGGTGGGGGCGAAGATCAGCGCGCCCCACCCGGCGAGGCGCTTCTCGAGGCCCTCGTTGGCGCCGGCCTGGCGGTCGGGCTCGAGGATCCAGTACAGCGGAAGGCCGATGACGAGGACGACGAGCAGGAGCACCCCGAGCAGCTGCACCCGTTCGAGGCGCTTGCCCTCGAGGACCTCGTCGTCGTAGTACGGCTTGCGGTTGGCGGCCAGCTCGACCTCGGAGCCGACCTCATTGCGGGCCGAGCCGGCGTTGAGCGCGGCATAGATGATCCAGCCGAGGATCACCACGCCCATGAGGATCCACGCAATCGACGTCGTGGCGAGCGCGATCACGTCGTCACCCGAACGTGGTCGTCATGGGTCGGGCCGGCGGGGCACGCGTCCGTCGTCATCAGTGGTGCTCCCCACCACCGGTGATGCAGTGCGGTCCTTCGGCCTCCTGGCCGGTGGTGTTCGTGCCGATGGCCGGTCCGGGCACGATCGTGCCGGTGTTGACCGTGACGTCCCCGTTGCCGCCGACCGTGATCGGGAAGCGGTCCATCCCGCGCGGCGCCGGTCCGGCCTTCTTCTCGCCGACCTGGTTGTACTGCGAGCCGTGGCAGGGGCACTCGAACCACTGGCTGGTGGCGCACGACGGCACCCGGCAGCCGAGGTGCGGGCACTTCTGGTAGAGGGCCACGATGCCCTGCTCCATGCCCACGAGGATGTTGTCCGGGTAGATGGCCTGCGCTTTCGGCAGGGCGTCGGCCGGGTACTCCGTGACCCACGTGCGGGCCGACGGGGCGTAGAAGAACCCGTCGCCGGTGCGGATCGACTCGAGGATGTCGTCGAGCTTGCCGATGACGACCGGCTGCCCGAAGCCGCCCTCGGCGGTCGGCCACAGGAACGCCACGAACCCAGCGGCGGCGAAGGCCCCGAGCCCGGCGCTCGTCAACGTCACCGTGGCCCGGTTGAGGAACTGGCGACGGGAGACTCCGATGGCCTCCGGGTCGGGCGGCGACCACGGCATCGGCGCGAGGTCGGCGGCCGGCTCGACCTCGGCGCCGTAGCGGGCCAGCGTGCCGGCGGCCTCGGCCTCCCGGCGGGTCGGCAACGGATCGACGACCTCGTCGACCGGGCGCGCCTCGCGGGCGTCCCGATCGCGCCGCCGGGTCTCGCCGGACAGGGCGCCGGCGCCCCGCACATCGGACTTGCGGGCGAGCGTGACGAACGCGATCGCGCCGAGCACGACGACGACCCCGATGGCGATGGCGATGATGGCGGCAGCAGACATGTCAGTCGTTCCTCGTTGCGCTCACAGCTCGAAGAACAGGCCGTCCTTCCATGGCAGCGTGAAGTTGAAGCCGGGTCCCCGGAAGAACGATCCGATCATCACGAGCACGGCCCAGAACATGATGTGCACCGTCATCAGCGAGGTCGCGAACTTGCGGTCCTCCGGCTTGTTCGACGGGTTCTTGTCGATGTACGGGGCGAAGATCAGGACGATCAAACCGACGCCCGGGATCGTCACCCCGGCGATCATCGGGTGGAACATCGTCAACAGCTCCTGCAGGCCGAGGAAGTACCACGGAGCCTTCGACGGGTTCGGCGTCTGGTTGACGTTGGCCAGCTGCAGCAGCGGGGCGTTGACGAAGATCGAGAAGACGAACGTGAACGCCAGGCAGACGAGCGAGGCGACGAACTCGGCGGCGAGGAGGTGCGGCCAGGTGTGGACCTTGTCGACCGGCGAGGCCTTGACCTCCTGGATCGAGCCGCTCTTGACGACCGTCAGCAGGCGCTGCGTGTGACCGCCCGGTCCGGCGCCCACCGGCACGCCGGCACCGCCGGGAACGGCCTGGACGACCGAGGCGACGCGATCCTGGACGGCGACGGCCCCGCCGCCACCGGCGGCCGGGGCGTCGGTCGCACCACCGCCGGCGTTCGCCTTGGCGGCGCGGCTGCGCTCCAGCAGGTGGGCCGGGATGCGGCTGTCCTCGGCGCTCGGGACGCCGGCGACGTCCGCCGAGCTCGCCTGCGGCTCGCCCGCGCTCGAGGTGTCAGCCGCGGCAGCAGGTGCCGACGCCGCCTCGTCGGCGGCCGCCTTGTCACGCGCCGCCTGGGCTCGCTTCAGCAGGTGCTCCGGGATCTCGGTCATCGGTACCTCCTCCTGGTCACAGCGGACCGGAGATCCCCCCGTCCTTGCGGACCCGCCAGAAGTGGATGGCCATGAAGATCACGATGATGAACGGGAACATCAGGACGTGCAGCACGTACCAGCGCAGCAGCGTCTCGGGCCCGATCTCGGCACCACCCAGGAGCACGAAGCGCACGTCGGCGCCGAACACCGGCGTGTAGCCCATCATGTTCGTGCCCACGGTGACGGCCCACAGGGCCAGCTGGTCCCACGGCAGCAGGTAGCCGGTGAACGACAGCAGCAACGTCAGCGTCAGCAGGATCACACCGATCACCCAGTTGAACTCGCGGGGCGCCTTGTAGGCACCGTGGTAGAAGACGCGGGCCATGTGCAGGAACACGGACAGCACCATCAGGTGCGCGCCCCATCGGTGCATGTTCCTGACCAGGAGGCCGAACGTCACCGCTGTCTGCAGGTTGGAGATGTCGTTCCAGGCCGCCGTCGCTTCGGGCCGGTAGAAGAACATCAGGAAGATGCCGGTGACGGTCAGCAGGATGAAGAGGAAGAAGCTGAGGCCCCCGAGGCACAGCGTGTAGCTGACCTTCACGGCGTGCCGCTTCACCTTGACCGGGTGCAGGTGGTACAGCACCGAGTTCATGATCACGTAGCTGCGGTTGCGGGGGCTGTCGGTGTAGCCCTTGCGGAAGATCGAACCCGGCCGGAAGATGCTGCTCCACGCCTGGCTCCCCTGGACCCCGTCCATCGTCTTGGTCAGACGGTCCTTGATCGTCGGGCGGGGCTGTTCGTCGATGGTCTTGGCCATTTATGCAGCCCTCTCCGGCCGGGCGGGCCGGCGTGCCGGCTCCCTCCGCTGGCGCTCCGGTCGCCTACCTGCTCGATCGCCGGGACGCTCGCTGACGCTCGCTGTAGTGATCACGTCGGTCAGAACCTCATCCCGTAGGCGTAGCCGTGGCTGTTCGTGCGGGTGTGCGAGTCGCCGGTGGCGCTGGGCACGCCGGCCTTGCCGAGGATGATGACCCCGGTCGGGCAGCGGTCGACGCACAGGGCGCAGCGGGTGCAGATGTCGTCGTCGATGGTGAAGATGACGTGGTCGGAGGGGTCCTCGCCGGGCCGCTCGGTGCCGATCGCCTCGGCGATCGCGTCGGGCCGGACCATGTGGATGCACTTCCACGGGCAGATGTCCACGCAGCCCTCGCACATGATGCACTCGGTCTGGTCGATGTGGATGAACTGCTTCGGCTTGACGGCCTTCGTGAGGTAGTCGGCGTCGACCTCGACGAGCGTGTACTCGTCGGTGTACGGCATCATCGGCGGGTTCGCGTCAGTCCTGGCCATGAGCGCTCGTCAGACCTTCTTCACCAGCGGCCGGCCGTAGGTGCTGGTCTCGATCTCGGTGGTGGTCGTCCTCTTGCCGCGGTTCTGCCACCACGCCCAGACGAAGATGAGCAGCCCGAAGAAGATGACGTGGAGCAGCACCACGACGATGTCGCGCAGCGCCTCGTACTGCAGCGTGATCGGGTTCCACCCGCCGGCCGACTGCGGCTTGAGGATGCCGCCAGGGCCGTAGATCAGCTTGTCCTTGCTCCAGCCGAGGTTCTTGTCGGCGTGATCGATCCACTGGTGGGGCACGACGCCGAACGCGAGGAACATCACACCGAACGCGTAGACGGCGGCGATCATCGCCTCGCCCCATGACAGCGGCTTGCCGACGGGGCGCCGGTTGCCGACCGGGATGACCACCAGGGTCAGCGCGATCGCGGCGAAGAGGGACACCAGGAAGGCGACGTTCACGCCGGGCCACTTCGCGATGTCGATGGCGATCATCGGGCTCGATGCCTCCTTCCTCGGTCGGTCCTGATGGTGGCGGGTCGTGGACGTGGTGGTCGGTGTTCGGCGGCACGCCGCCGAACGGATGATCCGTGCGGGGACGGTCACTCGTGAAGGCTCGCACGAACGGTAGTCGCACCTCCGGTCCCGACCCGAAACGCCGGGTCGCGATCGTCGGCTCGACGTGCAGTCTGGCACGCAAGTGTTCCGGTTCCCGATGGTTGTGCACAAGTGAGCGACGGGTCCCCCTGGTGTCCCCCGACGCTCGGTCCACTTGTTTGTCGACGGACCGGTCGCTGCGCCTATCGTGTCGGCGCGTGACCGAGATCCCCGAACACCTGCTGAAGCGCTCGCGCGACCGCCGCGCTGCGCTCGGCCTGGGAGGCGGTGAAGGTGGCGATGCGGCCGCCACGGGGGATGCAACGGCGGCCACCCCGGCGACGACGGCCGCCGCGGAACCGGCGGCCCCGCCCGCCGGCCCGACGGGACCGGCCGGCCGCAAGGCGGCTGCCGCCGCGCCACCGCCACCGCCACCGCCGCCGGATCCGCCCTACGTCGCTGCCGCCAAGTCGCGGGCGAAGATCCCGTTCTGGGCGATGGCCGCGCTCAGCTTGATGCCGATCTGGGTGTTCATGTACGTCCGCTCCGTCACCGAGCCGCCGGAGGTCGCTACCGGCCCGCTCGGTGTCGGCACCGAGGTCTACGCGACGTGCCAGTCGTGCCACGGTGCCGGGGGCGAGGGCGGAGTCGGCCGGCCGTTCGTCGACGGTGCCGTCCTCGAGACGTTCCCGCACATCGAGGACCAGCTGCGGTTCGTCTACTTCGGCACCGGCAGCTACAACGTCGCCGGGGTCGAGAGCTACGGCAACCCGGACCGCGAGGGCGGCCCGCGCCTGGCCGGGTCGTTCGGGATCATGCCGCAGCAGGGCTCGAGTGCCGGCGGCGACCTGACCGACGCCGAGATCCTCGCCGTCGTCTGCCACGAGCGCTACGACCTGGGGGGAGCCGACCCGGAGAGCGACGAGTACGCCGAGGAGTACGAGAACTGGTGCAGCGACGAGGCGCCGACGTACGCCGCGCTCGAGTCGGGCGTGTCGCTGGCCGAGCTCGCCGACCAGGGCCTGACGAACGCTGCCGGCGACGCGATCGAGATCATCCCCATCGGTGACGCGCCCGCGCCGGGCTCGCCGCCGGGGTGACCGCGACCGTCGGCTCGACCACCGGCAGCGGCGCCGCGTCCGTCATCACGACCGACGTCCTGGTCATCGGTGCCGGCCCGGCCGGCGCCGCAGCGGCGTACTGGCTGGCCACCGCCGGTCACGACGTCACGGTCGTCGAGAAGAAGCACTTCCCGCGCGAGAAGACGTGCGGTGACGGGCTGACGCCGCGCGCCGTCAAGCAGCTCGACGACATGGGCCTCGGCGACGAGCTCAAGCGGTTCCACCGGTACGCCGGCCTCAGGGCGACGGGCATGGGCCGCCAGCTCGAGCTCGAGTGGCCGCCGCACCCGGTGTACCCGAGCCATGGCTACGTCGTGCGGCGCCGCGAGCTGGACACGCTCGTCGCCCGCAACGCCGAGCGGGCCGGCGCCCGCCTGCTCGAACGTCACGAGGCCGTGCACCCGATCGTCGAGCGAGGCTTCGTGCGCGGCGCGACGGTGGAGGCGACCGGCGACGGGACCGACGGCGCCGGCGGTGCCGCGCTGGACCGCCGGCCGATCGACGTCCGCGCCGAGTACACGATCGTCGCCGACGGCGCCAACAGCCGCTTCGGGCGGGCACTCGGCACGTACCGCACGCGCGACTGGCCGTACGGGACGGCGATCCGGACGTACTGGACGTCGCCGCGGCACGCCGACCCGTGGATCGAGTCGGCGTTGGACGTGCAGGACCGCAACGGCCAGCCGATGCCCGGCTACGGGTGGATCTTCCCGGTCGGCGACGGCACCGTCAACATCGGCGTCGGGCTGCTGTCGACGTTCCGGGACTTCAAGAGCGTCAACACGACCCACCTGCTCGACGCGTACGCCCACCAGATCGCCGACCGCTGGGAGATCGACGCCGCCCACCCCGAGGGTCGTCCGGTGAGCGGGCGCATCCCGATGGGCGGGTCGGTCGGTCCCAAGGCCGGGCCGACGCACCTCGTCGTCGGGGATGCGGCCGGCAGCGTCAACCCGTTCAACGGCGAGGGCATCGACTACGCGTACGAGACGGCGCGGATGGCCGCCGACGTGATCCACGAAGCACTGTCGGAGTCGGACGTGACGGCGCTGCAGCGCTACCCGAAGCTCCTCGAGGACGAGTACGGCCAGTACTTCAAGGTCGCCCGGCTCTTCGCCCGCGTCATCGGCCGCCCGGCCCTGATGCGCGAGCTGACCCGCGCCGGGATGCACAGCCGCACCTTGATGGAGTGGGTCCTGCGGATCATGGCCAACCTCCTGCGCCCCGACGAGATCGGCCCCGCCGAGGCCGCGTACAAGGCGGCCGCGGCGATCGTCCGCCTGGCGCCGAACTCGTGATGGCCTCGCTGCGCCCGGCGTGTCTCGTTGGCTCTGGCGGGCCCGGGGCTCCGCCCCGACGCTCGACCTGACCGCCCACCCACACTGCGGACGGGGGCCGAAGCGTCGAGGATCAGTTCTCGTCGTTCGGCATCCCGCGGACCGGGGAAAGGTCAGCGAGTGACGAACTCGATCATGTGGTTCCGGCGCGACCTCCGGCTCGCCGACAACCACGCGTTGGCCGCGGCGATCCGGGCGGCGCGGGACGGTGCGGGTGGCGTGATCCCGCTGTTCGTGGTCGACGACGCGCTGTGGGAGCCGGCCGGCGCCAACCGGCGGTGGTTCCTCGCCGGGTGCCTGCGGGAGCTGGATGCGGCCCTCGGCGGCCGGCTCGTCGTGCGGCGGGGCGATCCCGTCGACGTGATTGGCCGGCTCGCCGATCACCACGACGTGCAGCGGGTGTTCCGCGCCCAGGACGTCGGCATCTACGGGCGACGCCGCGACGAAGCCGTCGCCGCCACCCTCGCCCACGCCGGCCGCGAACTGGTCGAGGCCGACAGCCCGTGGGCGGTCCCCGCCGGCGCGCTGCACACCGCGGCCGGCGGGCCGTTCAAGGTCTACAGCGCCTACCTGCGCGCCTGGCGCCGGCAACCCCTGCCGGCGCAAGTGCGTCGGCCGACCGATGTGCCGACCGTCGACCGGGTGCGCTCCGACGGCGCCCCGCGCCTGCCCACGCCCGACGCCGAGCTGCCCGAGCCCGGCGAGGACGCCGCCCACCGCGCCCTCGACCGGTTCATGTCGTCACCCGTGGACGACTACGCCTCGGCGCGCGACGACCCGGGGGCAGACGCGACGAGCCGGCTCTCGCCGTACCTGCGCTTCGGATGCCTGCACCCGCGACAGCTGCTGCGCCGCCTCGACGGCCGGAACCGCTCGCACGACACGTTCGCCAAGGAGCTGGCGTGGCGCGACTTCTACGCCGACGTGCTCGACGCCTGGCCGGGTTCGGCATGGCAGTCGTGGAACCCGAAGATGGCCGGGATGCGCGTCGACGGCGGCCGCCGGTCCGACGAGCGCTTCGCGGCGTGGTGCGAGGGACGCACCGGTTACCCGATCGTGGACGCCGGCATGCGCCAGCTCGTCGCCGAGGGGTGGATGCACAACCGGGTGCGGATGATCACGGCCAGCTTCCTCGTCAAGGACCTCCACGTCGACTGGACGCGGGGTGCCCGGTTCTTCATGGCGCACCTCGTGGACGGGGACCTGCCGTCGAACAACCACGGGTGGCAGTGGGTGGCCGGCACGGGGACCGACGCCGCGCCGTACTTCCGCATCTTCAACCCGACGTCACAGGGGAAGCGCGTCGACCCCGAGGGCCTCTACATCCGGCGCTGGGTGCCCGAGCTGCGCGACGCCGGCGACGTCCACGAGCCGTCGACGGCGTCCGGGCGGCACGACGGGTACCCCGCGCCCATCGTCGACCACGCGACGGAGCGGGAGGAGTCGCTCCGCCGCTACGCCGACCTCCGCTGACGACGAACCGCGGCAGCCGGGCCGCTACGCCGGGATGATCGCTGATTCGAGGAGGGCGGCGGGTGCCGCCCGGAGCGCGTCGGTGGCGACGCCGGGTGGCAGGTCGTCGCACAGCTGCTCGGCGGCGGCCACGTACTGGCGGGCGGTCGCCGCGGCGCTCTCGACGCCTCCGTTGGCCCGCACGATGGCGAGCGCCTTGTCCCGCTCGGCGACGTCGAGCGGCCGTCCCAGCAGCGACGCCAACTCGGCACCGGCGCCGGTCTCCATGGCCAGCGTCCGCAGCACCGGCAGCGTGTACACGCCCTCGACGAGGTCGTGGCCCGCCGGCTTGCCGAGCTGCTCCGTGGTGTCGGTCACGTCGAGGATGTCGTCGACGATCTGGAAGACCATGCCGAACGCGTTGCCCCAGGCGGTGAGGGTCTCGATCGTGGGACGGTCGAGACCGGCGACGATTCCGCCGATGCGTGCCGCCGTGCCGTAGAGCGACGCCGTCTTCCCCTGGATCGACACGACGTAGCTGTCGACCGTGCGGCCGATGTCGTAGGTGTGGCGCAGCTGCTCGATCTCGCCCTCGCAGAGCCACCCGATCGTGCGGGCCAGCAGCCCGGCGACCTCGGTGCCCAGCGACGCCGCGATCTCCGACGCCCGCGACAACAGGAAGTCGCCGGCGAGGATCGCCTGGAGGTTGCCCCACTTGGCGTTGACGGTCTCGACGCCGCGTCGGGTGTCGGCCTCGTCGATCACGTCGTCGTGGTAGAGCGAACCGAGGTGGACGAGCTCGCAGGCGACGCCGCCGCGCACGACGTCGTACGTGGCCGACGCCCCGCCGACCTGGGCCGCGGTGATCGCCACGATCGGCCGCAACCGCTTGCCGCCGGCGACGACGAGGTGCGGACGCGATCTCGGTCAGGTACGGGTCCGAGCTGCGCACCGCCTCGAGGACCGCTGCCTCGATCCGACGACGGTCCGCGTCGAGCGACGCCAATGGGAACAACGGGGACCGCCCCGGGCCGTCGGACACATCGGTGAGGCTAGTCGGGACCGCCCGCCGGCTCCGCAGGTCCTGGGCGCGAGCCCCGCACCGCCCGGCGCGACGGCGGTGCGGCCGCGGCGCTCGGAGGAGCGCGGCATCCGCTCCGCGGCCGGGTCGGCGTCACCGGTACACTTGTGCAACGTCGGCCCCCACTGGAAAGGGCGCACATGTTCGAACGATTCACCGACCGGGCCCGAAGGGTCGTCGTGCTCGCTCAAGAGGAAGCACGGCTGCTCAACCACAGCTACATCGGCACCGAGCACATCCTGCTCGGGCTCATCCACGAGGGTGAGGGCGTCGCCGCGAAGGCGCTCGAGAGCCTCGGCATCTCGCTCGAGGCGGTGCGCAGCCAGGTCGAGGAGATCATCGGCCAGGGCGGATCCTCGCCGTCGGGCCACATCCCCTTCACGCCGCGGGCCAAGAAGGTCCTCGAGCTGTCGCTCCGCGAGGCGCTGCAGCTCGGCCACAACTACATCGGCACCGAGCACATCCTGCTCGGCCTGATCCGCGAGGGCGAGGGCGTCGCCGCCCAGGTGCTCGTCAAGCTGGGCGCCGACCTGTCCCGCGTCCGCCAGCAGGTGATCCAGCTCCTGTCGGGCTACCAGGGTCCGTCCGGTCGCCCGGAGGGCGCGGCCTCGACGGCCGGCGCCAACGTCGGCGGCTCGACCAAGGAGGACCCGGCCGGCGACAAGGGCAACAGCCAGATCCTCGACCAGTTCGGCCGCAACTTCACGCAGCTGGCCCGTGAGCGCAAGCTCGACCCGGTCATCGGCCGCACGCGCGAGCTCGAGCGGGTCATGCAGATCCTGTCCCGCCGCACCAAGAACAACCCCGTGCTGATCGGCGAGCCCGGCGTCGGCAAGACGGCGATCGTGGAGGGCCTGGCCCAGAAGATCGTCAACAACGACGTGCCCGACACGCTGCGGAACAAGCAGCTGTACACGCTCGACCTCGGCGCCCTGGTCGCCGGCTCCCGGTACCGCGGGGACTTCGAGGAGCGCCTCAAGAAGGTCCTCAAGGAGATCAAGACCCGCGGCGACATCCTGCTGTTCATCGACGAGATCCACACGCTCGTCGGGGCCGGCGCGGCCGAGGGCGCGATCGACGCCGCGTCGATCCTCAAGCCCATGCTCGCCCGCGGTGAGCTGCAGACGATCGGGGCCACGACCACCGACGAGTACCGCAAGTACGTCGAGAAGGACGCCGCCCTCGAGCGCCGGTTCCAGCCGGTGAAGGTCGACGAGCCGACGCTCGCCCACACGATCGAGATCCTGAAGGGCATCCGCGACCAGTACGAGGCCCACCACCGGGTGACGATCACCGACCAGGCACTCGTCGCCGCGGCGAACCTCGCCGACCGGTACATCTCCGACCGCTTCCTCCCCGACAAGGCGATCGACCTCATCGACGAGGCCGGGAGCCGCCTGCGCATCAAGCGGATGGCCACCCCGCCCGATCTGCGGGAGATCGAGCGCAAGCTCACCGACGTCCAGGAGGCCAAGAAGTCGGCCGTCGAGGAGCAGCGCTTCGAGGAGGCCGGCCGCCTGCCGCGACCAGGAGAAGTCGCTCCTCGAGGAGAAGACGGCCAAAGAGGCCGAGGTCAAGGCCGACGGCGTCGACCTCTTCGACGAGGTCGACGAGGAGGCCGTGGCCGAGGTGCTCAGCTTGTGGACCGGCATCCCGGTGTACAAGCTCACCGAGGAGGAGACCCAGAAGCTCATCCACATGGAGGACGAGCTGCACAAGCGGATCATCGGCCAGGAATCGGCCGTCGCCGCGGTCTCGCAGTCGATCCGCCGCACCCGGGCCGGGCTGAAGGATCCCAAGCGTCCGAGCGGGTCGTTCATCTTCCTCGGCCCCACCGGCGTCGGCAAGACCGAGCTGGCCAAGACGCTGGCCGAGTTCCTGTTCGGCGACGACAACGCGCTGATCACGCTCGACATGTCCGAGTACATGGAGAAGCACACGGTCAGCCGGCTGGTGGGCTCGCCCCCCGGCTACGTCGGCTACGAAGAGGGCGGTCAGCTCACCGAGGCCGTGCGCCGCAAGCCGTTCTCGGTCGTCCTGTTCGACGAGATCGAGAAGGCCCACCCGGACGTCTTCAACACGCTGCTGCAGATCCTGGAGGAAGGTCGCCTCACCGACAGCCAGGGGCGCTCGGTCGACTTCCGCAACACCGTGCTGATCATGACGTCGAACCTCGGCACGCAGGACCTGCGCAAGGCCAACGTCGGCTTCACCACGGCCGACTCGGCGATGAGCTACGAGCGGATGAGGGAGAAGGTGATGGATGCGCTGAAGCTGCACTTCCGTCCCGAGTTCCTGAACCGCATCGACGAGGTCATCGTCTTCCACGAGCTGAACCGTCAGGAGGTGCTGCAGATGGTCGACAACCTGACGCGGCGCCTGACCGTGCAGCTCGAGGGCCAGGGCCTCGGCATCGAGCTCACGCAGTCGGCCAAGGAGCTGCTGGCGGGGAAGGGCTACGACCCGCAGCTCGGCGCCCGTCCGCTGCGCCGAGCGATCCAGCGCCTCGTCGAGGACCCGTTGTCCGAGATGCTGCTGTTCAAGCAGTTCCACGCCGGCGAGATCATCGTCGTCGACACCGAGGACGATCCGGACAAGCCGGGTGAGCAGAAGATCGCCTTCTCCTCGGTCGAGGGCTTCGTGCCGCCGGCCGCGGTGGAGCTGGCGACGACGGCCACGGCGAGCACCCACGTGCTCAAGCCCCGGCCCGACGAGGAGCCGGCACCCGAGGTCCCGCCGACCGACTGACGGACCGCCCGTACCGCGTTCGCGACGGCCGCTCCACCTCCGGGTGGAGCGGCCGTCGTCGCGTTCGCCGACGAACCGGCGTCAGGGGGTGCCGGGACACGTACTGTCGGCGCGATGCGTTACCGCACCCTCGGGAACACCGGCGTCGAGGTCAGCGAGCTGTGCCTCGGGGCCATGATGTTCGGAGCCCACGGCAACCCGGACCACGACGACTGCGTGGCGATGATCCACCGCAGCCTCGACGCCGGCATCAACTTCGTCGACACCGCCGACGTCTACTCGCACGGCGAGTCGGAGACGATCGTGGGCAAGGCGCTCGCCGGGCGCCGCGACGACGTCGTGCTGGCCACCAAGTTCCACCTCGCGATGGGCGACGGCCCGAACCACGGCGGCAACAGCCGGCGCTGGATCGTGCGCGAGATCGAGGACTCGCTGCGCCGGCTCGGCACGGACTGGATCGACCTCTACCAGGTGCACCGGCCCGACCCGTCGACGGACATCGAGGACACGTTGGCCGCGCTCGATGACCTGGTCCACGCCGGCAAGGTCCGCTACGCCGGGTGCTCGACGTTCCCGGCCGAATCCATCGTCGAGGCCCACTGGGCCGCCGAGCGTCGCGGCGTCGAGCGGTTCCGCACCGAGCAGCCGCCGTACTCGATCTTCGCCCGCCACATCGAACGTGACGTGCTGCCGACGTGCGGTCGCTACGGCATGGGGGTGCTCGTGTGGAGCCCGCTCAACGGCGGGTGGCTCACCGGCCGCTACTCGACGGGGGAGGTCGAGCGCTCGACGCGGATGGACCGCATGCCGCTGCGCTTCGACCTCACGCGCGACGACAACCAGCGCAAGCTCGCCCTGTGCGGCGAGCTCGACAAGGTCGCCGCCGACGCCGGCACGAACCTGCTCGGACTGGCGCTCGGGTTCGTGCTCGCCCACCCCGCCGTGACGTCGGCGATCATCGGCCCGCGGACCGCGCCCCAGCTCGAGGGCATCCTCGACGCCGGCGCCAGGCCGCTCGACGACGACGTGCTCGACCGCATCGACGAGCTCGTCGCACCCGGCACCGACGTCAGCCGCGCCGACGGCGGATGGGTGTCCCCGGCCATCCAGTCGGCGTGGCGCCGCCGCCGGCCACTCGCCGCCCGCTGACCTCACCGCCTCGCGTGGGTCCGCCGTGCGGCGTGTCGACGACCGATCCGCCGGTCACCCTGCCGCCCTCACGTTCGACCAAGTGGGCCGGCCCCCCGGAACACCGGTCACGCCGGGTCGGCAACCGTTGGCCCGCTGGGCGGTTCCTGCACCGGCTCGGTCAGCGCAGGCGCTCGCGGAACCATTGACGGAGCGGGCTTGAACGGCTTCTCGAAGAGGAGGTAGAAGCCGTACGCCACTCCGATGACGAGCGGAACTCCGATCCCCGCTTCCAGGATGAGGAGGAACACGCCATTCTCGACCACCGAGTGGAGGCGAACGGCGAGCAGCCGAAGGATCGGCTCGTGAATCAGGTACAGGCTGTACGAGAAGACGCCGAGCGCGACGACGCGGGGGGATGACAGGAAGCGGTACGTGGCGCCACGCCGGTCGGTCGAGGCACACGATCGGAGTGCCATACGAATGATGATCGCCGCGGTCGCGAGGCCGATCAGCGTGTCGAACGCCCAGAGCTGCTCGTACGCCTCGCTGAGCGCGAAGACCACGACGAGCAACACCCCGACCACGAGCGCCGCGCTTGCAGTTCCCCAATGCGACCAGGCTCGCGCTCGCTCCGCAAAGTCGCCCTTGCTGAACACGACCTGGGCGGATCCACACCCCAGGGCGAAGAGACCGAGATACCACGGGAACGTCCAACCCAGGTCCCACCCTGACGGCAAGAGGAAGTACGGCACCAGGCCGACTGCGAATGCCGTGGCGACAAGGGCTGAGAAGCCGAACCGCCGGTAGGCGGGAAGGAGGAGGATGATGAACAGCACGTAGATCTGGCACTCGAGCACGACGCTCCACATCGGACCATTGATCGTGAACATCGTGTCCTCAGACAGGTTCGCGACGAGCCCGAAGTGCATCAGGATCGACTTCGCCGAGAGGTCCGCCGGCGATCTGATCGAGCGGAAGGTCGCGACCAGCACGATCGAGAGCGCCAACGCGGCAAGGTACGGCGGGAGGATGCGCTTGGCCCGTCGCCGCAGGAACGTCGGGTTTCCTCCGACTGGCCGCCGCAGTTCTCGCTTGCTCAGGGGCATCATGAGGCAGAACCCGGAGATCACGATGAAGACCGCGACGGCCGAGTGGCCCTGATCGATCAGCTTGAGGACCTCGCGAGCGGGACCGGGCAACGCTTCGTCCGACCATGGTCGCGTGTACACGTAGACGTGCCCGAGGACCACGTACAGCGCGGCCATGCCGCGCATACCGTCGACGAAGTCGAGGTGTCCAGGTTGGTGCATCGTTCGCGCCGTCATCCCGCCTCGTCGGACAGCAGTGGACGTCACACGCTACCAGCCCGGGCCGCTTTGACCCGGCCGATCATCGCGAAGGACGCGGCGCCCTCGCGTACGGTCCGCACCCATGCGCTTCTCGTTGTGGGCCAACGTCTATCAGCCCTGGGCCGAGGTCATGGCCGAGGTCGGGCACGCCGAGGCGACGGGGTGGGACGGCATCTACGTCGCTGACCACTTCATGGCCGAGGGCGAGCACGCCGGTGGTCCCGTCGGCACCATGTACGAGGCGACGGCCGCGCTCGCGGCGCTGGCCGCTTCGACCGAACGGGTGCGTCTCGGCTCCCTGGTGTTCGGCATCACCTACCGCCACCCGGCCGTCCTCGCCAACTGGGCGGCGACGGTGGACCACATCTCCGGCGGCCGGTTGGTGCTGGGCGTCGGCGCCGGGCGGCAGGTCAACGAGCACGCGCAGTACGGCATCCCGCTCGGTCCGCCCGGCCAGCGCATCGATCGCTTCGTCGAGGCCCTCGACGTGCTCACCGGGCTGCTGCGCGAGCCGGTGACGAACGTCGACGGGCAGTTCTACGAGCTCGTCGACGCCGTCGCCGAGCCGAAGCCGCTGCAGTCTCCGCTGCCCGTGCTGATCGGGGGCGCGGTGACCGCATGATGGGCGTCGTCGCCCGCTACGCCGACGCCTGGAACATGTGGGCGCTGCCCGACGACTTCGCCGAGCGCTCGGCGCTGCTCGACGACAGGTGCGCAGCGATCGGGCGCGATCCGTCGACGATCGCCCGGTCGTGCCAGGCGATCTGGTTCATCTCTGACGACGAGGAGGCGACGGCCCAGCGCCTCGCCCGGGCGGGACGACGCCCGGCCATCGGCGGTTCCGTCGAGCAGCTCGTGGACGCCGTCGGGGGGTGGCACGCCGTGGGCGTCGACGAGGTCATCGTGCCCGACTTCTCGCTCGGCACCGGCACCCAGCGCGTCGAGCTCCTCGACCTCATCGCCGAGGAGATCGCCCCCGCGTTCCGTTGATCGCCGCACCGCCGACCGTCGGCGGCTCAGCCGGCGACGGTCGTCGTGGTCGCCGGCAGCGTCGGGTCGTACAGCCCCATCGTCTCGGCCGTGTCGGCGTCGACGATGCCGGTCGCCTGGAGGCCCTGTTGGGACTGGAACAGGATGACGGCGTCCTGGGTGTACGGCCCGAAGTACCCGTCGACGCCGCCGCGGAGGGCGATGCCGGCGCCGACGATGGCCTGCTGGATGGCGCGCACGACGTCGCCACGCGCGCCTTGACCGACGTCGGGCCACGTCGGCACCGGGGTCGCATCCGTCGGCGCGCCCTCGATGAGGCCGAGCGACTCGGCGGTCGGCTCGTCGACGATGCCCGTCGGCGGCAGGCCACGGCGCTGCTGGTAGGTGACGATGGCTGCCTGGGTGGCGTCGCCGAAGTTCCCGTCGGCGCCACCACGCAGGTAGACGCCTGAGCTCATCGTGGCGCGCTGCGCGGCGGCCACCGACGCGCCACGGTCGCCGGGGCCGAGCTCGACCCACCCGGGGACCGCCGGCAACGTTGACGTCGGGGCCGGCGTCGACCCGCCCGGCTCGGTCGTCGGCGGCACCGTCGGCACCGTCGTCTCGGGCCCGGCGTCGACCTCCTGCCCGGCAGCGCTCGAGCGCGTCGAGCGTCTCGGCGTCGACCACGCCGGTGACCGGCCGGCCGGCCGACCGCTGGAACGTCTCGACGGCGGCCTCGGTCGCCGCGCCGAAGACACCGTCGGCCCCGCCGACGAGCGGCGTGCCGGCTCGGATCAGCTCGTTCTGGACGACGCCGACCCGGTTGCCACGATCGCCGCGCCGGATGGGGATCCAGACGTCGTCGGGCTCCGGTGGCAGCGCCGGGGTGATCGATGTGCCGGCGAGCACCGCGTCCGCCGAGTCGGCGATGAACGTCGCCGCGGCCCGCGCCGGCCGCCGTCAACGTGATCCCGTCCGGCTCGAACCACGTCGGGTGATCGGCGCTGTACGTCGCCCAGTCGGCGACCTCTAGCGCACCGGCGTGCTCGTTGGCCTTCTGCAGCAGGATCCGGTTGTTGTCCCGGAACGTGTAGCTCGTCGACGCCCAGTCCGGACCGACGGCGTCGACGTCGGCCGTCCCCATCGTGAGCCAGACGACCTTGGGGATGCCCTGGGCCGCGGCGTCGGCCATGACGGCGTCCACGGCCGACGCGAACTGGGTGCCCGGATCGTTGTAGCCGTTCATCACGACGAGGACGTCGCCGAGCTGCCCGGTGAGTCGGTCCATCGTCGTGATCAGGCTCTCCGGCGCGACGCCGTCACGCCCGATGCACGAGGCGGCGGTGGTGCGGCGGCAGGGCTCGCCGTCGAACGTGTAGTTGAACCGGGCCAGCGGGTCGAGGGCGTCCTGGGTCCTGATGCCGGCGAGCGACGAATCACCGAGGATCCCGAGCCGGGCGACGCCGGGCCCGGCGCCGTCGAAGATGATCGTGTCGGCCGCTGCCGACGCCCACGGCCCGGCGACGGTGGCGACGGCCAGCACGGCGATCCCGACCGCGGCGCGCCGGGCCGTCCGTCGGGGGTGGCAGCGGTGCTCGGGCGTCATCGCGGTCACAGCCGCTCGAGGAGCTGGCCGACGAGCTGGCGGGTGGCGACCTCGAACGGTACGCCGGAATCGATGCCCCCGACGACGGCGGTGACGGTCCGGCCGTCGACGTTCGCGGTGACGGCGGTGTAGGCGCTCGGGTAGGGGACGTCGACCGACGGCCCGGCCGTCACCTGGATCTGGGCGGCGGAGTGGCCACCCGGCACCGAGGTGCCTCCCGTGCCGTCCGGCGCGACCTCGATCGCGGTGGTCACGACGCCGGTGTCGGCGCCCGTCGTGGTGCACGAGCCGAACCCGACCAGGTTGTCCTCGAACGCCGACGCGGGTTGGACGGCCACGATGAGGTCGATCCGCAGGAGCCCGTTGTCGAGCGGTCGGTCCGGCGCCGTGAACGTGCGCTGGATCCAGCCCTCCTCCGGGTGGAGCGACGCGTCGTCGCAGTCGAGGAACCCCTGGAACGGATCGGCGTCGAGCTCCAGGGCCTGGTCCATGATCGCCGGATCGAGGTCGCGGATCGCCCAGGTGTCGGGCACCCCGACGTCGCTCGAACCGAGGAGGGCGGCAGCCAGCTCGTCGAGGTCGGGGGGCGGCGGCAGGAGGGTCGACGCGACGGTCCCGTCGGTGGTCGTGGACGCGTCGGCCGTCCTCGCCGGCGCCTCCGTCGCCGGTGCCGGCTCGGTCACCGGCGTCGTCGCCGGCGTCGTGGCCGGTGTCGTCACCACCGTCGACTCGACGGTCGTCGACCCGTCGTCACCCCCCGTGCACGAAGCGAGCACGCCGGCGGGGATGGCGGTCGCGAGCGCGACGGCGAGCGTGTGGCGGGCGTGCGGGCGGAGCACGCCAGGACCATAGGGGACGCTGTCGCGAGGACGCCGCCGCGATCGCTGGCGTCACGCGATTCCTCCTGGGCGTCCGGCGCCCGGCTCGGGTGCGCGGGCCATTCGCCGCGCGATGCCTGCGTTTCGCGGGGCCGATCCGCCATCCTGTCCGGTCGTGGTCCGTCGTGCGTCCGTTGCGCTCTCGTTGGCGTTGCTGTGCCTGTTGGCCGCCTGCCGGGTCGATGTGACGGTCGACGTGGTGGTCGGCGCCGACGGCAACGGGGAGGTCGTCGTGACCGCCGTCGCCGATGCCGAGGTCGTCCAGCAGGCGCCCGGCCTGGCCGGCGACCTCCAGTTCGACGACGCCGTGACCGCCGGATGGGCCGTCGAGGGTCCGACGGCGACGGCGGACGGAGGGCTGACCGTCACGCTGCGCCACCCGGTGACGTCGGCCGAGGAGGCGACGAACCTGTTGAACAGCCTCGGGCCGCCGTTCACCACGATGCGCCTGGAGCGCAACCAGGACCCGGGCTCGGACGGGGTGGCGGTCGTGCTGTCGGGTCAGCTCACGTTGCCGAACGGGTTCGACTCGTTCGCCGATTCGGACCTGCTGGGCGCCGTCGGCGGCACCCCGTTCGGAGAGCAGATCGCCGTGTCCGGCGCGACGCCGGCGTCGTCGATGTCGGTGACGCTCCGGGCCGACCTGCCGGGTGAGGTCCTGGAGACCTCGGGTCAGGAGGCCGACGGTCGGTTGGTGTGGGCGGCGCCGCTGGACGGCTCGTCGAGCAACGTGGCCGCGACGACCGAGCAGCGGCCGCCGTCGGGCGGTGGCTGGGCCGGGCCCGCGTCGACGATCCTGCTCGTGCTGCTCGTGGCGTGGGTCGTCGCGGCGACGGCGTTCATCGTCTCCGTCGCCCGGGCCAGGCGACGACGGGCCCGCCGCCGCACCCGCAGCCTCGACCGCCTCGGCCGCCTCTGACCTGCGGTTCTCCATCGAGATTGCTCCCCCTCAGCGGGCGGAAGGTCGATGGGAAGCGGTGCCGTGACGCGAGCATCGGTCGGACGGTGACACCCCTCGGTCATGATCGCCGGCATGACGAGGACCAGGACCGTGCACGCCTGCCAGGAGTGCGGCGCCGACCACCCGAAGTGGAGCGGGCAGTGCTCGGCGTGCGGCGCGTGGAACAGCCTCGTCGAGGAGCTCGTGGGCACGGCACCCGGTGCCGATGTGGCCACGACGGCGACCGGTCCGGCCGCCGAGCTCGAGCTCCTGCAGGACGTCGACGCGCTGCTGGCCCAGCCGCGGCCGACCGGCATCGGCGAGCTCGACCGGGTGCTCGGGGGCGGCATTGTCGCCGGGTCGGTGACCCTGCTCGGCGGTGAGCCGGGCATCGGGAAGAGCACGTTGCTCCTGCAACTGCTGGCGCGGTGGCCGGGGACGACGCTGTACGTCAGCGCCGAGGAGAGCCCGCAGCAGGTCCGCCTGCGGGCCGATCGCCTCGGCATCCCGATGCCGAGGTCCGCCGACGGCGGGCTGTGGTTGGCCGCGGAGACGGCGCTGCCGGGCGTCGTCGACGCCATCGACCGGGTCCGGCCGAGCCTCGTCGTGGTCGACAGCATCCAGACGATCCTCGATCCCACCGTGGCGTCCTCCGCCGGCTCCGTCGGCCAGGTGCGTGAGTGCGCCCAGCGCCTCGTCGCCGAGGCCAAGCGCCGGGGCGTCGCCGTCGTGCTCGTCGGCCACGTCACCAAGGACGGCAGCTTGGCCGGGCCCCGCGTCCTGGAGCACGTGGTCGACACGGTCCTGTCGTTCGAGGGCGAGCGCCACCACGCGCTGCGGCTCCTGCGCGCCGTGAAGCACCGGTTCGGCGCCACGGAGGAGCTCGGGCTGTTCGAGATGACCGGTAGCGGCCTGGCCGGCGTGCCCGATCCGTCGAAGCTGTTCCTGGCCGACCGCCGGGAGTCGGTGCCCGGGTCGGTGGTCGTGCCGGCGATGGAGGGCCGACGTCCCCTCCTCGTCGAGGTGCAGGCTCTCACGGTGCCGATCCCGCCCGGCACCCCCGGTCGGCGCAACGCCCAGGGCCTCGACGGCGGGCGCCTGGCGCTCCTCCTGGCCGTGCTCGAGCGCCACGCCCGGCTGCCGGCCGGGCGCGACGACGTGTACGCGTCGACGGTCGGCGGTGTCCGGCTCGTCGACCCCGGCGTCGACCTCGGCGTCGCCCTCGCCGTCGCCAGCGCGTCGCGAGCGGTGGCGATCCCGCCGGACGCCGTCGTGATGGGCGAGCTCGGCCTCGGCGGCGAGGTGCGCCAGGTCCCCCACGCCCGTCGCCGGCTGGCCGAGGCGGCGCGGATCGGCTTCCGTCGAGCGATCGTGCCCGGCTCCTCGCCCGACGCCGAGGGCATCGAGCTGGTGCGGGTGGGGACCATCCTCGACGCGCTCGGTGCGGTGGGGATGGGCGCCTCACGACGCTGAACCGTGCCAGATCGTTCGCCCGCTCGGGGCCTCGCTCGGCTCGCCACCGGCTGATCCCGACGAGGCGGTCCTCTAAGATCGCGGGATGGGCAACCGGTACCGGGGCGCGAACGACGAGATGCGCAACGCCCTGGCCCGCGTGGCTCCCGGCACACCCCTGCGCGACGGCATCGACCGCGTCGTGCGGGCCAAGGCTGGTGCCCTGCTCGTGGTCGACGACAGCCCCGACGTCCTGGCCATCTGCTCGGGAGGATTCCTCGTGGACGCCCCGTACAGCCCGCAGCGCCTGTCCGAGCTGGCCAAGATGGACGGGGCGATCATCATCTCGACCGACGGCAGCCGCATCGCCCGCGCCAACGTCCACCTGGTCCCCGACCCGACCGTGCCGACGAGCGAGACCGGCACCCGTCACCGCACCGCCGAGCGCGTCGCCCGCTCGCTCCGGGTGCCCGTCATCTCGGCCAGCGAGGAGATGGGCGTCATCAACATCTACGCCGGCGGCTCCAAGCACCAGCTGCAGGACATCGGCCGCCTGCTGGACCGGGCCAACCAGGCCCTCCAGACTCTGGAGCGCTACAAGGTCCGCCTCGACGACGCCATCGCCAACCTGACGGGCGTCGAGTTGGAGGACGTCGTGTCGCTGCGCGACGTCGTCGCCGTGGTGCAGCGCGGTGAGATGGTGCACCGCATCAGTGACGAGATCGAGACGATGATCATCGAGCTGGGGATCGACGCCCGGTTGCTGCGGCTGCAGCTCGACGAGATCTACGGGGACATCGACGACGAGCTCGACCTCGTGGTCACCGACTACCTCCCGCCCGGCCGCACCGCCGTCGACACCCAGGCGGAGATGTCTCGCCTGAGCGACGACGAAGTGCTCGACCTGCGGATCGCCGCCGGCACCCTGCACCGCGAAGGCGACAGCCGCAACCTCGACCAGGAGGTCGCTCCGAAGGGCCTGCGGCTGCTGCACCGGGTCCACCGGCTGCCGGCGGAGCAGGCAGCAACCATCGCCGACCACTTCGGTGGGCTCGCCAAGCTGCAGCGGGCGACCGTGTCCGACCTGATGGCGGTCCACGAGGTCGACGAGGCGTTGGCGGTCTCGATCAAGGACACGCTCGAGCGCGTCACCGAGTCCACCATCCTCGACCAGTACAGCTGAACGCCGTTCGCGCCGCGCTCGCAGTCGCGGGAGGCCGGCGACCTCGTCGTCGACACGTGGCGAACCCGTCGGTCCCCGCCGGCGTACCCGCGCCATGAGGGACACCAGATCACCGACGCCACCCACTCGGCGGCGACCGCGGGCCGTCGCCGCCCGACTCGGACCACTGGCCGGTTGCCTGGTCGGCGTCGTGCTGGCCTCCTGCACCACCACGGTGCCGGGACCTGGGCCGACATCCACGACCACCGACCCGCCGTTCAACACCGCGCGGCCGACCCGGGTGTGGTCGGTGCACGAGCTCCGCGGCGACGCGCTCGAGGACGTCACGATCGATGAGGGGATCGACGACGACGGTGACTTCGAGCTCATCCACGACTTCGGCGGCACGTCGCGAGACTTCGACCTCGTGTCACTCGACGGCACGACGCGGCCGTCGGACGGCATCGCCAACGGCCAGGTCGCATCCGCCGGCGACGGCTCCCGCTTCTGGGTCGGCGCCGAGGCGCCGGCCGGGGTGGGGGCCCTGCCCGACGGGGTGATCGGCAGCGAGACGCACCTGCGCCAACTGCAGAGCTTCGCCAAGCGGACCGAGGACGCCACCCTGTCGGTGACCATCGGTGCCGCGACGCTCGAGGTCACGGATCGCAACGCCGCGCTCGGACGACGGTGCCCGCCGGTCCACGAGGACGGCCTGCGCTGCCCCCTCGTCGAGGCCGAGACGTTCGTCTGGCTGCAGGCCTACACCGTCCCACCCGAACCCGTCCCAGTCGACACGTTCTTCAGCCTCGCCGGCGGCGCGACGCTCACCGGCTTCGCCGAGAACTGGGACAGCACGGCCTGGACGCCGCGGTACTCCCGCCGCGAGCTGTGGAACGTCGAGGACTTCGACTTCGCGATCGAGGACCTCGACGACGCGTCCGAGGGTCTCGTCACGATGTCGTTGCGCGAGCCGCACACGTTCGAGATCGACCTGTCGGGCGTCGACGTCGGCCAGGCGTTCACGCTGGACAACTTCGTGTCCGCGGCGGCGTTCAACCGGATCGCCGGTCCGCCCAGCGAGTTCGAGACATCGGCCAGCGCGTTCTTCACCGATCCCGACGGTGGCCGGGCGCCGACGGTGACGTTCACCGGCCTCGACCCGATCGAGACGCCCGACGTCGATCCCGTCGACGCCCCGGTGCTCCCGGCGCCGTGCGTGACCGGGGTCGATCCGACGGCGGGCAGCTTGCAGTTCGCGGCACCGGCGTTCAGCGTGGCCGAGTCGGATCGGACGCCGCAGGTCGTCGTCACGCGTGAAGGCGGCACGAACGGCGCCGTCACCGCCACGTTCGCCACCGGCGACGGGACGGCGACCGCCGACACGGACTACCGGCCCGTGCGTGGCAGCGTCTTCTTCGCCGACGGCGACGACGAACCGCGCGTCGTCGAGGTGCTGCCGATCAACGACGACATCGGCGGCGAGCCCGACCGTACGGTCGAGCTGACCCTCTCCGACCCGGGCGGGTGCGCCGCGCTCGGCGATCCGTCGACGGCCGTGCTCACGATCCGCGACGACGACCCGGCCCCACCGCCGCCGCCGTCCGGGTTCGTCCTCGACCCGACGTTCGACGGCGACGGCACCGCGTCGGTCGATCGCTTCGGCGGCGACCGCTCGGCGATGGCACTGACCCCCGGCGGCGGCGTGATGCTCGTCGGTGGCACGTTCACCGACTTCATCGGTGCCCACCTCGACGGCGACGGTGCGCTCGACGCCGCGTTCGACGATGACGGCAAGGTCACGACCGACGTCGGTGGCGGGTTCGAGCAGGAGGAGGCGCTCGGTGTCAGCGTCCAGCCCGACGACGGCAAGATCGTCGCCGCCGGATACAGCGGCGACTCGATCGCCGTCGTGCGCTACCTGACCGACGGGCGGCTCGACCCCGGCTTCGCCGATGACGGCATCGCCCACGGCGACGTCCCGGGTCTCGCCAACGACGTGGCCCTGCAGTCCGACGGATCGATCGTCGTCGCCGGACGGGCGCCCGCGGAGGTGCCGACGTCGGATGACTTCGACGACGTCGTCGTCGCCCGCTACCGCGCCGACGGTCAGCTGGACACGTCCTTCGGTGACGGCGGGTTCGTGCGCGCCGACGTGGGCGCCGTCGACAACCAGGCCGAGAACGTCGTGGTCCTCGACGACGGGTCGATCGTCGTCAGCGGCTCGGCCCGCGACCCCGGTAGCAACGGCGTCGGCATCGACCACCACACGGACGTGCTGAAGTTCGATCGTGACGGGCGACCGGACGGGGGCTTCGGGTCGGGCGGCCAGCTGACGCTGCCCGACACGTTCGTCGGCGCCGACCTCGCCGTGCAGTCCGACGGTGGCCTGGTGCTGATCGGCACGCTCGACGGGGCCCCGACCGAGCTGGTCGTCATGCGGCTGGAGCCCGACGGTGACGTCGACGCCACGTTCGGCGAGGACGGCACGGCTCGCCCGGGCATCAGCGGGACGGGCACGGCGCTCGCCGTGCAGGTCGACGACGCCGTCGTGGTCGCCGGGACGTCGTCGACGCTGAACCAGGACATGGTCGTCGGCCGCCTCACGCCCGACGGCGACGTGGACGAGACGTTCTCGTCGGTGGGCGTCGTCACCATCGACTTCTTCCGGCTCGACGACGTCGCCGAGAGCGTCGCTGTCCAGGACGACGGCCGGATCGTCATCAGCGGCCTGGCCACCGATGCCTTCGGCGGCTACGGCGTCGCCCGCCTGGCCCCGGCCCCCTGATCCCCCCTCCCGCTTCTGACCCCGTTCCGGGGCCATCCGTGGCCCCGGAATCGAGTCAGAACCTGCGGGGCGGCGCCGGAGGCGGTCGGCCCGGGGCGGGCTACTGTCGCTGTGATGGGCAAGCCCGTCAACGCCGTGCGCCCGCCGACGGCGCGCTGGACGCACATCGCGCTGCGGGTCGGCGACATCGACGCCTCCATCGCCTGGTACGAGACGTTCACCCCGTTGCGGCTGCTGGACCGCCACCAGGACGACCTCGGCTTTGGCGCCTGGCTCGGGCAACCCGACTCGCCCGACAAGCCGTTCGTGCTCGTGCTGGCCCAGTTCCTGCCGGCGACCGATCCGTTCGGCGACCAGCCCAAGGAGGTGCTGGCCCCGTTTGCCCACCTCGGCGTCGAGCTCCCCGAGCACGACGACATCGACGAGATCGCGGCGCGCGGCCGCGCCGCCGGCTGCCTGGCCATGGCCCCCACGCAGATGCCCGACCCGATCGGCTACATCTGCATGCTCCGCGACCCGGACGGCAACATGGTCGAGTTCTCCTACGACCAGGGCGTCTACGCCAAGGCTCAGGAGGTGTGGGGAGCGCTCCTCCGATGACCGTCGCGCCGGGCACCGACGCGTCGGCGACGGTCCGCGCCTTCCTCGCCGCGTTCGTCGCCCGGGATCCCGACGCCATCGCGGCGATGGTCAGCGACGACTTCCACAGCGACCACATGTCGGCGCTCGGGGCCAGCTGCGACGGACGGGCCGAGTACGCCCGCCGACTGCCCGGGTTCCTGGCCGCCTTCCCCGGCATCCGCTACGAGATCGGCCAGGTCATCGCCGACGGTGACGACGTCGCCGTGACGTACCGGATGCGGGCGGTCAACGAGGGCCACGACGTCGAGGTCCCCGGCGTGATGATCCTCCAGGTCGTCGACGGGCTCGTCCGCCGGCGCACCGACTACTGGGACTCGCTCGGGTTCCTGCGCCAGATCGGCCACGCCCCGCCGATCCCGTCGCGATAGGGGCGAGGTCCGACCAGGCAGCACGTCTGGCAGACTGGAGCGCTCTGGAATCCGGCCCACTCATGCGCCTCGATGCGCTCACCAAGCGGTACCCGGGCGTGACGGCGCTGGACGGGCTCACCGTCGAGGTCCCGCGAGGACTGGTCGGCCTGGTCGGCGCCAACGGCGCCGGCAAGACGACCCTCTTCCGGCTGCTCCTCGGGCTGGCCCACCCGAGCGAAGGTCGCGTCGAGGTGGTCGGCACCGACGTGGCCACCGACCCCATCGGTGTGCGGACCCGGCTCGGCTACATGCCCGAGCACGACTGCCTGCCGCTCGACCAGACGGCGGCCGACGTGGTCTCGACGTTCGGTGAGCTGAGCGGCCTGCCGGCACGGGCGTCGCGGCAGCGGGCGTCGGACATCCTCGACCTCGTGGGCCTCGACGAGGCCCGCTTCAGGCCGATCGGCGGCTTCTCGACCGGGATGCGCCAGCGCACGAAGCTGGCCCAGGCGCTCGTCGGCGATCCGGAGCTCGTGCTGCTCGACGAGCCGACCGCCGGGCTCGATCCCCTCGGACGCGAGGAGATGCTCGCGCTCGTCGCCCGGCTCGGCACGTTCGACATCTCGGTCCTGATGGCCACCCACCTGCTCGACGACGTGCAGCAGGTGTGCGACCACGTCCTGATGATCGATGCCGGCAAGCTCGTGGTGTCGGGCGAGACCGACGCCCTGCTCGAGCGCACCGGCCGCGTCAGCATCGACGTCGGCGTCGGGTTCGATCTGCTCGTGGCCCGACTCGGCGAGGTCGGCATCTCGGCCAGCGCCCAGGACGGGCTCGTCGACGCCACCGTGGAGGGCGACGAGCAGCTCGACCGACTGCGCGACGTGATCGCCGAGCTCGGCCTCCCGTTGCACCGCCTGTCGACGCGCCTGACCTCGCTCGACGAGGTGTTCCTCGACCGCTCGGCGACCCTGCGGAGCAACGCATGAGCATGATCACCGGCGCCGTCTACGACCGGGGCTACCGGCCGTACGAGGGACGCCGCGGGTCCCGGGGCGCGGCGACGCTGGCGCTCTACAAGGCATCGATGCGGCGGGCACTCGGGCTGCGCCGGTCGTGGCGCCAGAAGGTCGCGCCGTTCGTGCTCCTCGGCGTCGTCACGATCCCAGCGATCATCAACGTCGGCATCGGCTACGTCACTCGCGAGCAGGGACTCGACCGCGTGGAGATCATCAACTACCGCAACTACGTCGGCGTCTCGCAGGCGCTGCTGCTGTTCGTCGCCATCGTCGCGCCGGACGTCATGTGCCCCGACCGCCGCCAGCGCATCCTGCCGGTGCTGTTCGCCCGCCCGATGACCGGGGGCGATTACGTCGTCGCCAAGGTCGGCGCGATCTTCACGCTCCTGTTCGCGTTCTCGTTCCTCCCCCAGTGCGTGCTCTTCCTCGGCAACATGCTCGTCAGCGACAGCTCGTTCGAGTACTTCACCGGGCACCTAAACGTGCTCTGGCAGGTGCCGCTGGCCGTGTTCCTGCTGGCGATCTACTACACGGTGATCGGACTGGCGATCTCGTCGCTGACCGACCGGCGGATCGTCGCCGGATCGGCCATCATCGGGCTCTTCCTCGTCACGTCGGTCGCCGCCGGGATCCTCACCAACGGCGACTTCGACGGCTCCTACGGCGCCCTGGTCAACCTGCTGTCCCTGCCGCTCCAACTGCGGGACATCATCTTCCTCGGGCACGTCAGCGACCGGGCCCCGCTCGGCGGTGTCGAGGGCGGCGGCGCCCTGGCCGCGCTGATCTACGCGGCCATCGTGACGGCCGGCGCGATCGTGCTCCTCTGGCGCTACCGGTGGGTGGAACGGTGACCGCACCCCCCGTGTTCGACTCGCCGCGGACCGACCCGGCGTTCGCGCCCGACCCGACGGTCGAGATCGACGACGTGTCGGTGTGGTTCGGTCCGAAGGTCGCGCTGTCCGAGCTCAGTTGCTCGTTCGGCGCCGGCGTGACCGGCCTCCTGGGGCCGAACGGCGCCGGCAAGACGACGCTCATGCGGGCCCTCACCGGCATGATCGGCGTCAACCAAGGCCGCGTCACGATCGACGGGCGCGACCCGCGACGGGACCGCCAGGTGCACGCCCGCATGGCGCTCGTCTCCGAGGACGAGGCGGTGCCGAACGGGCTGACCGCCCGCCAGCTGGTGCGCTACACCGCCGACATGCACCGGATCAGCGACCGCCACGCGCCCGACGACGCGCTCGAGACGGTCGGGCTGCTCGACGTCGCCGACCGCCGCGTCGCCGGGTTCAGCAAGGGGATGCGACAGCGCACGAAGGTCGCGTCGGCACTCGTCACCGATCCGGCGGTGCTCGTGCTCGACGAGCCCCTCAACGGCGCCGACCCCGTCCAGCGCCTGGCGCTCATCGCCCTGTTCAAGCACCTCGGCGCGGTCGGACGGACCGTGATCGTCAGCTCCCACGTGCTCAACGAGGTCGAGCGGCTCGCCGAGCGGGTCATCGTGCTCGTCCACGGGCGCCTGGCCGCGGCCGGCGGCCATCGCGCCATCCGGGACGCCATGGACGACCGCCCCCGCCACGTGCTCGTGCGGGCCGATGCCACCCGCCGCCTCGCGTCGGCGCTCGTCGAGCTGGACTCCGTCGGTGGCGTGACGTTCGACGCCGCGCGCGACGGTCTCGTGATCCAGACGCTGCGGGCCGGCGAGCTGGCCCTCGCCCTCCCCCGCCTGGCCCGTGATCACGCCGTGCGGCTGCACGAGGTCCGGGCGCTCGACGACTCCCTCGAGAGCCTGTTCCGGGAGCTCGTGCGATGACCGCGCCGACCTCACCGCCATCGCCGAGCCCAGTGCCGCCGCCGCGGCCGGTCATCCGGGCCACCGACGACGTGCCGAGTGGTCGGCGCCTCGACCGCACGGGCCGCCCGCGTCCGCGGCTCTGGGCGATCTTCGTCTACACGCTGCGGTCATGCGTCCCGCCCCGCCGCTGGGCGGCTGTCCTCGCGGCGTGCGGGTTCGCCATCATCTTCGGCTTCCTCGCCCGGGCCATCGACACCGGCCCCGATCGCGCCTTCGCCTACGTCGGCGCCGAAGGCATCCTCTCGCTCGTCGTCCCGATCGCCGCGCTCGTCATCGGTGACGCCGTGCTGGGCTCGGAGATCCGCGGCGGGACGTTCACGTTCACCTGGATGACCCCCGCGCCGGTGTGGCAGATCGTCGTCGGCCGCTGGCTGGGCGGTTCGCTCGTCGCGATCATCACCATCGGACCGGCGTGCGCGATCGCCGCGCTCGTGTCCGGCGCCGCGGACGGGATCGCGCAGATCGTGATCGCGTCGGGCGCCGGCGCAGTGGCGTACGTCGCCGTGTTCATCGCCGTGGGCTGCCTGACCCGCCGGACGGCCGTGTGGTCGCTGGCGATCGTGTTCCTCGTCGAGCGGCTCCTCGGCGCGGCGCTGACCGGCATCGCCCAGATCTCTCCGCAGTGGGAGTCGCGGGCGGCGTTCGTCGGGCTGCTCGACAACCCACCACGGCAGCTGATCCGCGACGGGATCCCGGACGGCGTCGGCGCCCTGTTGCGCCTGCTGCTGATCTCCGCCGTGGCGCTGGGCATCGCCATCTGGCGGATGCGCCACCTCCGCCTCACCGGCGCCTCCGACTGACGGCCCGATCCGCTGGCCGCGGATCTGGACGCTGGCGGTCAGCGGCGGTGGCCGGCCCAGAGGGTGAAGCGCAGCAGCGGGAGGTAGCCGAGGCGGTCGTAGACCGGCCGGCCGTCGTCGCTGGAGATCAGCATGGCCGGGCGATCGGTGGCCGCCGCGGTGGCGGCCGCGGTCATCGCTCGGCCGATGCCCCGCCCGCGGACGTCGGCCATCGTCGAGATGAACTCGACGTCGACGTGGTGGTCGCCGACGTACGCCGACGACGGTGCGCGACCGGGCGATCGTCGAGGTAGGCCACCCAGTGCCGCCACCGTGGCGCGTCGAGCGCCGCCGCCGGGCAGGAAGCAGCCGGGGGTGAACGGTTGCAGCGACGGGTCGGGGTAGCCGTGGACCAGCGCGTCCTCCCAGTCCCGCGCCGTCGTCCCATCCTCGACGAGCGCGGATCACGAGGCCGTCGATCGGCCTCCTGCTCGACGACCCGGGCGGGCCGGAACATCAGCGGCGGGTGGCCGATCCGGCCGAAGCCGTCCCCGGTGAGGTCGGGCGTGGACCAGGCCGAGAACACGAGGAACGGTCCACCGGGGCGACCGGCGTAGAAGCCGTGGACGTGCTCGACGACCTCCGGCCACTCCCGGTCGCCGATCGGTCGCCGCAGCACGACGACGTTGCCGAACAACGAGGGCGACGAGCCGTCCGTCATCGTCACCACGTCGCCGTCGTCGACCCGCTCCCCGCGCGACCCGGCCAGCTCCCCGAACGCGACGGCCAGCCCCTGGGCGTAGTCGTTGCACAGGTTGTCGCCCTGCGGTGCACCGGGGCCGTAGCCCGTCTCCAGCACCTCGTCGGTCTCCACGTCACGAGTCTTGTCCACCACGTCGCTCACCGCCTCGCCCGGCGCCTCGTCCACCGCTCACGCGCGACGAGTGGCGGACCGCGCACCGGGTAGAACGAGCGCATGGCGCTGCGCACCGTGATCATCGGCGGGGACGCCGCCGGCATGTCGGCGGCGACACGGGTCAAGGCTGCCGACGCCGACGCCGACGTCATCGTGCTCGAGCGCACCCGGTTCACGAGCTACTCGGCGTGCGGCATCCCGTTCCTCGTCGGCGGCCTCATCGACGGCGGCGTCGACGCGCTCGTGGCCCGTTCCCCCGAGGAGCACCGCCGACGTGGCATCGACGTCCGCACGAACCACGAGGTGCGGGCGATCGATCTCGACGCCGGCGAGGTGGAGTACCTCGACGAGCACGGCGGTGGCGTGGGCCGGCTCGGCTACGACCGGTTGATGATCGCCACCGGCGGGCAACCGATCCGGCCCGACCTGCCCGGCATCGACCTGCCGTTCATCCGCGGCGTGCAGTCGCTCACCGACGCCCAGGTGCTGCTCTCGCTGGCCGAGGACGGGTGCCGGCGCATCGTCGTCGTCGGCGGCGGCTACATCGGGCTCGAGATGGCCGAGGCGTACATCGAGCGCGGTTGCACGGCGACGGTGGTCGAGCGCGGCGAGCAACCCCTCCCGGTCGTCGACGCCGACCTCGGGCGGCGGGTGGGCGACGCGATGCGAGGTCTCGGCATCGACGTCCGCTGCGGCGTCTCCGTCGACGGGTTCGAGGCCGGTTCGGTGCTGACGTCGGACGGCCCGATCGAGGCCGATCTGGTCATCCTCGGCATCGGCGTCGAGGCCCGCTCCGACCTCGCCGCCGCCGCCGGCATCGAGCTCGGGCCGAAGGGTGCGATCGTCGTCGACGACCGCCAGGCGACCGCCGTCGACGCCGTGTGGTCGGCCGGGGACTGCGCCACCGCGACCCACCTCGTCTCCGGCGAGACGGTCCACATCGCGCTCGGCACGTACGCCAACCGCCACGGTCGGGTCGCCGGGATCAACATGGCCGGCGGCGACGCCCGGTCGCCCGGCGTGCTCGGCACGGCGATCACCAAGTTGTGCAGCCTGGAGGTCGCCACGACCGGCCTCCGACCCCACCAGGCCGACGCCGCCGGCATCGAGGCCGTCGCCACGACGGTCGACACGACGACCGTCGCCGGCTACCTCCCGCACGCCGCCGCGATGACCGTGCGCATGGTCGCCGAACGCGGCACGGGACGCCTCCTCGGCGCCCAGATCATCGGCGGGCCGGGGTCGGCCAAGCGCATCGACACCGTCGCCACGGCGATCACCGCCGGCATGACCGTGGCCGACGTCGCCGACCTCGACCTCGCCTACGCCCCGCCGTTCTCGTCGGTGCTCGATCCCGTGGCGGTCGCCGCCCGCGAGTCGATCAAGGGCGTCTGACGTCGGGCCGTCCCGACACCGTTCGCACCTGCGCCCATCGCGCGTTCAGATCGCGGCACCGGCGCCCAGCTCGCGCTGCAGCACGGCCGACGCCCACTCCTCGAAGCGCCGTCGGGTCCATCCGCAGTCGACCGTGAGGAGCCGGAAGACCTCCTCGTTCACCACGCCGTAGAAGACGTCCGCGGCCCGGTCGAGATCGACGCCGAGCGACACGTGGCCGGCCTCGGCGAGCAGCCGGATCAGGTGACGCTGATCGGCGCGGCGCCGCCGACGGATCTCGTCGAGGAGCGCACCGATCTCCGGATCGGATGCCGCGCGGTGCACGACCTCGTACATCGCAGTCGTCCGGGCCACGATCGTGATCGAGCCCTGGACCAGCTCGCGGACGGCCGTCGCCCCGTCCTGGCTCCGGGTCAGGTCCTCGACCCAGTCACGGCGCACCACCGGGACCGGCTCGCCGTCACCGGCGATGGCCGCGTCGAGGACCGCGGCCAGCAATCGTTGCTTCGTGCCGAACGCGTGGTAGACGGTCTGCACGGCGACGCCGGCCCGTACGGCGACGGCGTCGATCGTCGTGGCGACGTAGCCGCGGGCCAGGAAGAGCTCGCTCGCCGCGGCCACGACGCGGCCCCGGGTGCGGGCCGATCGTCGTCGCCGACCATCCGACGGATCGAGTCGTGTGTCGCTCATCACTCGCCGCCGTGCGGCAATCCCGTTGACCTCTCCGAACTTCTTGGAGTACAACTCTAGTTTCCCGTCCCGCACGCGGACGACCGTCGTGAAGACCCCTCGGAGTCCCTGTCCATGTCGCACGTTCCCTGCCCGACGCGGGGCCCCAGCGCGACCACG
This sequence comes from uncultured Acidimicrobiia bacterium, assembly GCA_963822315.1. Classification (GTDB taxonomy): domain Bacteria; phylum Actinomycetota; class Acidimicrobiia; order Acidimicrobiales; family Ilumatobacteraceae; genus JALZMG01. Next base: position 252,972 of record CAWGHB010000013.1, read on the forward strand.
ACGCTCCTCTTCACCGACATCGAGGCGTCGACGCGGCCAGTGGGAGGAGTCGGCCGGGATGTACCAGCGGGTCGAGGAGCACTTCGACGTCCTCCGGGCCGCAGTCACCAACACCGGCGGCACGATCTTCGCCACGATGGGTGACGGCATCGCCGCCGCGTTCGCATCGGTCGACGGCGCGGTGCAGGCGGCGATCGCCGCCCAGCGCCAGATGTCGACGACCGGGTTGACCGTCCGCATGGGCATCCACACCGGCGACGTCGAACGAGCCGGGTCCGACTTCCGCGGCCGGGCCGTCAACCGCGCGGCACGGATCATGGCTGCCGGCCACGGCGGTCAGATCCTCCTCTCCGACGTGTCGGCGGCACTCCTGCGGTCGGGCCCGAGCCCGGTCGCCCTGCTCGACGTCGGCAGCCACCGGCTACGCGACCTCACCGATCCCGAGCGCATGTGGCAGGTGGTGCACCCCGACCTGGCGGCCACGTTCCCGACCGTCCGCGGCGTCGACAGCTACTCGAACAACCTGCCCGCGCAACGGTCATCGTTGATCGGCCGTGACCTCGACGTGCAGCGCGTGGTGTCGACCGTGATGCGTCACCGCATCGTCACGCTCACGGGCACGGGTGGGGTCGGCAAGACCCGGCTGGCGATCCATGCCGCCGCCGACCTGCTGGCCGAGCGCGGGGACGTGCGGTTCGTCGAGCTGGCCGGGGTCAGCGATCCCGACGATGTGGCCGACGTGGTCGCGCTGACGATCGGTGCCGCGTCGGTGCCCGACCCGCTCGCCGCGGCGGCCACGCTCCTCGCCGGTGCCCCCACGCTGCTCGTCGTCGACAACTGCGAGCACGTCCTCGACGCCGTCGCCGGGGTCATCGACGCGCTGACCGCGACGTGCCCGTCGCTATCGGTGCTGGCGACGAGCCGGGAGCGCCTCGGCATCGACGGCGAGCGGGTGCTCCCCGTCCGTCCGCTCGACCCGGCACCGTCGATCGAGCTGTTCCAGCAGCGGGCCGCGGCGGCCGGCGCCGACCTCGAGCAGGTCGACCGGCGCTCGATCGCCGTCCTGTGCCGCCGCCTCGACGGCATCCCCTTGGCCATCGAGCTGGCCGCGGCGCGGACCGCCACGCTCGGGGTGACCGCCATCCTCGGCGCCCTCGACGACCGCTTCGCCTTGCTCGACGCCGCCCGCCGCCGCAGCGACGACCGCCACGGCACCATGCGGGCGACGATCGACTGGTCGTACCGGCTGCTCGCCGACGACGAGCAGCAGTTGTTCCTGCACCTGGCCGTCTTCCGCTCGGGCATGGAGATCGACGCCGTGCGCCACATCGCCGCCTCGCTCGGCCTCGACGACCCCGCCGCGACCGACCACCTCGTCTCGCTGGTCGACAAGAGCATGCTCGTCGCCGAGCCCCACCCGACCGGTGTGCGCTACCGGATGCTGGAGACGGTGCGGGCGTTCGCCGTCGAGCAGCTCGACCAGCGCGGCGCCCGGCGCGGCGCGTCCGACGCCCACGCCGAGTGGCTCACGACGCTCACCGACCTCCCGTTCGCCGACTGCTGCAGCGCCGAGGTCGAGCGCTGCTCGCTTCGTCTCGAGCGGGAGGCCGACAACTGGCGGGAGGCGGCGATCCACGCCGCCCGCGTCGGCTCGGGCGAACTGGCCGCCCGGCTGTGCGGTCCGCCTGTGGAGTACTTCCTGCTGGGGCGCCACGACCTCGCCGACGTCGTGCGGCCGTTGCTCGCGCCCTGCGGCGACGATCCGCTCCAGCGGCGCGCCGTGCTGAGCGCATTGATCGTGTCGTCGTCGGGAGCGACCGACGTCGGCCAGCTGCAAGCGTGGGCCAACGAGGTGCAGGCGGCCGACGACCTCGACCCGACCGGCCTCGGCGGGTTGATGCGGTGGATGTCGTCGGCGTGGAACGGCGACTTCGAGACGTCGGTCGCGATCTGCGTCGAGGCCTCGGTCGACGAGCGCTTCGCGCCCGCCACCCGGGACATGTTCCTCGGCATCGCGGTGCTCGACCACTTCAGCCTCACCGACGCCACCGACGACCGTTACGGGCTGATCGAGCGGGCCCTGGAGGCTGCCGGTCGCTCCGACGTGGCGATCCATCGCGTGACGTGCCGGCTCGGTGCGGCGTGGGGTCTCGCCGACCAGCAACCGGAGCGATCGCTCGAGCTCGTCAGCCTGGCCCTCGACGACATCCCGCGCGTGCCGGCCCTGACCCGTCTGACGTTGCCCGGGAGTGCGTCACGGCTCCTGGCCCGCTTGGACCCGCAGGTCGCGGCCCGCGGCCTGCTGGCCCAGCTCGACGGGAACCCGCTGCGACGTTCGTTCGTCGACCTGATCCCGCTGTTCTACGCCGCCGAGCTGCTCCACCGCCTCGGCCACCCGGCCGTCGAGCGCCCCCTGGCCCAGCTCACCGTCTCGCCGGTGGCGCCGTACCTGTCGATGATGGACTTCATCGACCTCGCCCGCCGCGCCTACACGACGGGCGACGCGGCACACGCTCGGCGGTCTCGAGGTCGCCGTGCGCCAGGCCTTGACCGACGTCGCCGAGATGGCCGCATGACGACCGACCGCGGGCGAACGAGCGAGCGTTGCATGAGAAGAACCGGATCCATGGTGGACGCCGCGAGCGAACAGGACGCACCGTGAGCGAGCGTTGCATGAGAAGAACCGGATCCATGGTGGACGCCGCGAGCGAACAGGACGCACAGTGAGCGACCAGGACTTCCTCGAGCAGCTCGCCGGGGACGAGGCCGACGACCTGATCGCCCTCGGGCGCACCCGCACCTACCCGCCGCACTCGATCGTGTTCTTCGAGGGCGACCAGCCCCACGACGTCCTGCTCGTGCAGCGTGGCGACCTCAAGGTGTCGACGACCGTCGACGGCCACGAGGTCGTCCTCGACGTGCTCGGACGCGGGGCGATCGTCGGTGAGGTCTCGGCCGTCGACGGCCGCACCCGTTCGGCGACGGTCACCGCGCTCACCGCCACCGAGATCGTCGCCGTCCCGGCCGCCGGTGTTCATGAACTTCCTCGCCGAGCACCCCGCGGCGTCGCTCATGCTGCTGCGGTGCATGGCGTCACGACTGCGGGACGCGTCGCGCCGCCAGGTCGAGTACGGCGCGCTCGACGCCGTCGGACGGGTGTGCCGCCGGCTCGTCGAGCTGATGGACCGCTACGGGACCCCGATGCCCGGCGAGGGCGTCGCCGGCGTGCGGATCGACGCGCCCCTCACCCAGGGTGACATCGCCGCGTGGGCCGGGCTGTCGCGCGAGGCGGTCGTCAAGGCCCTGCACGCCGCTGCGCAAGCTGGGCTGGCTGACGACGTCGCCACGGGCGATCACCGTGCTCGACGTGCACGCCGTCACCGCCCGGGCGGCCGTGACCTGACGACCGGCTGAGCACGAACGCGCAGCGAGGCTGCGCACCCCTCCGCTGCGCCGGCCGGTCGCGCCTGCGCACCCTCCTCAGGGGGATCTCGACACGTGAGACGAGCGGGTCCTCGAGCGAACGACGTGGCTCAGGAGGAACGATGAAGCGCAACGATCCGATGATCGAACGCCTGGGGGCGATCCCGACGTTCTCCAGGTTCGGTCGGCGGGAGCTGACCGTGCTGGCCCGGACACTGATCGAGCAGCACCTCGAGCCCGGTGACGTCGTGATGCGGGAGGGCACCGTCGGGCGCACGTTCTTGGTCATCGCCAGCGGGTCGGCTCGGGTGCAGATCGGCGAGCGGACGATCGCCCGTCTCGGGCCCGGCGACATCGTCGGCGAGATCGCCCTCCTCGACCACAGTCCACGGACGGCGACGGTCACCGCCGAGACCGCGGTGGTCGCCCACGGCTGCACGCGCCAGGAGTTCGCCCACCTGCTCGTCGCCGTGCCGAGCCTGGCCCACGTCGTGCTGCACACGCTCGCCGACCGGCTCCGCTCCGCCGACCACGATCTGGCCGGGTCGGCGATCGATGCCGGCGGACAGTGACGGCGGTGCACATCGACGGACCGGGCGATCGCGACGCCACGCCGTTCGCCGCCCCCGGCGGGATCGCCGACCTCCGCCGCGACGCCGTCGTCATCTCCGGCCGTCGCGGCGACGTCACGGCGGGGCGCCGACGGGCAGGTCCACGAGATCACCTGGGTCGGACGTCACGCCGCCGCCGGCGCGTGCGTGGGGGCACGCGTTCGAGGGACCAGGGACACGTGCACCCGATCGTGACATGACAAACTTCGCATCGCAGCAGTGGCATCCGCGACCCGCTTGGGTATCACGGCATGGGACGCGGCGCGGACGACGCAATGGTCAAGTCGTGCCACATACGGCGGAGCGGCCGATCGGGCGAGGGTCCGACGAGTCGACCCACCGTACGACGACGGCGAGACGTCGACGGTCGACGGCCCGAGGCCCGGGTGGATCCGCCCGCTCCACCAGGACCTCAACCCCGAGGCTGCCGGATCTCAGCGCTTGACGGCCCGCCCGCACGCCGAGCGACGAGGTTCGCGTGTCGGCGTCCGCCGTCGTCACGGTTCCGTCCCGCCGGGCCGCCTACGCGCCCGGCGCTGCCGCGATCAGGCGGGCGTCGCCGTCGGCGCGAAGGGCCGTCGACGTCGCCGCTTCTGGCGGCGCACCAGGTTCATCACGACACCGGTGAAGGCGAGGACGAGCGGCGAGAGCCCGACCAGCGTCCAGACGACCCGCGTCGCCGCGCCGCCGAAGTCGCCGGTGTGCAGGGGGAAGCTCCAGTCGTCCCATGCCTGGTCGAACACGTTCCCGTCCTCCGGCGAGAGGTCGTACACGACGTGGCCGTCGAACCGGTCGACGCCGACGTAGGTGTTGCCGGCGCCACCCTCCCGGGTCCAGGGGTCGAAGCCGCGTGACACCCACGCGGTGTAGGTCCCGGTCTCGTCGAAGGGGCCGAACAGCGAGTGGATCGTCCGTTGCGGGAAGGCCTCGATGATCGCCGCCCGGGCCTCGTCGTACCCGATCGTCTCGCGCCCGTCGGCGTCACCTGACACCGCATCCTCGGCCGGCACCCACAGGTCGAAGTCGCGGGCGGCCGGCGTGGAATTGTCGAACCACTTGTTCATGTTCGGGAACGCGAACGCGGCGCCGGTGAACGAGATGACCACGAGCGGGACCCACACGACGAGGCCGACGACCTTGTGCACGGACATGTGGAACGCGAACCGGCCACGGTGGCGCTTGATCGCCAACGCTGTCGCCCACCGCCGCACGCCGGGCCAGTACCACAGGTAGAAGCCGGTGACCAGGATCACGATGAACCCGATCGCGAACCATCCGACCATGTCCTCGCCGTCGGGGATGACGTCGCAGACCACGCCCTTGACCCCGCCCGGCTCGACGCCGTCGGCGCTCGGACGGCACCAGCCATGGTCGGCATCGAACACACCGAAGATGCCGTGGTCCTGCCAGAGCGTCATGTGCCCCCGGTAGAGCCAGTTCGTGGCTCCCTCGGATTCGTTGCGGACACCGTTCACCTCCCCGGTGCCCGGATCGACGTAGGCCGTGTAGTAGTCGGGCTCCTCCGTCGGGCCGGCGTCCTCGGGCAGGGTCCCCTCGCCGTACACCTGGTAGACGCCGCGCCCGTTGACCGGCATCGTCAGGCCGTAGACGGATGCGCCCTCGGGCATCGCCGCCGTGGCCGCGCTCAACGCCGCATCCGGACCGACGTCGCCGGCCGTGGCGCGGTAGCGGTCGTGATGCATCCAGCTCTCGACGGCGTTGCTGTCGACGAGCCACGCGCCGGTCAGGCCGATCACGATCACCCACGCGATGAGCGCGATCGCCAACCAGCGGTGCGCCTTGACCAGCACCCGCCGGGGCCGCATCGCCCATCGCCGCACGAGCTGGCTGCGCACGACGGGTGACGGCGATCCGACGGTCGGGGCGGCGCCGGCGTCGCCGTCGGCCTCGTCGTCCGGATCCAGGACCGTCCCCACCTCAGGCCTCATCACCATGGCTGCGTTGCCTACCAGGGACCGACAACCGAGGTCAGGTATGTCTCTCTATACTTGTTAGGCAGACCTACCAGAATGACGAGACGGGTACGGGCCGCGCCGACTCGAGGATCTCTACGATGGCCGGCGATGACCCGCCGGGCGCTCGTCGTGTGCACGGCGAACGTCGGCATCGAACCGGCCGCCTGGCCGCGCGCGTTCACGCTGAAGGAGCTCGTCCGCCGGGCCTCCGACGTCACCGAGCCGGTGACGGACGTGGCCGGCTGGCTGGCCGCCGCGGCCGCCGGCCGGCGGGCCGCCGACCTCCTGCGACCGGACCCGGCCGACGACGTCAGCGATCCCTACGGTCGCGGTGAGCGGGCGATGCGGGCGATGTTCCAGGAGGTCGACGGCCTGGTCGACGAGTTGGTGCGTCAGGGGCCGTGGCACCGGCCGGGCTGAGGGCCACTCGTTCGCTCGCTCGAAGACTCGCTCGGCTCACACGACCACTCGTTCGCTCGCTCGAAGACTCGCTCGGCTCACACGGCGGGTCAGGCCGAGCTGCCGAGGAGCTCGCGGCGAAGGAGGACCAGCTTGGGCGCCGGCTCGCCGTCGCTCCACGGGTCGGTGGTGAGCACCCGCTCGTAGGACTCCCACTCGAGGCGGACACCCGAGAGGTCGCCGGCACGCGGCGTGGGCCCGCATTCGCAGCGCGATCAGCTCCTCGTGGCCCGGAAGGACCTTGAGACCCTGGCCGGTGGCCCAGAACACGCCGTCGACGTCACCCATCGAGAGGTGGTGGCCGGCGAGCTCCGTCGCCGCGCTGGTGGCCAACAAGACGAGGTTCGACGTGATGCCCTCGGCGTCGGGCCACAGGTAGCCCGTCCCGGCGAACGGCATGTCGCGGATCAGCTCGACGGCCGGCCGGAGCGTGTCGATCGCCAGCTCCGGCGGCTGCAGGCGGGCATGGCCGAGCCGGGCCCGCACGACGTCGACGTCGCTGACGACGCCCACGTGCAGCGGCAGCACGTCGGTCAGGGTGCGGCCCAGCCACTCCTCGCCCGGCGGGGGTTCGATCAGCCGGGCCATCGCCCGCCGTGCCTCCGAGACGACGTTGGCGAACGTGGCGTCACGCACGTCGAGCTCCCACAACGCAGTGCGGGCGCCGGCACGCGTGGAGCGATCGCGGTGCAGCGTCGACCAGGCGATCAGCTCGAGGGCCTTCGATCGTTCGAACGTCGCCGTCGTGCCCTCGCGGCTCGACCACCTCGACCGGACCGAGCAGCCGGACCAGCAACGACCACGGCAGCCCGGCGAACGGCTCGTCCACCGGCGCCCCGACGATCTCGGCATCGGCACAGGCATCGACATCGGTGCGCGGCTCGTCCTCGTCGCGCACCAGCGGCGCGTCGGCATGGCGCAGCACGTCGTGCAGCTCGTCGACCTCCGCCGCGGTGAGCCCGACGGGCACGAGCCGGATGCCGATCGGTTCGAGGCGCCAGTGACCCTCGCCGGCCCGCAGGTGCCACGGCGCGCCCGGGGTCGCGCCGGCGGCCACGACGGCCAGCCCACCGCTGCGCCGCATCGCCGGACGGAGCACGTCGGGCGTCAGGTCCGCCGCGGCCGACGACGACGCCAGCACCACGGCCGGCTCCCAGGCCTCGCCGCTCGTGTGCCGGGCCCGCAGCACGAACGTGCTCTGGCGGGCCGATCCCGTCGAGCCGACGAGCGTCGCCGCCAGCTCGAGGGCCGCGTCCACCGACGGCGCGACGTGGGCCTGGCGGTGGTCGAGGAACACCGACTCGTCCACGCCGACACCGACGAGGTTGGCCACCTCGGCGAAGATCGACGTGGCCAGGGTGGCGGCGAGCCCGCGCACGACTGCGTCGGCGAGATCGGCGGCCGCGTCCACACCGAGCACCCCGAGCGCTTCGAGGTCGACGAGGACCTCGCGGCCGTCGGGATCGACACCGACCTGGACCAGCGCGACGCACGGTGCACCGACGGAGCGAGCCGGTTCGGCGAGCAGCTCGACCGGCGTGGAGCCGGGCAGCTCCCAGCAGGACCGTGCGCCCTCCCACGGAGGCGGCAGCGTGGCGTCGTCGGTGAGGTGCAGCTCGACGGCGCCGTCCCCGCCGACGCGGACGACGGCCACCTGGGCCTCGCCCTCGACGAGGGTGGCGGCGGCCGCCCTGAGGGCGACGTCGAGTCGCAGCAGGCGCTCGCCCGCGTCGAGGGTGCGCAACCTCCGCTCGGCGGCGATGCTCTCCGCCGATGGCTCGGGCACTCGAGCCCGAGGGAGCGAGCCGCGCAGCCGCTGACGGCGACGGGCGCCGAGCAGCGCGAGGACGCCGGCCGACAGCAGCGTGGCCTCGCCGATCCCGATCGGCGACGGCGAGCCGGGCACCGTCGCCTGGGCCGCCACGGACGCCGGGCCGGCCGGCGGGGTCGTGACCGCGGCCGGCGTCGTGGTGGACGGGACCGTCGTGCCGGCCGCGGTCGGCGGCGGTGTGGGGACGGGCGACTCGACCGGCGCCGGCGGGGGTCGGGCGGCGTCCCGGCCGGCGCCGGTGCTACGACCTCGACGGCGAGCGCCGGCGGAGGGGGCGGATCGGTCCCGGCCGGAACCGGCGGTGGCGGCGATCCCACTGCCGGCATCGTGAACTGCTCACCCTGGAAGATGAGGTTCGGGTCCTCGACGACGTCCGGGTTGGCGTCGATCACCTCGTGCAGGTGGGCCAGCACGGCCGCGTCGTCGTGGGCCAACCCGGCGCGAACGAGGTGGTCAGCGGCGAGGTCCCACAGGGTGTCGCCGACCTCGACGGTCACCACCTCGGAAGCGGCGTACGCGGGTGCGTCGACCACGACCGTCGAGCCCTCGGCGGAACCCTCGGCAGGCGTGGGCGCAGGATCCGGTCCGGTGGCGGGATCGGGGCTGGCCGGTGCGGGCACGAGGACCTCGAAGCCGGCCGGGAAGGCGCCGCCACGGTACGCACGGCCGTCGGGTAGGCGGCGTCCGAGGTTGAGCTCCACGATCGTGGCGCGGAGCTCGTCGACGTCGCCCGGGTGGGCGTAGCGGGACGCGACCGCGTACGGGGTGTCGCGGTGCACGGCGACGTGGACCTCGGCCGCCGGCGGGCGTGAGACCACGGCGCTCGCGGCGTCCGCCGGCTGCGCCGCAGGCGCCGAGATCACCGATGTCGCGACGATCGCCGCCGGCGCCGATGTCACGGCCACGGTCGCCGCCGGCGCGGTGGCGACGCTCGCCACGGCGACGCCGGAGAGGGCGAACCGGGTGAGCCGGGCGAGCAGGCCGCGCGGACCCGTCGAGAGGGGCTCCGCGGCTGGCCGGCGGGCCGGCGCGGGCCGGCGAGCTGGGGATCGCCCCGATGACGTGACGGCACGCGCGACCTCCCGCAACGCCGGCAGGCAGCACCATGCCCAGCACGCGTAGAACGCGAGGGACAGGACCTTGAGGATCGTGTCGTCGTCCACGCGACGCGACCCGAGGCGGTCGATGATGTCGGCCGGGATCGGGTTGCCGACGAGCTTGGCGACGACGACGACCGGGCCGACGACGACGACGACCGCCGCCACCGCGGCAAGGAGGCGGACGAGGGCGCGGCCGAGGCGGTTCACGGTCCACCTCGTCCGTCGATCGGTCCGTTCGTGCGCATCGTTGACTCCTCGTTCATGGTCCGAAGGACCAGACCGCGGTCCCGGTTCCGCGGACGGTGAAGGTCGGGTTGCCGAGCAACGAGGTGAACACCCCGGTGCGGTGCGCCTGCAGCGTCACCGTCACGGTCGAGGAGGACACGGTGACGGCGACGACGTCGCTGTCGGGTACGCCGGCGGCGGCGACGTGGGCGAGCGCGGCGGCCCGCGCCTCGCCGTCCTGCAGGCCGTGGCGGTCGGCCGTTGCCACACCGGCCCGTGCCGCGCCCTCGGCGACGTTGATGATCTGCCGCTGGGCGACGAGCGCCCGGCCGCCGTCGAAGATCAGGGTGCCCCCGGCCAGCACGACGATGATCATGAGCACCGACGCGACGCCGGCGAGCCCGCGGTCGTCACGAGCTCGGACCGCCGACGGCGTGCCGCGGAATCCGAGCCGGTTCGCGGTGCGGCGCCGTCTGGTTGCGTCATCACCCGACGTCCCGGAACGGGTCGACGACCTGCGTGTCGGTCGCGCTCACCCGACGACCGGCGCCGGCGAACGGCTTCGCCGGTTGGCGATCGTGCAGGTCAGGGTCACCGTGACCGAGCCGCCGGCCCACGTACCGTTGTCGCCCGGCCGCCACCGCAACTGCACGTCTGGCGGACCGCCGCACGGGGTCGGCAGCGTCGAGCGGCCGACCGCCCGCTCGGCCGCGGCGCGGGCGCTCGACGGATCGCCGGCGATCGACGCCGCCCTGGCCGCGCTCTGGGCCGTGTTCGCGATGTCCTGGCTCGTCGAGCCGAGGCGGCCCAGCCAGGCCAGCAGCCCCATGCGGCGAGGGCCAGCACGAGCAGGATCATCATCTCCGGGCCCGCGCTCTGGCCGCGGTCGTCGCCAGTGCGCGTTCACGGGACCATCGCCGTCCCCTCCGACGGCGCGCTGGCCACGGCCGACACCGACAACGAACCCGGCATCGCGAACAGCGGCGTGGACGCCGACACCCGCACGCTGACGATGGAGCCCTCGGGCCCGTCGCCGTCGCACGTCACCGCCAACGACTCGACCCAGGCGCCGCCCATCTGCGCGGCGAGGCGCGCCGCCGCCGGCTCGGCGGCGCTCGCAGCCGGCATCGGCCGCGGCGGCGGCACGCGCTCCTTCGGCGGCCGCCTGCTCGAGGATGTTGCGGGTGTGCCACCACACGACGACCTGGCAGAAGAAGAGGAACAGGAGGATGAGGAAGACGGTCGAGAACAGGATCTCCACCCCGGAGATGTCCCGCGGTCGTCGACCGCCAGCGGACGCGCATCGACGGGGCGTTCGGTCAGCCGCCACCCGGCACGGCGGGCGACGGCACGTTCGACTCGCGCGTCGTTGAAGATGTTGATGGCGAAGGCGGTCGCCAGCCCGGCGATGATGATCGCCGCCGCGATCCAGATCATCTTGGCCGGCGAGTCCTCGACGCCGCGGTCGTCGCGCAGGTCGATGCCGTGCGCGGCCGCCCACAGGCGGTGGATGGCGGCCACCGTCGTGCTCACGGTGACCTGGATGGCGTTGGACATGGTGGGCTCCTCCCCGGGAGTGTCAGCTGGTGGTGGAGAACGCGTCGAGCACCCGCTCGGCCAGCGGGTAGGCCAAGAAGGCGATCGTGCCGAGCACGAAGAGCATCGTCGGACCGAACATCGTGGCCGTCTGGCGGTCGGCCTGGCGCTGCATGTCGTCGAGGCCGACCTGGCGCATCCGGGCGGCCACGGCGACGACCGTCGATTCGACACCGACGCCGATGCTGCTCACGTTGGCGATCGACGACGCCAGGTCCTCGAGCTCGCGGGCGCCGTACTCGGCGCCGACGGCGTCCAGCGCCTCCCACGACTGCAAGCCCATCTGGGGCGCGGCGTGGACGGCGGCGGCGATGGCTCGGAACGCCGGACCGGTCCCGATGTCGGCGGCGTAGGTGACCGCCTCGGCCGCCGACCGGCGCGTCGTCAGGCACACCGACACGAGCGCGATGTAGGCGGCCACGCCGGCGCGGAACTCGCTGGCCCGACGGTTCAGCGTGACCAGGATCGCCGACCACTGGTAGTAGCCGGCGAGGGCCGCGACAGCGAACGGTGCCGATCGCGGCGAGCCACCACGGGACGTCGGCGCCGGTCAGCAGTGGGAGGCCGAGTGCGACGACGGCAGCGAAGAAGCCGACGATCGTCGCCGTGATGGTGCGGGTGACGATGGCGGCGACGGTGACATCGCTGATGCGCAGCTGGTACACGCGACGCTCGCCCAACCGCTCCCCCGCCGCCGATCCGGCGACGAGCCGGCCGAGCGACGCGATCGGCCGCTCCCACCGGGAGGTCGACGCCGTCACCGCGCCGTCGAGCCGTACAGGCGGCGGTAGACGGTGGCGACCGACGGCGCGCCGACGGTGAGCGCCCGCGTGATGCACCACAGCGCCACGACCGCGGTGACGGACGCGACGAGCGCGAGCTGCAACAGCGTCACGCCGCGCCACCGAGGGTGCTGGCCGACACGGCGTCGTAGTCGAGGTAGCGGCCGAGCCGCTCGTAGCGCGACAGGCGCCGCAGCCACCACAGGGCCGCGCCCAGATGCCGATCGGCACGACGAGGTAGAGCTGCCCGGTCGCCGTGTCGTACTCGTCGAGCGTGTCACCAGCCGCGACGAGCAGGTATGCGATGAGGGCAGCGAGGATCGCCAGCATCCGGCGCATCGACGACTCGAAGCGCGCTCGCAACCGGTCGATCTGGTCGCGCGCCGTGACCTCGTCACGGGCCGTGGCCGCCAGCTCCTCGAACGTGCCGTACAGCACCGAGCCGGATGCGTGGCCGTGGGCGAAGAGCAGGGCGGCGACGGCCATGTCGGAGGTCGGGTGGTCGAGGTCGGCGGCCAGCGCCAGCAGGGCCTCGTCGAAGGGCATGTGGTGGCGGACCCGGTCGGTGAACCGGGTCAGCTCCGGCGCGATCTCCTTCGGCGCCCGCAGTGCCGAACGCTCGAGGGCCTGCGACGAGATCGAGGTTGGAACCGCGCTGGAGGTCCCGCAGATCCTCCAACCACTTGGCGATGGCGTCGACGCGGAGGCGCTCCCTGGTGGCCGCCACCGACTGGAACAGCCCCGACCAGACCAGCACCAGCACCGCCGTGGCGACAGCGGCGACGATCCAGCGGGTCAGCACCAGGACGCCGAGGCCGCCGGCGAGCGCGACGACCATCGTCGTCGTGCTCGTCGTCGACGGACCCCGGCGGATCCGTCGGCCCGCTGATCTCGGACGCGCCGGCCGCATCGACGTGACGAACAGCCCGATGCCGCCGGCGAGCAGCATCGCCGCGAGCGTCGCCACGAGGACGCGGGTCGCCGCGTTCACGCGTGCACCGCGTCGCCGTTGGTGTCGCCGTTGGTGCGGGGAGCGGCGATGCCGACCCGGCCGAGCGGCCGGTAGCCGTCGTCCATCGCCGCCGCCATGTCGAAGCCGACGAAGTTCATCCGGACCTTGTGCAGCAGGCGGGCCGGCCACACCGTGCCCGATGCCCGCGCCCGACCGTCGGCGGCGTGCGACGACGGTTCGTACAGCGTGTGGATCTTGGGCTGATCGCCCTCCATCAGCGGGTGCACGATCTCGCCCACCCAGCGGGCGCGATCGGGCGCCATGGTGCATTGCACGACGAGGTCGAAGCTCTTGTAGACCATCCGCCGGGCGATGTCGCGGGGCGTGCCGTCCTCGCACACCCGGTCGACGAGCTGCTCGAGCCCGGCCTCGGCCGAGTCGCCGTGCACCGTCACGAGCGTGCCCTGGCCGATGTTCGCGGCGCGGATGGCCGGCCCGCCCTCGTCGCCGCGCACCTCCCCGATCGAGATCACGTCGGCCCGCGTCCGCAGCGCCGGGCGCATGAGGTCGCCGCACGTGATCCCACGGTCCTTCGTCGTCACCGGGATGCGGGCCTGCATCTCCTGGGTCCAGTCCCGGCCCAGGGCCCCGATGCCGAGCTCGAAGTCGGTCTCGATCGTCAGGATCCTCGTGTCGGCCGGGTACGCCAGCAGCGCCGCCCGCAGCTGCGTCGTCTTCCCCGAGCCCTGCACGCCGGAGAAGGCGACGGACAGCCGGGCGCTCGGCACGACGGTGCCGAGCAGGTAGGCGATGCCGGCCGAGATGGCACCCGACTCGTACATGTCGAGCACCGACGCGCCGAGCACCCGGTGGACGCGGATGAAGATGGCCGGCCGCCGCACGACGTCGAAGCCCTGACCGTGGAAGCGCAGCCGGGGCGACAGCTGCACGTCGACGGCCGGTGCCTCGAAGCTGAACGGGCGGTGGTGGGCCTGGGCGACGTCGGAGATCACGCGCTCGAGCGCGCGGTCGTCGCTGACCAGGGGCGGGTACAGCTGGTAGGTGCCGTCGGCGCGGTCGACCCGCACCGGTCCGGCGCCGATGACGACCAGGTCCTCGGCCAGCGGTTCCCGCTCCAGGATCCCCAGGAGGTGGGGCAGCAGGAACATCGACGAGAGGATCATCTCGACGACGCGGTCCTCCTGCTCCAGGCTCAGCACGGGGTTGGACGCCCGCACCCGGACGTCGTTGATCTGCGCCATCACCTCGTTCTCGAGGACGTACTTCGTCTTCTCCTGGCGCACCTCACGCTCGTCGTGCGACTCGCGCGGCGGGGCCGGCGGCAGCTGGGCGCCGAACTCGCGCCGGATCAGGTCGGCGAGCTGGGCGAGATCATCGACGGTGCCGATGCGGTCAGCGTTCGCCATCGACGAGCTCCTTCGGGCCGGGTCGTCCGCCGTCGCCCGACGGCGGAGCGGAACGGCGACCCGGTGCGGCGGACGAAGCCCGCGGTGCCGTCGACGCCTCGACGGTCCCGAGCGCGTCGGCGATGGCCCGTGCCGACTCGACCAGCCGGCTGCGACGCAACGAGCGGTCCGAGACCGCACCGCCGCGGCAGATCACGTCGAGCGTCGCGGGGTCGTGAGGGAGGTGACCGACGTACTCGGCGCCGGTGACCGATGAGAGGTCGCGGGGCGTCACGCTCATGCCGCGGCGCCGGCCGACGACCTCGTTGGTGACCAGGCGCAGGCGCTCGACCGAGATGCCGGGATCGCCCGAGCCGTGCCGGCCGCCGCGGCTCGACCACTCGATGGTGGTGGCGACCGGCGCCGGCTCCGCGGCGGCGACGAGCACGACGAGGTCGCAAGCTGCCAGGAGGCCGGCCGTCGGCGCATCCGGGTAGATCCGGCCGACGTCGACGACCACGGTGCCGGCGTGCTCACGGAGCAGCACCGGCCACGGCACCCGCGGCCGGACCAGCGCCTGGGTGAGGCGGAACGAGCGACCCCAGCTCGGGATGACGTCGAGCGGGCCGAGCGGCTGCGTGACGGCGGTGAGTCGAGCGCTGGTCCGGCTCATCACGAGGTCGTACAGGTCGCCGCCGGGGTGCAGTTGCTCGCACCAGCTGAGCAACGTGCCACCGGACGGGTCGGCTTCGACGAGCACGGTCGGCTCGGACTCGGCCCGCACCGCGGCCAGCACGAGGGCGGCCGAGGTCACTCCGCCCGCTCCCTTCACGCCGGTGACGGCGATCGCGGTCACGGCACGCGCACCAGGGCGAGGGTCTCGGTGGCCGACCACTGGGCGACGCGCGTCGCGTCGGCGCCCGGCGTGGCGATGACGGTCGACAGCGCGCCGTCGTCGCCGGTGCTGGCCTCCACCACGATCACCCGGACCTCGCCGCCGCTGCCGTCGGTGGGCACGGCCACCATCTCGTCACCCACCGTGACGGTGGTCGGGAAGCGACCCGCCCGCACGACTGCGCCGACCTCCATCGAGCCCTCGGGCACGGTCGGCGCCGCGGTCAGGACGGCCGGGGTGAGGAGGTCGCCGGGCGAGAGGTCGACGGCGGCCACCGCGCCGCTGAGGTCGGTGCCGGCCGGGTAGAACTGGCCGACGCCGGCGTCGACGCCGACGGTCGTGGTGGACAGCGCCGACGGCGGGATCGGCTGCCCGGCCTCGACGTCCTGGACGATGACGAGCACCTCGGCCCGGTCGGCGGCGCGTGAGAAGCCCCACACGATGAGCACCGTCGAGGCCAGTACGAGGCCGAGTCCGGCGGCCAGCAGCGGCACCCGCACCCGAGATCTCGGTCGGGTCGTCCGCTCGGCGCCCGTCGATTGCGGCGCCGGTGGCCGCGACGTCAGGTCGGTCATGCCCGTCCTCCTGCTCGGTCGGCGAGCTCGCTCATCGCGGCGAATTCTTCCCGCTCGTCCGGGACCCGGCGACCGGGACCACCGATTCACGCCGCCACCTGTCCCGCCGCCGCCCCCGCGAGCAGCACGAACGCCGTGCCGAGAGCGATGGCCGGCGCCAGCGGGAAGCCCGTGCGGCCGGTGCGGCGCTGCCAGACGGTGCCCATGGCTGCGCCGACCACGCAGCTCACGACGAGCGCCGGCAGCGCCAGTCCCACGTCGAACGCACCGCACAGCACGCCGGCCGACAGTCCCAGCTTGACGTCGCCGAGCCCTGGCGTGCGGCCGGCGGTCACCAGGTGGGCGACGAACAGGGGCGCGGCGAACAGGCCGGCACCGGCCAGGGCGTCGACGACCATGGCGAGCCCCGTCTCGTACTGCAACAGGGCAGTGGCCCCGAGCAGGACAACGAAGCCGACGCCGGTCAGCACGTTCGGGATGCGGAGCTGCTCGATGTCGACCACGGTCGCCGCGGTCAGCAGCAGGGTCGCCGGCGGCACGAGCCAGGCGACCGGCGAGGGCGCCGCGACCGCCGTGAGGGCACCACCGATCACGAGGCCGATGGCGCCGATCACGGCCCGGAGCGTCCGCGCCGGCGGCGTCACACCGGTCGCGGGGCGGCGCATCCGGAGGACCTGCTCCGTGCCGCCGCACTCGACGAACCCATGGCGGAGGTACAGCTGCCGCGCCCGCTGACTGGTGCGCCGCACCGCCAACACGACTGGTCGGGACGACGAGTCGGCGAGCGCGGCCGCCGCACCGAGCACCCGCGGCCCACCGCCGGTGCCCCGCTCGGCCGCGACGTCGGCGAGCACCCATGACCCGTGGTCGCCTGGCCACCGGCGCAGGACGCGCACCCGACGCTCCGCCGCCAGCCCGCCGACGATCGCGACCGTGGCGCCGGCGACGAGCATGGCGCCGACGGTGAGGACGTGGTCGGCGAAGAAGCCGGCGGCGAGCGCCATCGCGAAGAGCCCGATGCTGGCGGCGATCCACGTCGCCACGGCGAGCGGCCCGGGCACGGCAGTCAACGTGGCCACGCCGCCCGGCACCACGATCCGGCGGTCGGCGGTGAGGAGCGCCAGCACGGACACGATGCGCCGCCGTCCGAAGCGCTCGGCGTGGATCGCCGCCGCCCGCCGGAGCGGCGCCGTCGAACGCCCCTGCCCCACGACGTCGCCGACCGAGGTCGGTGAGCGTCGTTCGCGGGCTCGGGGACTCGCTCGGCTCACCTCACCCGCGTCGGGGCCGCCGGCCGCCGTCGACACGCTCGTCACCTCGAGGATGGGATCCACCATCCACCTTCCGAGATCGGCCGCCCGCCGAGTCGCCGCAGATTACCCGCGCACCGAACCTCCATGCCCCCCTGAGTACATCGGGACCCGGGAAAGGGAAACCGCATCGCGATCTGGGCGGCGCCGATCCCGGTTTCCGGGGACCGTGGCCGCCGGGATCGGGCACGGACCGGGCGGAGGCGGGCCGCCGCCCAGACCCCGTAGCCTGGGATCCATGCGGACCCTCGCCAACGCCCCGATGACCCTCCCGCAGGCCAACGAGCCGTGCTGGTGCGGGAGCGGTCGCAAGTACAAGCGCTGCCACAAGCGCTCCGAGGGCCGCGTCCTCCCCGGTGTCGTGTCCCCGCCGCGCTCCGTGCCCGAGCACATCGAGCGCCCGCCGTACGCCGAGACCGGACGCCCGGTCCCGTGGGACGAGCCCCGCGTCAAGTCGCCCGAGGTGATCGCCCGCATGCGGCGCGCCGGCAGCGTGGCCGCCGAGATCCTCCGCCTCGCCGGCGAGATGGTGCGGCCGGGCATCGCCACCGACGAGATCGACGCCTACGTGCACCAGTTGCACCTGGAGCGCGACGCGTATCCGTCGCCCCTCAACTACAACGGGTTCCCGAAGAGCGTGTGCACGTCGGCCAACGAGGTGATCTGCCACGGCATCCCGGACTCGCCGCGTGCTGCAGGACGGCGACATCCTGAACATCGACGTGACCGCGTACATCGGCGGCGTCCACGGCGACACCAACGCCACGTTCCTCGTCGGCGACGTCGATCCCGCCAGCCGCGAGCTGGTCGCCGTCACCGAGGAGTGCATGTGGTACGGCATCCAGGCCGTGCGTCCGGGCCGCCCGATCAGCGACATCGGTCGCGCCATCGAGGACCACGCCAAGGCCCACCGGTACGGGGTCGTCCGGGCCTTCATCGGCCACGGCATCGGGGAGCAGTTCCACTCGGACATCCAGGTGCTCCATTACTACGACTCGCGCGCCTCGATGATCATGCGACCGGGCATGACGTTCACCGTCGAGCCGATGATCAGCCTCGGTTCGTGGCAGCACCGCATGTGGGACGACGACTGGACCGCGGTCACCGCCGACGGCAAGCGCACGGCCCAGTTCGAGCACACGCTGCTCGTCACCGACACGGGCGTCGACGTGCTGACGGGCGGCCCCGACGCCGTGTCGCCGACCGCCCCGTGGGATCGCTGACCGGCCACGCCTTGCTCGCCGCCGCGCTGCTGGGCCTGGCGGCGTGCGGCGACCCGGGAGGCCGGGACGCAGCCGCCGACGGCGCCGTCGTCGTGACCCAGGTCTGGGCCCGCACGACGCCGCCGGGCACCACCGTCGGCGCGGTCTACCTGACGGCCGCCAGTGAGACCGGCGACCGCCTCATCGGTGCCGACGTCGACCCGTCCGTGGCGGCGAGCGCGACGCTGCACTCGACCGAGACCACCGGCTCCATGGCGACGATGACCGAGCAGACGTCCTTCGAGGTCCCGGCCGACGACGTGCTGGTCCTCGGACCGAGCGGCAGCCATGTCATGCTCGTCGACCTGGCCGGACCGCTCGAACGGGGCGCCACGTTCGACCTCACCCTGCAGTTCGAGGCGGCCGGCGACGAGACGGTGTCCGTCGAGGTCCGCGACGACGCGCCGTGAACGGGCGGCGGCTGGGTGCGCTCGTCGTCGCGGCGGTGCTCGTCACGGCGGCGTGCGGCGACGACGATGGCGGCCCGGCCAGCGGTGGTGGCGCCGGTGAGGCTCGCCGAGCGAGTCCTCCAGCGAGCGAACGAGGTGGCTCGGTGGGCGAGGATCTCCCCGACCTGGCGCTGCCGCGGCTCGTCGGTGACGGCGCCGACCTCGACCTCGCCACCTTGCGGGGCCCGGCCGTGATCAACCTGTGGGCGACGTGGTGCGCGCCGTGCCGACGGGAGCTGCCGGCTTTCCAGGCGTCGTCCGCCAGATTCCCCGACGTCCGGTTCATCGGGGTGGACATCGGTGAGGAACCCGGCAAGGCCCAGGACTTCCTCGACGGCCTCGGTGTGTCGTTCGAGCAGTACGCCGACCCGGACGCCGCCCTGACGGACGCGCTCGGTGCCGCGTCGCTCCCCGTGACGATCGTCGTCGCCCCCGACGGGTCGGTCGACACCGAGCACCTCGGCCCGATGGACGTCGACGAGCTGGCGGCCGCGATCGAGGGCCTCCCGAGCGGGTAGCGCTGAGCGCTCCCCGCGACGACGCTACGTCAGCGCGTCGTCGCCGTCGGCCGGGCGGTAGGTCAGGCGGTGCGGCGCCCGCACCAACAGCTCCGCCAGCCGTCGCTCCTCGCACGCGCCGTCGGGATCGGCGGCCACGACGACCAGCTCGGGACCGGCGAGCTCCATCGCGACCTGGAGGCACGCACCGCAGGGGAACGTCAGCTCGCCGCTCGTGCGCTTGGAGACGAGGGCGAGCGCGACGGGGCTCAGGCCCTGGGCGACGACGGTGAAGAGGGCCGCCCGCTCGGCGCACATGGCGAGACCCAGCGACACGTTCTCGACGAGCGACCCGGGCACGAACGTGCCGTCGGCGCACTGGACGGCGGCGCCCATGTGGAAGTCGCTGTAGGGCGCGTACGAGCGATTGCGGGCCGAGGCGGCCGCGGCGATCAGCAGGGCGCGATCGGTGGCGTCGGTCACCGAGGGCGCGTACCCGCGGTCGGCGGCCCGCCAAACGGTCGCCGGGTCCGCACGCTGCTCGTCCGGCCGTCCATGCCGCCTCCATGCCGAACGCATGCCACCGGGTGGACAACAGGGATGCCGCTGCGGTGGCCGTCGGCCTGCCCGCTGGCCACGGCCACCGGGCGGTCGGCCGCCGCCGGTGGGTGACGAACCCCTTCCCTCAGTCGTCGCTCACCGGCAGGCGGTACATCGCCGCCGCGGCACCGACCGCGGCGACCACCGCGACGACGGCCGTCGCCGCCATCACCCCGCGATCGAGCCAGTACGGCGCGTCGGTCGGGATCACGGCGCGGAAGGCAGCGTCGCGTCGGATGAAGACCCACACGCCGAGCTCGAGCGCGGCGAGCAGGACGAGGCCGTACGACACGAGCCGCGGGCCGATCACGAGCGCGACGAGGAGCGAGGCGGCGGCGATCGCCGGGAGCATCCACCACACCAGCAGCGGGCCCGTCTCGGACGGGAGCGAGGCGAACTGCCACCAGCCGATGCCCGCCCCGCGGCGGCCACGGCGAGCAGGGCCCACGCCAGTCGGTGTCGCGTGCCGAGGGCGAGGAGGACGAGGGCGAGGCCGACGGCGGCGCCGACGGCCAGCGGGACCTTCGACGGCGCCGGCAGCCAGGTCACGGCGACGGACACGGTCACAGGCGTGCCGGCGACGGTCAGCGCGATGTCCGACGTCTGGATCAGCGTGCCCGGTGCGCTGCCGGGCGGAGGATCCGTCGCCATCCAGTGCGCCCGGTGGTCGTGCCACGCGTAGCGGCCGCCGGCGCCGACGGGCTGCCAGTCCGGCGGCAGGGACGGATCGGCGCCGGCCGGGACGTCACCTCCGCCGTACCTGGACGCATTGAGGTAGGTCGTCGGCGCCCGCTGGTTCTCCTCCACGACGCCGTCGGGTCGGAACCGGAGGTAGGGCTCCTGCTGGTAGCCCTCGACCAGCACCTCGGTGCCAGGCGCGACCGTCAGCTCGAAGAACGAGTCGCCGCCGATGATCGCCGCCTGGATCGTCTCCGTCGGCGGGGTGACGGCGACGACCTCCGAGCGGAAGTCGGTGGGAGCGGCTTCATCGGCGAACGCGGCGCCCGCCGGACCCAGCGCGACCACCAACCCGCCCGCCGCGGCGATCGCCCACGGCCGCCGGGGTGAGCGCACGTGATGCCCGCCGGTCACGAGTCGTCGTCGAGCAGCTGGCGGATGTCGGCCGCCAGGTCCGCGGCCGACGTCCCCAGGCTCCACGTCAGCACGAGCTTCCCGGCGTCGTCGACGGCGAACAGGCTGTCGGTGTGACCGACTTCGATGTCCCCGTTGGGTGTCGTCCGCACGACGTAGCTCACACCGAACGGTCCGGCGACCGACTGCAGCGCAGCCTGGTCGTCGGTGGCGATGGCGTGGGCACCGGCGACGAAGCTCTGGACGTAGTCGGTGAGCACTGGGGTGTCACGATCGGGGTCGATCGTCACCATCGCCACGTCGACGTCCGCGGCGTCGTCGCCCAGCTCGTCGAGCGCGGCGCGGATCGTCGCGAACGTCGTCGGGCAGGCGTCGGGGCAGTTCGTGTAGCCGAAGTAGACGAGCAGCAGACCGCCGTCCGGCGCGCGGAACGCGAACGGCTGGCCGCCCTGGCTGAGGTCGGGCAGGGCCGTCGCGTCCACCTGCGGCTCGACGTCCCGCGTCACACCGACGAGCTGGCGATCGTCGCCGCCGCACGCCCCCATCAGGCTCGTGACGGCCAGTGCACCGAGCAGCGCCCGGGCCCGCCGCGTCATCCGCCCTCCGCCGAGGTGGCGCCGTTCAGGGACAGGATGTAGGCGACGAGGTCGGCGATCTGGTCGTCGCTCAGCTCGACCTCCGGCATGGCGACCGAGAAGCCCGTGTGCACCTGGGCCGCCGGATCCTCGATCGCGCGCGTGATGTACGCCTCGTCGATCGTCGCCGTCGAGTCGTCGGCCAGCTCGACCGTCTCGCCGAGGCTCCCCGCCCACGCCGGGCCGATGCCGCCCCGGCCATCGACGCCGTGGCACGCCGTGCACCCTGCCGTCAGGCTCAGCTGCTTGCCGGCCTCGATGGCCTCGGCCACGGCCGGCGGGACGTCGTCGGCTGCGGCGTCACCGGCGTCGTCCTCACCGCACGCCGCCAGGAGCAGCGACGGGCAGCACGAGCGCGATCGGTCCCGGGGCGCGGTGCCGGCGTGGCATGGTCCCGGAGTCTGGCAGCGCATCACGCCGACGCCGCGTCAGCAGCGTGTGACCCACGCCCGGGAACTGCGCCGCGTCGTGGCAGTCGCTGCACCCACCACGAAGCGAGCGCGCTGTCGCCATCCAGGTCGTAGGCCCGCAGCACGGCCCGGCCGCACGCCTCCACGTCGCCGCCGTCGAGCGCTTCGATCGCCGCGCGCAACGAGCCGGCTGGCCACGGCAGCTCGACGAGCCAGCGCGGGCCGAGCCGCAGGACGGTGGCCGACAGCCCGGTGCCGGCGGCGCGGTGCCAGGCCCAGGCGCTGCTGACGGGCGACGTCAGCACCGCGGCTGCCGCCCGGACCTCGTCGACCCCGCCGCCGCCCACGGGTCGGGCCGTGATCAGCGGGACGCCGGGCAGCCATCGACCATCGGGGTCGGCCACGGCCTCCACGACGCTGGTCTGGTTGGCGACCACGACCTTGGGCACGAGCAGGTCGTCGGCCCATCTGCGCATCGGCGCATCGAGGCGGTCGACGTCGACAGTCGGACGGCGGAACCGGCGCTTGGCGAACGTGACGTCGCGCCGACCCCACTCGCACCGGCCCGGGTCGACGAGCCCGGACGTGATGAACGGCGGGCCGCCACCGTCCTCGACGACCGCCGGCACCAGCCCGTAGTACTGGTCCCGGAAGTTGGCCGTCAGACGGACCCGATCACCCAGCAACCCGGCCGTCCGGAGGGTCGGCGGCGTGGGCACGCGGAGCCGCGACGTGACGACGTCGCTCCACGACGGGGGCGGCGCCTGCGGCAACTCGGTGGCGCCCACATCGAGGACCAGCGCGCACACGAGGACCTGGGCGTCGAAGACCTGCTCCGGCGACCACCACGACCAGCTGATCGTCGCTCGCCGGTCGAGCTCCCGGCGCACGAGGGCGGCGTCGCGTGACGCCAGGATCGACTGCGGCAGGACCAGGCCGATGCGGCCGCCAGGGCGTACGAGGCGACCGGCCAGAGACAGGAACTCGGCGGCCGCGTCGGCGTACGGGCCACCGCCATGGGTGCTGGCGCCACCGCGCGTCGTGGCTGCGGCGAGTTGGGAGAGGAACGGTGGGTTGCCGACGACGACGTCGACGCTGTGGTCACCCACGGCCGGTCGAGGGCGTCGGCGTGGTCGATCCGCCACCGCACGTCCAGCCCGGCCGCGGCGATCGCCCGGTCGGCGGCCACGACCGCATCGGCGTCGACGTCGACGCCGAGCAGCTCGACGTCGACGCCTGCGGCGACGAGCCGCCGGCCGGCGGCGACGAGGAAGCGACCGTCACCGCACGCCGGGTCGAGCACCGTGACGGGGCGACGGGCCGGCGCCACGAATCCGTCGACGGTGTGGGTGACGACGTCGTCCACGAGCCACCGCGGCGTCGGGTACGCGCCGCGCGCCTTGCGCGCGCGACGCGCCGTCACCTGGGGGGATTGCAGCGCCGGCACGGGTCGAGCGTAGGGTCGCGACGTGACCGAGGCTGGGAGCCGGTTCCTCACGATCGGGCGCGACGAGTGGGCGGCGCTGCGCGCTGCGACCCCGTTGACGCTGCGGGAGAACGACCTCGCCAAGTTGCGGGGCATCAACGAGCACATCGACCTCGACGAGGTGGCGGCCATCTACCTGCCGCTGTCACGGCTGCTCAACCTCTACGTGAGCGCCTCCCAGGACCTGGCCCGGGTGTCGTCGACGTTCCTCGGCACGATCGCACCACGGGTGCCGTACGTGATCGGGATCGCCGGCAGCGTCGCCGTCGGCAAGTCGACGTTCGCCGCGCATCCTCCAGGCCCTCCTGGCCCGCTGGCCCGACCATCCGCAGGTCGACCTGGTCACGACGGACGGGTTCCTGTACCCCAACGCGGTGCTCGCCGAGCGCGGGCTGATGGAGCGCAAGGGCTTCCCGGAGTCCTACGACACCCGCAGCCTCCTGAAGTTCCTCCGCGACCTCAAGAGCGGCGCCGACGACGTCCGCGCACCGGTCTACAGCCACGTCGTCTACGACATCGTCGACGGCGAGGAGACGGTCATCCACCGCCCGGACATCCTCATCCTCGAGGGCCTCAACGTGCTGCAGGTGTCGGCCGAGGGCGCCGAGTTCGTCAGCGACTACTTCGACTTCTCGATCTACGTCGACGCCGACGAGTTGGACGTCAGGGAGTGGTACGTGCAGCGGTTCTTCGCCCTGCGCCAGACGGTCTTCCAGGACCCCAACAGCTTCTTCAAGCACTTCGCCGACCTCACCGAGGACGAGGCGCGAGCCACGGCCGAGAGCATCTGGGCGACGATCAACGGCCGCAACCTGAGCGAGAACATCCTGCCGACCCGTGAGCGGGCCTCGCTGATCCTGCGCAAGGAAGCCGACCACCGCGTCTCCGAGGTCCGCCTGCACAAGCTGTGACGACGCCGGCGACGTCGACCGTGTCGAGGGGGTTCCGACGCCACGACCATCGACATCCGGCGGCGCGGCGAGGCAGGCGTCCAGGAGCGCTGACGAATCACGCGCCAAGGACCCGAGGAATTGGTCCCGGTCCACCCGCGGAGCGTAGGCAGTCAGCCGGCGCGCAGCGCCCGGGGGAGCTCGGCGATCGAGGCCAGCTCGTCGAGGTCCTCGTCGTGGTCGACGTGCTCGTGCTCCCACAGCAACGGGTACGGGATGTGCACGGCGTGGGCACCCAACGACAGCACCGGCAGGATGTCGCTGCGCACCGAGTTGCCGACCATCACGAAGCGGCCCGGCGCCACGCCGACCTGGCGCAGGATGCGGGCGTACGTGTCGGCGTCCTTCTCCAGCACCACCTCGACGTGCTCGAAGTGGTGGGCGATGCCCGACGTGGTGACCTTGCGGGTCTGGTGCACGAGGTCGCCCTTGGTGATGAGGACGAGACGGTGATCGCGGCCGAGGTCGGCGAGCACGGCCGGCACGTCGGGCAGGAGCCGCACGGTCTCGGTGAGCATGTCCATGCCGTCGGCGAGCAACTGACCGATCACCGACGCGGGCACCGTGCCGTCGGTGACGGTGATGGCGGTCTGGACCATCGAGAGCGTGAACGCCTTGACGCCGTAGCCGGCGATCGGCAGTTGGGCCCGCTCCGTCGCCCGGAGCGCCGCCGCGACGTCGATGCCGACCGCCGCGTACGGCGACACGATCTCGGCGAAATGGGCCTCGACCCGGTGGAACGAGTCCTCGCTGTGCCACAGCGTGTCGTCGGCGTCGAGGCCGACGACGTCGAAGCGGGGCGCGGCCGGGGCGGTCATGGTCGCCACATCATGACGTCGATCCGCCGGTTCAGGAGCGGTGGATCGCGTTCAGGTAGTTGTAGACGGTGATCCGGCTGACGCCCATCGCGTCGGCCACCAGCTCGACGGCGCGCCGCAACGTGAACGCGCCTCGCTCGTCGAGCAGGCGCACGGCCCGCTGCTTGTCCTCCCGCCCGAGGTCGGGGAGCCGACCACCCAGCTCGGCCTCGACCGCGTCGATCAACCGGTCGAGTGCGCCGTGCAGCGGCGGCATCCGCACCGCACCGACGACGCGGCCCTCCCACACGAGCGGGACATCGCTCGGCTCGATGTCGGTGGCGGCGACGAACGAGGCTCCCACGGCCTCGACGACCGGTTGGACGGCGGCGAGGAGCGGATGGGTGGGCCCGCCAGGCGCGGTCGGTGGCGGCGGCGGCCGGTCCATCAGTCCGGCATCCGGGAGATGTGGAGCGTCACGTGCGTCGCACCGTTGGCGAACGCGGCACGTGTGATCCCGGCCACGATCCCCGGCATCTCGTCGTCGGCGGCGCGGCACGTCGTGCCGAAGGGCCCGAAGTCGACGGTCGCACCGGCGGCCGTCGCCGCTGCCACGGCGGCCGTCACGTGGGGACCGGGCTGGCCCTCGACGAACGGCTCGACGGTGAACTCGAGCTCCTGCACGGCGGTCGATCGTAGGTGCGAGGAGCCGTGTGGGTCGCCCGGGACGCGGGCGGGCACCGCGCCCCGGGCGCGGATGGTCAGGACACGGCGTGGATCTGGCCGGCGCGGGTGACGCAGTCGCGCCCGGCGGCCGTGAAGGCCTGGCTCAACGCGTTCAGGGCGCCCTTGAACGAGCCGTTCCACTCGGCCTCGAACGTGTCGCGTCCGGGTCCCTGCCAGACCGTGTTGCCGAGCTGCGACGTGACGGTGCTGATGATGCTGTCGATGTCGTTCTGCTTGCCCTGCAGGTAGGACCCGAACGACCGCAGCTGCTCGATGTCGGCGCCGATCATGCTCATGGTGGTGTGCTCCCGTGTGCCCGACTCCAGGTCGGCTACCTGTCCTGGGGGTCGCCAGGACCGGAAAGGGAAAGAGGATCTCGAGCGGCAGCAGCGCCAGGCTGTCGGGGACGAACGACGCCGTCGCCCGGAGCGCACCCAGCTCGTCGCGGTCGACCCAGCGGGCCTCGACGACCTCGCCGTCGGCGAAGCGGAGCGGACCGTCGTGGACGACCCGGTACACCTGCGCCACGAGGTCGACCTCGGCGTCGCGGTAGCGGCCATCGATCAGCGGCTGCGGCTCGACGCCGGTGACGCCGACCTCCTCGGCGAGCTCCCGGCGGGCGGCGCGTTCGTAGGTCTCACCGGCGCCGACGACGCCGCCGACGGCCACGTCCCAGCGACCCGGCCACAGGTCCTTGGCCTCGCTGCGGCGGTGGACGAGCAGGCGGCCGTCGGTCCCGCTGATCACGACGAACGCCACCCGGTGGCGCAGCCGCTCGGCGCGCATCTGCTGGCGGGTGACCGTCCCGACGACGTGGTCGTCGTCGTCGACGACGTCGACCAGCTCCTGGCCCGCCGACGGGCCGGCGAACACCGCTCGTTCATCCGGCTCGCCGCTCACGGGTCCGTGCCTACCATGCACGGCATGGTGCGAGGAGCGAGTCCTCGAGCGAGCGAGCGACCGGGCCCGGACGCAGCCCTGGCCGGGCTGCGGGAACAGGCGGCCGAGCTCCTGCCGGCGGCGATCGAGCTCCGCCGCACGTTGCACCAGTGGCCGGAGGTCGGCAACGTCCTCCCGGTCACCCAGGAGCACGTCCTCGAGCGCGCTCGAGGGACTGCCGCTCGACGTGACCCGGCACGACTCGACGAGCGGCATCGCCGCCCTGCTGACCGGCGGGCGAGGCAGGCCCGACGCTGCTGCTGCGCGGCGACATGGACGCCTTGCCGATGCCCGAGGACACCGGGCTCGACTTCGCGTCCCGCACCGTCGGCCAGATGCACGCCTGCGGGCACGACACCCACACGGCGATGCTGGTCGGCGCGGCCCGGGCGCTGGCCGAGCGGCGCGACGAGCTGGCCGGGCGGGTCCTGTTCATGTTCCAGCCCGGCGAGGAGGGCCATCATGGCGCGCGGTTCATGCTCGAGGAGGGGTTGCTCGACGTCCCGCCCCTGGCCGACGGGACGCCGTCGCCGGTCATCGGGGCGTTCGCCATGCACATCACGTCGGCGCTCCCGTCGGGCTGGGTCAGCAGCCGCGCCGGTGCGATCATGGCGTCGGCCGACCGGATCACGATCGTCGTCACCGGTCGCGGCGGCCACGCCAGCGAGCCGCACCGGGCCACGGATCCGATCCCGGTGGCCTGCGAGATGGTGCAGGCGCTGCAGACGATGATCACTCGCACCGTGGACGTGTTCGACCCCTCGGTCATCACCGTCGGGCGGATCAGCGCCGGCACGACGAACAACGTGATCCCGGAGACGGCCGAGATCGAAGGCACGATCCGCGCCGTCAGCGAGCGGACGCGCCGCACCGTGCACGACGGCCTGCGTCGCGTCGTCGACGGGATCGCCGCCGCCCACGGCTGTGCGGTGGCGGTCGACATCGAGCGCGGGTACCCGGTGACGGTGAACGACGACGTGTTCGCCGACCGGGCGCTCGACGTCGCCGGGCGGGTGCTCGGTGCCGACAAGGTCGTCCGCCAGCCGCACCCGATCATGGGGGCCGAGGACTGGAGCTACGTCCTGCAGCGGGTGCCGGGGGCAATGATGTTCCTCGGCGGCACGCACCTCGACCGCAACCCGGCGACCGCCGCGCCCAACCACTCCAATCGGGTCCTGTTCGACGAGCACGCCATGGGCGCCGGCATCGCCACCTACACCGCCGTCGCGCTCGACCAGCTCGCCGACTGATCGCCCCGCCCCCGCCCCGCCGGCGCCCGCCGCTTCCACCACCTGGGCGGCGGTCGTCGCAGAACGTGGGAGCGCGGCAGGAGACGTCAGCGGGTGAGGCGGAGGGTGACGAGCTCGAACGGGCGCAGCGTGAGCGCGAGGATGCCGTCGGAGACCTCGAACGCGGCCGCCGGCTCCTCGAGCAGGTTGCAGCGACTGGCCGCCACGATCCGCCCGTCGGCGCGGACGGTGGTCGCCGCCCGGTCGCCACATGCCTCGTGCAGGCGCACGATCACGTCGCCCGACCCGTCGTCGGCCGGCTTCACCGCATCGACCTCGACGCCGCGCCCCGTCACCGACACCACCTGCCGCGGAGCGCCTCCGGCCGCGGCGCCACCGTCGAACGAGCGCAGCGGCAGGTCGAGGCGCTCGGCCTCGGCGACGACCTCGGCCAAGCCGGCACCGTGGGGGAACAGGCTGACGATCACGTCGTGGCGGCCCTGGTCGGGCCGGGGGTCCGGGAACCGGGCGGCGCGGGCCAGGCTGACCCGTACGGCGCCGTCGAACAGGGCGTGGCCGTAGCGGCCGTCGTTCAGCACGGCGACGCCGAAGCTCGGTTCGGCGACGTCGACGTAGCGATGGGCGCAGACCTCGAACTTCGCCGCGTCCCACGACGTCGTGCGGTGGGTCGGCCGGCGAACGGCGCCGAACTGGATCCCGCACGTCGCCGTGTCGGCCCGCACGTCCAGCGGGAACGCCAGTGACAGCAGGTGCTCGTCGTGGTGCCACTCGAGCGCCACGTGCACGTCGAGCCGGGGCGAGCCGGCCCGCAGCACGTACGTGAGCGTCGCCGTCGACGGCCCGAACGTGCGCTGCACCCGCACCGCACCGAGCAGCGGCCCGCGCTCGACGACCGCTACGCAGTCGGCGGCGAGCAGGCGCTCCGGGGCGTCGCGGACCCACGACTCGAGATCCCAGGCGTCGTAGTGCACCGGGTGATCGACGGCCAGCTCGAGCACTGCGCCGACGGCGTCGGGCGCGAGCAGCTCCCGGGCATGGGCGATGTCGATGACCGATCGCAGGTTGCCGTCGAGGTCCCACGAGACGGCCAGGCGCCCGTTCGTCATGGAGCGGTCGGTGACGACGACCCGCTCGGCCACCGGATGGGCCACCGCGGGCGCGATCCCGAGCCCCGGCACGATCGCCCGGAACGCGTGGCGACCGTCGGCGAGCAGCTGCGTCGGCCCGACGCCATCCGGTCGCCGCTCGACGACGACGACCTCGTCGCGGTCCCGCGTCGCCACGTTGGCCAGCACCGGTCCGGGCGGCGCGATCGCGACCAGCGTCGCGGCGATCCGACGCTCGAGGTCGGCGGCGATGCGGGCATGGGCGGCCTCGGCATCGGCGTGCACCCAGGCGATCGACGAGCCGGGGAGGATGTCGTGGAACTGGTTCGTCAGGACCTCCTGCCAGAGCTCGTCGAGGTCACCGGCCGCGCCGCCGGCGGCCGTCGTCCACAGCTCGGCCTCTCGCAGCAGCCGTTCGCACCGGCGGTTGCCGAGCTTCGTGCGCAGTTGGCTCGTCAACGTCCCGCGATGGGTCTCGAAGTAGAGCTCGCCGCGCCACACGGGCACGTCAGCACCTCCTTGTACCTCGCGCTCGACCCGGGCGAAGAAGTCGGCCGGCGCACCCTGCTCCATCGCCGGCATGCCGTCGAGGTCGGCCAACCGGTGGAGCCGCTCGACCATCTCCCGCGTCGGTCCGCCGCCACCGTCGCCGTAGCCGAACGGCATCAGCGACCACTGGCTCCATTCGTGCTCACGGAAGCGGCGCACGGACGTCGCGATCTCGTCCGGCGTGATCTCGGCGTTGTAGGTGTCGACCGGCGGGAAGTGGGTGAGTACTCGCGTGCCGTCGATGCCCTCCCACCAGAACGTCGAGTGGGGGAACCGGTTGCACGCGGTTCCACGAGAGCTTCTGGGTCACGAAGCGGCTCATCCCGCCGGCGGCGAACACCTGGGGCAGGCCGGCGGGGTAGCCGAACACGTCGGGGATCCAGACCTCACGGCAGCGCACGCCGAAGCGCCGCTCGAAGAAGCGTTGCCCGTGGACGATCTGGCGCACGATGCTCTCGCCCGACGGCAGGTTCATGTCCGGCTCGACCCACATGCCCCCGACCGGGATCCACTGGCCGCCGGCGACCT
Organism: uncultured Acidimicrobiia bacterium; assembly: GCA_963822315.1. Classification (GTDB taxonomy): domain Bacteria; phylum Actinomycetota; class Acidimicrobiia; order Acidimicrobiales; family Ilumatobacteraceae; genus JALZMG01. Next base: position 283,389 of record CAWGHB010000013.1, read on the forward strand.
TGTCGGCGATCCGCGCGAACAGCTCGGGCTCGCGCTCGGCGATCCACGCGTACTGCTGGGCCTGGGAGCACGAGAAGCGCACCGTAGGCGTCGGCATCCATCAGACCGAGCGCCGACGCGAACGTCCGGGTGCACTTGCGGACGGTCTCGGTCAGCGGCCACAGCCAGGCCGTGTCGATGTGGGCGTGCCCGGTGGCGACGACCCGGTGGGCGCCGGGACCGGCCGGCGTGGCAGAGCGGGCCGGCCAGCGCGGCGCGGGCGGCGACGGTCGCGTCGTCGCAGCCGCCGGGCGGGCGGGCGACGAGGTCGAGGGCCCGGACGATGGCCACGCGGAGCGCGGGCCCGTCGCGGGTCGTCGAGGGGCAGCGTCCGCATGACGCCGTCCAGCACGTCGAGGTCGTGCACCAGCGCCTCGGCGTCGCTGTCGACGACGACCAGTTCGGCCCGCCGCAGCCGGTACAACGGCGCGTCGCCGGCGGTGTCGGGCGAGCCGAGGGGCGACGGCGCGAACTGGGCGAACCACGGGTTGGACGCCGCCTCGACCACGAGCTCGACCGGCCCGGGACCGGTCGTGACCGGCACGGCCTGGCGGCGGGGATGGATCCCCTGGACCGGGCGCCCGTCGGCGTCACGGACGAGCCCCTCGCACTGGAAGCCCGGGGCGTCGAGGCCGAAGCCGAGGTCGATCAGCGCCTCGACGCGCCGGCCCGACCACGACGCAGGCACGTCACCGGTGAGGCGGAACCAGGTCGTGTCCCACGGGGCGCCCCAGCGATCGCCGACGGCGAACGGCGCCAGCGCGTCGAGCGACGGGCCGGCCTCGATGGTCAGCGCACGGCGTTGGGGGTGGACGCAGCGGGCGGACGCGCTCGGCGAGATCGCGACGGATGCGCTCCTCGACGAGCTCGCGATCCTCGTACATCGCCCCATTGTGGGGGCTCGGACGATGCCGCTCGCGCCAGCGCGCCAGCGAGACCACCTACACGGCGACGACGTCGATGGCTTCGGGACCGCGGCGGCCGGGGCGGACGGCGAACTCGACACGCTGGCCGGTCGTGAGGCCGCCGGCCACGGGGACGTTCGAGTGGTGCACGAAGACGTCGGGCCCGTCGCCGCCGCCGATGAAGCCGTAACCGCGCCGGACGTGGAAGAACCTGACCGTCCCGACCTGGCGGTCGCCGCCGGTCGTCCTCGGTGTGAACAGCGCGATGTCGGCCACACGCGGGCCGGCGATCTGCGGCGCGGGCGCGGGCGGCGCGGACGACCGGCGCCGGTGCGCGCAGCTGGCGGGCGTCCGGCGCCCTCACCTGCACATCGATGCCGATCTGGTGACCGAGCGCCTTGGCGTCACGGACGCCGCTGTGCTCGACGAGCGACACGACGGTGCCAGAGGCGCCGGCGCGTGCCGTGCGGCCCGAGCGATGGACGTAGGTCGCGGCGTCGGCCGGCGGGTCGTAGTGGACGACACCGCCGACCCCGTCGACGTGCACGCCGCGAGCGGCGACGTCGGTCGCGATCAGCGCGTCCACCTCGCCCGCCCCGAACGACCGCAGCGCTCGGTCGCGCTGCGGCTGGCTGCGGCCGCCGTGGATCGGCGCCGCCTTCACGCCCAACGCGGCGAGCTGCTTGGTCAGGCGGTCGGCGCCGTGCCGGGTGCGGCAGAACACCATCGTCGAACCGAGCGCCCGCACGATGTCAGCCGTGCCGCGGGGCCGGTCGGCCCGATCGAGCTCCCAGAACACGTGCCGGGCCGACGTGATGTCCGGTCCCTCGGGTCCGACCTCGTGGCGCACCGGACGACGCTGGACGCCGCCGGCCAGCTTGGCCACGGCGCCGTCGAGCGTCGCCGAGAACAGGAGGACCTGGCGCTCCGGGTGGGTCTGGTCGAGCAGGCGCTTGACCGCCGGCAGGAACCCCATGTCGGCCATCCGGTCGGCCTCGTCGACCACGACCTGGCGGACGTCGCGCAGGTCGACGGCACCGAGCCCGATGAGATCCTCGAGACGGCCGGGGCAGGCGACGATGAGCTCGACGCCGGCGTCGAGCGCCTTGCGCTGCGCGCCGTAGCCGACACCGCCATAGATGGCGGCGACGTCATGACGGCGGGCCCGCGCCAACGGCCGGAGCTCACGTGCGATCTGGTCGGCGAGCTCCCGCGTCGGTGCCAGCACGAGGGCGGTGGGCCGCCGACGCGACGCGGCAGCCAGGCGGACGACGACGGGGATGCCGAAGCCGAGGGTCTTGCCGGAGCCCGTCGGGGCCCGGCCGGTGACGTCCCGCCCGGCGAGCGCGTCGGGGATGACGGCGGCCTGGATCGGGAACGGAGTGGTGATGCCGGCGGCATCGAGGCGCGCGCACAGATCGGCGGGCACGCCGAGCGCGGCGAACCCGGTGTCGGGTTGGTGCATGGTCAATGACTTCCTGTTGTCTCGTCAGCGCACACGGCCGGGACAACGGAACGTCAGCGCGCCGGAGATCGGGGGGATCGCCGGAGGTGCCAACCCTACCGCCCCGAACGCCCGCCCCGGCAGGACCGGCGGCGAGTCGCCTAAGCTCTGACCCCTGATGTCCGCCGCCCGGGATGTCGAAACCCGGTCGGACGCGCGGATCCGACTCGCCCTCGCTCATCGCCTCACCCTCGTGGTCGCGGCGCCGGGTTGGGGCAAGACACGGATGCTGCGGCACCTCGCGAAGGGGGCGCCGAGCATCGAGGTGATCCGCCCGCCGACCGGCTGGACGCCGTTCTCGCTCGCGCGCCAGCTCCTCGACGGCGTGGCCGCACGAGCGCCGGGGCTCGACACCGACCTCCTCCCCGGCCACGCTGCGCCGGACTCACCCGACAACCCCGACCAGACCGCGGCCCTCGCGGCCAACCTGTGCGCGGCGGCGGCCGGTGCGATCACCGACGACACGCTCGTCCTGATCGACGACGCGGACGCGGCACCCCAGGATCCGCTGACTGGGTTCCTCGAGGCGCTCGTCCTGCACCTGCCGCCGCAGCTCCACCTCGTGCTGGCGGTCCGGCGCGCCCCGGCGCTGCGCATCGCCCGGTTGCGGGCCGCCGGGGAGGTCGCCCGCGTCACGGCGACCGACCTGGCCGTCGACCTCGCCGACCTGGACGCGCTGGGGCTCGATGCCGGCGCGCGGGACACGATGGCCGACATCGTGCGGGTGACGGGCGGCTGGCCGCTCGCCGTGCAGCTGGCCGCCGAGGCGCTGCGCCGGGCCGGACCGATCGACCGGCCGGCGCTGGTCGACCGGATGCTGCGCCCCGACGCCGTCCTGTTCGACTACCTGGCCGAGGAGGTGCTGGACGGCACCCGAGCGCCCGAGCGCGAGCTCCTCGCCCTCGCCGCCCACCTCCCGACGGTCTCGCCGCAGATCCTCGGCGAGCTCGGCCGGGCCGACCTGGTGCCGCACCTCGCCGCGGCGGCCGACGCCGGCGTGTTCCTCGAGCCGGTGCCGGGCGAGGACCGGCGCTGGCGGGCCAACCTGCTCGGCGGCGAGTTCCTGCGCCGGGCCGAGCCGGCCCCGTCCGATGCCGTGCTGCGCCAGGCCGCCGACGTGCTGGTCCGCGGGGGCGACATCGAACACGCGCTCGCGCTGTGCACGTCACTCGGCGATCCGGCCCTGGCCAGGGCGGTCGCCCTCACCGTCGAGCGGCCCGACCGGCTGTCCTCACCGGACGCGCTGGCCGGCGCGCTCGACCTCGCCGACCAGGCCGGCGACCATCACCGGATCGCCGAGCTGGCCGGCGACCTGCACTACCTGCGCGGCGAGTGGGACGACGCGCTCGCCCGCTACGCGCGGGCCGCCGCGCTCGGCGACGACGCATCACCACGACTGGCCCGCAAGCGAGCCGTGATCCTGTACCTGCGTGGGCGCCTCGACGAGGCCGAGGCGACGTGTGACGAGGCGCGCCTCGACGGGGCCGAGCCCGCTGAGGAGGCCCAGGTGCTGGCGTGGCGGGCGGCGATGCGGTGGATCCGCGGCGACGTGGACGGCTGCGCCCGCCTCCTCGAGCCCGCCATCGCCGCGGCGAACGCGTCAGGTGACGACGCCGCCATGGCGACCACGCTCACGACCAAGGCCATGCTCGCTGCTCTCCACGGTGATCGCCGGACCAACGCCCAGGCCTACGCGCAAGCCCTGGCCCACGCCGAACGGGCCGACGACGTGGTGCAGATCGTGCGCATCCGCTCCAACCGCGGGAGCCACCACACCGAGGAGGGCGACTACGCGGCGGCGATCGCCGACCTCACGGTGGCGATCGAGGTCGCCGAGCTGGCCGGATCCGAGACGTTCGGCGCGCTCGCCTATGCCAACCGGGGCGACGCCGCGATGCAACTGGGCCGGCTCGACGACGCGCTGCGCGACCTGCGCCGGGCGCAGGCGATCTGGGAGCGGCTCGGCTCCGACCTCGTCGACTACGCGCTCGGCCAGCTCGGCCACGTCCAGGCGCTGCGGGGCCAGCGGACGGCGGCCCTGGCCCTGTACCGCCAGGCGGCGGAGATGGCCGAGCGGCGCGGCGACGTCCAGGCGCTCGTGCCCGCGTTGATCGGCATCGCCGGCGTCCTGCGCACCGACGATCCCGCCGCCGCGATGGCGGCCGCCGAGCGGGCGATCGGCACGAGCCAGTCGATCTGGCAGCCCCACGCGCTGCTGGCCGCCGGGTGGATCGACCGCGATGCCGGCCGGCGCGCCGACGCCGCCGGGCGGGCGGCCGAGGCGATGCGCCTGGCCCAGGCCTACAACGACCGTCCGGCGGCGGCCGAGGCGCTCCTCCTCGAAGCCGCCTGCGCCGATCCGCCCTCGGCGTCGACGGCCGAGGAGGCTGGCCGGCTGTGGCACGACCTCGGGAACCCGATCGGTGAGGCCCGCTCGCTGGCCCTGGTCGCCGGCGCGCGCACCGGGCGCGCCGCCGAGGCGATGCTCGACCGCGCCGAGCGCCTGCTGTTCGATGCCGGGGCGTGGGGCTACCTCGACGAGCTCCGACGCGCCGGCCCCGCCGGCGACGCCTCGCCGATGGTCGTGACGACGCTCGGTGGGTTCCGGGTCATCCGCGGCGGCGTGCAGGTCGATGCCGGCGACTGGGGCTCGCGCAAGGCTCGCGACCTGTTCAAGCTGCTCATCGCCCGGCGGGGTGCACCGGTCGTGCGCGACGAGGCTGCGGCCATGCTGTGGCCGGACGAACCGGACCGCTCGGCCCGGCGCCTCTCCGTGCTGCTCAGCACGATCCGTGGGGTGCTCGATCCGACCAAGGTGTTCGTGCCCGACCACTTCGTCGCCGCCGACCACGACACGGCGTGGCTGGTGCGCGAGCACGTCGACGTCGATGTCGAGCTGTTCCTGCGGGAGGCCGACGAGGGCCGGCGGCTGCTGCTCGAGGGGGAGTCCGAGAAGGCGGCGGCGCTGCTGGGCCAAGCCGCCGGTCGCTACCTCGGCGAGTTCTTCGCCGACGACCCCTATGCCGACTGGGCGGCCGGGATGCGCGAGCTCGCCCGCCACACGTTCGTCGACCTCGCCGCCCGCCTGGGGGCACTCGCCGACGTCCGCGGTGATCACGGCGAGGCGGTGCGCCACCGCCTGCGGATCCTCGACGTCGACCCCTACGACGAGGCCGCCCACCTCGACCTGATCCGCGCCCTCACCGCCCAGCGCCGCCACGGCGAGGCCCGCCGCGCCTACCGCACGTACTGCGCCCGCCTCCAGGAGCTCGACCTCGACCCCGCGGCGTTCCCGAGCTCCCAGTTCTGACTCGAGTTCGGCGCCAGATGTGGCCCCGAACTCGAGTCAGAACCGTTGGTGGGGACGTCTGAACACGGTCTGAACAGGGGTCGAACCGGGCGCGGCATGATCGTCGGCGTGGCGTGTGCAACGTCAGCGGGCGGGTTCGGCAGGACCGACGAAGGACGCCGGGACATCCGGCGCGGGCACGTCGCTCCGTATCCGCTGACGGTGCGGCCCCTCGCGGCCGCACCGTCGGCGGCGCCGGTCGTCGATCTCCGGGGCAGCCGGCCAGTCGACCGGGCGGGCGGCGGCACCGACGGCGACGGCGACGCCGTCGGCGCCGAGGACCCCTGGACGTGGGCGATCGACGAGGTCCGGCGGGCGGCCGGCGCGGACCAGGCGTTCACGCTCGTCGACGACACGATCAAACCGTTCGACCGCCGGCGGGGCGCCGACGCCGACCAGCTGGCTCGCGTCCTCGATCGGCTGGACGCCGGGCATCCGGTCGCGTTCTACGGCTGGTGGCCCGTCGAGGAGGTCGCGACCACGACCGAGATCCTCGGCATCGACGCCATGGAGGTGCCACCACCCGACCGCAAGCGAGCCGGGCTCGTCGACGGGCACGCCCTCGTGATCGTCGGCTATGGACGCCACGCCGCGTTCCCGGGCGGCGGCTACGTGATCGTGCGCAACAGCTGGCGGACCAGCGGCTGGGGCGACGCCGGCTGCGGGTACATGCCGTTCGCCTACCTGCGCGCGTACGCGACCGAGCTGCGGGCGATCGTCCCCGGCTCACGTCGCGAACCGGACGGTGACGGGCCGTCCCGCGGCGACCGCCCGGCAGCGGGGACTCCCCGCCTGCCGGCGGTCGCTCCTCGCGACGCCACCGACGTCGCCGTCGATCGCCAGGCCCGCTGCGCCGACCCGCGGGGCAGCCTGACCCACCTGTTCTTCTCCGAGCAGCCGCTCGAGCTCGCTCGAGCCCGCGCCATCTGCTCGGTGTGCGCGGTCCGGACCGACTGCCTCGCCCGAGCGCTCGCCCGCCGCGAGCCGTACGGCATCTGGGGCGGCGAGATGCTGGTCGACGGGCGCGTCGTGCCCGACAAGCGCGGGCGGGGGCGCCCGCCGAAGCGGACGCCCGGCCGCCTCGTCGTCGACGAGGTCACCGGGATCCCGATCGTCGCCTGACGAGTCAGCTGGTCGCTCGCCGGACCCGCTCGGCTCTCGAGCACCCGCGTCCCGCTCGAGCGGGACCGGGCGGGTGCCATCATCTCCCGGGTGACGCTGTCGTTCCCGGTCGAGCCGATGCGGGCCACGCTCGGCCAGCTCCCCACGGAGGACGAGGGGTGGGCCTACGAGGTGAAGTGGGACGGCTATCGCACCCTCGCGTTCGTCGACGGCGACCGGGTCCGGCTGCAGAGCTCGAACCTCATCGACGTCACCAAGAAGTACCCGGAGCTCGCCGCGCTGGCCGACGGCGTCGGTCCCGGCCGGGCCGTCCTCGACGGCGAGCTCGTCGTGCTCGACGACGCTGGGCGACCGCGCTTCGAGCTGATCCAGCGCCACGAACGCGAGGCGGCGCTGTACGTGTTCGACGTCCTGTCGATCGACGGCTCCGACACGATCCGTGCGCCCTACGAGGAGCGCCGCCGCCTGCTCGGAGAGATCCTCGGCGCCGGGCCGAACTGGGCCGTGCCCGCCCACCGCATCGGTGACGGCGCCGCCCTCCTCGAGGCGACGGGCGCCCAGGAGCTCGAGGGCGTGATGGCCAAGCGCCTGGGCACCACCTACAGGCCCGGTGCCCGCTCGAAGGACTGGCGCAAGGTCAAGCACCGGCGCCGGGCCGACGTCGTCATCGGCGGCTTCACGGCGGGCACCGGCAACCGCTCGTCGACGTTCGGGTCCCTGCTCGTCGGTCGCTGTCGTCGACGGCACGCTGGCGTTCGCCGGGGGGGTGGGCACCGGCTTCGACCAGCGCCGGCTCGAGGACCTGACGGCCCGGATGAAGGCGCTGCGCACCGACGAGTGCCCGTTCGATCCTCCCCCGCCGACGGCGTACCGGCGCGGGGCGACGTGGATCGAGCCGTCGTTGACCGCGCTCGGTCGAGATGACCGAGTTCACGAACGAGGGCTACGTCCGCCAGGCCAGCTTCGTCGAGCTCGTCGAACCGTGATCTCCCGCGACGAGGCGGCCGGCCTCGACGACGCCGATCCGCTGGCCCCGTGGCGGGCCCGCTTCGCCACTCCGGCCGGGCTCGTGTACCTCGACAGCAACTCGCTGGGGATGGCGCCGCGGGCCGCGCTGTCCCGCCTGGCCGACGTCGCCGGACGGGAGTGGGCCGAGGGCCTGGCCCGGTCATGGGACGACTGGCTCGACCGGCCCCGCCAGGTCGGCGACCGCTTGGCCCCGGTCGTGGGGGCGCCGGGCGGCTCGATCGTCGTCCACGACTCGACCACGGTCAACCTCTACCAGCTCGTCCACGCCGCACTCGCCGTCGCCGATGACGGTGGCCGCGGCGACATCGCGGTCGAGGGCGCCGACTTCCCCACCGATCGCTACGTCGTCGCCGGCATCGGCCGGGCCAGCGGCCGCCGGGTGCGCCCGGCGCTCGACGACCTCGACGGCGTCGCCGTCGTCGTGCGCTCGGCGGTCGACTACCGCACCGCCGCCCGCGCCGACGTCGGGGCGGAGACCGCCCGCGCCGACGCCGCCGGCGCCGTCACGGTCTGGGACCTGTCGCATGCCGCCGGTGCCGTCGAGGTCGACCTCGCCGCAGCCGGCGTCCGCTTCGCCGTCGGGTGCACGTACAAGTTCCTGTGCGGCGGCCCGGGCGCACCGGCGTGGTCCTACGTCGCGCCCGACCTCGTCGGCGCGGTGGACCAGCCGCTCTGGGGCTGGTTCGGCCAGCACGACCAGTTCGAGATGGGCGACGCCTACGTACCGCACGGCGACGTCCGCCGCCTGTTGCTCGGCACGCCCGGGATCCTCGCCCTGGCGACGGCCGAGGTCGGCATCGGCCACGTCGCCGACGCCGGCATGCCGGCGATCGCGGCAAAGGGCCGGGCGCTCACCGGCCTCGCCCTCGAGCTCTGCGACGGGCTCGGCCTCGAGTCGCCCACCCCGCGCGCCGCCGACGAGCGCGGGGCCCACGTGGCCGTGCGCGTGCCCGACGCCGACGCCGTTCACGCCTCCCTCACCGCGCGCGGCGTGATCACCGACGTCCGGCGACCCGACCTCGTCCGGCTCGGCTGCGCGGCCCTGACGACGCGGTACGTCGACGTGTGGGACGGCGTGCACGCCGTCGCCGCCGCTGTCGGGACGTGATCCGGCTCCGGGCGGTCACGCTGCGGCGCCGACGCAGCGACCTCGTTCGAGGACTCACTCGGCTCACCCTCGACGTGGCGGTCGGACGACGTCGCGGCGCGGCGTAACCGGCGGGTGGGCCGGGCCGGGCATCATGGCGCCATGAGCGTCGTGAAGATCAATGCCATCGCCGTGCCCCCGGGCGCCGGACCCGAGCTCGAGGCCCGCTTCGCCGCCCGTGCCCGCAGCGTCGAGCAGATGCCCGGCTTCGAGGACTTCCAGCTGCTGCGCCCCGTCGAGGGCGAGGAGCGCTACTTCGTGTACACGCGGTGGGACAGCGAGGAGTCGTTCCAGGCGTGGGTCAACAGCCAGTCGTTCCAGCACGGCCACGCCAAGGCCGAGTCGGCCGACGGCAAGCCGGTGTCGACCGGCGCCCACCTCCTCGCCTTCGAGGTCGTCCAGCACGTCACCAAGGCCGACGTCGCGACCGGCTGACCCGATCCGGGTCGCGCCGGTAGGCTCGCGGCCCCGTGGCTCTGATCGTCCAGAAGTACGGCGGCACGTCGGTCGCCGATCCCGACCGCATGCGGGCCGTGGCCGAGAACGTGCAGATCACCCGCCGGCGCGGTGACGACGTCGTCGTCGTCGTCTCGGCGATGGGCAAGGCGACCGACAACCTCATCGCCCTCGCCGGCCAGGTCTCGACCACCCGCCCCGGCCGGGAGATGGACATGCTCCTGACGACGGGCGAGCGGGTCTCCGCCGCGCTGCTGACGATGGCGCTCGCCGACCTCGGCGTCGCCGCGGTCAGCTTCACCGGCAGCCAGGTCGGGATCATCACCGACACCGTCCACGGCAAGGCCAAGATCATCGAGGTCAAGGGCGACCGCGTCCGCGATGCGCTGGCCGTCCGGCAAGGTCGCCGTCGTCGCCGGGTTCCAGGGCGTGAGCACCGACAAGGAGATCACGACGATGGGCCGCGGGGCGTCCGACCTCACTGCGTCGGCCCTGGCCAAGGCACTCGACGCCGACGCCTGCGAGATCTACACCGACGTCACCGGCGTGTTCTCCGCCGACCCGCGCATCGTCCCCCGGGCCCGCAAGCTGGCCCACGTCAGCTTCGACGAGATGCTCGAGATGGCCGGGCCGGGCTCCAAGGTGCTGGCGCTGCGCTCGGTCGAGTTCGCCCGCAACCACGGCGTCGCCCTGCACGTGCGGTCGGCGTTCACATGGGAGCCGGGCACGTGGGTCAGCGACTGGCCGTGTCCCGCAGCGACGACCCCAGGGAGGGTTCGATGGAAGATCCGATCATCTCGGGCGTGGTCACCGACTCCAGCGAGTCCAAGGTCACCGTGCTCGGCGTGCCCGACCGCCCGGGGATCTCGGCCAGCCTCTTCGAGCCGCTCGCCGCAGCCAACGTCAACGTCGACATGATCGTCCAGAACACGTCGACGGAGGGCAAGACCGACATCTCCTTCACGGTGCCGTCGTCGGACATGGCCGTCGCCGAGGACATCGTCAGCCGAGTCGCCAAGGAGATCGGGGCCGCCGGCGTCTCCCACGACAACGGCATCGCCAAGGTGTCCGTCGTCGGGGCCGGCATGAAGTCCTCGCCGGGCATCGCCGCCAAGATGTTCCGCACGCTCGCCGACGAGGACGTCAACATCGAGATGATCTCGACGTCGACGATCCGCATCTCGGTCGTGATCGCCAGCCCCGACCTCGAGCGGGCGGCTCGCTGCCTCCACACCGCGTTCGGCCTCGACACCGTGTCCGACTACGCCGCACCGTTACCCGAGCGGCGCTGACGCGCCGTTCTGGCTGCGCTGACGCGCCAGCGAGACACCGTTGCGGCGCAGCCGCAACGCCTCAGATCGGGCCGGCGGCGAAGCGGCGCGCGGTGTCGAGGGCGGCGATCTCCGGCTTGTCGAAGGCGAGGCCGCGCCGGTGGGCTCGCGACGACAGGGCGAGGTGCAGCGTGCGCACGAACCGCTTGAGGTTGACGGCGGCGGCACGCGACGCCGGATCGAACGACCCGGTCTGATCGGCGAGCCACGACCCGAACGTGTCGATCCAGTCGCAGAGCTCGTCGTCGCCGATCGTCTCGCGGCCGATGACGTCCACGACGACCAGCACCAGGCGGTCCTCCTCGTCGTCGATGAACACCGGGCCGGCGGTGCGGGTGAGGAGCGCCTGCAGCGCACCGAGCACGCGGCGGTGGTCGTCGGCGTCGGTCAGCTGGTTGCGGACGAGGAACTTGAGCAGGTCGGCGGCGTGGGCGGTGGCGTTGATCCAGCCGAGGTCGGGCACGTACCCGCGGCGGTCGTTCTCGTCGAGCAGGTAGCCGATGCCGGCGTCGAGGAGGGCATGGACCTCGTCGCCGCCGAGGAAGTGGTCCTCGACGTCGCGGTACGCGAGGAGGGCGAGCGCCAGCGCCGAGTACGAGCGGCGCACGGCGGCCGAGTCGTCACCCGGGCCGTCGAGCCCGAGGCGGAGGTCGGGGACGAGCCGCTCGACGGCATAGCGCAACTCCTCGCCGCCCAGCAGCTGGTCCTTGACGACCCAACGGGCGAGCACGCTGTAGCCGACGTCGTCGCGCAGGTGCGGGTCGTCCTCGCCGAGCAAGTCGAGGAGGGAGGGGAGCAGTTCGGCGGCGGTGTGGCCCGGCGGCACCTCGGCGTCGGTGTCGGCGATCGATTCCCACAGCTGGCGGTCGGTGGTCATGCTCATCGGCCCCCAGTGTTGCATCCCTCGCGAGGGTCGAGTTCCGCGCCGCCGACCCCTCCCATACACTTGACCGATGCGCCGGCGCCCCCAGCTGATCCCGTGGGACGTGGCCGGCCGGGTGACCGAGCAGCAGGCCAGCGCCGACGCCGTCGTCCAGGAGACGGGCTGGGTCTTCAACAACGAGACCGGTGACACGCTGACGCTCGCCGAGTTCGTGGCCACCGGCGACAACGAGGTCCCGGTGTACCTCGAGCGGTTCGGGCTGCTCGAGGGGGACGACGACCAGCGGGCGCTGGTCGAGATCGGCGCCGGCATCGGGCGGATGACCTGTGCGTTCACCCGGCGCTTCGGCACCGTGTACGCCTGCGACCTCGACGCCGGCTTCCTCGAGCGCTGCCGGCAGGCCGTGGCCAGCTTCGGCAAGGTCGACCGGCTGCGGACGGTGCATGTGACCGACGGCCGCTCGCTCGCCATCCCCGACGACAGCGTCGACGTGGCGTTCAGCTACATCACGCTCCAGCACTGCGAGCGCGACGACGCGACCGCGCTGGTCCACGAGGCGCTGCGGGTCGTCCGGCCCGGCGGCCGCGTCGCCCTGAACTTCCGCTCGTGGTCCGGGCTGGACCCGTTCGTCCTGCCGATCGGCGTCGGCATGCGGGGCCTGTTCAGGGCTCCCGTCGTCGGCCCGTGGCTGACCCACAAGCGCCTGCCCACCCGCCTGGCCTGGCAGGCCAACCGCCTCGACCCGCATCAAGTGGTGCGCTCGATCCAGGAGCGGGTCGGCAACGTGGTGATCTGGCGCAACCCCGCCCGGGACGCGCCGATCTGGGGCGTGCGCGACGCCACCGCCGAGCACTTCGTCGGCATCAACCGCAACCACTGGTGGCTCGTCGCCGACGTCCGGTAACTGCCCCGCCATCGGGCCCACCGCCGTCGTTAGCCTGTTCGACCATGCCTGCCACCATGCGCGTCGGTGTCGTCGGCGCTACCGGTCAAGTGGGTGGCGTGATGCGCCGCCTGCTCGCCGAACGCAACTTCCCGATCGCCGAGCTGCGCTTCTTCGCCTCGTCGCGCTCGGCCGGCACCACCCTGCCGTGGGCCGGCACCGCGATCACCGTCGAGGACGCCGCGACGGCCGACCCGTCCGGGCTGGACATCGCCCTGTTCTCGGCCGGCGCCACGTCGTCGCGGGAGCTGGCGCCGCGCTTCGCCGCCGCCGGCGTCACCGTCATCGACAACTCGTCGGCGTTCCGCATGGATCCCGACGTGCCCCTCGTCGTGTCCGAGGTCAACCCCGGGGCGATCGCCGACGCCCGCAAGGGCATCATCGCCAACCCGAACTGCACGACGATGGCGGCGATGCCGGTGCTGAAGCCGCTGCACGACGAGGCCGGCCTCGTGCGCCTGGTCGCCAGCACGTACCAGGCCGTGTCGGGCGCCGGTCTCGGCGGTGTCGACGAGCTGGACAAGCAGGCCCGCCAGGTCGTCGACCGTGCCGCCGAGCTGACCCACGACGGCGCCGCGATCACGTTCCCGGCGCCGGAGAAGTTCGCCCGCCCGATCGCGTTCAACGTCCTCCCGATGGCCGGCAAGGTCGTCGACGACGGCTCGTTCGAGACCGACGAGGAGCAGAAGCTCCGCAACGAGACCCGCAAGATCCTCGCCATCCCCGACCTCGCCGTGTCGGGCACGTGCGTGCGGGTGCCGGTGTTCACCGGCCACTCGCTGTCGCTCAACGCCGAGTTCGCCCGGCCACTCTCGGTGGCGCGGGCAACGGAGCTGCTGGCCGACGCGCCGGGCGTCGAGCTCAGCGACATCCCGACCCCGCTCCAGGCCGCCGGGCGCGATCCCAGCTACGTCGGCCGGCTGCGGGCCGACGAGGGCGTGCCCAACGGGCGCGGCCTCGCCCTGTTCGTCAGCAGCGACAACCTGCGCAAGGGCGCCGCGCTGAACGCGGTGCAGATCGCCGAGCTCCTGCTGCGCCGATGACCCTCGTCCCGACGGTCGACATGGCGCGGTGAGCCGAGCGAGTCCTCCGGCGAGCGAACGACATCGCGGTGAGCCGGCGAGTCCCGAGCGACGACGAATGCGCGGTCGAGCGAGCGAGACAACGAGTGGCGACGGTGAGCTCGAGCGAGTCCTCGAGCGAGCGAACGACATGGCGCGGTGAGCTGAGCGATTCTTCGCCGCTGGTGCGCTCGACGCACCGGTGCCCCCGGCCCGCCTCGCCGACCGGCCGAACCCCGGCGTTCGGTGGCGTCCTTCCACGACGGCAACCACGACGCCGTGATCGAGCGCCTGCCGACGTGCCCGTCAGCCGACCACCCTCCGAACCACCCGCCGGTCACGGCCGGCGAGCACCTGATGGGCAAGTTGCTCGGCCCCCGCACAAGCGGGCCTCGACACCGACGAAGCGGCAGGGCGACCTCGGCCGCCGCCGCCGGCGCTGATCCGCCAACTTTGTAACAAACCCACGCTGAACCGTCTTCCTCACGCAACCGGCGAGGGGTCGCGGTCAGCGGGTGCGTTGCCAGCCGTGTTGGCGACACGTGCAGGGGACGGCGCCGCAGCGGGGCAGCCGCCGGCGTAGCGGTCGGCCGCCGACGCCAGGTCGATGCCCATCTGGTTGGCCAGCGAGGCCAGCCAGGCGAGGACGTCGGCGAACTCGTGCTCCTGCTCGGCCCGGGATCCCTTGCGGACCGCCTGGGCCAGCTCGCCGACCTCCTCGGCCAGCCACGCCACGGTCGCCGGGACCCCCCGCGCCCTGTCGTTGTGGCCGTAGGTCGACTCCATCAGCTGCTGGAACGCCGCCAGGTCCATCGGTCGGGGTGAGAGGATTTGAACCTCCGGCCTCCACGTCCCGAACGTGGCGCGCTAACCAAGCTGCGCTACACCCCGTAGCGGGTCGTGAGCCTACCCGCCGCCCGTCGGAACGGGCGCGGTCCGCTCGCGTCGCTCAGACGTCGGCGACAGCGGGCTCGTCGGGCTGCTCGACGACGTCGGGCACGACCTCGACCGCCTCGTCGAGGTCGGGCGCCGGCAACCCCTCGCGGTACGTGCCGCCGGCGAGGATCGCCTTGACCGCCCGGCGCAACCGCAGCGGGTCGAGTGGCTTGACGATCCAGCCCTCCGCGCCCGAGCGGCGGGCCAGGAACACGTCGGCGACGCGGTCGAGCAGCATCAGCACCGGCATCGGCGGCAGCAGCCCGCTCGACGCGTCGAGGTGCATCGCCAGCGTCACCGCCATGCCACCCATCGAACCGATCTGGAGATCGAAGATCCCGATGTCGTAGGACTCCGCGGCTCGCCGTCTTCTCCTTGACGATGCCGGCCACCAGGCGCCCCTCGGAGCACGCCGTGAACGACGTGTCGGGCCCACCGAGCGCGGCGACGACCTCTTCGACCAGCCAGTCGGCGTCCGTGGCCAGCAGCACGTTCACGGCTCGGAACGTACCGCACCCGCGACGGGCGCGGCGAAGAGGTGCCGGCGTATCTCGGCCAGTGCATCGAGGTCGTGGACGTCACCGTCCAGCAGCGGCACCTCGACGAGCGGACCACCGCCGAGGAGGTCGGCGAGCGGGGCCAGCTCCTCGCGGGCCGCGGCCCCGAGCGCGCGCAGCTCGGCCAGGTTGCGCCAGAGGGCGGCGACGTCGCCGGTCGCGGCGTCGGCCCGGGCCCAGGCCTCGTCGACGGCGTCACGGGTGCCGGGGCCGAACGGCGGGTGCACGCGGTTGGCGACGCCGGCGACGCTGCGCGATGCCCTTGTCGGCGAGCTGGTCGACGAACCACACCGCCTCGGTGACCGTGTCGCGGTGCGGGGAGGCGACGACGACGTACCGCGTGGCGTCCGACCGCAAGAGCCCGATCACCGACTCGGCCCGCTCGCGGAAACCACCCTCCATCCCGGCGAAGGCCTGGAAGAACGCAACGGCATCGGCCAGCACGTCGGATCCGACGACCTTGCCGATCGTCCGCAGCAAGGGCTGGGTGGCGGCGTTGACGACCCGCATCCCCCGCCGCGCCGGAAGCATCAGCAGCTTGAACAAGCGGTGGTCCAGGAAGCGGGCCAGCACCCCGGAGGCGTCCAGGAAGTCCAGTGCGTTCCGGCTCGGCGGCGTGTCCACCACGACGAGGTCGAACCGGCTGTCCGCGTGCAGCTGGTGCAACGTCTCGGCCGCCATGTACTCCTGGGTGCCGCTCAGCGAGCCCGAGATGTTGCGGTAGAAGGTGTTGGCCAGGATCCGGTCCGCCTGCTCGGCGCTCGTGGCGTTGCGACGGACGAGCGCGTCGAACGTCGCCGAGGTGTCCAGCATCATCGCCCACAGCTCGCCGGAGGCGTCCGGGAGCTCGATGCGCTGCGGTTCGGCGGCCAGGCCGTCGGGCAGCCCGAGGGCGTCGGCGAGCCGCCGGGCGGGATCGATCGTGACCACCACGGCCCGGCGCCCGGCGACGGCCGCGTCCATGCCGATCACGGCCGCCGTCGTCGTCTTGCCGACACCCCCGGATCCGCAGCACACCACGACGTCGGCGCCGGCCAACGCATCGTCGAGTGTCGCCGAGCCGTTCCGCTCGCTCGGTCGCCTCGCTCGGCGCGCGCCGTCGGGCGCCGTCATCCCGGCCTCCGCAGGGCGCCGGCCAGCTCGACGACGTCGTCGGCGCCGAGGCCGGCGACCGCCAGCTGGGGAAGGTGCCACTGCTCGAGCGCCAGCTCCTTGCTGAGGCGGGCGATCTCCTCGTCCTGCATCCGGCGCCGGGCCCGGCGGAACGTGGCCGCACCGCGCAGGAGCGCCGCCTCGCGCCCGCGGCCCAGATCGACCGTCGCTGGGTCGGGGACGACCTCGCCGTCGGTCAGACCGTCGACGTTGTTCACGACCACCGCGCCGAGCCGCACGCCGACCTGGTCCTCCAGGGCGTAGGCCGTCTCCACCACCTCGTTCACCGGTGTCGTCTCGGCCAGCGTGACGAGGACGACCTGGGCCCGCTCGGGGTCGTGGAGCAGCTCCATGACGTCGTCGGCTTGGGCCCGCACCGGACCGCCGCGCACCGCAGCCTGCAGTCCGACGGCCGACGTGAGGAACGTGATCGCGTGGCCGGCGGCCGGTCCGTCGACGACGATGACGTCCCACTCCCCGCTGCGCTCGAGCGCCTTGATCTTGCCGAGGACGACGATGTCGTCGATGCCGGGCGCTGCCGTCGCGACGACGTCGATCACGCCCGACGACGACAGCCGCTTGGCGATCCGTCCGAAGCCGTGGTCGCGCAGGTAGTCCTCGAGGGCATCGGGCGCCGAGATCTGCTCGCACGGCAGCTCACCGACCAGGGTGGACAACACCGGCTTGCCGTCGAGCTCGACGGCGAGCACGCGCCGCCCTGCGGCAGCGGCCGCTCGGGCGAGAACAGCCGTTACCGTTGTCTTCCCGACGCCGCCCTTGCCCGCCACGATGGTCACGCGCGAGGCGCCCAGCAACGGGACAGGATCGACGGACTCCGGAGGCACCTTTGCGCAGACTAGCGATCGGCCTGCTCAGCGCCGCGGCCGCCGTCGGCACGCTGGTCGCGGGCGGCAACGCGGTCCACGCCCAGGAGGACCCGCGGACCGGATCCGGCCCCGTCGACGTGCTCCAGGTCAGCGGGCTCGTCGACCCGATCGTGGTGGACGCCATCGACACCGCCATCGAGCGCTCGACCCGGGACGGCGCCCAGGCGCTCATCCTCCAGGTCAACTCGCGGGGCGCCGTCGTCAGCCACGACGAGATGGAGGCACTGCTCGAGCGGATCGCCGTGGCGCCGATCCCGATCGCCGTGTGGATCGGCCCGTCCGGCGCCCGCCTGTACGGCGCCCCGGCGCAGCTGCTCGCCGTCGCCGACGTCACCGGCATGGCCCCCGGCGCACGCGTCGGGTACACCGGCACGCCACTGCGCCCGAACGGGGAGGCCGTCGACTTCGGCGCCGCCGCCGGCGAGCTGCGCAACGGATCGCTGGGCCTCAGCGACGCCCGCCGCCTCGGTGTCTTCGAGCAGCGCATCCCCGACGAGGGCATCCCGACGATCGTGAACATGGTCGACGCGCTGAACGGCTTCGAGGAGGGCGGCGTCATCCTGACCACGTCCGAGCAACGAGTGCTCGACGACGGCACGGTGCGACGCGATACGACCGTCACGGTCCGGTTCGCCAAGCTCGGGCTCGTCGACCAGCTGTTCCACACCGTGGCCAGCCCGCCTGTCGCCTACCTGCTACTGCTCATCGGCCTGGCGCTGCTCGTCTTCGAGTTCTTCACCGCCGGGGTCGGCGTCGCCGGCGTGGTCGGCGCGACGAGCCTGGTGCTGGCGGCGACCGGACTGGCCACCCTGCCGGCGCGCGGGTGGGCCGTGGCGCTCGTCCTCGCCGCGATGGTGGCGTTCGCCATCGACGTCCAGGTGGGTGTGCCGCGCTTGTGGACCGGCGTCGGCGTCGTCCTCACCGTCGTCGCCAGCCTCTGGCTGTTCGAACCCCTGCCCGGCGCGACGCTGCGCCCGTCGTGGATCACGTTGCTGGCCGGGATCGGCGGCACGGTGCTGGCGTTCGTCGTCGGCATGCCGTCGATGGTCCGGACCCGGTTCGCCACGCCGACGATCGGTCGCGAGTGGATGATCGGCGAGCTCGGCGAGGTCGTCGAGGACGTCGACCCCGATGGCGTCGTGACCGTCGGCTCGGCTCGCTGGCGGGCCCGGACCAACCGGGCGACGCCGGTCACGTCCGGGCAGCCAGTGCGCGTCGTGGCCATCGACGGCGTGACGCTGGAGGTCGAGCCGCTCGATGGCGCCGCTCGCGACCATCGGGAGCGCCGCTCGACGTCACGTGACTGATCAGGCGGCCCGCGCCGCCGTGAACAGCGTCTTTTCCGGCCCGTTAACCGAGTGTGAACACCACTCGCGACCCATTGCCCACCCGATCCGGGCTCCCTACGGTGACGCCCGTGAAGGCCGTGACCTTGACCTGGCAAGCATCTGGCGCATGTCGCATCGGCGGCGCCGGATCCGACTTCTACCCCCCGATGCACACCGAGCGGAAGCACGAGCGGCTGGCGCCGCGAGCGACGTGCCAAGTCCGTGTGCGCCAGCTGCCCGGTCCGCAACGAGTGCCTCGAGCACGCGATCGCGGTCGACGAGCGGTACGGGATCTGGGGTGGACTGAACCAGGAGGAGCGCCGGCTCGTCCGCGAGTCGGCCTGACCCGTCGCGCCGCCGGTCCTCAGCGGCATCGGCGGCGAGACCCAGCGCGCCCAGCACGTCCTTCCTAGGATCCGGGGCGATGTCGCTGCCCGTGCCGATCGTCCGCCTCGATGCCGACCTCCCGCTCCCGCGATACGCCCACCCCGGCGACGCCGGGCTCGACCTGCACGCCCGGGACAGCGCCGTCATCACCGCCGGTGGCGGTCGGGCCCTCGTGCCGACCGGCATCGCCATCGCCGTCCCGCCCGGTCACGCCGCGTTCGTGCTCCCCCGCAGCGGCCTGGCCCTGCGCAACGGCATCGGCGTCGTCAACGGCCCGGGGCTGATCGACGCCGCCTATCGCGGCGAGATCAAGGTCATCCTCCTCAACACCGACCCGGCCGAGGACTACACCGTCCACCGCGGCGACCGCATCGCCCAGCTCGTCGTGCAGCGCGTCGAGGCGGTCGCCTGGGAGGTGGTCGACGAGCTCGACGGCCTCGACCGCGGCGGTGGGTTCGGGCACTCCGGCCGGTAGGACATCGCCATGGCCTGGCTCCGCGTCGACTTCGCCCACCCGCTCCGCCTCGACCTCCCGACCGGGCACCACCTGCGCCCGATCCGCGAGTCCGACGTCGACGTCGACCACCCGGCCGTGATGGGCTCCCAGGCGTCGCTGTGGGCGATCTACGGCGAGGACTGGGGCTGGCCGACGCCGACGATGAGCTACGAGAGCGACCGGCTCGACCTGGCCCGCCACGAACGTGAGATCGAGGCCCACGAGACGTTCAACTACGCGGTGCTCGACGCCGACGAGGCGGCCCTGCTCGGCTGCGTGTACATCGAGCCGCCGGCCGAGGGTGACGACGCCGGTCACGACGCGCTGGCGTCGTGGTGGGTCGTCGACGACGAGCGCGGCGGCCCGCTGGAGGCGGCGCTCGACGACGCCGTCCCGCGTTGGCTGGACGAGGTGTGGGGCTTCCGGTCGGTGGGACCGCTGGTCTGACCAGGCGCGTGAGCCGGGCGACGTCGGTCAGCGCCAGGCGAAGACGGGCTGCTCGAACCCGGCGACCGGATCGCCACGACCCTCGAGGCCGAGCCAGCGGAACTGCACGAGCACGGCGCCCGTCGGCGCGTGGATCAGGTCGTCGCCCAGCGGCACCTGTACGACCGGGCGGTCGGACTCCGGGATCTCGACGAAGCGCGGCGAGTCGGCGCGACCGAGCTCGTGGAGGCCGACTCGGTAGACCGCGAGCACCTCGCCCGGGTGGGGTCGCACGTCGACGTGGCCACCACCCCACAGGACGACGGGCGTGATGACGTAGCCGGAGCGGGTCGGGTAGTCGTCGAGGACGCCGAGCACGGCGTCGGCGCCCAGGACGACGCCGAGCTCCTCGTCGAGCTCGCGGCGGGCCGCGTCGATCGGGGTCTCGCCATCGTCGAGACGGCCGCCGGGCAGCGCCCACTGACCGGCGTGCCGGCGCAGGCCGCTGGCCCGCCGGCACAGCAGGAACGCGGCGCCGCCGCTGACCCCGACCATCCGACCGTCGAGACCCGGCGCGCCGCCGGGGATGATCGCCATCGCCTCCGGGTCGGGCTGGAACGGATCGATGCCGTCCTCACCCTCGACAGAATCGACGACGACGATCGCGACGGCGGCGTGCCGGCGCTCGTCGAGGGCGAACGTGCGCCGCTCGTGGCCGGCGAGGTTGTCGGTGATCCGTCGGCGCAGCGCCTCGTCGTACACCAGGGGCGCCGGTACGCGGGACATCGGCCCATCGTCGTCGCCCACCGCGGTCGGCGGCGAACCGGCACGAACGCGTGCCGATCGGCGCCGGGCCCACCGGTAGCGTCGCCCGACGGTGCTGGCCGGGATCGTCGACGAGTCGTACCCGCCGGAGGTCCGACGGGCGGTGGCGCCGCTGACCGGCGCCCGGTTGGCGACGAACGCCGTCTACCGCTTCGCACCGCCGTTCCTGGCCACGATCGCACGTGGTCTGGACGTCAGCCTCGCCGACCTCGGCGTCGC
The DNA here is from genome assembly GCA_963822315.1 of uncultured Acidimicrobiia bacterium. GTDB lineage: Bacteria > Actinomycetota > Acidimicrobiia > Acidimicrobiales > Ilumatobacteraceae > JALZMG01. The sequence continues at coordinate 304,371 of CAWGHB010000013.1, forward strand.
CCTCGCGGTCACCGAGCTGTCGGGGTTGGCGTCCCCGATCGTCGGCCGGTGGGTCGACCGGCTGCCGCGGCGTCCGACGATGGCCGTCGGCCTCGTCGGTGTCGGCGTCGGCGCCGCCATCACGGCGGTCAGCCCGGGCCTCGTGGTGTTCACCGTCGGGCTGCTCGTCCTCGCGCTCACCAAGCTCGTCTTCGACGTCGGCCTGATCGCGTGGACGGCCGACCACGTGCCCTACGAGCGCCGCGGCCGGGTCGTCGGTGTCATCGAGACGTCGTGGGCGCTGGGACTGCTGCTCGGCGTGACGACCCTGGGCATCGTCGCCGCGGTGTCGTCGTGGCGCTGGTCGTACGCCATCGGTGGGGCCCTGACCGCGGCGTCGGCCCTGCTCGTCCTCGCGTTCCTCGCGCCGGCCGGCCAGCCACGCGAGCGACGACCGGCTCCCGCCGCCGGGCCGGGCCGGCTCCCGCCGAGCGCGTGGGCGGCAATGATCGGGCTGCTCGGACTGATGGCCGCGGCCCAGGCGCTGTTCGTCACGTTCGGGGCCTGGCTCGAGGACGTGTTCGGCATCGGGACGGGCGGGCTGGCCGCGGTCACGTTCGGCATCGGCGCGCTCGAGCTCGTCGCATCGCTGACGTCGGCGGCCCGCACCGACCGCTGGGGCAAGGAGCTCAGCGTGGTGCGGGGGGCCGCCGTCATGCTGCCGGCCGGGCTCCTCCTCGCCGCCCTGGACGGCCGACTGGTGCCCGGCCTCGTGCTGCTCGGGGTGTTCATCGCCGCCTTCGAGTTCGCGATCGTGTCGGCGATGCCGATCGGCACGATGCTCGTGCCTGGCGCGCCTGGACGGGGCACGGGCGTCATGCTCAGCTGCGGCACCGTCGGGCGGGCCGCCGTGGCGATCCCGGCGACGCAGCTCTACGACCGCTACGGGATGACCTCGTCGGCGCTCCTCGCTGCGGCGTTCGCCTGCCTCGCCGGCGTCGCGATGCTGTGGCGCCACCACCTCCTGGCACCACGACCGCAGTTGCGTCAGGCGCGGTAGCCGTTCGTGATCGGCATTCGACGGTCACGACCGAACGCCTTCGTGGTGACGCGGACCCCAGGTGGGCACTGCCGCCGCTTGTACTCGGCGATGTCGACGAGCCGGGTCACCCGGCGCACGACCGCCTCGTCGAGGCCCAGCTCGACGATCTCCCCGGCCGTGCGGTCGTCCTCGACGTACGCCTCGAGGATCGGGTCGAGGACGTCGTAGGGCGGCAGGCTCTGGTCGTCGCGCTGGTCCGGGCGCAGCTCGGCCGACGGCGGCTTCGTGATCACCGCCTCGGGGACGATCTCGCGACCGGCCCGCTCGTTGACGTAGCGGCACAGCGCGTAGACCTCGGTCTTGAGCACGTCCTTGATGACCGCGTACCCGCCCACCGAGTCGCCGTAGATCGTGAAGTAGCCGACGGCCATCTCGCTCTTGTTGCCGGTCGTCAGCACCATCCACCCGAACTCGTTCGACAGCGCCATCAGCAGCTGGCCGCGGCAGCGGCTCTGGATGTTCTCCTGGGTCAGACCAGGCGGCCGACCCTCGAGGCTGGGCCCGAGCATCTCGAGGTAGGCGGCGAAGGCCGGCTCGATCGGGATCGTGCGGTAGCTCGATGCCGAGGTTCTCGGCCAGCAGGGCGGCGTCGGACTTCGAGTGGTCGCTCGAGTAGCGCGACGGCATCGACACGCCGTGGACGTGCTCGGGGCCGAGCGCGTCGGCGGCGATGACGGCGACGATGGTCGAGTCGATGCCGCCGGAGAGGCCGATGACGACGTCGGTGAAGCCGTTCTTGCGGCAGTAGTCGCGGGTCGCCCAGCACGAGCGCCTCGTACAGCTCGGCGTCGGCGCCGAGGTGGTCGACGACGGGATTGTCCAGCGCCGCCTCGTGGGCCACCGGCGCCCGCGTCACCACCACCTGCGGCAGCGAGACCTGCGAGATCCGACCCGCGGGTCGAGCAACCGCTGGCGGTACACGGCCGGCACCGGCACGTCGACGATGATCAGGTCCTCGCGGAACTGCGGGCCCCGGGCGATGAGCGTGCCCTCGGCGTCGAACGCCAGCGAGCAGCCGTCGAAGACCAGCTCGTCCTGGCCGCCGACCTGGTTGACGTACACGAGCGCCGAATGGGAGTCGGCGGCACGCGTAGCCAGCATCCGCTCGCGGTATGCCGCCTTGCCGCGGTGGTAGGGCGAGGCGTTGATGTTGATCGCCAGCTCGGCCCCGCCGTCGGCCTGCACGGCGAGCGGCCCGTCGGGGCTCCAGATGTCCTCGCAGATGCTGACGCCGACCTTGATGCCGCCGATCGACGTACAGCTCGAGCGGGTCGGTCTCGTTGCCGGGCGTGAAGTAGCGGGCCTCGTCGAACACCGCGTAGTTCGGCAGCAGGCGCTTGCGGTAGGTGCCGACGATCGCCGCCCTGGGCGCACACCGCGGCGGCGTTGAAAAGGTCGCGGTCCTCTTCGACGTAGCCGACGACGGCGGCGCAGTGCCGGGTCCGGGCGGCGAGCTTGGCCAGCGTGGCCTCGTTGTCGGCGACGAACCCCGGCTTCATCACGAGGTCCTCCGGCGGGTAGCCGGTGATCGACAGCTCGGGGAACGCGACGATGTCGCACCCCGCCGTCCTCGGCGCGGTCGTAGGCGTCGGCGAGCAGGGCGAGGTTGCCGTCGAGGTCGCCGACGGTGGGGTTCAGCTGGGCCAGTGCGACCCGGACGACGGTCACGGGGCCAACGCTACTGCCCGCTCCCCGGCCGGGCGCGGGCCGCCGGCACCGACGTAGCGGATCCGATCCGTGCCGCCAGCTGCCGATACACCGCGTCTGCCGGTCAGTTCACGCCTCGCCACGTCCGGCGACCGCACGGCGATCGTCGATCCCGGCCGGTGCCTGGACGTACGCGACGATCGACCGCCACGCCGACGCGCTCGCCGGCGCCCTGCACCACGGGTCGCCCGGCGACCGAGTGCTGCTGCTGGGCACGCCCGGTCACGACTTCGTGGTCGCGCTGCTCGCCTGCTGGCACGCCCGGGCGATCGCTGTGCCCGTGCTGGCCCAGCACCCGCCGGCCGAGCTGGCCTATGCGCTCGAGGACAGCGGGGCGAGCGCGGTCATCGCCTCGGGCGCGAACTGGGCCGTCGCCGAGCGGATCGCGTCGCCGGCAGGCCGCCCCGTGATCGACGTGGCGTCGGCCGGGGTGCCCCAGCGGGCCGACCCGCCGCTCGGCGCGCCGGCGATGATGATCTACACCAGCGGCACGACCGGGCGACCGAAAGGTGTGGTGCACACCCACCGCAGCATCGCCGCCCAGGTCGACGGGATGGTCGAGGCGTGGGCCTGGTCGCCCGACGACCGCATCGTCCTCGTGCTGCCGTTGAACCACGTCCACGGCATCGTCAACGTCACGTTGTGCCCCCTCGCCGTCGGAGCGTGCTGCGAGGCGCCCGGGGCGTTCGACGCGGCCGGTGTCTGGGAGCGGTTCTCGTCCGGCGACGTCACGGTGTTCATGGCGGTGCCCACGATCTACGCCCGGCTCATCGCGGCCTGGGAAGCCGCCGACGAGCGGACACGGGCGCGCTGGTCGGCGGGGGCAGCGGGCGATGCGCCTGATGGTGTGCGGCTCGGCCGCGCTCCCGGTGACGACACTGGAGCGCTGGCGCGAGCTGACCGGGCAGGTGCTCCTGGAGCGCTACGGCATGACAGAGGTCGGCATGGCGCTCGCCAACACGCTCGGTCGCCGCGTACCCGGCCACGTCGGCGAACCGTTCCCCGGCGTCGCGGGCGCCTCGTCGGTGACGACGGGGTGGCCGTCGCCGACGGTGAGCCCGGCGAGCTGTTGCTCCGCGGACCCCAGGTGTTCGCCGAGTACTGGCGACGCCCGGCGGAGACGGCTGCGGCCTTCACCGACGGCTGGTTCCGCACCGGCGACGTCGCCGTCCACGGACCCGACGGCTACCGGCTGCTCGGCCGGTCGTCGGTCGACATCATCAAGACCGGCGGCGAGAAGGTGTCGGCGCTCGAGATCGAGGAGGTGCTGCGCACCCACCCCGACGTGGCCGACTGCGCCGTCGTCGGCCTGGAGGACGCCGAGTGGGGGCAGCGCGTCGCCGCCGCCGTCGTCCCCGCCGCCGGGGCCGTCGTCGATCCCGGCGAGCTGCGGGCGTGGGGCAAGGCCCGGCTGGCGCCGGCCAAGGTGCCGTCGCGGTTCGGCTCGTCGTCGAGGAGCTCCCGCGCAACGCGCTCGGCAAGGTCGTGAAGCCGGCCGTCGGCCGGATGTTCTAGACCCACCACTTCGTTCGCTCGTTCGAGGACTCACTCGATCAACCCGGCGGTCTACGGTGGCGGGATGGCGTCCGCCGTCCCCGCCTTCACCCAGATCACCTATGAGCTCGACGGCGCGGTCGCGGTGATCACGCTCAACCGTCCGGACGTGCTCAACGCGTTCACCACGACGATGCTGGGTGAGCTCGTCCAGGCGTTCGACATCGCCGACGCCGACGACGACGTGCGGGTCGTGATCATGACGGGGGCGGGACGTGCGTACTGCGCCGGTGCCGACCTCAGCGCGGGCGGTGACACGTTCGACTACGCCCGGCGGGGGGCGGCCGACGCCAGGGACGGAGGGCCCGGCGACATCGAGTCCGTCCCCCGCGATGCCGGTGGCGTGCTCGCGCTGCGGATCTTCGACAGCCTCAAGCCGGTGATCGGCGCGATCAACGGGTCGGCGGTCGGCGTCGGCCTGACGATGACGTTGCCGATGGACATCCGCGTCCTCGCCGACCACGCCAAGCTCGGCTTCGTGTTCGCCGGCCGCGGGATCGCGCCCGACGCAGCGGCGAGCTGGTTCCTGCCCCGCGTCGTCGGGATCAGCCAGGCGCTCGAATGGACGCTCACCGCTCGGGTCTTCCGGGCCCAAGAGGCGCTCGACGGCGGCCTGGTGCGCAGCATCCACCCAGCGGCGGACGTCCTGGACGTCGCCAGGGCGCTGGCCCAGGAGATCGTCGAGAACGCGGCACCGGTCTCGGCGGTCGTCACCCGCGGCCTGATGTGGCGGATGCTCGGGGAGTCCCACCCGATGGCCGCCCACCGCGCCGATCCGGCGGCGATCTACGAGCTCGGGTGCCTCGCCGGACTCCCGGGAGGGCGTGAAGGCGTTCCTCGAGAAGCGCCCGCCCCGTTGGACGCTGCGTCCCTCGGCGGACCTGCCGACGACGTACCCCTATTGGGACCAGCCGACGTACGACGGGAGCTGAACCTCCACGCGCTCGTCGGTCCCGCGACCGAGCCGCGCCGTTCACACACCGTTCACAATGGGGCAACGGGTCGGCAACGGCTCGCCGACACGATGAGCGCCGCACGGTGCGACCAGTGCGCCGCGACGTGCCCCTACCCCAGACCAGATCCACCCACTAGCAACTGGTCAACCCGACAGGAACCGAGGGCATCGTGGTCTACAAGGCTGAATACATCTGGATCGACGGCACCGAGCCGACAGCGAAGCTGCGTTCGAAGACCAAGATCGTCGCCGACGGCGCCGCGCTGCCCGATGTGGGGCTTCGACGGTTCGAGCACGAACCAGGCGACCGGCGACCGCAGCGACTGCGTGCTCGATCCCCGTGTTCTCCTGCCCCGACCCGATCCGCGGCGGCAACGACGTGCTCGTGATGTGCGAGGTGTACTCCGCCGACGGCAAGCCGCACCCGACCAACACCCGCGCCGCCCTCGTCAAGACGGCCAAGAAGTACGCCAAGCACGAGTGCCTGTTCGGCATCGAGCAGGAGTACACGTTCTTCAAGGACGGTCGGCCGTACGGCTTCCCGATCGGCGGCTTCCCGGCCCCCCAGGGCGGCTACTACTGCGGCGTCGGCTCCGACGAGATCTTCGGTCGCGAGATCGTCGAGGAGCACCTCGACAACTGCCTCGCCGCCGGCCTGTCGATCAGCGGCATCAACGCCGAGGTGATGATCGGCCAGTGGGAGTTCCAGGTCGGCCCGCTCGGCCCGCTCGAGGTCGCCGACCAGCTGTGGGTCGCCCGCTGGCTGCTGTACCGCACGGCCGAGGACTTCGACGTGGCGGCGACGCTCGACCCCAAGCCGATGAAGGGCGACTGGAACGGCGCCGGCGCGCACACCAACTTCTCCACCAAGGAGATGCGCGAGGACGGCGGCTACCAGTTCATCGAGAACGCCTGCAAGGCGCTCGGCAAGAAGTGGGAGCTGCACGTCAAGAACTACGGCCACGGCATCGAGGACCGCCTGACCGGCCACCACGAGACGGCGCGCGTGGAACAAGTTCAGCTACGGCGTGTCCGACCGCGGGGCGTCGATCCGCATCCCGCTGCAGGTGTACAAGGACGGCAAGGGCTACCTCGAGGACCGTCGGCCGAACGCCAACATGGACCCGTACGTCGTCGCCCGCCTGATGGTCGAGACGATCTGCTCGGCGATGTGATCGTCGGCGGGGGGAGGGCCACGACGGCCGTAGCCGCGTGCGTTCGCTCGCTCGAGGACTCGCTCGGCTCACCGAGCCACTGCGTTCGCTCGCTCGAGGACTCGCTCGGCTCACCCTTCCCCCGTCGCAGGTCCCCGAGCCTCCTGGCCGTTCCATCGGCCCATCGACCAGACTGGATGGCATGAACGAGATGCTGGAGCAGCAACGTGAGTACGTCCTCCGGAGCGTGGAGGAGCGCGGCGTCCGGCTGATCCGGCTGTGGTTCACCGACATCCTCGGCAACCTCAAGAGCTTCGCCATCAGCCCGGCCGAGCTGGAGAACGCGCTCGACGACGGGATGACGTTCGACGGCTCGTCGATCGACGGCTTCTCGCGCATCCAGGAGGCCGACGTCCTGGCGATCCCCGACCCCGACACGTTCGAGGTCCTGCCGTGGGGTGACCCGAAGACGCCGGAGGCCCGGGTGTTCTGCGACATCCACAACCTCGACGGCACGCCGTTCGGCGGCGACCCCCGCCAGGTGCTGCGCCGCCACGTGCGGGCCGCCCACGAGCAGGGCCTCACGTTCTACGTCGCCCCCGACATCGAGTTCTTCTACTTCAGCCCGCCGGAGAAGGGCGACCCCGCCGGCGCCCGCTCGACGAGGGCAGCTTCTTCGACCTCACGACGAACGACATCACCGGCTCGCTGCGCAAGCAGACGATCCGCACCCTCGAGGCGATGGGCATCCCGGTCGAGTACAGCTTCCACGAGGACGCCCCGAGCCAGCAGGAGATCGACCTGCGCCACACCGACGCCCTCACGATGGCCGACAGCGTGATGACGTTCCGGCTGATCGTCCGCGAGGTCGCCGCCTCCCAGGGCCTGCACGCCACGTTCATGCCCAAGCCGCTCGAGGGCGTGCAGGGCTCGGGCATGCACACCCACCTGTCGCTGTTCCGGCGGCGACGAGAACGCCTTCTTCGACGCCGACGACGACTACTTCCTGTCGCCGTTCGCCAAGTCGTTCATGGCCGGCCTGCTGCGCCACGCCGCCGAGATCACGGCGATCACCAACCAGACCGTCAACAGCTACAAGCGGCTCGTGCCCGGGCTTCGAGGCGCCGGTCCACGTGTCGTGGGCCCGCAACAACCGCAGCGGCCTGATCCGGGTGCCGATCGCCAAGCGCGGCAACCCGCGTCGCGACCCGCATCGAGTACCGCTCCCCCGACCCGGCCTGCAACCCGTACCTGGCGTTCAGCGTGATGCTGGCGGCCGGGATGCGCGGCGTCGCCGAGGGCTACGAGCTGCCCGTCGAGGCCGACGCCAACCTGTTCGAGATCGGCGACGAGGTGCTCGCCAAGCTCGGCATCGAGCAGCTCCCGCAGTCGCTCTCGGACGCGCTGCGGGCGATGGAGGCGTCCGAGCTCGTCCACGACGCCCTCGGCGAGCACATCTTCGAGTGGTTCCTGCGCAACAAGCGCACGGAGTGGCGGGCCTACAAGACCCACGTGTCGACGTTCGAGATCGACCGCTACCTGAAGGCGCTGTGATGCGCCGGCACACGCGAACTGCTGGCCGTCTTCGGGGATCCGATCGCGCCCGAGCTGGCCCGGACGCTGGACCTCGGCGGCTACCGCTGGAAGTCGGTCGCCTCGGCCGACGACGCCGCCGAGTACGAGCCGCCGGGCGGGTGGTCGGGGGCGATCATCGACTGCGTCACCGACCCGACCGGCGCGTGGGCGTTCGCCCGCACGATCCGCAAGCGCGACGCCGGGCAACCCGCCGGTCCTGGCCCTCGTGTCGGGCGCCCAGCTCGCCGACCTCGAGCTGCGCGACGAGCTGTTCGACGACTTCTGCCTGGCGCCGTTCCACCCCGCCGAGCTCGAGGCGCGGGTCCGCCACCTGCTGTGGCGGGTCGGCGGCGGCACCCGGCCGGACATGATCGAGTACCGCGAGCTGTCGCTCAACCTGGAGACCTACCAGGCGTCGATCGCCGGGCGCCCGCTCGACCTGACGTACATGGAGTACGAGCTGCTCAAGTTCCTCGCCCAGAACCCCGGCAAGGTGTTCACCCGCGAGATGCTGCTCAACCGGGTCTGGGGCTACGAGTACTACGGCGGGGCCCGCACCGTCGACGTCCACGTCCGGCGCCTGCGGGCCAAGCTCGGCGAGGAGCACGCCGGCCTGATCCAGACCGTGCGCTCGGTCGGCTACCGCTTCGGCCAGTCCCGCTGGGGCACCTGACGCACACGCGCTCACCGACGACGCGCCAGCTCCAGGCGGTCGAGGTCGGGGTCCGTGCCGACCGCGATCAGCACCTCCTGCGGTTCCAGCACGCGATCGCGGGTGCGGGGTTGGTGACGAACGTGCCGTCCTCCTGGCGGATCGCCGAGGACCAGGACGTTGATCCGCTCCCGCGGCTGGCGAGCGCACCGGCCCCCGCCAGCGGCGAGTCGGCGGCGACCTCGGACTCCCGCATCCGGAACTCCAGCGACCGCTCGTGCTCACGAGTCGTCGGCGACTCGGCCGACGTGCGACGGACGATCCACGGCGTCTCCGGACCGCCGGCAGGCTGCACGTCGACGGTCCATCGGCCTCGACCGGGCAGCTCGGCGGCGGCTGCCGACGCCTCGACGAGCACGCTCGGCCGCGTCCGGTGACGCGGCACGACGCGCGACACTGCCGTCGCCGATGCACGACGTCGACCGAACTCGGCGACGTGCGGCGCTGGACGACGTCGACCGACCGACATCCGAGTGCCGCGCCCCAGCCGTACCTGTCAGGGTTGCATCGACCCGCGGCATCGGCGCCCGGTCGGCGACCTCGGGTCGAGCTTCGGAGACGCTGTCGTCCTGACGAGCCCTGGCCCGTGAACAACGACGGGTCGTGAGCGGCTTCCGCCTCGACAGGGTCACGAACAGGTTCTCGGCGTCGCCGGCCAGCGCCGCCACGAGCGCCGCCGCCCGCCCGATGCCCGCCGCCCGCACGCGTGTCGTCGAGCGTGCGCGTCGCCGATGTCGACCACGGGCAGCTCGATGCCCTCGACCCGGCTCCGGTCGACGTCCACGACCACACACCGCCGCGGCACCCCGTGGCTGTTCGCGGCCCTGCGCGGCGCCGGTCCGGGCGCAGCGACCCGACCGGCCCGGCCCCAGCCGCACAGCACGACGTCGGTCACCGCAGCTCGGAGATGTGACGATCCATCCTGCGCCTCCCGACGAACTCGCCCAGCCGACCCTCGACGACCTGCTGCACGGCGAGCGTGAACGTGTGCCAGCACCGGTGCCGACGACCGCAGAAGATGACGGCGCATCGTGAGCCACTGCTCGGCGACGTGCGAACTCGCCGACCTCGCGGAAGCCGACGGTCGAGATGGTGGTCACCGTCTGCGTACAGCGCCGTCGAGCGGTTCGAACCCGAGCAGCCGTAGCCGAGCGTGACCGACGGTGGCGACGACGCACGGCGACCATCGCGACGGCGACGCCGAGGCGCGGTCCTCGGCGGTCACGGCACGGATGCCTTGGCGCGGCGGTGCGGTCCAGTCGTCGAGCCGCGGTCTACGTCAGCCCGTCCATGCGCCGACGGCGGCCGACGACGGGCGGTGAGAACTGCTCGATGCCGAAGCCCGACGGGTGGATGCCGTCGCGTGAGCACGCCGTCCTCGTCGGCGAGCGACGCCCAGTCGACGACCGTGGCCTGGCCGCGGGCGGCGAGCGCCGAGCGCAGCGTCTCGTTGAACTCGCCGATTCGTCCGGGTAGGACTCCAGGTAGACGTCGACCCACACGACCGGGGCGCCGACGGGGACCGCCGCGAGCAGCTCGGTCGATCACCGGCGCGTATCCTCGGCCGGTCGAGTACGCCGACGTCGTTGGTGCCGAGGGCGATCACCCACAGGTCGGGCGCGTCGGTCGGCGGCGATCGCGTCACGGCGTCGACGCCCGAGGCGACCGCCGTCCTCCAGGATGCGCCGGCCGTCTCGGCGTCGATCGATGGCGTTGACCTCCAGGCCGAGCGTCGCGAAGCCCTCGCGGAGCTCGACCTCGCTGCCGACGGTGATCGAGTCGCCCACCATCGCGATCGGCGCGGATCGGCCGGCACCGTCGTCGGCGGCGCGCGCCGGCGGCCGACGACCGACGTCGAGCCGGCGCCGAACGGGCGGCGCCGTGGCCGTGTCGCGCTCCCGCGTCGCAGGTCCGAGGCCAGCACGGTGGCGGCGACGGCGACGACGGCCGGCCAGGACGGCAGCGGGGCGCGGCGACAGCTGGTGGCCTCGACGTCATGGGCGCACAGTCTGGCGGGACCGAACGGGCCGGTGCGGCGGTCGCCCACCGCTCGCTCAGGCGTGCTGGATGCGGGCGGCGACCCGGCGTGGGCCGCCAGCCGGTCGTCGACGCGCCGGGTGCACGAGCTGGCCGTCGCGCACGACGGCCGCCCGTGCGACGACGGTGTGGCGGGCCCCGACCGGGCCGCAGCGCAGCCACGCCTCGACGGGATCGGCGAGGGCGCCGGCGAAGGCCGGGCCGGTCAGCGGCCACACCGCGACGTCCCCGACGGCGCCGGCCGCCAGCACGCCCAGCTCGCCGGTCCGGCCGAGGCAGCGCGGCGCCGCCCAGCGTCGCCATCTCGAGCGCCGATCCGGGCGGTGCCGCCGCCGGCCCGTCGCGGAGCTTGGCCAGCAGCATCGCCTGGCGGGCCTCCAGCCACAGCGAGCCGGCGTCGGCCGACGACGAGCCGTCGACGCCGAGGCCGACGTGCACGCCGGCGGCGCGCAGGGCGCATCACCGGCGCGATGCCCGACGACAGGATGAGGTTGCTCGACGGGCAGTGGGCGACGCCGACGCCGGCCGCCCCGAGCCGGCGGACCTCGTCGGCGTCGGGCATCACGCAGTGGGCCAGCCAGGCCCGGTCCGTCAGCCACCCGGTGCGCTCGAGGTAGTCGGTCGGCCGGCACCCGAACGTGGCCATCGAGAACTCGTCGTCCTCGGCGTTCTCGGCGAAGTGGGTGTGCAGCCGGACGTCGAGCCGCTCGGCGAGCTCGGCCGAGCGCACCATCAGGTCCTCGGTGACGCGTGAACGGCGAGCACGGCGCCAGCGCCACCCGCATCATCGCCCCGTGGGAGCGGTCGTGGTGGCGGTGCGACGGCGTCGTCGCTGGCGGCGAGGATCGTCGTCGTCGTCGGCCACCACGTCGTCGGGCGGCAGGCCGCCGTCCTTCTCGGACAGCGACATCGAGCCCCGCGTCGGGTGGAACCGCATCCCGAGGTCGCGGGCGGCGTCGATCTCCGCCGCCAGCAGGTCGCCGGCGCCGCGCGGGATGCAGGTAGAGGTGATCGGTCGACGTCGTGCAGCCGCGACAGCGCCAGCTCGGCCAGCCCGACCCACGCCGACAGGTAGGCGGCCTCGGTGTCGAGGGCCGCGCCACAGCGGGTACAGGGACTGCAGCCACCCGAACAGCGGCTTGTCGGTCATCGGCGGGTAGGCCCGGGTCAGGTTCTGGTACAGGTGGTGGTGGGTGTTGACAGCCCCGGCGTCACGAGGCAGTCGGTGGCGTCGACGCACCGTCGCCGCCGGCGGGGCCGGTCCCGTGCCGACGGCGCTGACGAGCCCGTCGGTGACGGCGACCCAGCCGCCGGCGAGCTCGCGCCGCTCGGGTCCATCGTGGCCACGCAGCGGGCGCCGGCGACGACGAGGTCGGCGGGCTCACTCACGGCGTCACCTCGTCACCGGGTCGTCCGCGATCGTCCGACGATCGCCGCGAGGTCGTCGACCGTCGTCAGCGGGTTGACGATGCACCAGCGCAGCACCGTCTCGTCGCCCCACGCGGTGGGCGTCACGAAGGACTCCTGGGCGGCCAGCTGGCCGTCGCTCCACGCCTGGTAGCGGGCGGCGTCCCAGCCGATGCGGCGGAACAGCACGATGGACAGCTCGGGCTCCATGACCAGCTCGAGGTGCGGCGCGGTCCGCACCAGCTCGGCCCCCTCGCGGGCCACCGGCAGCGTCGTCTCGACGGCCTCGGTGTAGGCCAGCGTGCCGTGGGTGGCGAGGCTGAACCACAGCGGCAGTCCGCGGGCCCGGCGCGTCAGGTGGTGGGCGTAGTCGGATGCGTTCCACTCGTGCTCGGCGACGTCGGCCTCGCCGTGCGGCGCGTGGAGCACGTCGAGGTACTCGGCGTGCTGGGTGTGGGCGAGGCGGGCGATCTCGGGGTCGCGGTAGAGGAGGGCGCAGGAGTCGAACGGGGCGAACAGCCACTTGTGCGGATCGACGATGAAGCTGTCGGTGGCCTCGATGCCGTCGAAGCAGGTGGCGGACGCTGGGCGCGGCCAGCGCGGCGCCGCCGTAGGCACCGTCGACGTGCATCCAGGTGCCGAGCGCCTCACGGCGACGCGGCGACGGCCGCGAGGTCGTCGACGACGCCGGCGTTCGTCGTCCCGCTCGTCGCCACCACGGCGAACAGGCGCTCGCGGTCGGCGCTCGCCGAGCGCCGTCGACGCAGGCGTCGAGCCCGGCGCCGGTCAGCCGGCCGGCGTCGTCGGCCGGGACCCGGATGACGTCGGCGTCCATCGCCCGCGCCGCCTGGGCGACCGAGGAGTGGGCGCCGCCGGACGGCCAGCAGCAGGCCGCGCGTCCGGTCGTGGGCGCCAGCGGCCCGCTGCCGCCAGCGCCAGCGGGCGGCGAGCAGCGCGCTCGAGGTTGCCGGCGGTCCCGCCGCTGACGAACACCCCGCCGGCCGCGCGGCGGCAGGCCCGGCGAGCTCGGCGATCCACCGCAGCGCCTCGTTCTCGGCGTAGATCGCGCCGGCGCCCTCCAGCCACGAGCCGCCGTAGATGCTCGACGCCCCGACGACGAGGTCGAACAGGATCGACGCCTCGGTCGGCGCCGCCGGCACGAACGACAGGTAGCGGGGGTGGTCGACGGAGATGCACGCCGGGGCCAGCACCTCGGCGAACACCCGCAGCGCCTCGAGCCCGCCGATGCCCTCGGGCGTGATCGTCGTCCCGGCCAGCGGCCCGCAGCTCGACGGCGGTCCGGGGGCCGTCGAGCGGCGGCGGGTCGATCCGGACCCGCTCGATGGCGTAGCGCGACGATCGCCTGCGGTCAGCGCCTCGGTCGATGCGTCCCGGCGGTGCACCGCTGCAGCGCTCAGTCATCGAGGTCGAGCAGCTCGCTGCCGGCGTTGCGCTCGTCGGCGTCGTCTCCAGCGCCTGGCCCGAGGATCGCCGACGCCACGCCGCCGCTCATCAGCACCAGCACCGGGATGAGCAGGAGCACGACGACGATGACGATCGCACCAGCCATGGGTCGCTCAGGCTAGTGCGGCGCACTCGGCGTGGCGGAAGCAGTCCACGACGTGGTCGTTGACGAGACCGCAGGCCTGCATCAGCGAGTAGCAGATCGTCGGGCCGACGAAGCGGAAGCCCGCGCTTCGAGGTCCTTGCTCATGGCGTCCGACGACCGCCGTCGTGGCCGGCAGCTCGGCCAGCCGCGGTCCAGCGGTTCTGCACCGGGACGCCGTCGACGAACGCCCACAGGTGCCCGACGGGGTCGTCGAGGTCGAGCCAGGCCCGGGCGTTGCCGATGGCCGCGGTGACCTTGGCCCGGTTGCGGACGATGCCCGGGTCGGCCAGGCAGCGGGCGACGTCGTCGTCGTCGAACGCCGCCACCGCGGCCGGGTCGAAGCCGGCGAAGCAGCGGGCGTAGCCGTCGCGCTTGTGCGAGGATCGTCGTCCACGACAGCCCGGCCTGGGCGCCCTCCAGGATGAGGAACTCGAACAGTCGCCGGGCGTCGCGGGTCGGCACGCCCCACTCGGTGTCGTGGTAGGCGACGTAAGCCGGTCGAGCCCTCGCCCCAGCCGCAACGGATCGGGGCCGCCGACGGCTCCCCGGTCATGCCGGCTTGTAGGCCCAGGCCTCGATCTCGACGGCCATGCCGCCCGGGAGGGCCGACACCTCGACCGTCGAGCGGGCCGGGCGGTGGTCGCCGAACGCCGCGGCGTAGGCGTCGTTGAACTCGGCGAACGTGCCCATGTCGGTGAGGAAGCACATCGTCTTGACGACGTCGTCCAGCGTGGCGCCGGCCTCGGCCAGGCGGGCCGGCGACGTTGACCATGGTCTGGGCGGTCTGGGCGGCCACGCCACCGTCGACGACGACGCCGTCGACCATGCCGCCCTGGCCGGACACGATGATCAGGTCGCCGGCGCGGACGAACGGGCTGTAGGGCCCGAGCGGCTTGTTCATGGCTGCGGCGACCGCGGCCGGCTCAGGAGAAGCTCTGGCCGCAGCCGCAGGTGCGCGTGGCGTTGGGGTTCGTGATGGCGAACCCGGACTGGTCGAGGCCGTCCTTGTAGTCGAGCGTGGCGCCCAGCGAGGAGCTGGGCCGACTGCGGCGTCGACGACGACCTTGACGTCGGCGCCGAACGTGGCCTGCTCGTCGTCGGCGGCGAACGTCGCCGTCGAAGAACATCTCGTAGGAGAAGCCGCTGCAGCCACCGGGCCGCACGGCGACGCGGAGGGCGAGGTCGTCGGCGCCTTCAGCGCTGAGCAGCTCCTTGACCTTGACGGCTGCGTTGTCGGTGAGGGTGATCACGGTCGTTCCTCCTGCGATGGTTGCGATGTCAAGCACTAGCGGCTGGCGATGGCCACCTGGCATGGCGTGCGGTGGGCGAGCGGGCAGAACTCCAGCACCTCGGCGTCGCCCATCTGGGCCACGAACCCGGCGACGAGGCCGCGGTGGAGGCCGCAGACGAGGTCGGGCTGGTCGCGAGCGAGGTCGGCGAAGGGGCAGTTGGCGAACGCGACGACGGCGCAGACGGTGTCGTCGTCGGCCGGCTCGTCGTCGGGCCGGCCGTCGGCGACGACGGGATCGAAGCCGAGCCGGTCGAGGTCGGCGACGAGGGCTTCGAGGGCCGAGGGGGCGTCGGCGTAGCGGGCGGCCCGGGTCCGGCCCTCCGACTCACCGACGGCGACCGCGTCGGTCGGACTGGCGCCCAGCCGGCGGGCCATCGACAGGACCATCCGGGCCAGCATCGGCATCGTCGGTGGCTCGAGGCCGAGCGAGGGGGCGTCGGCGGCCAGCGAGTACCGGTGCTGCGGTCGTCCGACCTCGCCGCGGCCGTCGGCGGCCACGTCGATGAGCCCGACGTCGCGCATCCGGTCGAGGTGCGGCCGCACGGTGTTGGGATGCAGGCCGAGCCGTTCGGCGATCTCGGCCGTGACGAGCGGCCGGGCCGACCGCGCCAGCTCCAGGTAGATGGCATAGCGGGTGTTGTCGCCAAGGACCCGGAGCACGTCGCGCGACGGCAGCGGCGCCGCAAAACCGGGAGGATCGGCCACGCGCACTAGATTACACGGCGCCGGCCGGTAAAATGTTCGTCATGGCCACGCCGCCGCCGACCCGCGAGGACGTCGTCGCCGTGCTCGAGTCAGTCATCGACCCCGAGCTCGGCAGCGACATCGTGTCGCTCGGCATGGTGCCCGCGGTCGAGGTGCACGACGACGGCACGGTCGACGTCACCGTCAAGCTGACGATCGGCGGATGCCCGCTGCGGGCCGACATCAAAGACGCCATCGAGCGGCGCGTCGGCATCCACCCCGGCGTGCGCGACGTGCACATCACGTGGGGCGAGATGACCCCCGACGAGCGCACCGAGGTGATGCTCAAGGCCCGTTGGAACGCCCGCCAGCACGCCGGCGACACCCAGGTCCCGGCGTCGACCCGGGTCCTGGCCATCGCCAGCGGCAAGGGCGGCGTCGGCAAGAGCTCGGTGACCGTGAACCTCGCCGTCGAGCTGGCCCGACGGGGCCGCACCGTCGGCGTGCTCGACGCCGACATCTGGGGCTTCTCGGTGCCGCGGCTGCTCGGCATGTCCGACCGCATGGAGGCCGAGCGGGTCGCCGGCAGCGAGCGCCCGCTGATCATCCCGAACGAGCGGCGCGTCGGCGACGGCCTGCTGAAGGTCGTCTCCACGGGCTTCCTGGTCGGCGAGGACACGGCGCTGATGTGGCGGGGGCTGATGCTGACCAAGGCCGTCGAGCAGTTCCTGCGCGACGTCCATTGGGGTGACCTCGACGACCTGGTCATCGACATGCCGCCGGGCACCGGCGACGTCCAGATGGGCCTCGCCCGGCTGCTGCCCCGCGCCGACATGGTGATCGTGACGACACCGGCGCAGCGCGGCCCAGAAGGTCGCCCAGCGGGCCGCCGACATGGCCCGGCGCAGCTTCGTGCGGGTCGTCGGCGTGATCGAGAACATGACCGACTTCACGTGCGAGCACGGCACGTCGTATCCGCTGTTCGGGGCGGGTGGCGGGCAGGTGCTGGCCGACGCCATCGACGTCCCGCTGCTCGGCCAGGTCCCGCTGGAGCCGATCGTGGCGGCGAGCGGCGACGCCGGCGTCCCCGTCGCCCTCGACCCCTCGGGACGGGGCGAGTCCGTCGCGGCCGCGTTCGCCTCGATCGCCGACCGGCTCGACGAGGTCGTCCCCGTCGACGACGACGGACTGGACGGACCCGACATGGCCGGCTGCTCGGCCCGCCTGCTGGCCGCCGTCGACGTCGCCCTCGGCGACCCCGTCCGCGCCCGCTGACCGTCCGTCGGACGGGTCGGGGTCAATCGGGGAGGTCGTCGAAGCCGGGATCCCAGGGGAGGGCGACGCCGCGGAGCTTGCCGTTGGGGTCGCGCCGCATCTTGGGCTGGATGCGCGGGGGCGTGCCGACGGCGTCGGCCCTGGCCAGTGCCTCGTCGGTCGTCGCGCACTCGGCGACGAACCGCAAGTTGGCGATCGTCGGCGGCATCAGCACGAGCCGGCGGGCGTCGGCGGCGGCGATCGCATCGGCCGGCCGCACCCACATCGACTCGTCGAGCTCGGTGCCGTCGTGGGCCCCCTCCTGGCCGGCAGGGGCGGCGGCGAGGAAGAAGCGGGTGTCGAAGCGGCGGGCCGGCTCGCCGAGCGGCGTGACCCAGTGGGCGACGTAGCGGATCGCCGACAAGTCGAGGACGAGGTCGTGGCGGCGGCACAGCTCGACCATCGACAGGCTGCCGTCGTGGACGGCGCGGCGCTCGGCGTCGTCGACCGGCGGGACCCCGCCGCCGGTGGTGCGGGCCAGCAGCAGCCCGGCCTCCTCGAAGGACTCCCGCACCGCGGCGACCCAGTAGGCCAGGCCACCGTGGTCGACGCCCAGGAGGGCCGATGCCGTGACGTCGTCGAGCCCGTCGCAGTACGGCTCGAGCGCGGTCGCGGCGTCGATCTCGTCGACGCGGCCGCCGGGGAACACGTACATCCCGGCCGCGAACGCAGCCGTGGCGGCCCGCCGCAGCACGAACACCTCGATGCCGGCGGCGGCGCCGGGATCGACGTCACGGACGAGGACCACGGTCGCCGCCGGTCGGGCCGGGAGCACCGCCGGATCGGGGGAGGCGACCTCAGGGGGTGGTGGAGCGCTCACGCTCGGGCGACGCTAGCGGCGGCCCATCGTCCGACCGTCGCCGGAGACCGACGTAGCCGACGGCGGCGACGACCACACCGCCGAGCACCACCGCGGCCAGCCGCCAGTGGTCGTTGAGCGACACGAGCACCCGGTTCTGGAAGTTCTCGACGGCGTTCGTCAGCGCCGACGACCCCTCGTTGACGTCGACGACCCAGAAGTAGTGCACCAGGTAGATGCCCGACAGCAGGACGAACGCCGCGGCGATGGTCTGCACGTGGCGCATCGTGCGGCGCAGCACGCGGAGCAGGGCGTGGTTGGCGACGGCCAACGTCACGGTCAGCGCGGTGACCAGGAGCCCCATCCCGAGCCCGTACGCGGCGCCGTTGGCGATCCCCGCGGCGACCGTGTCGTTGAACATCGTCGGGATGAAGAGCACGATCGTGCAGCTCAGCGAGACCATCGCGTACGCGATCCCGTAGACGAACATCGAGCGCACGGTGCGGTCGCGCTCGCCGACGTCCACCGTCGGCGTCGCCAGGCGGACCTTGAAGCCGAACAGCATGGCCACGCCGACGCCGATCAGGATGACGCCGACGACACCGGTCACGTACTTGGCATGCTGCTCGATCCACGTGGTGAACCACGTGCTGATGGCGCCGACCACGACGAACACGGCCATGAACCCGGCCGACACCGACGCACCGACGAGCAGGGCCCGGCGCACCGAGGCCCGTTGGGTGTCGTCACGCGTGGCCTCCATGCCCAGGAAGTACATGAGGTACGTCGGCAGGAGCACGAACCCGCACGGGTTGACGGCGGCGATGAGACCGCGGAGGAACGACAGGCCGACGTTCACGCCAGGAGGTCCGCGACCTGCTGGCGCAGCTCGGAGCGTCCGATCGCCCCGCTCCGGCCGACGACCTGCCCGTCCGCGGCGACGAACAACGTGACGGGGAAGGCGACCAGCCCGAGGTCGTCGGCGAACGCGTACTGCGGGTCTCGCAGCAGCTCGTAGGTCACCCCGCGGTCGGCGGCGAAGCGCGTCATCGTGGCCGCGGTGTCGCGCGGGTTGACCCCCACGAAGCGGACGGCGTCGCCGACCTCGTCGTGCACGGCGGCGAAGTCGGCCAGCTCACGGGCGCAGGGCGGACACGTCGAGTACCAGAGGTTGATGACCATCGGCCGGCCATCCACGGCCAGCTCGACATGGTCGCCGGCTGCCGTCTCCAGCGTCACGGCCGGCAGCTGGTCGGCGTCGAGCGGGGGGTTGGTGGGGGTGCCGGGTTCGACGTACTCACCGGGCACGTCGAGCTCGACCTCGTCGTCGGCCTCCGTCTCACCGCTGCTGACCGAGCGGCTCCAGACGACGGCACCGACGGCGCTGATCAGGACTGCGGCGGCGAAGACGACGAGGCGGAGGCGTCGTGGCCCCGATCGATCGCTCGGGACCCGGCTCGGCTCACCTCCCGTCGCAGCCACACCTGGAGGCTACCGACCAGCCTCCGTGGCGTGGTCGGCGGCCACGGGATCGCCGTGCCCGGTCGGCGTCGGGCCGGGCACGCCGATCGCCCGCATGCGGCGCGTGAGCTCGTTGCTCACGCGCCGCAGCAGCTCGTCGGCCTCGCTGCGGGCCGCCGCGTCGCCACCGCGCTCGTCGTCGTGCTGGTTCCCTCGCTCGAGGACTCGCTCGGTCATGCGACGGACCCGACGACACCGAGCTCGTCGATGATCAGCTCCGGCCGCGGATGCTTGGGCGGCCGGCCGCAGGGACGCTTGTTGGTCACGATGCGGCCGTTGGCCAGCAGCTCCCCGCCCCAGACGCCCCATGGCTCCTCACGAGCCTGGGCGTCGGCGAGGCACATCGCGGCGAGCGGGCACTTGCCGCAGATCGCCTTGGCGCGGGCGATGTCGATGATGTCGTCGGAGAAGAAGAGGGGCGTCAGGGTGCCATTGCCGTCGGCGCAGCGCGGGAGGGCCGGGCCGACGGCGGCGGGACTCCGCTCCGGTCGTGGGAGGAGGTGGATGGCGTACATGTCGTTTCGTGTCCTGTATCTCGTGTTCGTCGCTGCTGGTCGGACCCCGAAAACCAGAAAGGCCGCCGGGGGGTCCCGGCGGCCTCAGAAGGTTCTCGACATTCGGTGCTATGTCGAGAGTCCCCCGAGGTGCCGGGTGGAACGCTTGGCCGTGAAGCCGTGGGAGGTCGCGTTGCCGAGGTCCCACGGGGTGGCGATGCCGCCGGCCCAACCGTTGCCGAGCTGCGTGTCCACGGCCGGGACCACGCGCGCGGCGGACGGCATCACGGCCGCTCGCTGCTTCGTGTGAGTGGTCCAGGTCATCGGCTCGTTCGCTCCTGCGGGGAGTGGGGGTGGGCGGGTCGCTCCGCGGGTCGCGGCACAGTCATCCAACTACGGGACGCCCGGCGACGTCAAGGACTTTGTGACGAGCATGTCACGACACGAGGTGAGCCGCGAGTCCTCGAGCGAGTGAGCGAGGCGGCTCGGTGACGACGTGTGCCAATGCAACGAGACGCCGCGTCAGGTCGGCCGCCGGGCCGACCCCGAGCGCCGCGAGCACCACTATGCGACGTCGGGGACCTCGTCGACGACGATCGGGGGCCGGGGGTGCACCGGGGGCCGGCCGCGGCGCCGCTTGACGGCCACGACCTTGCCGTCCACGAGGATCTCGCCGCCCCACACCCCCCACGGCTCCTCACGGCGCAGCGCGCCGTCCAGGCAGGCCGTGCGGATCACGCAGCGAGAGCAGATGGCCTTGGCGCGGGCGATGTCGTAGGGGTCGTCGGAGAAGAACATCCGGTTGAACGTCCCCCGCCCGTCCGAGCACCGGGCCCATCGGGCGGTCTCGGCGGCCGTCAGCGGGGCGTCGGCGACCGGCGCGGCGTGTCCAGCGGTGAGCGTCGACGTGTCCATCGACAACGAGAGCGCGCCGGGGCGCTCCTGAGACGCGGAACTTCAGCGGGCGCGCACGTACTCGTAGCCGGTCTCGAGCTCGTGCCGCTCGAACTCGCCGGTCCGGCAGAGGTGCTCGAGGTGGGCGAACGTCTCGCTGTCGGCCATCGCGCCCTGCGCTCGCGGTGAGAACAGGTGCGCCGAGAGCTCTTGGACGCGGGCCGGGCGCCCGATCTCGTCGGCCGCGGCGCGCAGGACCTGGAGGCGCTCGAGGTGGTGCACCCGGATCGCCTTGGCCCGGCCGGCGAGGTCGTCGAACGGGTGGCCGTGGGCCGGCAGGACCGTCGACACCTCGGGACCGAGCTCGGCGATCTTGTCCAGCGACTGGAAGAACTCCAGCAGCGGGTCGCCGCCTGGATCGAACCCGCCGATGTGCGGTGTGATGGTCGGCAGCACGTGGTCACCGGACAACAGCACTCGCTCGGTCGGATCGAACAGGCAGACGTGGTCCTCGGTGTGACCAGGCGTGTGCACGGCGAACCACTCGCGGCCGGCCAGGCGGATCGACTCCCCGTCGTCGACGCGCACGGTCGGACGCGGTGTGTGGAAGAAGCGTGGGAACCGCATGGCCGCCCGCATGCGCACGCGGTGCTTGAACGGCACGTCGTGGCCATCGCCGCCCCATGCCGGTTCCTCCCACGGCATCCGCCGGAGCTCGGGCACGTCCTCGACGTCGACGTCGGGCGGCCCGGCCCGGTCCCACATCAGGCGGAACCGGCGATGGGTGACGATGTCGGCACCCGTCGCCTGGCGGATCCACGCCGCGCCGCCGAAGTGGTCCGGGTGGCTGTGCGTGACGAGGACGGTGTGGACCCGGCTCAGCGGCACGTCGACGCTGGCCAGCCGCTGCTCGATCGTCTTCAGCGTCTGTCGCCCGGGGAGGCCGGGATCGACGACGGCGACGCCCCGCTCGTCCTCGAGCACGTAGCAGTTGGTGTGGCCGAGCCCGGGCATGTCGATCGGTAGCTGCATGCGGAGCACGCCGGCCGCGATCTCGGTGACCTCCGTGCCCGCAGGCTCCTGCTCCTGGCGGCGGGGACGTTCGGACATCGCCGACGACAGTACCGACCCGGACCCCCGCCGAGGCGGGCCGGGCGAACCCCTCCGGGTCGGGCCGGCGGCGAGACTGGACACGTGGCGTGGGCGCTGTATGCCGTCGGATGGTCGTTGGGCTGGCTGCTCCTGTGGTCCACGCACCCGTTGCCGGCGGGTCGCGCCGGGCGTCCCGCGATCGCCGTCGTGGTGCCGGCGCGGGACGAGGCGGCCTCGCTGCCCCACCTCCTCGGACCACTCGGCGCCCAGCTGCAGACCGGCGACGAACTGGTCGTGGTCGACGACGGGTCGACCGACTCGACCGCGGCGATCGCCGCGGCCGCCGGCGCGCGGGTGGTCGAGGCCCCACCACTGCCGCGGGGTTGGGTCGGCAAGCCGCACGCGTGCTGGACGGGCGCCCGCCACACGGCGGCCCCCGTGCTCGTGTTCCTCGACGCCGACGTGCGGCCGGGCCGGGCCCTGCTCGACGGCCTGACCGCCGCGCTCGACGACGAGCCGCGCGCCGTCGTCTCCGTCCAGCCGTGGCACGACGCGCCGCGACCGGCGGAGCAGGCGACGGTGCTGGCCAACGTCGTCGCCCTCATGGGCAGCGGTGCGTTCAGCGTGCTCCGCCCGGCCGGGCGAGCCGGCGTCGCGTTCGGCGCGGTGCTGGCCGTGCGTCGCGACGTGTACGAGGCGTGCGGCGGGCACGCCTCGCCCGACGTGCGGGGCAGCCTGGTCGAGGACATCGCGCTCGCCAGGCGGATCGGTCGCACCTCGCTGCACACCGGTCGGGAGGCCGCGACGTTCCGCATGTACCCGGGCGGCCTGCGGCAGTCGCTGGCCGGGTGGTCGCGCACCATGGCCGCCGGGATCGGGGCCGCCAGGTGGTGGACTCGCGTCGGCCGTCGTCGGCATGGGTCTGGTCGCTGGCCGGCGGTCCGTTCGTCGGTTGGCTGGCGTACCCGCTCAGCGCGGTCCAGGTCACCGTGCTCGTCCATCGCGCCGGGCGAGGTGCGGTGCTCGCCGGCCTGCTCTACCCGCTCGCCGTGGTCGCCCTGATCGCCGTCGTGATCGGCGCGGTCGGGAACCGGGTCCGGGGCACGACGACGTGGAAGGGTCGACGTGTCGCCGCGGCGTGACCGGGCGGCGACCTGATCGGGAGGTTCAGCGGACGTCGAGCATGATCTTGCCGACGTTGGCGTTGCCCTCCATGTACCGGTGGGCCTCGACGACGTCGTCGAGCGCGAAGCGGGTGTCGACGACGGGGTGCAACGCCCCGGTGGCGAACAAGGGCACGACCTCGTGGACGAAGCGCTGGCTGATCGCCTGCTTCTCCTCCGGCGCCCGCGACCGCAGCATCGTGCCGATCCAGCGGGCCCGCTTGGTCAACAGCAGCCCGACGTTCACCGTCGAGCGCCCGCCGCCCATCAGGCCGACCTGCACGATCGTTCCCTTGGACCGCACGGCCCGAAGGTTCCGGTCGGCCTCCTCGCCGCCGATCACGTCGAGCACGACGTCGACGCCGTCGTCACGACCGAGCCCGGACAGCGCCGCGGCGAGCGCGGCGGGCCAGTCGGCCGGTGAGCGCTCCAGGACGGCATCGGCGCCGAGCTCCCGGCAGGCGGCGATCTTGCCTGCCGAGCACGTGACCGCCACCGACGCACCGATCGCTTTGACGATCTGGATGGCCGCGGTCCCGACGCCCGACGCGCCGGCGTGGACGAGAGCCCACCGCCCACTGGTCAGGCCGCCCTGCACGACGAGGGCGTCCCACGCCGTCAAGAACACCTCGGGGACCGCGGCCGCGTCGGTGAGGGTCAGGGCGTCGGGCACCGGCATCGCCTGTCGAGCGTTCGTCGTCACCTGCTCGGCGTAGCACCCACCGGACTCGATGCCCATCACGTGATCGCCGACCTGCCATTCGACGACTCGCGCACCGAGCGCGGCGACGGTGCCGGCGTACTCCATGCCGAGGATCTCGGGTGCCGTCGAGCCCGACCGACGTCGGGGATCGGCGTAGCCACCCATCCGCTGCAGCAGGTCGGCGCGGTTCAGGGCGCTGTGGTGGACGTCGACGAGGATCTCGTCGGGGCCGGGGACCGGCGGCTCCACGTCGACGACCTCGAGGACCTCGGGCCCGCCCGGGGCGCGGATGACGACGGCGCGCATCAGCCGGCGGTGCCCTCGGTGACGACGTCGCTGCGCTCGGCGGCGACGAAGACCCGCTCGCGGTAGTACCGCAGCTCGTCGATCGAGTCGCGGATGTCGTCGAGGGCGCGGTGCTGACCGACCTTCTGCGGACGGGCGTGGCCGATCTTGGGGTACCAGCGGCGCACGAGCTCCTTGATGCTCGACACGTCGATCGAGCGGTAGTGCAGGTACTCCTCGATCTCGGGCAGGTAGGCGGCGAGGAAGCGGCGGTCGGTGCCGATCGAGTTGCCGCACAAGGGCACGGACCTCGGCTCGGCGGCGTGCTGGCGGATGAAGTCGAGCGTCGCCCCGCCGGCGTCGGCCAACGACACCGTCGACACCCGGATGGCCTCCAGGAGGCCGGATCGGGTGTGCATGTCGACGACGAACGGATCCATCCCGGCCAGCACCTCGTCGCTCTGGTGGACGACGAGGTCCGGGCCCTCGGCCACGATCTCGAGGTCGTCGTCGGTGACGATCGTTGCGATCTCCACGATCACGTCACGGGTGTGGTCGAGACCGGTCATCTCCAGGTCCATCCACACGAGCACGCCACCGGACACTACCGGTGGCACGATGAGGCCCATGGACGCAGGAGCCCGGTACGAGCGACTGCTCGCCGAGCCGGGCGTCGTCGAGGACAGCCTGCTGGGCAGCCGCTTCGGGTTCATGGCCTTCCACGGCGGGGCGTTGGAGCGCCAGACCGATCGGATCGCCGTGGGCTGCCGCCGACGCATCGGGCGCCTCGCTCTACGTCGTCGAGCACCCGCCCCCGTCGCCGGAGCACTTCCCGTCGACCGACGTCCGGCGCGACCAGTCAGCGGTGCTACACCGGTTCTTCGACCACGTCGCCGTCGTCGTGACCGTGCACGGCTACGGGCGCGCCGGGATGTGGACGTCGCTGCTGCTCGGCGGCAGCAACCGGGCGCTGGCGTCGGCGGTCGCCGCCGAGCTCGTGCCCGCGCTGCCCGAGTACGAGATCGTGACCGACCTCGACACCATCCCCCGCGACCTCCGCGGCTTGCACCCGGGCAATCCCGTGAACGTGCCCGGGCAGGGTGGTGTGCAGCTCGAGCTGCCACCGCGCGTCCGCGGGTTGACGCCTCACTGGGCGGACTGGGACGGCCCGGAGCTCGTGCCACCCGCCGCCGCGGTCGTCGAGGCGCTGACACGCGTCGCGGTCGGCGTGGCCGCCGCCGTGAGACGTCGCGCCGGCGCGTTGGTCGTGGCGGCCGCGATCGCCCTCGTCGCCCCGGGCGGGTGCTCGTCCGGCGACGACGACACGTTGCAGCCGCTCCCGGCCGAGGGCCCGGCGCCGTCGTCCACCGTCGGCACGTCGGCGACCACGACGGCACCGGGCGTCGGCACCACCGCCCCCGGTCCGTCGAGACCGGCCTCGTCGACGACGACCAGCACCTCGACGACCGTGGCGGACCGGGCCCCCAGCGGCGACTGGGACGGCGTGCGCTTCGACGTCGGCACGATCGACACCGTCAGCGAGATCGACGGCTACCAGGCGATCGGGCTCGACCGCTACAGCCTCAACGACCCCCAGCTCGGCACGCTGGACGCCACCTCGTTCGAGACCGAGCCGGTGCGGGCGTGGTGGCAGGAGAACCCGTTCGCCAACATCCGGGTCAACGTGCGCACGTTCGTCGTCGACCCCGACGTCGAGGTGCTCGTGCTCGATGAGTCCGGGCGGGCGGCCTCGTGCACCACCCCACCGCCCTCGACGCCGCCGACGCCGCGGTGGCGGCCGGCCGACGTGTCGCTGCTCGCCGATCCCGCCCGCTCCGGCGGTCTGGCCGTCCTGACCTACTCGGACTCCGGGCAGGTCGTGCGGATCCGCTTCACGCACGGGTGCTGAGTGGCTGAGCCGGCTGAGCGGCTCAGCGGGCCCGCTCAGGGCGCGAGGCGCTCGACGATCCAACCCGAGGCGGCGTCGCGCGCGGTAGCGGACGCGGTCGTGCAGCCGACTCGGGCGTCCCTGCCAGAACTCGATCTCGTCGATGCCGAGGCGCCACCCGCCCCAGAAGCCGGGGCGCGAGACGTCCCGGTCACCGAACTCGGCGGCGGTCGATGCGATGCGCCGGTCGAGGTCGGCTCGATCGGCGATGACCTCGCTCTGCGGTGACGCCCAGGCCCCGAGCTGGCTGTCGCGTGGTCGGGACCGGAAGTACTCGTCGCTCTCGTCGCGGCTGACCCGCGCCATCGGCCCCCGGACGCGCACCTGGCGGTGCAGGCCGAGCCACGTGAAGACCCCGGCCGCCCGCGGGTTGGCGTCGACCTGGCGGCTCTTCGGGCTGTCGTAGTTGGTGTGGAAGACGAAGCCGCCGACGTCGGCGCCGCGCACCAGCACGTAGCGGGCGTCGGGCTGCCCGTCGGCCCCGGTGGTCGCCAGCACCATCGCGTTCGGCTCGACGAGCCCGGCCGAGCTGGCCTCGTCGTACCAGCGCCGCCATTGGTCGATCGGCTCGGCCCGGACGTCAGCGACGTCGAGCCCGGCGGTCTCGTACTGCACCCGCCGGGCGTACAGCTCGCCGGCGACGTCGCGGGGCTCCGTCACCGGTGCCCTCTCGCCGGCCCGGCCGTTCCGGGCGCGGACGGTCTCGGATTCGAGACCTGGCGTGCCCAGTTGGCCGCGTGAGACCGTCCGCGCCCAGTTGTCATGGGCGCGGCGGGCCGATCTGGGTGGCGCCGCGCATGTACGGGTGCAGGGCGTCGGGGATGTGCACCGATCCGTCGGCCTGGCGGAAGTTCTCGACGATCGCCGCCCAGACCCGGGGCACGGCCAGCGCCGAGCCGTTGAGCGTGTGCGCGATCTCCGTGCCCTTCGCCGGGCGCTTGCCGTCAGGTCCGTCGACCGGCGGGCGGCGGAAGCGGATGTTGGCCCGGCGGGCCTGGTAGTCCGAGAACCAGCTCACCGACGACACCTCCAGCCAGGCGTCGGCGCCCGGCGCGTAGACCTCGATGTCGAAGCTCCGATGGTGGCTCGGCCCGAGGTCGCCGGTGCAGATCTCGATCGTGCGGTACGGCAGCCCGAGCGCGGCGATGGTCGCCTCGGCCCGACCGACCATCTCCTCGAGCAGCGCCGGTGCCTGCTCGGCGGCGGCGACGCACAGGATCTCCGCCTTGTCGAACTCGTGCGAGCGCAGGAGCCCACGGGTGTCGCGCCCGGCCGAGCCGGCCTCGCGGCGGAAGCACGGCGTGGCCGCCATCATCCGGATCGGCAGGTCGGCCTCCTCCAGCACCTCGTCCCGGTAGATCGACGTGAGCGGCACCTCGGCCGTCGGGATGCACCACAGGTCGTCGCGCTCGACGGCGAAGGCGTCGTCGGCGAACTTGGGCAGCTGACCGCTCGCCGTGAGCGTGGCCGTGGTCACGAGCGACGGCGGGCGGATCTCCTCGAAGGCGTCGGCGTTGCGGTCGAGGGCGAGCTGGCACAGCGCCCGCCCGAGCGTGGCCCCGAGCCCGCGGGTCATCGCGAACATCGCCCCGCTGATCTTGATCGCCCGCTCGTTGTCGAGGATGCCGAGCTGCGCGCCCGTCTCCCAGTGCGGCACCCGCTGGTGGTCGGCGAACGACGGCGGCAGGTTGAACGGACCGCGCACGACGGGGTTGTCCTCGTCGGACGCACCGTCGGGGGCATCGGCGTGCACCAGGTTGGGCAGCACGAGCAGGAGCTCGCGCAGCCGGCGGGCGACCTCGTCGTGCTCGTCGTCCAGGGCCTTCTCGTCGACGCCGAGTTGGCGGCTCTCGGCCTGACGCTCCTCGGCGGCCGCGGTGTCGCCGGTCCGGCGCAGCTGGCCGACCTCGCGGGAGAGCTCGTTGACCCGAGCGCGGGTCGCGTCCCGCTCGGCGGTGATCTCGCGCAGACGGGTGTCGAGCGCGACGGCGTCGTCGACGAGCGTGAGGAGCACGGGATCACCGCGACGGGCGGTCGCCGCCCGCACGCCGTCGAGGTCGGTGCGCAGCAGCCGGACGTCGATCACGAGGAGGGGACGCTACTGCTGGATCACGGAGCGGGGCGGGTGGGTTCGTCCGGTGCCGGCACGCGGGCGAACTCCTTCTCGACGGCGGCAAAGGTCAGCTCGTCGTCGTCGTGGCCGATGATCTCCGCCGACGGCATCATGCGACCCCGCTTGTAGTTGTGCTCGTCACGGTGCGACGCCGAGAACCGGGTGAACCAGAGGATCACGATGATCGTCCAGAGGAAGATCGAACCGCCGGTCTTCATGATCGCCCCGGCCACCTGTTGATCGGCGGTCACCGAGACGCCCCACAGCCGCACCGGGCGGTCGTAGGCCGTGTACACGGCGCCGTCGGCGAACGTCAGCCAAGCCGCCGGCACGGTCGGCACGACCGACATGAGGAACAGGTAGATCATCGTCGCGCCGGTGCCCATCCGCAGCTCGCGGAACGGACCGCACACGGGCATCCACATGAGCAACGCGGTGACGACGACCATGACGTGCACGAAGTAGTGCAGCACCGGGCTGCTGCTGGTCACCGAGGCGTTCACGACGCCCGGGATGTGGGATACCATCACGGCCACGTTGAACAGCACACCGGCGACGACCGGCTTGCAGAGCCACGACACCACGGCGTAGGACCGGCCGCTCCCGACCAGCACCCGCAGCAGCCACTCCGGCGTCGCCAGCAGGGCCAGCGGTGGCAGGAAGTAGGCCAGCATCATGTGCTGGAGCATGTGCGCCGAGTAGAGGTAGCCCTCCCCGATGTCGTGGATCGGCCAGTCGCTCGCCGACCACAGCAGGGCCATCGCCCCGACGAAGCACCACACGTTGAGCCGGGTGACGACCTGCTGGCCGGCGACCACGGCGTGCGGTCCGACGAAGCGGACCATGTAGATGTACGCCCCGGTCAAGGCGGCGACGAGCACCCAGACGTCGGCGTGGGCCTGGAACCGGAAGGGGTCCGGGACGGCCTGGGCGAGCACGCCCCATTGTGCCGCGCGTCGGCCGCGATGCGGAACCGGCGGCGACGTCAGCTGCCGAAGAAGTGGAACGTCGCGAGGGCCGCCGCGTACACGAAGACCGCCAGCGTCAGGCCCATGTAGAAGAGGAAGCTGAAGATCCGGTTGTCGAACTTCAGGTGCATGAAGTAGCTGACGACGGTCAGGAACTTGGCGAGCATCAGGATGATCAGGGCGGGCAGGAAGATCGGCCCGACGTCGACGTAGGTGAGCGTGACCTCGGCCGCCGGTCATCACGGCCAGGATGAGCGCGATCAGGATGTACTGCTTGTCGGTCGCGCCGTGGTGGCCCTCGCCGTACTCGTCGGCGGAGAGGTCTTCGATCTCGCTGCTGTGGGCGTCGTGGGTGTCAGCGGTCATCGGTCAGGCCGGGATCAGGTAGACGAGGGTGAAGATGACGATCCACACGATGTCGACGAAGTGCCAGTAGAGGCCGATCAGCTCGACCACCTCGGCCTTGTCGCCCGTGATCCGGTCCCGGGAGATGATCCCGACCAGCGACATCAGCATGATGATGCCGACGGTGACGTGGACGCCGTGGAAACCGGTCAGCGTGTAGAAGCTCGACCCGAACAGGCTGGTCGTGAAGCCGAGACCCTCCCGGTAGAACTCGTGAACTCGTAGACCTGGCCACCCACGAACGTGGCGCCGAGCAGCGCCGTGACGGTCAGCCAGAGCTTGGTGTTGCGATCGTCGCCGCGGCCGCCGACGACACCGCCAGCACCATCGTCAGCGAGCTCATCAGCAGCACGAAGCTCGCACCGATGTGAACGGGATGTCGTAGATCTGGTCGGGGCCGAGGCGAGCCCGAGTGGCGACCCCGGTAGAGCATGTAGGTGCAGATCAGGCCACCGAACAGCAGGCACTCGCTGCCGAGGAACAGCCACATCGCCAGCTTGTTGTTGGAGAGCCGGTCGTCGTGGCGTGGCCCCCGTCGGCGTCCCGGTCGCTCGGACTCCTCGGGCATGTCGGTGAGCGTGGGTGCGCTCGGCACCGGTGTCGACCGTCGGGCGCCGGTCCGGGCTCGGGGATCCCGCCCATCGGGATCTCGTCGATCGTCTCCACGATCTGGCTGGTGGACTCCGACGGCTCGTTGCCGAGGTCGGGGGCGCCGTGGCCCGGCGTCTTCTCCTCCGGCGGCGTGGCGTCGGGCTCGCTGCGCTCGCTGCGCTCGCTCATCCGCTGCTCCCAACGGTGGCCAGCTCGGTGCCGGGTCCCTCGCCGTCGTCGTCATCGGGCACCGGGTCGAAGTCGGAGCTC
Source organism: uncultured Acidimicrobiia bacterium (assembly GCA_963822315.1). Lineage (GTDB taxonomy): Bacteria > Actinomycetota > Acidimicrobiia > Acidimicrobiales > Ilumatobacteraceae > JALZMG01. The sequence goes on from CAWGHB010000013.1 coordinate 334,697, forward strand.
GGGGCGACCGACGGCTCGAGCGCCCACCCGAAGGCGGCGAGCAGCAGGATGGCGGCGCCGACGACGCCGATCAGACGGTTGTAGATCACGCCGTAGGCGATGATCGGCAGCGCGAACGCCAGCACGATCGGCCAGTACGACGGTGACGGCAGGTGGATGTGGTGGTCGGCGTCCGCCTCGTGCTCGGCCATGATCTCCTCGGCCGTCGCGACCCGCTGCAGGTCGTGGTGGTCACCTTCGCCGACGTCCTCGTACTTGCGGTGGAAGAACTCGTCGAGGGCGTGCACGGTCGGGATGGCGTCGAAGTTGTGCTCCTTCGGCGGGCTCGTCGTCATCCACTCCAGGCTGCGGGCATCCCACGGGTCGAGCGGGAGCCTTCGCGCACTTGCGGTGGGTGTGCACGACGTTGATGATGAAGATCAACACGCCGACGGCCAGGATGAACGAGCCGATCGTTGAGACGAGGTTCCAGAAGCCGAGGTTGAAGAAGCCGTCGCCGGCCCGGGCGTCGGTCCAGATGTACATGCGCCGTGGCTGGCCCTGCAGGCCGATGATGTGCATCGGGCCGAACGTCAGGTTCATGCCGATGACCATCAGCCAGAAGTTCCACTTGCCGAGCCGCTCGCTGAGGCACTTGCCGAAGACCTTCGGCCACCAGTAGTAGAAGCCGGCGAAGAACCCGAGCACGGCGCCGCCGAACAGCACGTAGTGGAAGTGGGCGACGATGTAGTACGTGTCGGTCTGCTGCGTGTCGGACGGCGAGACGGCGTGGGTGACGCCCGACAGGCCGCCGATCGTGAACTCGACGATGAGGCCGATCGCGAACAGCATGGCCGTCGTGAAGCGGAGCTTGCCGCCCCACATCGTCATCGTCCAGTTGACGATCTTGACTCCGGTCGGCACGGCGATCGCCATCGTCGCCACCGAGAACACTGCGACGCTCACCGGCCCGAGGCCGCTGGCGAACATGTGGTGGGCCCAGACACCCCAGCCGAGGAACCCGATCGCGGCGCCGGAGAAGACGACGAACTTGTAGCCGAACAGCGGTTTGCGGGAGAACACCGGCAGCACCTCGCTGACGATGCCGAACGAGGGCAGGACAAGGATGTAGACCTCGGGGTGCCCGAAGATCCAGAACAGGTGCTGCCAGAGCAGCGGGTCGGCGCCCGCGTCGACGCTGAAGAACGTGGCCCCGAACTCACGCTGGAAGATCAGCAGCACCAGCGCCACCGTGATCACCGGGATGGCGAACAGCAGCAGGAACTGCATGACCATGACCATCCACGTGAAGACCGGCATGCGCATCAGCGACATGCCCTCGTGCGCATGTTGAGCACGGTGACGATCAGGTTGATGGCTCCGGTCTGCGAGGCGATGCCGGTGATATGAGGCCGAGCGCCCAGATGTCGATGCCGTGGGTCGGCGAGAACGGCACGCTGGTGTTCGGCGCGTACATGAACCACCCGCCGTCGGCGGCGCCGCCGAGGATCCACGACGAGTTGATGAAGAGCCACCGAACAGGAAGGACCAGAAGCCGAACGCGTTGATGCGGGGGAACGCGACGTCCCGGGCGCCGATCTGCAGCGGCACGAAGTAGTTGCCGAACGCCGCAGCCATCGGCATGACGAACAGGAACACCATCGTCGTGGCGTGCATCGTGAACATCTGGTTGTAGACGTCCGCGGTGAGGACCTTCCCGTCGGGCGCAGCCAGCTGGGCCCGGATCAGGAGCGCCTCGATCCCGCCGATGATGAAGAAGATGATGGCGGTGACGCCATACATGATCCCGAGCTTCTTGTGGTCGACGGTGAAGAGCCACGACCGCCAGCCGGTGGTGGACACGGGTCGGCGGAAGACGCCGAGCGACGTCGACGGGGTGGCGACAGGGACGCTCGGGCCCGTCGTGGTGACCGGGATCGGCCGCTCGATGATGGCCATCGGTCAGTGCCTCTCTCGGCGACGGTTCGATCAGTGGGCGCGAGCAGCACCGTTCGTTCGACCGGGCTCACTTGCGCTCCAACAGGTAAGCGATGAGCTGGTCGATCTGGTCTTCCGACAGCGCCAGGTACGGCATGCCGCGCGTCTTGCCGTCGGTCGGACCGAGCTCCTCGGGGTCGGTGTACATCGGCTTCTTCTCGGGCGCGTTGCGCAGCCACTCGCGCAGGTCGACCTGGTTCAGGCAGTCGAACGTCACGCCTTCCAGGTAGAGCGCGCCGAACTCCTCGGGCGAGGCGTCCCAGACCCGGTCGTGGCACTGCGAGTCGAGGAGGGAGAACGATGCGCCGGCGAACGTGTTGCGGGTCATCAGGTTGGTCAGGTTGGGGGCCGCCTCGGACTACACGTAGTCCTGGGGCTCGGCGACGATCGGGTTGCCGTCGGCGTCGAGCAGGCCGTCGACCTGGTGGCAGCGCGAGCACTGGGCCACGAACGTCGGCCTCGCCGACGGCGGCCAGCGTGTCAGGGTCCGGCGCCTCGTACGGCGCCAGCTGGTTGGCCTTCCACGTCTCGAAGTCCTCGGCGTCGAGCGCCACGACCTCCATGCGCATGTTGGCGTGCGAGAGGCCGCAGTACTCGGTGCACTGACCGGCGTAGATGCCGGGCTGGTCGGCCTCCAGCCGGACCGTCTGCACCCGGCCGGGGACCATGTCACGCTTGCCGTTCAGCCGCGGGATCCACCAGCTGTGGATGACGTCACGGCTCGTGCCCCGCACCAGGACGTTGGTGCCGGTGGGGATGACCATCTGACCACTCGTGATGATCGCCGTGTCGACCCCCCCGCAGCCCTCCTGGGCCGGGTAGTCGACCTCCCACCACCACTGCTGGCCGGTCACGTTGACGTAGCACTGCGTGTCCGATGTCTTCGACAGCGCCATCAGCGTGCCCACGGTCGGGATGGCGACACCGATCAGGATCAGCGCCGGCAGGATCGTCAGCCCGATCTCGAGCGCCGGCTTGCCGTGGGTCTGCTTCGGGATCGGCTGGCCCCGGTCCCGGTAGCGGACGACGGCGTAGCCGATCGCGGCGAACACGATCAGCATCACGATGCCGGCGATCAGGAACACCGGCCACTGCAGGTCCTGGATCTTCTGCGCGTTCTCGCCGGCCGGCTGCCACGTGTCCTGCGGTGCATCACTGGCGCATCCGGCAGCGAGCAGCACGACGCCGGCGACGCCGGCGGCGCGGATGCCGAGCGGGCGGCGGTGGCGGGGCGGTCGAGGCACTCCGGGCACGCTAACGGTCCGATCCTCGGCGGTCCCGATCCGGTCGTGACGATCGCGCTCGGTCATGGCACGGCCACATCGAGCACGGCGGTGTCGACGCCGGGGACGGTGAACAGGTACGGCGTCGTGGCGTAGGCGCTGGCGACCGGGATCGAGAACGTCAGCAGCTGGGTGCCGCCCTCCTCGGTGAGGGCCGTGCAGCGCTGGTTCGGGACCTCGGTGCCCTCGATCTCGTTGCCGTCGGCGTCGAGCTCGGGTCGGGTCCCGAGGTCGAGCACGAGCCGGCGGTCCTCGCTGCTGTCGTTGATGAAGCGCACGTTCGTCGGGTTGGCTCGGGTCACGACCACCCGGTCGATCTCACTGTCGACACCCAGGTTGTGGGCCTCCAACCTGCCGTCGGCGGTCAGCGTGACCTCGGCCGTCAGGTTGGCCTTGGCGGCGACGGACTGCGACGCGTGCTCGTCCGCCTCCGTCTCGTCGGGTGTGTCGCACTCCCCATCCGCGGCCAGCGTGCCCGTCGTCTCGTGCGGATGGAGCTCGCGCTCGCCACCGAGGGCCGCCGCGACGCCGCCGCTCACGAGCCCGAGCGCGGCCACGACGGCGACCGTGGCGATCGCACCGGTCCGCAGCGTCCCGCTGAAGGCGATGATGAACCCGACCGACAGGATCAGGGCGGCGATGACGGCGAACACGGCCGGGCCGCTCGTCTTGGACAGGAACAGCATGATGCGGCTGAAGGAGTAGATGATGATCCCGAGGCCGACCGCGGCGAGGACCGGGAACTCCAGCGGGTGGGCGAGCCGGGATCGGACGCCCGCGTTGTACTGGACGTCGGCCGACGCCCGCTCGCTGTAGGCCTGCACCATCCACTCGGCTGTCGCCGCGGCGAGGGCGATGACGCCGAAGATGAACACGACGGGGAACGTCACCAGCCCGATGACGACGAGGACGCCGCCGAGGGCGCCGACGATCGGCCACATGCTCGGCGTCGGCGCCGGCCGGGCGGCCGCCGACTCGGTGAGCGCGGCGGGATCCATCGACGACACGTCGGCGTCTCGGGTGTACACGCTGACGCCCGCCAGCAGCGCCAGCGCGACGGCGGCGCTGATCAGGCCGACGGTGCCCAACGAGCCTTCCTGGGTCAGGCCGTAGACGATCGCGGCGATCGTGGCGAGGACTGCGCCGCCGATGAGGAGCTTGGAGCCGAACGTGACCATCCTTCGTCCTACTTGGTCACGTAGACGATCAGCCAGACCGCCGAGAAGACGGCGGCGAGGACGTACCAGAAGAGGGCGTGGGCGGCGACGACCTCGCGGTCGCCGGTGCGTCCACCGAGGAAGCGGAACGCGCTGACCGCCGTGAACACGATGCCGACGATGAACAGCGCGACCATCGTGCCGGTGATGGCGTAGAACATCCCGGCGTACCCGCCTTCGGCGATGGCGAGGTCCATCTGCGTGTAGACGTAGGCCTGGGCGTTGATGATCGCCAGCGCCATCAGGCCGACGATGCCGAGGGCCAGCGCGGTGTGCGCCCGATCGGCGCGTCGGGCCGAGTACACGGCCCACTGGGCGAACACGCACAGGGACCACACGCCGATCAGCATCACGTTGGCGGGCACCTCGGGGACCAACGTGCCCTCGGGCAGCCACGTCCCGCTGGCGTCGATGGCCCGCTCCCGCTGCAGGATCCAGACCGCGAGCATCCCGCCCACGAGCATGATCGTCGCCATGCTGGCCAACGCGGTGCCGACGAGGACCTGGCGACGGGCCGGCGGGGCGGGAGCGGCGGGCAGCGCCTGCATCAGCGTGCGCTCCGCTCGTCGCCGTGCAGGTCCAGCACGGGCTCGGGCGACATGACGGTCGGCACTTCGACGAAGTTGTCGATCGGCGCGGGCGACGTGGTCAGCCACTCCAACGTCTGACCACCCCACGGATCGGCGTCGGCGATCGCTCCCTTGCGCGACGACTGGAGCCAAAGCCCGACGAAGCCGACGACGACGAGGACCATGAGCGCGTGGCCGACCGTGACGAGGACGTTCCACAGCTCGGCTGGGCCCTCGTAGTCGTACAGACCCGACGCCGCCGGCTGGTCGGCGAAGCCCGCCACGTAGTACGGCAGGGCGGCCAGCACCGTCGCCAGCATGCCGAGGGTGGCCAGGCCGATCGCCTGCTTGTCGGGGATCAACCGGCCGTTCCACTTCGGCGACCAGTACGTGATGGCGCCGAGTCCGGCCAGGGCGATCCCGTAGGCGATGTAGACGAACACGCCCTCTTCGAAGACAGTGCCCTGCAGGCCGAGGTCGGTGATCGGCACGAGGGCACCGCCCACCATCCCGACCAGCACCATGCCGAGGCCGAAGAACGCGAACACGAACGCCGCGGTGACGCGGGGCCGGGACTTGGTCGCCGGGTCGGCGGCGACCCGCGCGGCGAGCAGGCCGACGAGCATCACGATGACGACGCCGAGGATGGGAAGGAGCGTGAAGAGGGCGTACGGCAGCAGGTCGTCGAACTTCTGGCCGAAGTCGTCGAGCGACAGGTTGCTGCCTGACCACGGCAGGCCGTGGTTGGCCTGCTGGGTCACGGCGGACAAGGCGGCGACGCCGATGATCGCGATGCCGCCATAGACAGCGGCGCGGGCCGGCATCCTCTGGCGCAGGGTGACCGGAACCAGCTCGGCGGCCAGACCCACCGCGGGGATCGCGAAGAGGTACGTCGCCGGTTGCGTGAGCGCGAAGCCGATCCAGGACCCGACGCCGACGTTGCCGCCGAACAGGGCGCGGGCGTTGTGGTGGTCGACGAAGAGGTAGATGAGGACGCCCAGCACGACAGGCAGCACGAGCACGAGCCCGATCGAGGCGATCAGCGCCGACCAGGCGAAGAACGGCACCCGGTTCATCCGCATGCCCGGCGCCCTGGTGGTGAGCACTGTCGCCGCGACTGACGTGGCGGCGGCTGCCAGCCCGCACAGCAGCAGGCCGTGGGCAGCGAGGAAGAGGTCGACGAAGCGGGCATCACCGCCGCCGGGCCCGCCGTTGGCGGCGAGCGACACGACGACCATGACGAGCCCGCCGAGCCAGGCCCAGAAGCCGGCGAGGGCGAGCCGGGGGAAGGCCAGCGACCGGGCGCCCACCTGCAGCGGCACGACGGCGATCGCCACCCCGAGCAGGAACGGGATCATCACGCCGTAGACGAGCCCGACCCGGAACGCCACGAACATCTGCGGGAGTGCATCGGCGTCGAACAGGGTGTCGGCGCCGTCGATGCGCTCGAGCCCGAGGAGCGCGCCGAGCACGGTGCAGGCGGCGAGCGCCAGGACCGAGGCGCCCACGAACGTCCGGCCGATGACCTTCGAGTCGCTCGACGTGATCCAGGCCGCCAAGGCCGCGGTCGCGCCCGGCTCGCGCGTCGTCGCCCGATCGTCGGCGCGCGCCGTCGAGGCGACGGGCTCGGGGGCGAGGTTCGTGGTGCTCATCGGTGCTGGGCGTCGGGGCGGGGTTCGCCGACCGGGCTGGTCGACGGGCTCGTCGGTAGGGCGTCGGGCCGCCGAGCGGACATTATCGGTCCACCGCGCGACGGGCCGAAATCGGTGCCGGCGCGAGCACGGTCGAGGACATCAGGCCCGTGCCGCCGCCACGTCATCAGGCCCGCACCAGCACATCGAGCGTCATCGCGCCGAACAGGACGGTGACGTACGTGATGCTGTACGTGAACACCCGCATGCTGCCCGACGGGGTCGGCCGGCGGGCCAGGGCGATCGTGGCCAGGATGAACCCCGCGCCCAGCAGCACCGCGGCGGACGTGTAGATCCAGCCGAGGTCGGCGACGGGAACGAGGACCAGCGTCGTGATGACGAGGGCGACGGTGTAGGCGATCATCTGCCGGGCCGCCTCCGAGAGCGGGGCGACGGCGGGCAGCATCGGGACGTGGGCGGCGCGGTAGTCGTCGGCGTAGCGGATGGCGAGCGCCCAGAAGTGCGGCGGCGTCCAGCAGAACATCGCCACGAACAGGACCACGGGCGCCCAGGCCAGGGAACCGGTCACGGCCGTCCAGCCCACGAGCACCGGCACGGCGCCGGCGGCGCCACCGATCACGATGTTCTGCCGGCTCGTGCGCTTCAACCAGAGCGTGTAGACGCCGATGTAGAACGCCGCGGCGCTCAGCGCCAGCACCGCGGACAGCAGGTTGGCGCCCCACCACAGCACGAAGAAGGCGATGGCCTCGAGGCTCAGCGCGAAGACGAGCGCGTCCCGGGGGGCGATCACGCCGGTGACGAGTGGGCGCTGCTGGGTCCGCTTCATCAGGGCGTCGATGTCGCGATCGACGTACATGTTCACGGCGTTGGCGCCACCGGCGGCGAGCGTCCCGCCGAGCAACGTCACGAGGACGAGCCCCAGCGACGGCCAGCCCCCTTCGGCCAGCACCATCGTCGGCACGGTCGTGATCAGCAGGAGCTCGATGATCCGCGGCTTCGTCAGCGCCACGTAGGCACCGACGACGGTGCGGGGCGGGCGCCTGGTGCCGTGGGCCCCCTGCAGGATGCCGCCCGGCGCCAGCCGGGACGGGACGAGGGGTCGGCTGCCGACGGCCATAGCGGCCTCAGGTTAGGGCGGTCTCGGAGCACGGGAGCAAACTCGCGTCGGTCATGCGCCCGGCGACACCTCGCGGTGCTTCCCCGACCTTGATTGAATGGATGCCGTGCCTGCGCCGACCGTGCTCGAGGTGCCGGAGGTCGACGACGTCGTCGCCGAGGACCGGCCGTGGGTCGTGATCGTGTGGAACGACCCGATCAACCTGATGAGCTACGTGACCTTCGTGCTGCAGAAGCTCTTCGGCTACGACCTCGACAAGGCGACGGCCCTCATGCTGGACGTCCATCACAAGGGCCGGGCCGTCGTCGCCAGCGGCCCGCGTGAGCAGGCGGAGATGCACGTCTTCCGCCTCCACGAGCACGGGCTCTGGGCCACGCTCGAGCACGATGAGTGAGCCTCGCCTCCTCACGCGGTCGGGCACCGGCTACGTCCTCCACCTCGGGCGCGACGAGCGGACCCTCGTCGCCCGCCTCGTCGCCGAGCTGCGCGAGATCATCGCCGAGCCCGACGACGCGGCCGCGGCCCGCCTGTTCCCGGTGGTCCACACCGACGACGAGGCCCGGGAAGCCGAGTATCGGCGCCTGACGCGCGACGGGCTGATCACGAGCCGGCTGGCGGCGATCGACACGGTGGAAGGGGTCCTGGCCCGCAGCGGCCGCAAGGTCCCCCTCGACGAAGCCGAGGTGATGGCGTTCATGCAGTCCGTGAACAGCCTGCGGTTGGTGCTCGGCACCGTCCTCGAGATCAGCGAGGACGACGACCTCGACCCCTCCGCCGACCTGGTCGCGACGCCGGAGTACCAGCTGTACGGCTACCTGTCGTGGATCCTCGACGCCACGGTGCGGGCGATGTCGGTCGACGGCTGATCGATGCCGATCGGCCTGTGGAAGGGCGCGAGGCTGCTGCTATCGTCTCGGTGCTCTCAACTGGATGAGGCGTTTGCCCCCATCGTCTAGTGGCCTAGGACACCACCCTTTCAAGGTGGCGGCACGGGTTCGAATCCCGTTGGGGGTGCGTTACATAGCGCCACTGGTCCCGTGGTGAAGTCTGGAGTTCACGCCGGCCTGTCAAGCCGGAGGTCGCGGGTTCAAGTCCCGTCGGGACCGCTCGACATGCCGAGTCCTCGGCATGGGGCGGGAATCAGGTCAACGTGCCCGCCGAGGAGCACGTCGGGCGACAGCCCGCCACGAACACGGTCGAGTAGCTCAGTCGGCAGAGCGTCCGCCTGAAAAGCGGAAGGTCCCCGGATCGACGCCGGGCTCGACCACTCATCTTCGCGTGCGGGCTGGCGGCCGAGCGGCACGCCCCGCCTCCCGATATCACGCGTGACGCGTCGGATGCGTCCGGGTGCACGATCGCCTATACTTCCGGGCGGCGGTACGAACGGGCGGGCGGTGCCGATGGGCGGCGAGCAAGCGAGCGGCGAGAGTCTTTCGACGACCACGCACGCGCCCCGACCTCCTTCGTCGGATTCGTCCCGTCAGCGACGCAAGTCATCGAGCGGCGAGGACGAGAAGGCGCACCGCTGCAGCGTCTCCGCACGGCGTGATTCGAACTGACGAGGACCACGAGAACCACGAAAACGGCGATGGCACGATCGTGCTACCCGCTGAAGGCCCCGTGAGCAGGGCGACCGATCACGATCCAGTGGCGACGGCCTGGAGCATCCACGCAACCGTCCTCGAATGGACCAGGAACGTCGACACCAAGGCATCCTTCGTGTCGGCCATCGAGGTCGCCGTGCTGTTGGGGATCATGTCATTGGCCAGCGAGCAGCGTCAGTTGTCCCGCCTGACCGGCGTGTGGCAGCTCGGCATCTTCTGGCTGGGCGTCGCCGCCCTGATCACATCGGTGAGCCTGGTGCTATGGGTGGTCTCACCCCACTTGAGAGCCCCCGCGTCAAGGCGGAATACGAGTCGAACGTCATCTTCTTCGGGCACGCCAAGAATTGGGATCCCCGCGACATGGCGCGTCTCCTTCGATCCGACGACATCCTGCCGATGCTGACGAGGCAGATCACCGCCGCCAGCACCATCGCGTGGAAGAAGCATCGCCATCTCCAGCTGTCCATACTTGGCTTTGTGGTCGGCGCCACCTTGGTGGGCGCGGCCATCTCGATGAGCATGCTCAGCTCGTGACGCGCGGCGGTGCCGAGCCGCTCCACCCCTACGTGTCGGAGCTGGCGGCGCGGGTGCTCGCGGAGGCGCCCGCAGGTGGATGGGTCGAGATGGAGGGGACGCTCGCCTTCTTCGACATCTCCGGGTTCTCGACGCTCGCCGAACGGCTCGCCGGACTGGGGCGGGCGGGCGCGGAACACATCAACGACATCCTCAACGTCGTCTTCCGACGGCTGATCGAAGAGGTCTTCCGCTTCGGCGGTGACGTCCTGGAGTTCGGGGGCGACGCGATGGTCGTGCTGTACTCCGGGGCCGATCATCAGCAGCGGGCGGCGCTGGCCGCGGCCCGCATGTTCAAGGCGATCGAGAAGCGGGCCGGTTGACGACGTCGGTCGGCAAGGTCCGAGTGGGCATGTCGTGCGGGATGGCGACCGGTTCCCAGGCGTACTACCTCCTCGGCACGACGAGGAAGGCCCTCGTCGTGGCGGGGCCAGTGAGCAGCGAGATGGCAAGACGGGAGGCCGCCGCCGACCGTGGCCAGGCGTTGATCAGCGACGAGCTGGCGTCAGCCCTGCCACGTGGATGGGTGCAGCGGCGCCAAGGCGACGGGTCGTGGCGGCTCCGGTTCAACGGGATCCGAGACATCGGTCCGACCGCGTGCTCCCAGCGACGGCAACCCGCGGGCCTGGACAGTACGGCCCTGCTACCGGTCGAGTTCCGTTCGCTGGTCGACATCGGCAGGCGCCACGGGGAGCTGAAGCAGGTGGCGATGGCGTTCATCAGACTCGACGGCACGGATGCCCTCCTGGCGGAGCGCGGTCCGCGCGCGGTCCACGCGCGCCTGAAGACGATCAGCGCTCTCGTCGACGAGACCGCGGCGGTGTGGAACGTCTGCTGGCTCGAGACCCAGGCGGAGGCTGACTCGGTGCGATGGACGCTGATCGCCGGAGCCCCGACCGCGACCGAGCGCGACGGCGAGCGGCTGCTCCGTGCGCTACGGGAGATCACCGACCGCTCGCCGGTGCCGCTCCGGATCGGCGCCAACCTCGGTGTCGTCTTCGTCGGCGACATGGGACACCCGCGAGCGGTGCACCTACATCGTGATGGGCGACACGACGAACCTCGCCGCCCGCCTGATGACCAGGGCCGAGCCGGGCGAGATCCTCGCCGGGGAGCGGCTGTACACCTCGTGCGCGGGGACGTTCGAGACCACGGCACTGGAACCGTTCATCGTCAAGGGCAAGAAGCAGCCCGTGGTCGCTCACGTCGTCGGCCCCTCGCGACGACCGGTGACTCGACCGAGCGCGAAGATCCGGATGGCCGCGGGGTCATCGTCGGGCGGGCGGCTGAGCTCGACGACCTGCTCTCGGCCCTCGAAGCCGGAGGCACCGTCGAGCTCGTCGGCGAGGCCGGTATCGGAAAGAGCCGGCTGTGGCACGAGGCGCGGGCGGTGACTGCGAGCAGCCGTCCGTGGGCGGTCGTGCGAGCCGAGCCGCACGAGACGACCACGCCGTACGCGCCGTTCGGCGCGCTTCCTGCGGCGGGCGGCCGCGATCGACGTTCGGACCAGCGACAGTCGACGCCGCCGGCGCGCTGACGCGCCTCGTGACCGCGGTGGCTCCCGATCAGGTCATGTGGCTGCCGCTGATCGCCGACGTGGCCGGCGTGACCGTCGCGCCGACAGCGGAGGTCGACGGCCTCGACGACGCCTTCCGTGCCGACCGTCTCCGCGACGCGGTGTGCGAGGTCGTGCTGGCCATCGCCGGCCCGGCGGCGGTCGTCGTGGTCGAGGACGCGCACTGGCTCGACGAAGCGTCTCAGGCGCTGGTCTCCACGCTCGGCCGCTCGACTGAGTGCGAACAGCGTCACTGCTGATCACCCGCCGGCCGGACGGCGCCGCCAGCCCCCATGCGACAGACCATCGTGCTCGGGCCGATCGCCGGCCGAGTGCGCCGACGAGCTCGTGCTGCGGGAGCTGCCGGACCGCCTCGCCAGCGACGTCGCACTGTCGCGGCTGCGCACGGTGGCCGGCGGCAACCCGTTGTACCTGCTCGAGCTGGCGCGTGCGGCGAGCACCGGCGCGGCGCGGATCGGTGAAGACGCTCCCGGAGTCCGTCGAGCGTCTGATCGCGGCGCGCATCGACCGCCTTCCCGATCGCCGGCCGCGAACTGGTCCGTGACGCGGCGGTGCTCGGTTCGACGTTTCCCCGCTTGCTCGGCGCCCGGTGATCGGCCGTGACGAGCTGCTCGACTCGGCGACCTGGCAACGGGAGCTCGGCGACCTGATCGTCATCGACGGAGACGACATCCGCTTCCGCCACGACATGGTGCGGGCGGCGGCCTACCTCGGATTGTCCGTCCGGCGCCGGCGGGAGCTGCACCATCGCGCCTGCACGGTGATCGAGGGGTGGGGGGACTCGATCCCGCTCGCCGATCCGGTCTCGACGCTCGCCTTCCACGCCACCGGCGCCGAGTCGCCCGACCTCATCGTCAAGTGGAACCGGCTGGCGGCCGAGGCGGCCGTCGCGCGCGGCGCGATGGAGGTCGCCGAGCAGCTGCTGACGGACGTGGTTGCGGCCCAGCCAGCGACGGGCGCACCAACAGCCGACCGGTGCGCGACGCCAACGCGCGCTCGCCACCGCCGCCGAGCGGGCCGGGCACCTCGAGGTCTCCCTCGCCGCCCTCGTCGCGGCGCGCAAGCTGGCGGCCGGGAGCGAGCGGGCTCGGATCGCCATCGATCGTGCCCGAGTGCTCGAGAAGCTCGGCCGGTACCGCTCCTCGCTTCAGGTGACAGCCCACGCACTGAAGGCGCATCCGGATCCGATCCTGACGAAGCCATCTGCTCCTCGCCCGGGCGACCGTGCGCAGCTTCCTCGGCGACTGGACGGGGTGTCTGCGCATCGCGACGGACCTGCTCGCCACCGGCGATCGTCTCGGCGATCCTCGCCTCCGCGCCCAGGCGCACCTGCTTTCGGAGTGGTGCTGCGGCTGTCTCGGGCTGCCCGAACGCGCGGAGCACGAGACAGGCCGCGATGGAGCTGTTGACCGAGCTCGACGACTCGCTCGGTCGCGGCAACCTGTTCCTCAACCGCGGCGTGAGCGTGTGGCGCGAGGGTCGGGTGCAGGACGCGATCGCCGACTTCGGCGCCAGCTCGGAGTGCTACGCGCGGTCAGGTGACGTCGTCGGCGCGGCGATGGCGGACAACAACCTCGCCGAGATCCTCACCCTTCAGGTCCGCCTCGATCCGGCCGAGAAGCTGCTGACGAACGCTCTCCGCGTCCAGAGGGCGGCGAACTACATGCACGGCGAGATGGCCACCATCAGTGGGCTCTCGCGCGTCTGCTGCGTGGCGGGGCGACTCGGCTCAGGCGTTCGAGCTGCAGTCGACCGCATTGTCGGGCTTCCGCGGCCTGGCGGCGAACGACTACATCCTCGACTCGCTGGTCCGCCTCGTCGAGATCCACGTGCTCGCCGGCGACGCAGACGCCGCGCTGGTGGCCGCCGATTCCGCAGGGGCGATGCTCACCAGGCACGGCCCCGTGCCGGTGGTGCCGGCGACGCTGGCCCGCCTCCGGGGCCAGGCTCTGCGGCGACGCGGGACGCGAGGAGGAAGCGGTGCAATCGCTCGAGCACGCGTTGTCGCTGGCGACGGACGAGGGATGCGAGTACGAGATCGCGCTCAGCGCACTGGTTCTCGGCCGGCTACGCGACGACGGGCAACAGGTCCGCCAGGCGACGGGAGCAACTCGACCAGCTGGGTGTCCTGGACGTGCCTCCCGGTTGCTGATCGCTTCGGTCAGGTCACCCTGAACTCGACCGCCTCGAGGATGGTGCTCCCCCCGGCGAGCACGACGGTCGCCGAGGCGCGGTGCCAGCCCTTGCTCATCCGACGGGTGTCGAGGGGCAGTGCGATGCCGGACATCGTGCTCCCGATCACGTCGTACGGTGCAGACGGGTCGACGTTGACGACTCTGCCGTCGATGCGGAACACGACGTACCGCGCCCCGGCGATCTGGTCGTCCTGTGGGCCGAAGAACGCGTAACGCAGCCCCTCCAGGGTCGCGTTCGCCAACGGTGCCGGTGCGGAGCGATCACGAGATGCCGAAACGAACAGACCGTGCGGCGTCGTGTCAGCGACGGTGAACGTCGCCAGCAGCTGGTTCCGACTGCCGTCGCGGATGATCACCAGCGCTCCGATCCGATGCGTGCCGAGGGTGAGCAGGTTCGACTCGAAGGGATACGCGGTCGGGACACAGGCCGAGCACGGACGCGAGCTGGACGTACCGGCGAAATCGAACGGCGCGGCGTGCTCGTCGGAGAACGGTGCGCCGTCGAGGGTGAACGTCACGGACCGCACCCGGCTGCCGTCGACCGGCCCGATGAAGATGTACGCGCTGGCACCGGATCGGAAGACGGCGCCGTCCAGTGGTCGGACGCCGGCCGTTCGCGACGGGTTGTCGGCGACGGCGAGCGCCGGCGTCGGCGCGGGTGGAGGAGGTGCGGCGGTCACGGAGATCGCCACTGTCGCCGGCTCGGAGTCGACCTGGCCGTCGCTGACCGAGAACCTGAACGAGTCGGCACCGGTGTAGCCGGCGGTGCTCGTATACGTCAGCGCCGGGGCCGTGCCGGACAATGTTCCGTGCGCCGGCGGCGTGACGATGCGGAAGGTCAACGCATCACCGTCGACGTCGGCACCGGCGATCTCGACGGGCACCGGCGTGCCTGATTGGGCGCTGACGGTGGCCGGAGCGGCCGTCGGACGATCGTTGACGGGTCGGATCGTGATCGTCACCGTCGCCGGCGCGGAGTCGAGCGAACCGTCGTTGGCCGTGAACGTGAACGAGTCGTTGCCGTGGTAATCGGCGGCCGGCAGGTAGACGAGCTCCGGCGCCGTGCCGCTGAGCGCGCCGTGCGCCGGCGCGTCGAGGACGGTGAACGTCGGTGGCGACGGGCCGTCGTCGTCCGTGGCCGTCACGGTGATCGGGAGGGCGGTGTCCTCGTCGGTCGTGACCGTCTGACCCGGCGCTGTCGGGGGTTGGTTCTCGATCGCGGTGATCGTCAGCGTGGCCGTGCCGACGCTGCTCCAGCTCCCGGCGAGATCGAGGCTGCGCACCGAGATCACGTATGTGCCGGCAGTGAGCGTCGTCGGGTACCTCTCCGCTCAGGCCGCCGACCGTCAACGTCATCGGGATTCCTTCGCCCGGCCCGGGGTCGTCGCCGATCCACCATTCGCCCGCCGCGAGGCCGGACAGCGCATCCGCCGTGGCCGCGTGGATCTGCGTCGTCTCACTGGTCCGACGAGATGCCGGATCGAGCGTCACCGCCGGTGTCGTCGGGGGCGTGAGGTCCACCCTCACCGTCGACGTGGTGGAGGCGGTCAGGCCGGCGCGGTCGGTCGCGGTCCCGGTCAGGACGACGTCCGGTCCCGCCTGATCGCCCGTCGACGCCGGAGGCGGACATTCGGCCACGCCGGACGCCGAGTCGCTGCACGTGAACGTCGCCGTGACCGGGCGGTTTCGCCATCCGTTGACGTTGGCCGGCGGGGACAACGCGGCCGAGATGCCGGGAGCGGCCGTGTCGAGGCGTACGACCACGCTGGCACTCGTACCGTTGCTGGCGACGACATCGACGACATGCGAGCCGTCGGACAGCCCGCTCGGCACGAACGGGCCGACGTAGGGCTGGGCCGCGCCACCGTCGATCGACACCGTGATGGTCGCCGCATCGGTGCCACCGACGGTGATCGTCGGCGGGACCGTGAACCATCCCGACGTGGGCGCGTCCGGCGTGAGCGTGACCGTCGGCGAGGCAGGTGGCGGTGGAACGGGCGCGAAGCCCGGGCCCTTGCTCGAAGCGGTGCCGACGTTGCCGGCACCGTCGACGGCCTGGATCACGACCCGGATCTGCCCGTTGTCGATCGACGCGGGCACCGCCAGGGTCCCCCCGAACATCCCGGCGGCCGGAGCGAGGTCGGTCGCCTGCCAGTCCCCGCCCGCCTGATACAGCGCGACGACGCGATGGATGCCCGCGTCGTCGCCGGCCTCGACGGAGACGACCGCGGTGGTCTCACCAGGAGACCGTTCGAGTTGGACGTCGCCGACACCGCGGCGGCGTCCAGTCAGTCGATCCGGAGTAGTAGACGAGGCCAGACATCTGATCGAAGAGCGACTGCGTGCCGCGCCCGGGAGTCGAACCCGACGCGAGGAACTGACCTGGGATCAGCACGAGCTTCTGGCGTTGGGCGACTCCATCGGGACCGAGGAGACCCTGGGTGTCACTCGCCGTGGTGATGTTCGCGAGACGTGTCGGGAACGCGGCCACGGAGTTCACGGCTTCCGGCTCACCGGCGGCGTTGTCGAGCGTCGGGCGGCTGAACGCGGCGTCGAAGTCGGAGACGATCTGCTCGGTGCGCAGACCGCTCACGACTGCACCGTGAGCGGGCAGCAGTGAGCCTTCGCCCGCCGCGGCGGTGACGTCGATCTCGGCTCGGGGTTGCACCGGTCGGCTCGCGGTGATCAGCGGCAGCTGCGGACCGGCGCCGGCGTCGGCTTCGTACCAGGAGCCGACGTCGGCCGTGCGGCGGACGAAGTCGAAGTCCTCGGCATACGGTACGGATGACAGACCGGGCGTGTCCGTCGGCAGCGTCGTGACGTTGGGCGGCGTGGGACGCACGGGACGCTCGTCGCCGACGGCGAACATCGGCAGGCCATAGAGGATCGTGCTCGACAGCGCCTTCTCGTCGTAGGCACCGTACAGACCCTGGCCGGCGAAGTAGTCCTGCTTGGCGTTGCGCAGCGCGTCTCCGACGGACACCGCTCCGTCGAGCTCGCCGGCGAACAACGTCATCAGCCGCTCCTGCAGGCCGACGCTGATCTGATCCCCGTATCCGTATCCAGTGGCGGCGACGTACACGGCGCCGCGCGCCGTGACCGCGGCAGGGAGGTCGACCGCCCGTGGGCCGCCACCAACCGTCGCGTCGGAGACGGCGAGGCCCGAGTGGCATCCCATCGAGAACACGAGGCGCCCGCCGGCGGGCAACGACTTCGCCAGCTCAGCACCAGGAACTCGGTCGCCCTGCGGGGTCTCGAGCGCGGTGTGGTCGAAATGACCGAACACGGCGGCCACCGCCGGGGCGGGCGGCCCTGCGAGATCCGCGAGCAACTCGCTCCCACTCCATGTGGACTCGTTGATGGGACCGCTCACCACGGACGCCTCGCCGTTGGCCGCCGTCAGGGATTGCTCGAGTGCGGTGCGCACCGAGCTTGCACCGTCGGTCATGAAGTCGTAGCCCGCGGCATAGGCGCGGCTGGCGTCGAGGCGGCCGGCGGCGACGCGGAACGCGTCGAGTTGGCTGATGATCTCGGCCGGCGTCTCGACGAGGCGGCCGAGCGCGAGCTCCGGCACGTACAGCCGGCGGGACGCCCACTGGATCGGATCGAGGTCTCCGTACGGGTCGTCGCTGAGGAAATGGCTGCTGCCGAGCGCGCCGTGGTACGGACCGTTCGCGTCGAACTCGTCGGCGTAACCCGTCTCGTTGCCGACGCGGGTCGTGTCATCGAGGCGAGCCATCGGGATCATGTCGTCGCCACCGACGATGACGACGTTCGCCAGCGACGGGTGGGCGGTCACGCCCGGGAGGGCACCGTTGCGGATGCCGACGACGAGCCGCGTGATCTCGTTGACGACCTTGTTCGCACGATCCGAGCGACAGGGATTGGCGTTCCACGACGCGTAGGCCTCCGCGACCGCGGGGTCGCCGTCGACGGGGATCACCACACCGTGGACGTCCGGCCGGGCGGCCAGCTCGCCGAGCGACGACAGGACGTCGCCCGCCGCCGTCGCGCCGAACGTGTCGCCCAGCCGCTGGCGGTTGACGAGGATGATCGTCGCCAGGTCATCGGGGAGCGCGGTGAGGTCCGGCAACGTGCCCGCCACCCCCCCGCTGCGCGCGTAGGACGTGCACTGCGGCGTCGTCGGAGGGTCGACGTCCCGGACCCGCAAGAGGTACGGCAGGTTGGACGTCGACGCGTTGTACGAGCTCACTTGCAGGAGGTCGGGTTCGATGACGTCCACCGCCTCGACATCGGCGCTGCGCCCGGCCGACCTCCCGACCACGGTGAGCCCGTCGAGGATGGGAACGCCCGCGTCGGCGTCGGGCTCGGGGGCGTAGCCCTCGCCGGAGACGTCGAGGTCCTCGGCCGCGACCGGGGGGCTCGTCGCCTGCGCGGTACGGGTCGGCACCGGTGACGGCGAGTTGCCGGGGCGATCGGTGGCCGGGCCGTAGACGACGAGGTCGCCGTCTCCGGCGAGGTGGCTGAGCCGGACCCCGACCTGGGCGAGCGGCGTCGAGTCGAAGCCGTACAGGTCGAGGTCGTCCTCGCCGTCGATGTAGCCGAGGTACAGCACGTCGCTCTCCACCGGCAGCGCCGACCCGGCAACGCCGGGTGCATCACCGTTGTCGACGACGAGGACCAGGCTCGATGTCGTCGCCGCACCGTGCTCGATCTCGATCGTGGCGTTCGCTCGAGCCGGGCCCAGCTCGAGGCCAGGCGCGGTGCGGAACGACAGGGCGTAGTCGGTGTCGGTTGCCACGCCGTTGATCGTCCACGTCAGACGCTGGCCCAGAGGTTCATCGGTGATGACCGGGCCGGCGAACGCTCCGGCGGCCGGCGTCAGGCGGTTCAGGACGGCTGGGGCCGGTCGGACCGCGGTGGGCGTGAAGTACCGGAAGCCCTGCGGCAACGTCACGGTCACCGTGGTCTCGAACGGACCGCCGCCGGCACGGGCGCTGAGGATCGAGAAGTCGAGGTTCCAATCCAGCGTCGCCCCGGTACGGGCGAACTCCTGCAGACCGGCGGTGTCGAGGTCGACGTCCTCCCATGGGAAGTCGGCCTGATCGAGGGACCCGACGATCACGTCGTTGATGTCGACGTCCGGCGGCAGGGCCGCGGCGATCTGGGCGATCGAGATCGGGGGACCGCCGGCCACGGTGTGGTCGAAGAAGGCCCGGCCGACATCCTGGAGTCGGCCGCCGGGGACGAGCGCACCGGCGGCCGCAGCTTGGGCCAACGTCGAGCCGGGTGGGCAGCTGAACGCGCCGGAGCACTCGACGACGAGGTCGCGCCGTCCGTAGCCACCGTCGTCCGGGTTCGTGTCGTCGACGGGAATGTCGGCGATCCGGACAGAGCCGACCGCGGGGGTGGCGGCCATGGCGGCGGCAACCCTGATCTGCCCGATCGCCGTGGCGAAGAGGTTCAGCTCGTTGAGCCGCGCGTCGAGCACGGGGGCGTCGACCAGGTTGGCGATGTTCGCGGCGAGCGGGATGCGGCGCAGGTCGGGGTGTTTGGCGAGGATCGCCGCCGCGTCCGGGTTGACGTCGAGCTCGAGCAGTGTCGTGCTCGGCGTGACGCCGAGCGCCCCGCAGCTCGCCGCGCCCTCGGTGTCGTCCGCCAACCGCTCGCACCACGTCGCCGCGCCGAGGCGGATGTCGACCAGTGGGGTCGCCCCGATCAGTACGGCGGCCGGGCTGGCGTCCGCCAGCTCGGTGCCGTCGAAGAACGACACGTCGCCCAAGGTGAGGTCTCGCAGTGCCTGGGTGGGCGGCCCGGGCGGGACGTAGAGGAGGAGGAACTCCCCGAGCGTGACGCTCTGCGTGGGCTGCCCGGCCAGGGGCGTGCCTTGCAGCAGCGCCGGCCAGCCGCCGGGGTACTCGACGGGGATCTCCGACAGCGGCGCCCGGTGGGCGAACGGGGCACGGTGGGCGAACGGCGCGAAGTCCATCAGGGGGGCGCGGTGAGCGAACGGGGCGCGGCGGGCGAACGGGGCGCGGCGGGCGAACGGGGCGCGGTGGGCGAACGGGGCGTTCGACACGTCCACGTCGAGCTCGCGCATCCGCTCGTAGGGGATGTCCGAGAGCCGGATCGACGTCGCCCCGGGCCCTGTCGTGGCTCGCTCCGGGCTGAGGTTGGACGCGATCGGCGAGGGCTCGATGGTGACGGTGACCGTGCCGATGTCGGCCCCGCCGAAGCCGTCGTCGACGGTGTACGTGAACGTGTCTGTTCCGACGAAGCCTGGGTTCGGTAGGTACACGCACTCCGTCGCGGTGCACGTCACGGTCCCGCTCGCACCCTGACTGGCGGCGGCGATCCGCAACTCGTCGTCGTCGTCATCGGTGTCGCCGTCGAGCACGTCGATCGTGACGGGGCGCTCCTGTGTGGTCACCGCCACGTCGTCGTCGGCCACGGGCGCGATGTTGGCCCGCAGGACCGTGATCTGGATCGTCCCCCGCGCCGTGAGCGTTCCATCGCTGACCTCGAAGACGAACGCGTCCGTCGACCGGTTGGTGGGCGCCGTGTAGGTGAGGGTCGGCGCCGCGCCGCTGAGCGAACCGGTCAACCCGCCGGCGGGTGGCGTGACGAGGGTCCACGTGAGCGGCGCGCCTTCCGGGTCGACTGCGCTGAGCGTGATCGTCGTCGTGGCGCCCGCCTGGACGCTCCAACTCGCCGACCCGGCGACCGGCGGCTGGTTGCCGGCGGCGTTGACCCTGATCGCGACGAGCCCGGTGCCGAGCAGGCCGTGGCTGTCGCGCAGCTTGTAGGTGACGGTGTCGGTGCCCGAGAACCCCGAGTCGGGCTGATAGTCGAAATGGGTGGAACCGAACCCGGTGATCGTGCCGTGCGCCGGCTCGTACACCGCCACCACCCCGAACCCGTCACCGTCCGGATCGAAGTCGTTCCCCAACGGCAGACACCTGCACCGCGGTGCCGGATGAGGTCGCGATGTCCGGGACCGCCACCGGCGGCCGGTTGGTGTCATCGGCGGCCAGGATCCGGATCCGGATCGTCTCCCGGGCCACGTGCCCATCGGGATCCACCACCAGATAAGCCAGATCGTGATCGGTGCCCGCGAACCCCGCCTCCCCCGACGGCGAGTACGTGAACCCTCCCGCCAAGGTGCCGGTCAACACCCCATCGGTCGACGGCTGCGACACCGCGACCACACTGAGCTGCTGACCCTGCGGATCACGGTCGTTGGCCAACAGATCCGCCACCGTGAACCCGACACTCGAACCCTGCGAAACGACGAAGTAATCGACATCAGCACGCGGGTTGTGATCCGCCGACGCACCCGTGTCGACCCACACCGTCACCTGACCGATCGCCAACAGGCCGTGGCTGTCGCGCAGCTCGTAGCTGACGGTGTCGGTGCCCGAGAACCCCGAGTCGGGCTGATAGTCGAAATGGGTGGAACCGAACCCGGTGATCGTGCCGTGCGCCGGCTCGTACACCGCCACCACCCCGAACCCGTCACCGTCCGGATCGAAGTCGTTCCCCAACGGCAGCACCTGCACCGCGGTGCCGAGGTTCGTCAACGTCACATCGGCCCCGGGAACCGGCGGCCGGTTGGTGTCATCGGCGGCCAGGATCCGGATCCGGATCGTCTCCCGGGCCACGTGCCCATCGGGATCCACCACCAGATAAGCCAGATCGTGATCGGTGCCCGCGAACCCCGCCTCCCCCGACGGCGAGTACGTGAACCCTCCCGCCAAGGTGCCGGTCAACACCCCATCGGTCGACGGCTGCGACACCGCGATCACACTGAGCTGCTGACCCTGCGGATCACGGTCGTTGGCCAACAGATCCGCCACCGTGAACCCGACACTCGAACCCTGCGAAACGACGAAGTAATCGACATCAGCACGCGGGTTGTGATCCGCCGACGCACCCGTGTCGACCCACACCGTCACCTGACCGATCGCCAACAGGCCGTGGCTGTCGCGGAGCTCGTAGCTGACGGTGTCGGTGCCCGAGAACCCCGAGTCGGGCTGATAGTCGAAATGGGTGGAACCGAACCCGGTGATCGTGCCGTGCGCCGGCTCGTACACCGCCACCACCCCGAACCCGTCACCGTCCGGATCGAAGTCGTTCCCCAACGGCAGCACCTGCACCGCGGTGTCGAGGTTCGTCAACGTCACATCGGCCCCGGGAACCGGCGGCCGGTTGGTGTCATCGGCGGCCAGGATCCGGATCCGGATCGTCTCCCGGGCCACGTGCCCATCGGGATCCACCACCAGATAAGCCAGATCGTGATCGGTGCCGGCGAACCCCGCCTCCCCCGACGGCGAGTACGTGAACCCGCCCGCCAACGGTGCCGGTCAACACCCCATCGGTCGACGGCTGCGACACCGCTACCACGCTGAGCTGCTGACCCTGCGGATCACGGTCGTTGGCCAACAGATCCGCCACCGTGAACCCGACACTCGAACCCTGATAGACGACGAAGAAATCGACCTCAGGACGCGGCGTTGTGATCCGCCGACGAACGCCGGTGTCGACCAGCACGACGACCGTCACCTCGACCGGTCGCCACCAGGCCGTGGCTGTCACGCAGCTTGTAGGTGACGGTGTCGGTGCCCGAGAACCCCGAGTCGGGCTGATAGTTGAAATGGGTGGAACCGAACCCGGTGATCGTGCCGTGCGCCGGCTCGTACACCGCCACCACCGCGAACCCGTCACCGTCCGGATCGAAGTCGTTCCCCAACGGCACCACCTGCACCGCGGTGTCGAGGTTCGTCAACGTCACATCGGCCCCGGGAACCGGCGGCCGGTTGGTGTCATCGGCGGCCAGGATCCGGATCCGGATCGTCTCCCGGGCCACGTGCCCATCGGGATCCACCACCAGATAAGCCAGATCGTGATCGGTGCCCGCGAACCCCGCCTCCCCCGACGGCGAGTACGTGAACCCGTCGTCGACGCTGCCCGAGAGCGTGGCCTCAGCCCCTGGCTCCGAGACGGCTACCACGCTGAGCTGCTGACCCTGCGGATCACGGTCGTTGGCCAACAGATCCGCCACCGTGAACCCGACACTCGAACCCTGCGAGACGACGAAGTAATCGATCTCCGGGTTCGGCGTCTCCCCACCGGCGATGCCGGTGTCGACCAGCACGACGACGGATCCCTCGCTGGTGTCTCCCGTGGTGTCACGCAGGGTGTAGGTGACGGTGTCGGTGCCCGAGAACCCCGAGTCGGGCTGATAGTCGAAATGGGTGGAACCGAACCCGGTGATCGTGCCGTGCGCCGGTTCGTTCACCGCCACCACCGCGAACCCGTCACCGTCCGGATCGAAGTCGTTCCCCAACGGCAGAACCTGCACCGCGGTGTCGAGGTCTGTGCGCACGACCTCTCGTCGAGTCACCGGCGGTGCCGCAGCGTCGACGGGCACCGGCGCAATCGCCGTCACGAGCAGACTGACCACGATCGCCGCGGTCGTTCGCCCTCGCCACCGACTCCGATGCCCGACCTCGGCGCGTTTCCGTGCGCGGCATGACAAGGATCCCCTGGGCCGCCCGCCTCATGACCGCAGTGTATGGCACCCGGAGGCGTGCCCCGCGCGTCCCGGTGTTGCAGTTTGACGCCGGCGCGATTGCAGGTCGGTCTCGGCCGGAGTCACCCCGTCCCGTTTCGCGGCGGCGCCCAAGCGGTGGGACTCGGGAGTCCCGTCGACGTGGCCGGCCGCGGCTCGCCGTCGGCGGCGCCGTCGCTCACGCCGGCTCTCCTGACTGCGGTGCGGCTGCGCGTGGTGCCGTGGTATCGACACACGGCCACCGCGCTGTTGGCCGTGTCCGGGTCGACGGAGCCGTCACCGTCCTCGCGCCCGGCGCGCCGGTGTCCTCCGCCTCGACGCCGTCGAGCTGATCCCGCCCGAGGCGATGGCGCTGGTGGCCGAGCATCTCGGCGCCGCGCCGCGTGCCCGGGTCAGCCGATGGGCTCGACGCTGCCGTCACGACCGAAGGACCTCGTCGATTTGGCGATCAGTGTCCCGGCGCGACGACCACACTCGTGCTCGTGGACGGGTCCGAAGCGCGCGCCGGCAGCCGGTTCGAGCGGCTCGACCCGTTCGGCGCGCTCCTGCAGGTACTGCGCTGGCTGCTGATCCTCGCCGGCACCTGCGCCACCCTCCCCGTCCTCGCCTCGCTCCTGCTGCGACAGGTGGAGGTGGGCAACCCACGGGTCGTCGTGTGGGTGGCCGGCACGCCGTTCGTCCTCTTCGCCGGGCTCGCGGCGATCGTGCTGTTCCTGGTGGCCCGAGCATGGGCGGGCGTCTCGATCTCCGGCGTGTTGACCGCGATCCTGGCGCTGACCCAGGCGCCGCTGTTCATCGGGAGCTCGCCCCCGCCCGGTCCGACCACGACGCTGAACGTGATGACGTTGAACATGCGCTATGGGAGCGCTGACCCAGACGAGATCGTCGACCTCGTCCGCACCCGCGACGTCGACATCCTGACCCTCGAAGAGCTCACGCCCGGAGCCGAGCGCGGCCTCCTCCGCGCCGGTCTCGACGAGGTCCTGCCGCACTCGGTGGCGACCGCATCGGCCCTCACAGACGGGAACGGGCTCTGGAGCCGCTACCCGCTGCAGCCGCTGCCGGCACCCCCCGGGTTCCGGCACCCGCCGGTCGCCGCGACGATGGACGTCGACGGCCACGACGTGTTCGTCGCCGCCGTCCACCCGCTCTCGCCCTACCCCTCCAACGCCGACGTGTGGGTCGAGGAGCTCGACGCGCTGCGCGACTGGCTCGGCACCGTCGACGGCCGGGCCGTGATCGGGGGGGACTTCAACAGCACGATCGACCACCGCGGGTTCCGTGACATCCTCTCCAGCGGGTACCACGACGCCGTCGAGCAGTCCGGCGCCGGGTTCCTGCCGACGTACCCGGCGAACCGGCGGCGGATCCCGCTGTTGATCGGGATCGACCACGTCATCTCCCGGGGCGGGATCGTCGCCACCGACGTCGCCCGCGTCGACGTCGGCGGCACCGACCACGCAACCCTGATCGCCACGCTCGCCGTGCCGACGGGTTTGGCGCCGAACGATCCGTAGCAGCCTCAGGCGATGACGCCGTCCGACCGCCAGCGCCGCGCCCTCGTGACCGGTGCCAGCGGGTACGTCGGCGGTCGGCTCGTCCCCGAGCTGCTCGACGCCGGCTTCGCGGTCCGGGCGCTGGCCCGCACGACGTCACGGCTGCGCGACGCGCCCTGGGCTGCCGACGTGGAGATCGTCGTCGGCGACGTCACGGACACCGAGCGCATGGGCTCCGCGCTCGCCGGCGTGGACGTCGCCTACTACCTGGTCCACTCGATCGGCTCGGGCGCGACGTTCGAGGACACCGATCGCCGGGCCGCCGAGACGTTCGCCACCGCGGCCGCCGCCGCCGGGGTCTCGAGGATCGTCTACCTCGGGGGCTTGACGCCCGAGGGCGAGGAGCTCTCCCCCACCTCCGCAGTCGCGACGAGGTCGGTCGCATCCTCCTCGCGTCCGACGTGCCGACCGTCGTTCTCCAGGCCGCCGTCATCCTCGGCAGCGGGAGCGCCAGCTTCGAGATGCTGCGCCACCTGACCGAACGGCTGCCCGTGATGGTCGTGCCGCGATGGGTGGACACGAAGATCCAGCCGATCGCCATCCGCGACGTCCTGCGCTACCTCGTCGGCGTCGCCGATCTCCCCGCCGACATCAACCGCACCTTCGACATCGGGGGGGCCGACGTCCTGACCTACGCCCAGATGATGCAGGCCTACGCCAAGGCGGCCGAACTGCCGCGACGGCGGATGCTCAAGGTGCCGGTGCTGTCGCCGACGCTGTCGAGCCATTGGGTCGGCCTCGTCACGCCGGTGCCCGGCAGCCTGGCCCGGCCACTCGTCGAGAGCCTGCGCAACACCGTCGTCTGCCATGAGCACGACATCGCCGAGCACGTACCCGACCCCCCGGCAGGGCTGCTCGGCGTGGAGGACGCGGTGCGGCTGGCGCTGCTCCGCATCCGCGATGCCGACGTCGCCACCCACTGGTCGAACGCCAGCGTGGCCGGTATCCCGAGCGACCCGATGCCGACCGACCCGGACTGGGCCCAGGGCACGCTCTACGTGGACGAGCGGTCGCGCGTCGTCGACGCGCCGCCGGACGTGCTGTGGGGCGTGATCGAGGGCATCGGCGGCACGTCCGGCTGGTACTCCTGGTCCCTGGCGTGGCGCGTGCGGGGCTGGGTCGACCGGCTGTGGGGCGGTCCGGGCCTGCGCCGGGGACGGCGCGACCCCTACGACCTGCAGCTCGGCGACGCCCTCGACTTCTGGCGGGTCGAAGAGATCGTGGATGGCGAGCTGCTGCGCCTCCGGGCCGAGATGAAGGTGCCGGGCCGGGCCTGGCTGGACCTCGGGATCGTCCGCGACGACGGCGAGCACACCCTGTTCCACCAGCGCGCCGTGTTCGCGCCGCGCGGCCTCTGGGGTCGCGCCTACTGGTGCGCCGTGTTCCCCTTCCACGGCTTGGTCTTCGGCGGGATGCAGCGCAACATCGCCCGCCAGGCCGAGACCCGTGCCGACGACCCGGCGCGCTGGCGACCGTCCGGCCTCGGCCGGTGAATCAGCGCGGTCGGACCGTGGTCGTCACGGCGACGATCGACGGGCGGCGGGGCGCCGAGCTGAAGCCGAAGCGGACCGGCGGATCGACGTCGGCCAGCGGACCGAGGTCGACGCCGGCCCAGGACGCGGTGACGGCGTCGACCCGCCGCCGGTCGGTGGCGCCGTAGAACTCGGTGCCGCCGGCCGTCGTCCCGCGGGTGCGGACGCCACGGAGCGCGACTCGGGCCAGCGGGTCGACCACGGCCGCCCACCGCGGACTGGCGGTGACGCCCGACGGCACCGCCCGCAGGCACCACCCGAGCCCGTCGCGGCGACCGATCGCGACGTCGACCGCGAGCGGCCCGCCGGCCAGGCGCAACGAGCCCGCGAGCCGGACCACGACGACCGGCGCGACGACGACGTCGTCGAACGCGTACACCGTTGCGACGTAGCGAGCGACCTCGTCGCCCGGCGCGACGAGGACCCGGTGCCCGTCGGCGTGCTCGACCATCGCGTCGGCGAACGAGCCGAACGGCGACCGCGGCCACCGACCGATCACGATGCGCACCCCCGACGCGGTCCCGACCCCGCAGATCTCGCCGGTGAATCGGTGCTCGCCGGGCTCCACGCCGGCCAGTCAAGCGCCGGCCGGCGGCATCTACCCTGGACGACGTGGGATGGGAGCAACTGCGGCACGGCGTCGAGCTGCCGTTCGATCCCGCCGTCGTCGTGCCGGAGCTCACCGAGATCGAGCTCGGCGTCGCCCACCCTGCGCCCGTCCCCGACGTCGAGGCCGCGGCGCGCGACGCCGTCGTCGACCGGTTGCGGCCCGATGTCGCCCCGGGGATGACGGTCGCCGTGGGTGCCGGCAGCCGCGGCCTCACCGGTCGGGTGGATCTGCTCAGGGGCGCGATCACTGGTCTGCGCGACCTCGGTGCCGATCCGTTCGTGGTGCCGGCGATGGGCAGCCACGGCGGCGCCACCGCCGACGGCCAGCGGGCGATGCTCGCCAAGCTCGGCATCACGGAGTCCACGGTCGGCGCCGAGGTCCGTTCGACCATGGACACCGTCGTCGTCGGTCACACGCCCGACGGCCGACGTCTCTACCTCGATGCGTTCGCGGCCGCCGCCGATCGGATCCTGCCCGTCAACCGGATGAAGCCGCACACGCAGTTCAAGGGTCCGGTGGAGAGCGGGTGCACGAAGATGGCCGTCGTTGGCTTCGGCAAGCAGTCCGGCGCCGCCGAGTTCCACGCCACGTCGGCGACCGACATCGCGAGCACCTCCTCGCCGCCATCGACGTGCTGCGCGGGAGCGGTCGCCTCCTGGGCGGCGTCGCCTCGATCGAGTCGGCGACGGGCGACGTCGTGAGCGTCCGGGCGCTGCGCGCCGACGACGTCGGCGGTGACCTCGAACGTGCGCTCACCGACGAGGCGCGGGCACTCGTCGCCCCGCTGCCGTTCGACGACATCGACGTGCTGATCATCGAGCGCGGAGGAAAGGACATCTCCGGGACGACGCTCGACCCCAACGTCACGGGGCGCTTCTGGATCGCCGACGTGCCCGACCCGCCGCGCCTCGGGTGCGGATGATCGTGCTTCTCAGGCTGACCGAGGTCAGCGCCGGCAATGCGCTCGGCATCGGGTTCGTCGACTTCATCCCGGCCCGGCTGGCCGCCACCATCGACTGGGAGGCGACGTACGTCAACTCCTTCACGGCCGGCGGTCCTGGCGTCCGGCGAGCTCGGATGCCGATGGTCCTGCCCGACGACGATGCGTGCATCAAGGCGGCGATGTCGACGTGCGGCAAGGCGTTCGACGCGCCGAAGCGGCTCGTCCGGATCGAGTCGACGCTCCACCTCACGCGGTGCTGGGTGAGCGACGAGCTCCTCGGCGAGCTGCCCGAGTCGGCTCGCGTGGTGCGGTCGTGAGGTCGACTCCGTGACCGAGGCGTTCTTCGAGGTCGTGCAGCAGGCCGACGGCACCGAGTGGTTCGTGCCGACCGACCACGCGCGCGGACCCTGGGATCCGGACGCGTGTCATGGCGGCCCGCCGACCGGTTTGCTCGTACGGGCGTTGGAGCGGTCGCTGCCGGCGCTGCGCCTGGCCCGCGTCGCCGTCGACCTCCCCCGCCCGGTGCCGATGGCCGGCTTCACGGTCACGGCCGAGGTGTGGCGGACGGGGCGGGCGACCGGCAACACCCGCGCCACGCTCACCGACGCCGCCGGCAAGGTGTGCGCGACGGCGAGCGGCATGCACGTGGCCGTGGCGCCGACCGCGCTGTTCCCCGGGCCGCTCGACAACAGCGGGTTGTCTCTGCCGCGCCTCGCGGATTCGGAACCGGGAGCGTTCCCACTCGGGGGCATGCGACACGGCCTCCCGGGTTTCCGTCAGGCCGTCGAGATCCGCAACCCACCCGGCCAGGGCTCGGACCCGGGCCTGACGACGCTCTGGATGCGGGCCCTGCCGCTCCTCGTCGAGGAGGTCATGTCACCGTTCCAGCGCGTCGCGCCGCTCGCCGATTGCACGAACGCCTTCGGGCGCCACGCCGATCCCGACCAGGTGGCGTTCATGAACACCGATCTGTTGATCGCGCTGCACCGCGACCCGGTCGGCGACTGGGTCGGCAGTCGGTCGAGCTCGGTGTGGGACCCGAACGGCGTCGGCCTGTCGGAGTGCGCGCTCTTCGACGACGAGGGCCAGATCGGGCGAGCGATGCAGACGTTGCTCTTGCAACCGGTCACGGGAGCCGACGGCGCCCCCGGGCGGGCGAACGACACGGCGGCGCGCGCCGAGCAAGCGCACCACACGGTCCGGTGAACCAGTGGGATCGCTGACGACGGAGCTGATCGGGATCGTGGGTTCCGACCACGTCCTCACCGATCCGGACGTCACGGCGTCCTACCGCACCGACTGGACCGGTCGCTTCACGGGCGAGGCGGCAGCCGTCGTCCGTCCGGCCGACACCGAGGAGGTGGCCGCGGTGCTCGCGGCGTGCACCGCGGCCGGCGCGGCCGTCGTCCCGCAGGGCGGGAACACCGGGCTCGTCGGCGGCAGCGTGCCGCGCACGCGGCCGATGGTCGTGCTCTCGCTGCGCCGGCTCGACGGGCTCGGTCCGGTCGACACCGGCGCGTTGCAGGTCACCGCGGCGGCCGGCGTGACGATGGCACGGTGGCGCCAGCACGCCCGGTCCGCCGGGCTCGACGCGCCCGTCGACTTCGCCAGTCGGGACTCGGCGACGGTCGGCGGCGCGATCGCGACGAACGCCGGTGGCTCGCGGGTCGTGCGGTTCGGCACGATGCGCTCGCAGGTCGCCGGCATCACCGCCGTCCTCGCCGACGGCACCGTCGTCGGGTCGCTCGCCGGACTGCCGAAGGAGACGGTCGGGGTGCACTGGCCGTCGCTGATCGCCGGCAGCGAGGGGACGCTCGGCGTCGTCACCGCGGCCCGCCTGCGGCTCGTGCCCTGGTACCGGGACACGGCGACGGCGATGGTGACGACGGCGACCCTCGACGACGCCGTCGATCTGCTCGGCGCGCTGCGAGCCGGGTTGCCGACGCTCGACGCCGTGGAGCTGATCCTGCCCGAGGCGATGGCGGTGGTCGCCGAGCACCTCGGCGCCACGCCGCCGGTCGGCGGCGTCGGTGACCCGTCCGTCGGCGCCTACATCGTCGTGGAGTGCGCCGACCACGCCGACCCCACCGACGACCTGGCTGCCGTGCTCGGCGAGCACGCCGGTGTCCTCGACGCCGCGGTCACGACCGAGGGCCCGCCTCGCGAGCGCCTCGTCGCGTTCCGGGACCGGATCACCGAGGCGATCGCGCGCCGGCGTGCCGCTCAAGCTCGACGTCGCCGTCCCCGTCGGGGTGCCTCGACGCGCTGATGGCGGCGGTGCGGAGATCGCTCGCCGCGCATGGCGGCACGGTCGTGCCGTTCGGTCACCTCGCCGAGGGCAACATCCACGTGAACGTGCTCGACCCAGGCGATCCGGCGGCGATCACCGCCGACGTGCTGGGCGCGGCGACCGACCTCGGGGGCACGATCTCGGCCGAGCACGGCGTCGGCATCGCCAAGAGCCCGTACCTCCACCTCGTGCGCACGCCGGCCGAGCTGGCGGCGGCCGCCGCCGTGAAGCGAGCCCTCGACCCGACCGGCACGCTCAACCCAGGCGTCCTGTCGGCCGGCTGAACGGGCGCCCGCCGAGGATCGCGGCCCAGGCGTTCAGCTGCCGAGCTCGAAGCCGAGGTCGACCGCCGTCAAGAGCGGCCGGTAGGCGATGCCGGCGGCCTCGGCGAGCGCACCGCACGTGCCACCGCGATCGACGATCACCGTGATCAGGACCGGCTCGGCGCCGGCGGCCCGCACGACGTCCACCGCCTCCATCAGGGAGGTGCCCCGCGTCGTGGTGTCCTCGGTGATGACGACCCGATCTCCCGGCTCGAGGGCTCCGGCGAGACGGCCCATCACCCCGTGGTCCTTGGCCTCCTTGCGGACGCTGAAGCTGCGCAGGCCCCGCCCCCTCGTCGCCGCGATGGCGGCGACCCCGAATGCGACCGGATCGGCGCCCATCGTCAGGCCGCCGATCGCCGTCGCCTCGGGCGGGATGACCGACAGCGCGGCGTCGGCGACGAGCACGATGCCCTCCGGACGGCACGCCGTCTGCTTCGTGTCGAGGAACCACGTCGAGCGGGCACCCGACTTGAGCGTGAAGTCGCCGCGCTTCACGCTGTGGGCCAGGACGTGGTCACGGAGAGCGTCGAACGGTGGGGGGAGCGCCGGCAGCACGGGGGCGACGGTAGTTCGGGTCGCCTCGTAGCGTGCTCGCCGATGTACACGATCGATCAGCTCCGCGTCTTCACCGAGCCCCAGCAGGGGGCGCGCTACGACGACCTCCTCGCCGTCGCCCTGCGGGCCGAGCAGCTCGGATTCGGCGCGTTCTTCCGCAGCGACCACTACCTCGCGATGGGCGACCCGGCCGATGGCGGCCTGCCCGGGCCGAGCGACGCGTGGACCACGCTCGCCGGGCTGGCCCGTGACACTTCGACCATCCGTCTCGGCACGCTCGTGACGTCGGCGACGTTCCGCCGGCCCGGGCCGCTGGCCATCACCGTCGCCAACATCGACGACATGTCGGGCGGGCGCGTCGAACTGGGCATCGGTGCCGGGTGGTTCACGCAGGAGCACGAGGCGTACGCGATCCCGTTCCCGACGCTCGGCGAGCGCTTCGAACGCCTGGAGGAGCAAGTCGCAGTGATCACCGGGCTGTGGTCGACGCCGGCGGGCGAGCGGTTCTCCTTCGACGGCACCCACTACCGACTGGTCGACTCACCAGCGCTGCCGAAGCCCGTGCAGTCCCCGATCCCGGTGATCATCGGCGGCGTCGGCCCGAAGCGGACGCCGGCGCTGGCCGCCCGCTACGCCGCCGAGTACAACGCCTTCGTCTCCATCGAGCGGTTCGTCGAGCAGCGGACCTACGTCGCCGCAGCGTGCGAGGCGATCGACCGCGACCCGGCGTCGATTCGCTACTCGGCCGCCGCCGCCGTCTGCCTCGGCGCCGACGAGACCGAGTTCCGGCGCCGCGCCGCCGACATCGGCCGCGAGCCGGCCGAACTGCGCGAGAACGCGGTCGCCGGGACCCCCGACGAAGTCGCCGCGACGTTGTCGCGCTGGGCCGAGGCCGGGGCCGAGCGCCTCTACCTGCAGGTCCTCGACCTCGGCGACGTCGACCACCTCGACGCCATCGCGGCCCTGGTCACGGACTGAGCCGACCGGCGCAGCTCACCCCGGCTGGGGCGCAGGAGGACCTCCTGGGCGACCGTCGCCAGGTGGGTGCCGTCGGCGGCGAAGACGTGGCCGATCGACAGGCCCCGCCCGCCCGGCGAAGCCGTGGCAGCTGACGTCGTGGAGGTGCCACTCGTCGGCCCACCCCGACGAACGTGTCAGGGCGGTGGAAAACGAGGTCGAACACGGGGGAAGCCTATGAATCCTCAGCGCGAAACGTCTAGCATTCTCGCGTATGGCTGCCAAGCGTGGTCCCAAAGGACCAATGAGTGATGATCACAAAGCCGCGCTCGCTCAGGGGCGCTCGGAGGGGCGTGCCGTGCGCGACTACCTCGACGCACTGCGGGCCAACAAGCCAAAACGAGGCCGCAAGCGCACACCGGATTCGATCAAGAAGCGGATGGCGGCGATCGACACCCAGCTGAAGTCGGCGGACCCCCTCGGCGAGCTGCGGTTGATCCAGGAGCGACGCGATCTCGCCGACGAGCTGACGGCGATGGGCCACCAGGTCGACCTCGGCGCGATCGAGGAGGCGTTCATCACGGTCGCCGCCAGCTACAGCCAGCGTCAGGGCATCAGCTACGCGGCATGGCGGGAGGTCGGGGTGCCCGCCGCGGTGCTCAAGAAGGCCGGGATCAGCCGGTCGGCCTGAGCTCGTCGAGCGCGGCCGCCACCCGGTCGAGGTGGCGCAGCGACCGTTCCAGATCGAACGCCTCGTCCAGCTGCGCCTTGTCCAACGTCATCTCGGGGTCGGCCTCGAGCAGGGCGCGGAAATCCGTGCGTTCGTCCCACGCCCTCATGGCGTTGCGTTGCACGACGTGGTACGCACCGTCCCGGGTCATGCCGTCGGCGACCAGGGCGAGCAACACGGGCTGGCTGAACACGAGCCCGTGGCTCGACCAGAGGTTGTCTCGCATCCGAGCGTCGTCGACGCGCAGGTTTCGCATGAGGTTGCCGAGTCGTCTCGTCATGTAATGGACCAACATCGACGAGTCGGGCAGGACGATCCGCTCGACCGAGGAGTGGGAGATGTCGCGCTCGTGCCAGAGCGCGACGTCCTGCAGACCGGCGAGCAGGTTGCTGCGCACGACGCGGGCGAGACCGCTGATCGTCTCGGCCGAGATGGGGTTGCGCTTGTGGGGCATCGCCGACGAGCCCTTCTGGCCGGGCTTGAAGCCCTCGATCGCCTCGGACACCTCAGTGCGCTGGAGGTGGCGGAGCTCGACCGCGACGAGCTCGCACGTCGCGGCGATCGAGGCCAGCGCGTAGAGCAGTTCGGCGTGGCGGTCCCGGGCGATCACCTGGGTCGCCGGCACCGGCCGGAGGCCGAGGTGCTCACCGACGTAGGCCTCGACGGCTGGGTCGACGTTCGAGTAGGTGCCCACAGCCCCCGAGAGCTTGCAGACCGCGACCGAGCCACGGGCGGCGACGAGACGGGTGCGATCGCGGTCCAGCTGCAGCGCCCAGAGCGCGACCTTGGCGCCGAACGTGGTCGGCTCGGCGTGGATCCCGTGCGTCCGGCCGATCATCACCGTGCGCAGGTGGGTCCGGGCGACGTCGACGAACGTCGTCACCAGCTCGTCGAGCGACGTCAGGACCAGATCGGCCGCTTCGCGCATCGCCCAGCACAGCGCGGTGTCGACGACGTCCGACGACGTCAGGCCGTAGTGGATCCACGAGCCGGCCGGCGATCCGACGTGGGCCTGCACGACGTCGACGAACGCGGCCACGTCGTGATCGGTGGTGCGCTCGCGCTCGAGGACGGCGGCGACGAACGCGTCGTCCACGACCGGCGCCCGGTCCCGGCACGCCGCGGCGTCGGCCGGTGGTACGACGCCGGCCAGCGCGTGGGCCTCGGTGGCGAGCAGCTCGACCTCGAGCCAGCGGCCGAAGCGCGTCGTGTCCGCCCAGACCGACGCCATCTCCGGCGTCGAGTACCGCTCGATCATCGGCCGTCGGCCATCAGGACTGCCACAGCACGTAGTCGTCGCGCTCGGCGCCGACGCCGACGACGCGGACCGGGATGCCGACCTCGCGCTCGACGAGCTCGATCAACGCCCGGGCGGCCGCCGGCAGCTCGCCTGGCTCACGGACGTCGCCGAGGCCGGTGCCCCACCCGGGCAGCACCTCGTACACCGGCTCGATGCGCGCCAGCACGTCGGAGCGGTCCGGGTAGTGGGCGAGCCGCCGTCCGTCGAGGCGGTATTCGGTGCAGACCTTGACGGTCTCGAAGCCGTCGAGGACATCGAGCTTGGTGAGCGCCAGCTCGGTGAGGCTGTTCAGCCGGACGGCGTGGCGCAGCATGACGCAGTCGAGCCAGCCGGCCCGCCGCCGCCGACCGGTCACCGTTCCGAACTCCCGACCGACGTCGACGAGCGTGTCGCCGTCGTCGTCGGTGAGCTCGGTCGGGAACGGCCCGGCACCGACCCGGGTCGTGTACGCCTTCGTGATGCCGACGACCCGGTCGATGTCGCGGGGACCGAGCCCGGTGCCGGCACAGGCACCACCGGCGGTCGGGTTCGAGGACGTCACGTAGGGATAGGTGCCGTGGTCGAGGTCGAGGAACGTCGCCTGCGCTCCCTCGAGCAGGAGGTGCTCACCCCGGCCCAGCGCCTCGTGCAGCAGACCGACGGTGTCGACGACGTACGGGACGAGGCGGGCCCCGAGGCCCGTGAACCGCTCGACGATCTCGTCGACGTCGAGGGCGTCGCCGCCGGCGTCTTCGAGCTGGCGGTTCTCGGCGACGGCACGAGTCTTCACGTGGGCGGCAAAGGCCGGCAGGTCGAGCACGTCGCCGGCCCGCAGGCCGACGCGGCGGGCCTTGTCGGCGTACGCCGGGCCGATGCCCTTGAGCGTCGTGCCGATCTTGTCGTCGCCGCGCATCGCCTCGGCGATGGCGTCGTGGGCCTGGTGCCACGGGAAGATCAGGTGGGCGCGGCTCGACACCTGCAGCCGGGCGCACGAGACGCCACGGCTCTCGAGGGCGTCGATCTCGGCGAACAGCGTCGGCAGGTCGACGACGACGCCGTTGCCGATGACGGGCACCACGTGGTCGTAGAGGATCCCGCTCGGGATCAGCTGGAGGGCGTAGCGGTCGCCGCCGACGACGACGGTGTGGCCGGCGTTGTGCCCGCCCTGGTAGCGCACGACGTAGCCGTGCTCCTTGGCCAGCAGGTCGATGACCTTGGCCTTGCCCTCGTCACCCCACTGGGCGCCGACGACGACGGTGACGGGCATGGAACGCTCCCCGGACGAGTGGACGACGGAACGTGTGCCGAGTGTACGCCTTGCTCCATCCGAGTGTTGCCTGCGCTCGAGTGCCTCGCGCTGCCGTTCGCCGCCCGAAGAATGCACCGAAGCACTCGGATGGGCGGCGGGATACGTTCCTCGGGCGTGACGACGGTGATGCGCCGGATGCGTTGGAGCGAGATGGACGAGTCGGCGCGCCACGACCTCTGCGCCCGCGGACTGGCCGAGATCTTCGACCCCGACCTGCAACGGTCGATCGCGGCGCTGATCGACGACGTGAGGGCGCGCGGCGACGCCGCGGTCTGCGACGCCCTCGCCCGGTTCGACGGCATCGAACTCGAACCCCACGAGCTGCGGGTGACCGTCGACGAGCTGGCCGGCGCAACCGTCCGGTCCGACGTCGACGCCGCGCTCGACGACGCGATCGCCCACTGCCGGGCGTTCAACGAGCAGTTGCTGGCGCGGGCCGCCGACTGGAGCTTCGAGCCCGAACCAGGGCTACGGGTCGGCGAGAAGGTCGGCCCGATCGCTTCGGCCGGGCTCTTCGTGCCGTCGGGCAAGGCCAGCTACCCGAGCGTCGCGTACCAGCTCGGCGTCCCCGCCGTCGTCGCCGGCGTGCCGCAGGTGGTCGTCGTCGTCCCACCGATCCCGGGTGGCGACGGCGCGGTCGATCCCGCCGTCCTCGTCGTGTGCCGCAAGCTCGGGATCATCGACGTGTTCCGCGTCAACGGGCCGGCCGGGGTGGCCGCCCTCGGGTTCGGCACCGAGACGATCCCGAAGGTGCGCAAGGTCGTCGGCCCCGGGTCGCCGGCCGTGACGTGCGCCCAGGTCGAGATGCAGCGCCACGGCGTCGGGACGATGATGGTGCTCGGGCCCACCGAGAGCCTCGTCATCGCCGACGCCGACGCCGATCCGCTGCGCCTGGCCGCCGATCTGCTGATCGAGGCCGAGCACGGCACCGACTCGTCGGTCGTGCTGGTCACGACGTCGGACGCGGTCGCCAGCGCGACGGACGCCGAGCTGGCCCGACAGCTCTCCGCCCTGCCGGCGGTGCGGGCCGACGCGGCACGCGCCTCGCTCGGAGCGAACGGCGGCTGCGTGCTGGTCGACTCGCTCGACGAAGGGATCGAGGTCGCCAACCGCTACGCCCCGGAGCACCTCCAGGTCGCCGTCGGTGACGGCGACGTCGACGCCGTCGTCGACGGGCTGCGCAACGCGGGCGAGATCCTCGTCGGGCAGCACACGCCGTTCAGCGCGGCCAACTTCGTGATCGGCTGCCCGGCGTCGCTGCCGACGTCCGGCTTCGCCGAGGTCTCGTCGGGCATCACCGTCGAGGCGTTCCTCAAGCGCACCGCCGTGGCCCGGGCCGACCGGGCCGCGCTCGAGCGCATGTCGCCGTCGATCATCGCCCTGGCCGACCACGAGGGCTTCCCCGCCCACGCGGCCGCGATCCTGGCTCGCTTCGCTCGCTGACCTCGCTGGCCCTGGCGGGCCCGGGGCTGCGCCCCGACGCTCGGCCTCACCATCCATGCCCGCTGCGGACGGGGGCCAAGGCACTCAGGACCTGCCGGTCATCGCGCGCTCGCGGATCGCGGCGTCAGGCGCTCACGGACAACCGGGCGCCGGCCTCGCCCGCGTCGACGTGGATCGTGCCGCCGTCGGTCACCTTGCCCTCGAGCAGCAGGACGGCGGCCGGGTCACCGATCTCGCGCTGGATGATGCGCTTCAGCGGCCGGGCGCCGAACGCCGGGTCGAACCCGTCGCGGGCCAGCTGGGCCATCGCCTCGGGGGTGATGGCGAGCTCGATGCGTCGCTCGGCGAGGCGGGCCCGCCAGCGCTCGAGCTGGATCTCGACGATCCGTGTGAGGTCGGCCTCGGTCAACGCCTTGAAGCGGATGATCTCGTCGATGCGGTTGACGAACTCGGGCTTGAAGAAGTCGAGCGGCTCGCCGGGCAGGTTCGACGTCATGATCAGCACGACGTTGGTGAAGTCGACGGTGCGACCGTGGCCATCGGTCAGGCGACCGTCATCGAGGACCTGCAGCAACGTGTTGAACACGTCCGGGTGGGCCTTCTCGATCTCGTCGAGCAGCACGACCGAGTACGGCCGACGGCGCACGGCTTCGGTGAGCTGCCCGCCCTCGTCGTAGCCCACGTAACCGGGGGGCGCGCCGATCAGACGGGACACCGAGAACTTCTCCATGTACTCGCCCATGTCGATGCGGACCATCGCGTGGTCGTCGTCGAAGAGGTACTGGGCCAGCGCCCGGGCCAGCTCGGTCTTGCCGACCCCGGTCGGGCCGAGGAACATGAACGAGCCGATCGGCCGGTTGGGATCGGACAGCCCGGCGCGGCTGCGCCGCACGGCGTTGGCGACGGCGGTGAC
Source organism: uncultured Acidimicrobiia bacterium (assembly GCA_963822315.1). Taxonomy (GTDB): domain Bacteria; phylum Actinomycetota; class Acidimicrobiia; order Acidimicrobiales; family Ilumatobacteraceae; genus JALZMG01. The sequence continues at coordinate 372,435 of CAWGHB010000013.1, forward strand.
CGCGTCGTCCTGGCCGACGACCCGCTCGTGGAGGTGCTCCTCGAGGTGGATCAGCTTGGCCGCCTCGGCCTCCATCAGCCGGCTGACCGGCACGCCGGTCCACTTCGACACCACCTCGGCGATGTCCTCGGCGTCCACCTCCTCCTTGAGCATCCGGGTGCCCGACTGCAGGCCGTCCAGATGGGTGGTCGCCTCGTCGATGCGGCGCTCCAGCTCCGGGATCCGGCCGTAGCGGATCTCCGCAGCGACGTTCAGGTCGGGCTCGCGCTCCAACTGCGTGCGCAGCTGCTCGAGCTCCTCCTTCAACGTGCGGATGGCGTCGATCGCCTCGCGCTCGGCCTCCCAGTGCCGCTTCATCTCGGCCGACTCGGCGTTGAGGACCGCCAGTTCCTCCACCAACGCTTCGAGTCGCGTCTGTGAAGCAGGGTCGGACTCCTTCTCCAGCGCGAGCTGCTCGATCTCGAGCTGCAGGATCCGGCGCTCGACGATGTCGATCTCGGTGGGCATCGAGTCGATCTCGATGCGCAGCTTGCTGGCCGACTCGTCCACGAGGTCGATCGCCTTGTCGGGCAGGAAGCGGTTGGTCAGGTAGCGGTTCGACAGGACCGCCGCGGCGACGAGGGCGGAGTCCTGGATGCGCACGCCGTGGTGCACCTCGTAGCGCTCCTTCAGCCCACGCAGGATGCCGACGGTGTCCTCCACCGATGGCTCGCTGACGTACACCTGCTGGAAGCGCCGCTCCAGGGCGGCGTCCTTCTCGATGTGCTTGCGGTACTCGTCGAGCGTGGTGGCACCGATCATCCGCAGCTCGCCGCGGGCCAGCATCGGCTTGATCATGTTGCCGGCGTCCATGGCACCCTCGGCGGCGCCGGCGCCGACGATCGTGTGCAGCTCGTCGACGAACGTGACGACCTCGCCGGCGGCGTCGGTGATCTCCTTGAGGACGGCCTTCAGCCGCTCTTCGAACTCGCCGCGGTACTTGGCGCCGGCCAGCATCGACCCGATGTCGAGGGCGATGAGGCGCTTGCCCTTGAGGCCTTCGGGCACGTCGCCGTCGGCGATCCGTCGGGCCAGGCCCTCGACGATCGCCGTCTTGCCGACGCCGGGCTCGCCGATGAGGACGGGGTTGTTCTTCGTGCGGCGCGAGAGGACCTGGATCACGCGGCGGATCTCGTCGTCACGTCCGATGACGGGGTCGATCTTGCCTTCGCGGGCTCGCGCGGTGAGGTCCTGGCCGTAGCGCTCCAGCGCCTGGAACTGCTCCTCGGGGTTCTGCGACGTCACCCGGTGCGAGCCGCGGACCTCCTGGAGGACCTGCAGCAGCTCCTCGGTCCCGACGCCGAGCCGCTGGTTCATCGCCAGCACGAGGTGCTCGACCGACAGGTAGTCGTCGCGCAGGTCCTTCTGGAACTGCTGGGCCCGCTCGAACACCTGGTTCAGCTCCCGCGACAGGCGCGGCTCGTCGCCGCCGTAGGCCTTGGGCAGCTTCGCCACGGCGTCCTCGGCCCGGTTGCGGACCATCAGCGGGGCCTGTCCGAGCTTGCCGAGCACGGCCGGGACGATCGTGTCCTCCTGCGACGTGACGGCGACCAACACGTGGTCGGGGGTCAGCTCCGGGTTGGAGTTGGCCTTCGCCTGGTCGATGGCCGCCGCCATCGCCTCCTGCATCTTCAGGGTCCACTTCTTGGGGTCCAGCGCCATGCCGGCCAGGTTATCGCCGTGCAAGGAAGTTGAGTCGCACTCGTATCAACTTTGGTCGACGGCGGAACCAGCGCACTGTGTCACCGCGGTGACAGTGGTTACCGGCAACCTGATCTAGGGTGACGGCTGCCGCCACCGGGCGAGGTGGCACGAGAGGGAGATCCAGGATGCTGCGAGGCACTCGCGGCGCGTGGTTGCTGACCACCGCGCTGATCATCGGGGCGACCACGGTCGCGGTGGGCACGGCGCCGCCGACGGCGTCGGCGCTCGAGACCTACATCGTGACCAACACGTCGGACGCGCCGTGGGACGGCACGCCGGGCGTCTGCTCCAGCACGGCGGGCGGCGCCTGCACGCTGCGGGCCGCGCTCGAGGTCGGCGCCAGCCTCCTCACCGTCCCCGACTTCGACGACATCGTCGTCGACCTCACGGGACTGCCCGTCGGGTCGACGATCGTCACCGGCAGCACCCTCGACATCCCGGCGATCCCCGGCCGTTCGATCGAGATCCGCGGGTCCCTGTCCCCCGGCCGGCGCGTCCTCGTGCAGGCGGCCACCCCCACGTTCGGCGTCATGCGGTACGAGGGCGCGCCCGACACCATCCTGACGATGACCGGCGTCGCGCTCACCGGCGGTGGGGGCGTGACGGCCGGCGGCGGCCTGTTCGCGTCGGGCGGCGTCGTGTTGCGGAACGTCGAGGTCTTCGAGAACTCGGCCGAGTCGGGCGGTGGTGTCCACGTCGAGGGTTGGAACCTCACCGTCGACAACAGCGACTTCCACGGCAACACGGCCACCGGGGGCAACGGCGGCGGCCTCGAGGCGACGTCCTCGTTCCTGGTTGTCGAACGCACCAGCTTCACCGGCAACGTGGCTACCGGGGACGGCGGTGGCGTGTGGGTCTCGCCTCGCGCCACCTCGAGCGTGGCCATCGGCCGCTCGACGTTCGACACCAACTCGGCCGCGATGGGCGCGGCCATCCTCTGCAGCTGCGCCGAGTTCGTCCACGAGCTCTTCCTCGAGAACGTGTCCGTCGTCGAGAACAGCAACACCATCGTCGGGAGCGGCGCCGTGCGCAGCGGTGGCAACGTGAGCGCCACGAACGCGACCATCGCCGACAACGTCGGCGGCGGCCTCGTCGGCACGGGCGGTTCGCTCGTCCACACCACCGTCCGCGGTGGCCCGAACTCCCTCGTCGACACGGGGGACACCGGGTTCTCCCTGACCAGCTCGATCGTCGCCGGGACCTGCGTCGGCGACCCGGTGGCGGTACCGCCGGGTCAGTCGGCCATCGTCAACCCGCTGGCCTGCACCACCACCGGCGCCGGCACCGTCATCACCGACCCGCCGGTGTTCGACCAGGTCTACGACGACAGCTGGCACGGCCTGCGCACCGGGTCCGGCGCCACTCTCCCGGTGCTCACGCTCGGCGGCACGTTGACCGGCCTGGCCCCGTGCCAGACGACGCAGGACGCGTCGGGGGCGATCCGCGAGGCGCCCTGCGACCACGGTCCGACCGAGTCCGGCGTCGTGCAGCCGCCCCTCACGTTCACCGCCAACGCGCCCGGCGACACCCAGGACGACGTCACCGGCGACGGGATCTGCGCCGACGCCTCTGGCAACTGCACGCTGCGCGCCGCCGTCATGGAGGCCAACGCGTTCGACGACCACGACGACGTCGTCATCGCCACGCCGACCGTTGCGCTCGACGACGTCGCCAACGGCACCTACCACTGCGACGAGGACAACTCGGCTCGGTGCGGCGACCTCGACACGCGCAACGACGTCACGATCTCGGCTGGCCCGGCGCTCACCGTGCCGCCCATGATCAGCGCCTCGGTCGGCAACGTCGTCGATTTCGAAGGCAGCCGGCTGACCCTGGTCGGCCTCGACCTGGTCGGCGCCGCCGGGGAGCAGGACGGCGGGGTCGTGCGGGCCGAGATGTGCTGCGGCGACGCCCTCACGATCCGCGACAGCCGCCTGCGCGGCGGCAACACCACCGGCGCCGGCGGCGGCCTCGCCGCCGATTCGAGCCCGGGTCGCGGCACCGTCGCGCTGCAACGCGTCGTCATCGAGGGCAACGCGAACTTCCGCCAGGGCGGCGGCATCTCGGTCACGGGCGGCATCGATCTGACCGCTGACGAGCTCACGGTCCGCAACAACACGGGCGCCATCGGTTCGAGCGGCGGCGGGATCTTCATCGGCGAGGACGCAACGTCGACGATCACGAACAGCCTCATCCGCGCCAACACGGCGACGTTCGGCGGCGGACTCGGTTGCGAGTGCTCACTGGTCGACCTCGACCGGGTGACGATCGCCGGGAACACGGCGGACTTCGGTGGCGGGCTCGAGGTCGAGAACACGATCGGTGTCGGCAACGACGCCCTCCGGCTGACGAACGTCAGCGTGCTGGACAACACGTCGTCGGGCACCGGGGCGGTCCACGTCTCGGGCAGCCACCCGGGCACGGCCGTGGCGCTGCGGGCCCGCTACACGACGATCGCCGGCAACCAGAGCGCCGTCTTCGCCGATGCCGGGGGTCTCGACGTCGACACGATCAACAGCGCCGTCGTCGTCGCCGACTCGGTCCTCGCCGGCAACCTCGTGGGCGGGGCGACCGGCGAGTGCGCCGGCCCGTTGACGACGGAGGGCGTCGTGTTCGGGGCCGGCTGCACCGTCGACGCCGGCCCGCCGCTCGACGGCCGTGACGCCGAGCTCGGCGCCATCGTCGACGCCAACGTTCCCAACGACGGCGAGATCTACGCGCTCACCTCGGTCCCCGTCGCCGCGCCGCAGCTGACGTCGCCGGTCGTCGACGCCGTGGCGTGCACGACGGAGGTCACGGTCGACGTGCTCGGCCGCAACCGGCCGGCGGGGCCCGCCTGTGACGCCGGTGCCGTCGAAGCGACCGGCATCTCGATGCAGCTCTTCCCGTCGTCGACGGCCCCGACGGCGGCCGGGGCCAGCATCGCCCTCGCCGACCTCCCGCCGAGCGCCGTGAAGTCGAAGCCCCTGGCGAACGGCACGCTGGCCCCGTCGATCGAAGCCCAAGAGCTCCAGGCGGCCGACCTCGCATCGACACCGCTCGCCCGCATCGCACTCACTGACCTGCCGCTCGCCCGCATCGCGCTCGGCGCCGCGCCGCTGGCCCGCATCGCGCTCAGCACCATCCCGCTCGACAAGGACGGCGGGTGGCCGGCCGTCCTCGAGGGGACGCCGCTCGACGGCGTGCCGCTGCAGAACGTCACGTTCGGCGAGGTCGTCGCGCTCGACCCGCCGGCACCCGGGTTCGCGGAGATCGCCCTCGGCGACCTCGACCTGACGTCGACACCGCTCGGCAGCATCCCGCTCGCTGCGATCGCGTACGCGAACGTGCCGCTCGCCCGCATCGACATCGGCGGGGACTGGTGCGCGGCGATCGTGCCCAACCTGCCGGCCGACCAGTCGTCGCTGTCGTGCGGACCCGGCGGGGACATCGACCCCACCGACCCCGACACCACCCTCCTGTCGATCAGCCTGCAGGGTGTCCCGCTCGCCCGCATCCCGCTCGGCTCGACCCCGCTGGCCCGCATCGACCTCACCGACGCCCCGCTGGCCCGCATCCCACTCGCCCGCATCGACCTCGCGGCGTCCCCGCTGGCCCGCATCCCGCTCGCCCGCATCGACCTGTCCGGCATCGACATCGCAGGCACGCCGCTGGCCCGCATCCCCCTGGCCAGCATTCCCCTGGCCCGCATCCCGCTGGCCCGCATCCCGCTGGCCCGCATCGACCTGGCGGCGTCCCCGCTGGCCCGCATCCCGCTCGCCCGCATCGACCTCGCGGCGTCCCCGCTGGCCCGCATCCCACTCGCCCGCATCGACTACGCCAGCTCGCCGCTGGCCCGCATCCCACTCGCTCGCATCGACCTCGTCGACTCCCCGCTGGCCCGCATCCCGCTCGCCCGCATCCCGCTGGCCAGGATCGCGAGCGTCGTCGACTGCACGTTGATCGACTGCGCCACCGCCACGCTGCGCGACGCGGCCACGGCCGGCGCGCTGGTCGCCGGCGCCGATCTCGGCGACCTCGGGGAGTACGCCGACGCGACGTTGGCCGACCTCCGGGGCATCGCCGACCTCGAGCAGCTCACGCTGGGCGATCTGGGGTACTACGGGGACGCCGTCCTGGCCGACCTCGCCACCGCCGCCGGCTTCGGCGACATCCTGCTCGGTGACCTCGGCATCGGTGACCTCGCCGACCTGATCGGCAGCACCGCCGACCTCGACGGCTGGCCCGAGCTCGACGCCGCGCTGGAGGACCTCACGATCGGTGAGCTGCTCGCCCTCCTGCCGCCCGACGTGCTCGAGCTCCTCACCCTCGGCTCGCTGCTCCAGGGCGTGGTCGAGCCCGGGGACTACCCGTGGGAGGACCTCGATCTCGACGGCGCCGCCGACGAGCTGGCCGGTGACGGTGGTGCCGTGACGTTCGTGCTCGACATCGCCGCGGTGTCACAGGCATCGGCCGACTACCAGCTCGCCGTGCGCCTGCCGGCCGGCTTCCGATACGTCGAGGGCAGCATGACGTTCGACGGCGCCATCCGCTCGACCAGCGTCGGGCCCGACCGCCGCACCGTCGACGCGGTCCTCGAACCGCGGGGCGGCAGCTCCCGCGTCGAGCTGCAGGCGCTCGTCCCGCTCGCCGTCGGCACCGCCGGGCGAGCCCAGGCGACGCTCACGACGGTCGTCGACGGGAACCCGCTGACCGTCGTCGCCGACGGCGTCGACCAGGTCGTCGCCGAGGCCTTCGAGGTCAACGACACGCCGGCGACCGCGACCGCGCTGAACCCGGACACCCTCTACCTCACGCACGTCGCGACGGCCGGGGACCAGGACTGGTTCGCCGTCGACGTCGCCCAGGGCGAGCGGCTGTCGTTGATCCTCTCCAACCTGGACGTCGACTTCGACGCCGTGCTGTTCGGGCCTGGCGCGACGCGACTGCGCGGGGCGCCCGAGGGCGCCGTCCCGCCAGCCGCCGACGGTGGGCGCAGCCTGCTCGCCCAGGGCACGGTGCCGGCCGTCGCGCCGCTCGACGACATCGACATCACGCCGCCGCCGGACATGGCCCTCGTCGGCGTGAGCGTCAACCGCGGCCCCACCGACGAGCGCATCGACACCACCCCGCTCGACGCCGGCCGCTACCTCGTGAGGATCACCGGCTACCAGGATGCGACGAGCGCCCGGCCGTACGCGCTACGGGCGACGCTCACCGCACCGCGCTTCTCGGGTGCCTGCCCGGCGATCCAGCGACCGGTGCCGCCGACGTTGCCGGACCTCGACACCACGCTCCCCGAGGGCATGACGACGCTGTTCGTCGTCGACCGCCAGCGCCTGGCCACGATCTACCCCTCGAGCGACGCGATCCCCGACGGCGGCGACGTCACGTCGGCCGTCGACCGGCTCACCGCCGCCGTGAACGAGGGCCCGGGGGCGGGCGGGGCCGACCGCTTCGGCACCGAGGTGGCCGGCGTCCTCGACGTCTCCTCCCTCGGTGGCGTGCAGGCGGCGACCTCGGCGTGGGACGCCTCCCCGTGCAGCCCGTCGGCGGCCAACGGCGTCGTGACGGCCATCGGCGCCGCGATCGACACCGTGGTCGACGACCACCCGACCATCGCCCACATCGTGCTCGTCGGCAACGACGACCAGATCCCGTTCGCCCGCGTGCGCGACGCCACCGTCTACTCCAACGAGCGCGACTACGCACCCGAGGTCGGCGACGCCCAGAGCCCGCTGACGGCCGCTCTGGCCCTCGGCTACCTGCTGTCCGACGACCCGTACGCCGATGCCCACCCGCTGAGCGTCGGGACGCGCGAGCTGTTCGTCCCGACGGTCGCCATCGGCCGCCTGGTCGAGGCGCCCGAGGAGATCGTCACCGCCCTCGACAACTACGTGCGCTTCGACGGTCGCCTCGACCCGACGACCGCACTGTCGACGGGGTACGACTTCCTGAGCGACGGCGCCGACTCGGTCGCCGCGGCACTGACCGCGAACGGCCTGACGGCCGACACGCTGATCGGCGACACCTGGACCGCCGCCGAGCTCGAAGGCGACCTCAACGCCGGACCAGACGTCGCCTCGGTCAACGCCCACTTCGACCACGCCCACGCCCTCCCGGCCGATCAGGACCGCGCCGGGGTGCAGGACGAGCTCTACACGCTGACCGACATCGGCGACGACACCGCCGCCGGCCTCGACGGCTCGATCCTCTTCTCGATGGGGTGCCACGCCGGCCTCTCGGTGAGCGACATCACGGTGGGCGGCCTGCGCCAGGCCGACTGGGCCCAGACGATCTCCGGGTTGGGCGCCGTGTTCGCCGGCAACACCGGCTACGGCTACGGCGACGACGCCGTCGTGGGCGCCACTGAGGACGTCATGCGGCGCTTCGCCGCTTCGCTCGACGGCACGCTGAGCGTCGGCGAGGCGATGGCGCTGGCCAAGCAGCAGTACGTCGCTGCCACGTCCGTCATCACGCCGTTCGACGAGAAGGTCGTCTCCCAGGTGGTCATGTACGGCCTGCCGCAACTCCGCATCGGTGAGGGCACACCGGTCACGCCACCCGACGGGCCACCGATCACCACCGATCCGTCGACCGGCCTCGAGGCCGCCGCCGTCAGCCTCACGGCGGCGATCGACACCGACCTGCGCGAGGTGACCACCGAGCGCGGCAACTACTGGTCGTACCTCGGCGACACGCTGACGACCCCCGACCAGCCCGTGCAACCCCGCGCCATCGTCGACCTGACCCAGACGGGCCGGGACCTCCGAGGCGTGCTCCTCACTGGGCTGTCCTCCACCGACCGGGCGTTGCCCGATCCCGTCTACTTCACGCCGGCCGTCGACCTCGGTGCGACGGCGCCCGAGGTCTCGACGAGCACGACGTCGTTCCCGACCGCGCTGCAGTCGGTGAGCCGGTACGACTCCCCGACGGGTCCGCGCGACCAGGCGGTGCTGATCCCCGGCCAGTTCCTGGGCGATCCCACGGACCCGGGCGGCGGGGGCACCCAGCGGCTGTTCACGACGATCCAGGGACTCGCCCTCTACGCGCCCACCGACGGCACCGGCGACGGCGTCGCCCCCCAGATCAGCCGGTCGGTGGCCGTCGTCGACGGCGGCGGCCGCCTCGTCCTGCGGGCCGAGGTCGCCGATCCTGACGGCGTCGAGTTGGTGTCGGTGCTCTACACGAACGCGGCGGTGCCCGGCACCTGGGTGCAGGTCCTGCTCGAGCCGCTCGGCGACGGCACGTTCGGTGCCGACGTCCCGATCAGTCCGTCGATCACCGCCATCGACTTCTTCACCCAGGCCGTGGACGGCGGGAACAACGTCGCCCGGTCGAGCAACAAGGGCGAGTACTTCCGCTCGGTGCCGGTCGGTCCGCCGACGATCACGGCGAGCGGACCGCTCGACGCCAGCGGGTGGTACACCGGCCCGGTGACGGTGAGCGCGGCTCCCTTCGCCGGTGACGGCCCGGTCGGCCTGTCGGTCAACGGGACGCCGGCCACCGGGCCGCTGATGCTCGACGCCGACGGCGCCTACGACGTCGTCGCCACCGCCGGCGACGGCACCACCGAGCGGGCCGTCGTGCGCATCGACACCGACGTGCCGAGCATCGGGTCCACGACGACGCCGACGACCTCCCCGTCGCCCGGCGACGTCGAGGTCCGCCTCCTCGGCGTCGACGCCGGCATCGGCGTCCGGTCGCTGACGTGGTCGGCGACCGGGGCCCAACCGTCCGATGCCGTCGTCGTCGATGGTGCGGCGGCGACGTTGCGGCTCAGCGCCCCCGGCACCACGACGGTCACCGCGTCGGCCGTCGACGCCCTGGGTCGGACCAGCACCTCGATCGAGGTCGTCGTGGTGATCGAGCCGCCCGTCGCGACCGACACCGATCCCCCCGTGGTGACGTGCAGCGCGCCGCCGAGTGGGCCGAACGCGCCGTGGTCGGCCGGCGACGTGACCGTCGCCTGCACGGCCGGTGACACGGGGAGTGGTCTCGCCGACCCTGCCCAGGCGTCGTTCACGCTCTCGACGTCCGTCCCCGACGGGACGGCGACCGATCAGGCCATGACGCCGGCAGCGACGGTGTGCGACGTCAGCGGCAACTGCGCCGCTCCCGCCGGGCCGTACGGGCCGTACCGCATCGACCGTGCCGATCCGACGATCGACGTCCGCTACCCGGTCGCCGGCGGGACGGTGATCATCCGTGACGACCTCCTCGGGGACGCCTCGTGCACGGACGCCGGCAGTGGCGTTGCCTCGTGCACGGTCGGCACGATCGCGACCTCGACGCTCGGTGCGAAGTCGGTGACGGCGACGGCGACCGATGCCGTCGGCAACACCACGACGGTCGTCGTGCCGTACACGGTCCGCTACCTGTGGAGTGGGTTCTACCTCCCGATCCTCAACCCGCCGCTGGTGAACCTGGGCAAGGCGGGCTGGCAGTACCCGATCCTGTTCAACATGCTGGACGGCAAGGGACGGCGGATCCGCGACGTCAGCGCGGTGACCTCGATCACGTACGCCAAGCGGACGTCGTGCACCTCGTCGACGTTCGCAACGCCGGTGAGCTCGCCCGGTGGCGTGACCGACGCGTTGCTCTTCATGGTCCACGCGTGGACGACCCCGAAGCAGGCGGGGTGCTACCAGCTGCGCATCGCCCTGAACGACGGCACCATCCACGCCGCCGACTTCCGACTCGTGTGAGCCGAGGCTCGTTTCACGGGCCACTGCGCTAGAACAACTCGGGTGCGCCGGGCGAGCCTCGTGCCGCTCGTCCCGCGGCTCACGATCGAGTGGGCTGCTCGCGAGCCGGAGACCACGTGGCGGCACGTCGCGGGATCGATGGCGTTCGCCGACATCTCCGGCTTCAGCCGGCTGTCGGAGCAGCTCGCCGAGCTCGGCCCGGCCGGGACCGAGGAGCTCACGGACCTCATCAACGCGTGCTTCGAGTCGGTGATCGGCGCGGCCGCGGCCCGCGGCGGCGACGTCCTGAAGATCGTCGGCGACGGCGTGCTCGTGCTGTTCGAGGGCCCGGGTCACGGAGCCCGAGCAGCGGCGGCCTGCCTCGACATGCACGCCGCGCTCCAGCGCCCGTTCGCCGCCAGCACGGGCACGCAGGTGCGGCTGCGGATGTCGATCGGTGCCCACACCGGGCTGTTCACGTTCCTGATGACCGCCGGCCGCCACCGCGAGCTCGTCGTCTGCGGCGACGCGGCGAGCGAGGTCCTGCGATGCGAGAAGGTGGCCAACCCCGGCCAGACGGTGGTCAGCGGCGAGTTGGCCGCCGCGCTGCCGCCCTCGGTCCTCGCCGGGCGCCGCCCCGTCGGCGACCGCCTCGGTCGGATGCTGCGGCGGATGGACGGCCCCCCGCCGGCGCCGGCGTCGCCGAGGCGGGCGCGGTGCCCGACCTCGCCGACTACGTGCCGGCCGCCCAGCGCGCGCTGCTCTCGAGCGACCTGCCCGGCGAGCACCGGCAGTGCGCGATCAGCTTCCTGTCCATCGCCGGGACCGACGACCTGCTCGCCGCCGACGGCCCGGACGCGCTGTCGCGACGATGCTCGCGCGCGTCACCGACGCCATCGACGAGGCGACCGAGCGTTGGGGCACGCAGTTCCTGAGCAGCGACAACGCGCCGAACGCGGTCGGCTTCATGCTCACGGGCGGCGTGCCGACGTCATCGGGGCACGACGACGAGCGGTTGTTGCGGACGGTGCGCCAGGTCGTTGACGTCTGCGGCGACCTCCGCCTGCGCGCCGGCGTCAACCGTGGCCGGATCTACTCCGGGTTCGTCGGCTCGTCGGAGCGGCGTGGCTTCACCGTGGTCGGCGACGCCGTCAACCTCAGCGCCCGGCTGATGCAGGGGGCGGGCGACGGCGAGATCGTCGCCTCGCGAGCGGTGCTCGACTGGTCCGACACCCGCTTCGAGGAGCAGCCGCTCGAGCCGTTCAAGGTGAAGAACCGGGTGTCGCTGGTCGAGGCATCGGTGGTCGGCGCGGTCGCCGACCGCAAGCCCCGAGGGGCGCTCCACGACCTCCCGTTCGTCGGCCGCGAGCAGCAGTTGGCCGACCTCGAGCGGGCCGCCGACGACGCCCTGGCCGGGCGCGGCTCGGTGCTCGTCCTGCTCGGGGATGCCGGCATCGGCAAGTCCCGCCTCCTCGTGGAACTGCAGCGCCGGCGACCCGATCTGGACGTGCTCGACCTCGCCGCCGACGAGTACTCCTCCACCGTGCCGTACGCGTTGGTGCGCACGATGCTGGGACGCCTCGGTGAGTTCGAGCCGGAGGTCGAGCCGACGGCGACGGGCGATGCGCTGCGCCGTTGGATCGCCGCCGTCGCCCCCGACGAGCTGCCGTGGCTGCCGCTGCTGGCCGCCGTGTTCGGGGTCCCGGCGGCGCCGACCCGGGACGTGGACGAGCTGGCCGAGGAGTTCCGCAGCGCCCGCTTGCGTCGCTCGACGGCCACGGTGATCGACCGGGTGTTGGACCGTCCGGCCCTGGTCGTGATCGACGACGCCCAGTGGGTCGACGACGCCTCGGCCGAGCTGCTGGCCACGATCGTCGCCGACGTCACCGAGCGCCCCCGGCTCGTGGTCCTGCTCGTCAGCGGCCACGACGTGCCGGCGTGGGCCGACGGTGCCACCATCGTCCGGCTCGCTCCGCTCGACACGTCCGAGACGAGGCAGCTCGCCGCCTCGGCGTCGAGCGGCCGCGTCGATCACCGCCGGCTGGACGTGCTCGCCGGTCGATCAGGCGGCAACCCACTGTTCCTCGCCAACCTCGTGGACACTGCGGAGGCGACCGGCGAGATCGACTCACTGCCCTCGACCATCGAGAGCCTCGTGACCCGCCGCATCGACGACCTCGACGCTCGGGATCGCCTGCTGTTGCGAGAGGCGGCGGTGTCGGGCATGGAGGTCGACCTGCCGATGCTGGGACGGGTGCTGGGGACGAAGCTGGTCAACCGCGCCGATGCCTGGCGACGCTTGGCGCCGTTCCTCGGTCGCGTCGGGACCGGGCCGGCTGCGGTTCCAGCACGGCATGTACCAGCGGGTGGCGTACGAGGGCCTGTCGTTCCGGAGGCGCCGGGAGATCCACCTCGCGATCGGTCACGACCTCGAGCACCACGGGGCCGAAGCGGCCGTCCTGTCGCTGCACTTCTGGCGCGGCCAGGACCATCCACGGGCCTTCCGGTGGTCGTCGACGGCGGCGACGGCGGCCCAGCACGCCTACGCGAACGCCGAGGCCGCCGAGCTCTACCGACGCGCATTGGCGAGCTCCGCGGACCTGCCGACGGTCGGCCGAACCGAGACGGCCGCCCTCGCCGAGGCGCTCGGCGACGTCCTCGAGTTGACGGCCGACTACGACGGCGCCGCGGACGCCTACGCCGACGCCCGCCGAGCCGTCGGCGCCGCAGCGGCCACGCCGGCCCGCCAGCGCGACGAGACGGCGGTGCGGACGGCCGCCCGGCTGCACCGCAAGGTCGGCGTCCTGCGCGAGCACGCCGGCGCCTACAGCGACGCGCTGCGCTGGTACAGCAGGGCGATCCGCCTGCTGGGCGGCGCCGCGCCCGACCCGGCGGCCGGGTCGCTGGCCGAGCTCACCGAGCTCGAGGTGGCCTACGCCGGCGTGCGCTACCGCCAGGGCAACGCCGTCGACGCGCGGGCGTGGTGCCGCCGGGCGGTGGAGCACGCCACGGCCTCCGGCGACCACGGGGCGCTCGGCCACGCCTACTACCTGCTCGCCGTCGTCGAGCTGACGCTCGGTGTGCCGTCACAGGAGACGACCGATCGGGCCGTCGAGCTGCTGGAGCGTTCCGGCAACCTGCTCCAGCAGGCCAACCTGGCCAACAACCTGGGCTTCGCCGCCTACTTCGCCGGCGACTGGGATGCCGCCCTCGCCCACTACGAGCGCAGCCGGGACCTCGGTCGACGCTGTGGCGACGTCGTGCTCGACGCCACGGCGGCGAACAACGTCGGCGAGATCCTGTCGGACCGAGGGCAGGTGGGCGCCGCCATCGACCTGTTCGACGCCGCCCTCGACGCCTTCGAGAGCGCTCGGTACACGCTCGGTGCAGCGATCGCCATCGGCAACCTGGGCCGGGCCCGGCTGCGCCTGGGCGAGCTGGCCGCCGCCCGCCAGTTGCTCGACGAGGCCCGTCGCCAGTTCGAGTCGATCAACGCATCGAGCTACGTCGCCGAAGCGCTGGTGCGCTTGGCCGAGTGCGAGATCGCCTCCGACCGTCCGACCGAGGTGCTGACGCTCGCCGAGCAGGCCGAGCTCCGCTTGCGGGTTTCCCCCGACCCATTCGTCATGGTCGGCGTCCTGCGGGTGCGGGCCGAGGCGCTGCTGGCTGGGGGTGATGCCACGGCGGCCAGCGTCGCCGCCGACCAGGCCGTCGCGCTGGCGAGGGAGTCAGGCGCCCGGTTCGAGCAGGCCCGATCGCTCGCCGTCCGGGCCGCGGCGCGCCGGATGCTCGCCGTCGCCGCCGCCGAGGACGCGGCCGCCGCGGCCACGCTCCTGGTCGGGCTCGGTGTCGGTCCAGGTGGGATGGGCAACGTGACGTGAGGCGGATCGACGTCGCTCGCTCGCTCGGCGCACCCGGCGACGGATTTGCGCAGACCCGACTTCTGCGATTGTGTGACGGGCGGGACGCGGGCGACGGCGAGCGCGATCCGGACGGCGGAGCGGATCGACGATCGAGGAGGAGCCACGATGGAACGACGGACGACACCGTCATGGCGAACCGGCGCCGTGCGCACACCGGACGACGGCCCGCTCCCGCAGCCACCGGCAGCGGGAGCCGCGACCGCCGCCCGGCCCTGGCACGAGCGCCTGCGGCGCAGCACCACGGTCAAGCTCGGCGCGTTCGGCCTCACCACCGCGGTCGCGATCGGCCAGTGCGCCCCGGCGCCGGCGTGCACGCCGCCGCCGCCCGCCGGCTGCCTGACGGCGGCGGGCACGACGATCAGTGGGCCGATCCAGGCCGTCGTCGGCCTGACGAACGACCAACGCTCGGCGAACGGGCTGGCCCCGCTGGCCCTCGACCAGGCACTCGTCAACGCGGCCCAGGCCCACGCGGCGTACCAGGCGTCGACGAACACGATGTCGCACGCGGGGTGCAACGGCACCGACGCCGGGGCTCGGATCGGCGCCCAGGGCTACGCGTGGTCCCGTTGGGGCGAGAACGTGGCGATGGGCTACCCCGACCCGCCGTCGGTGATGGGCGGCTGGATGGGGAGCTCCGGTCACCGCCAGAACATCCTGAACGGCAACTACACCGAGATCGGGGTCGGCGTGGCGTACGCCGCCGACGGGACGCCGTACTGGACGCAGGTCCTCGCCGCCCGGGGCTGACACCCCCTCGGTAGGGTCGGCAGCGATGCCGAGCCTGCGCCCGCGGTGGTCGTCGTCGCGCCGCCTGTCGGGCGAGGACGACCGGCGATCCGCGACCCGCCCGCGCCCGGCGGTCATCGCCTCGTGGATCGAGGGCGGTCTCCTGCTCTGGGGGTGGGACGGCGAGCACACGGCGCTCCCCAACGCCCTCGACCGCGCCATCATCGGTTCCGCTTGGCCGTCCACGTGGTCCGGAATCGGGCACCTCACCTCGTTCGACCTCACCCTGCCGGACGGCCGGGCCATCCGGCCCGCGGCGCGCCGCATGCCGGGCGGGCGGGCGGCGGCGGCGCTCGTCGACATCGACGTGCGCCGGGCCACCGACTCCCTGGCCTGGTTCGGCGCCCTCGCCCGCGCTGCCGACGAGACGGCCGCGGCCGGGCTCGTCACCCCGTGCGTGCGCACCGAGCGCGAGCTTCCCGTCGCCCGTTGGCTCGTGCTCGACGACGCCGCGTTGGGTGCGCTGCTGGGCGAGCTGGCGACGTCGATGCCGCCGATCTGCCTGCCCGGTCCGCACGACCCGACCGCCGTCGCCGACATCCACGGCGTGTTCGTCGATGCGTTGGCCCGGCGCCGGCTCGCCGTGACCGGCTGGCGGCCCGTGCTCCCGTCGACGCGGGTGCCGGCGGTGTCGGCGGCGCGGGTGTGTTCAACGCGCTGGCGAACGACGATCCGCTGATCACGGGGAGCGCCATCGCTCATCCCGACGAGCTGGAGGCGCTCGGCACCCGCTTCGATCGCCACCACCGGCGCGCCCTCGGCCAGCCGGTGGTGCTGCCCCGCGTCCGGCTCGCCGTGCCCGACGACCCCTTCGAGGACTGGGAGGTCCGCCTGGAGGTCGTCGATGACGCCGATCCCGGTCGGTGGTGCAGCGCCGAGGACGTCTGGGACCAGTCCCCGCTCGCCGTGGAGGTCGCCGGCGGTGCCGCCCACCTGGGTGCCCTCACCGCCGTGGTCAGCGAGCTCGCCGGGGCGCTGGCCGAGCACGTCGAGCAGGCCGCCGAGCTGGCCACGGCCCACGAACCGACCGGACTCGAGCTCCCCGTCGAGGATGCCGAGCGCTTCCTCGAGCACGCGCCGGCCGTGCTCGAGCGCTTGGGGATCGAGCTCATCGGACCGGAGCGACTCGTGCGCGGCCGGGTCGCCGTGCGGGGAACCGTCGCCGCTCCGCCGTCGGACCACCCGGGCCAGTTCGGGCGCACCGCCATCGTCGACTGGCGCATCGTGGTGGCCGACGACGACGGTCCGGCCTCGCTGACCGCCGCCGAGCTCGCCCGCGCCGAGACGGCCGGCGCCACCCTGCTCCACACCGGGCGGCGCTGGGTGCGCATCGACCCGGCGGCGCTGCGCCGGGCCCGGCGACGCCTGCTCGACCACCGCGCCGAGCACGAGCAGGTCGACGCCATCACGTTGCTGCGCCTGGCCGGTGACGGCGAGCTGGACGCCGCGCCGGAGAGCGGCGGCCCCGGCACGGCTCGTGTGGGCGGCGCCCACGGAACCGCCGACTGGGCGGCCGCGCTCCTCGGGGGCCTGCCCGACGAGCGGCTGACCGAGGAGCACGAACCGGCCGCCTTCACCGGCGAGCTGCGCCACTACCAGCGGCGCGGGCTGTCGTGGCTGCGCTTCCTCGCCCGTCTCGGCCTCGGCGGCTGCCTGGCCGACGACATGGGGCTGGGCAAGACGGCGACCACGCTGGCGCACCTCCTCGACCGACGCGGGCCGCACCTCGTGGTGTGTCCGCTCTCCGTCGTCCACAACTGGGAGGCCGAAGCGGCCCGCTTCGCCCCGTCGATGCGCGTCGTCGTCCATCACGGGGCCGAACGGGCCAGGAACGCCGATGAGGTGCCGGACGGCGCCGACGTCTCCGACCTCGCGGCCGCCGACCTCGTCGTCACGACGTACGGCCTGCTCGGTCGGGACGTCGAGCACCTGGCCACGATCGAGTGGTCGACCGTCGTCGCCGATGAAGCCCAGACGATGAAGAACCCGGCGACCCATGCCGCCAAGGCGTTCCGGGCCCTGCGGGCCGGCCAGAAGCTGGCCCTCACGGGCACGCCGGTCGAGAACCGCCTCGCCGACCTGTGGGCGATCCTCGATGCCGTGAACCCGGGCATGCTGGGCAGCCGGGAACGCTTCCGGCACCGGTTCAGCAAGCCGATCGAGCGCGACGGCGACGGCGAGGCGGCGGCTCGGCTGCGTCGCATCACCCAGCCCTTCGTGCTGCGCCGAACCAAGGCCGACCGCCAGCTCGTCCCGGACCTGCCGGACAAGATCGAACAGGTCGCCTGGGCCGGGCTGACGAAGGAGCAGGCGGTGCTCTACCAGCACGTCGTCGACCAGCTGCTCGCCGATGCCGCAGCCACGACGGGGATGAAGCGGCGTGGGCTCGTGCTCGCCGCGCTGACCCGCCTGAAGCAGATCTGCAACCACCCGGCGCACGTGCTCGGCGACGGGTCGCGCCTCAGCGGACGCTCGGGGAAGCTGGGCCGCTACGACGAGCTCGTCGACGAGCTGCTCGACGTCGGCGAGCGGGCGCTCGTGTTCACCCAGTTCCGGGAGATGGGTGAGCTCTTGCGGCGTCACGCCGCCGAACACCTCGGGCTGCACGTGCCGTTCCTGCACGGCGGCGTGAGCGCCAACCGGCGGCGCACGATGGTCGCCGACTTCCAGGCCGGCGAGGGGCCGCCGCTGCTGCTCGTGTCCCTCAAGGCGGGCGGCACCGGACTGAACCTGACCGCGGCGAGCCAGGTCATCCACTACGACCGTTGGTGGAACCCGGCCGTCGAGGACCAGGCCACCGACCGGGCGTGGCGCATCGGCCAGGGACGCACGGTCGTGGTGCACAAGCTGGTGTGCGAGGGCACCGTGGAGGAGCGCATCGCCACGCTGATCGACCAGAAGCGAGCGCTCGCCGATGCCGTCGTCGGCAGCGGTGAGTCGTGGCTGTCCGAGCTGTCCACGGCCGAGCTGCGCGACCTCGTGGCCCTGGAGACCCCGTGAGCGAGCGTGTCGACCACCGGCTCCGACGCCGTCGCACCAGACCCGCAGACTGCGGATCGGACGCGACCCGTCGCACCAGACCCGCAGACTGCGGTGGCGGTGCCAGTTTCCTCGCCGGTCACCGGCAGTCTGCGGCTGCGGCTGCGAGTGAGCTGGGGATCGCCGCATGAGTCGGCCTCGCCAGCCGCTGGGGCCGAACCCGCCGGGACGGTTGCCGGCGGCCATGCTGCGAGCCCTCGCCGCCGAGATGTCCGACCCGGGCCGCTTCTCGCGCGCCAAGGCCTATGCCCGCGACGGTGCCGTCGTCGACATCGACGTCCAGCCCGGCCTGGTCCAGGCGACGATCCAGGGATCGCGCTACGAGCCGTACGTGGCGTCGGTGGCCGTCGGGCGCACGGACGACACCGAGACCCTGCTCGGCCTCATCCCCGACCGCGACGACGTCGTCGCCTCGTGCACGTGCCCCGACGACGCGACGTACGACGGTGCGCTCTGCAAGCACGCCCTGGCCACGCTCCTCGTCCTGGCCGACGAGATCACCGTCGAGCCGGGCGTGCTCGCCCGGTGGAGGTCCGGACCTGGCGAGTTGCTGATCGGCGGATCGGCGCGAGACGGGGACGACGGGACCGGCGAGCCGACCGGTCCCGTCGTCGACGTGCTCGCCGATCTCCTGAAGGCGCCGGCGCCGATCCCGCCGATCGATGCGCTCCCGCGCCGGGTGGTGGTACCGATGGCGTCACGCCAGCACGACGACGTCGTCGCCGGCGTGCTGGGCCACGCGTTGGTGGCGATGCGCTCACGCTGAGCGGCGTCAGGCCGCGGGGCGGCCGGGCACCGAAGGGTGGTAGCGGCGGGCACGGCGCGACCGGCGGGTGCGGCCGGCGGCCTCGGCGGTCAGCCGGTCGTGCTTGTCGGCGGCCAGCTGGCGGGCGGTGTCGAGTGTGATGAGGTACATGGTGAGCTCCTCGGTCGAGCGGGTCACATTCGAACGTACGGATGATTGTGGACAGTTCCGGTCCTCGTTCCGTGGAAAGCTGTGCACATCGACACGCCGGCCCGCCTGCTCCGTCTCCTCGTCATCCTCTCGTCGCGTTCTTCCTGGTCAGCGGCCGAGTTGACGGAACGACTGGGAGTCACGACGCGCACGTTGCGGCGCGACGTGACCCGCCTGCGAGGCCTCGGCTACCCAGTCGACAGCGCCGTTGGCCGGTACGGTGGTTACGCGCTGGCGGCGGGCGGGCGGCTGCCGCCGCTGCTGCTCGAGGACGACGAGGCCGTGGCCGTCACGGTCGGCCTGCGGGAGCTGTCGCGCACCGCCGACCCGATGCTCGGCGAGGCCGCCGTGGCTGCCCTGACGAAGCTCGTCCAGGTCATGCCGAGCGCGCTGCGCGAGCGCGTCGACACGCTCGGCGAGGTCACGGTCCGGGTCGGGCGCGTCGAGTCCGCCGGCCGGGGCGAGACCCAGCCGACCGACATCGGGATCCTGATGGCCCTCGCCCAGGCCGCCCGCCGCCAGCGGCGCGTGCGCTTCGACTACCGCACGGGCGACGATCGCACCGGTCGCCGCCACGTCGAACCGCACCGCCTCGTGTCGCTGCGCAACCGGTGGTACCTCGTCGCGTTCGACCTCGATCGGGACGACTGGCGCACGTTCCGCATCGACCGCATCGGTCCGCCGGCGCCGACCGGGTTCCCGAACACGTCGCGCCCCGTACCCGACGCCGCCGCGCTCGTCGCCGAGGGCGTCGCCGTGCGGGCCTACGACGTTCAGGCCCGGGTGCGGCTCCACGTCCCGCCCGCTGTGGCCGCCGAGGAGATCGGCCCGACGGTCGGGGTCATCGAGCCCGGCGACCCGGGCGCCGCCGCCACGATCGTGACGATCGGTGGCGACGCCGACTGGATCGCCCGGTACCTCGCCAGTCTGCCGTTCCCGTTCGAGGTGCTCACGCCCGACGCCGTCCGCCACGAGGTCGAGCTGCTGGCCCGCCGCCTCCTCGCCACGTGACACCGCGTCGTCTCTGTCCGGATCCGAGCTCCTTCGTCCGCTCGCTCGGCTCACCTGGTCGCACCGCGACCGCGATCAGGACCAGGACGGTGCTGGCGCCGGGCTAGCCCAAGCGCCCGCCGAGGTCGATGCGCTCGCCGGCCCGGAACACCGTCAGTGATCCGCTCGACGACACGACGAACACGATGGCCGACGGCTCACCGGCCGAGAAGCGCAGCGCCGCGGTGTGGCGCGTGCCTCGGAACGGGGAGATCTCGGCCCGGACGGCCTCCGACGATCGCAGGTGCACCCCGACGGTCGAGATCCGGCCGTCGGGGTCGACGAGCGTCGCCCGGTCGTACTGGGCCAGCGCGTTCAGGAGCGGCGCGAAGTGCGATCGCTTGCGGATGTCGAGCGTCGGGATCTGGACCGACGCGGCCATGCCCAGGTGGTCGAGGTCGTGGGGATCGCCGTCGGTGCGCCAGACCAGGGAGGCGCCGACTCGTCCCGCACCCAGCCAGTGAATGCACAGCTCGAGCAGGTTCGACAGGACGACGGGGTCGGCGTGGGGCACGTTGGGCGCGGCCTGCTCGGCGATCCGGACGCTCAGCGGCTTGCGCGCCCAGTGGATGCCGTCCCACGTCGCCACACCGTCCGGGGTCGTCAGCCGCACCCAGCCCAGGCCGAGTCGTTGCACCACCACGGCACCCGTGCCCAGTGCGAGATGGACCGCGGACGACTCGTACTCCCGGGTGCGGTCGAAGCTGACGAGCTTGCTCGGCCGTCCGACCGTGCGCACCACGAACGACGAGCGGCCGTCGGCGAGGCGGCGCACGACGTCGATCGGCACGTCGCCGACGTCGATCAGGTCGAGCGTGCCGATGTCCGCGGTCGCGGGCGCGCGGGCCGACAGGAGCGCCCCGTAGCGCGGCGCCACGCCCTCGTGGGCATGGGGGTGGCGGGCGTACTCGAGCTCGGCCAGGAGCATCTCGACCAACTCGGCATCTGACGGCAGCCAGATGCCCTCGTCGTCGAGCTCGAGCCGGAGCCGTTCGACGCGGCGGGCCCGGGCGTCGAGATCGGTCACGTGTCCAGCCTGCCGCATCCGGCGGCCACGCGTGTGGCGGTGGGCGCGATCAGGGCGTCCCCCTAGGCTCACCGCCATGGCGCTCGATGACGAGCTGGTGAACCGGGCCACGTGGAAGATCCCGAACGCGTTGGCACTGGTGGGGTCCCGCGCCGGCGACGAGTGGAACGGGATGACGACGAGCTGGATCACGCAGGTGTCGATGGCGCCGGTGCTGCTCGGCATCGGGGTCGACAACGGAGCCGTCACCCACCGCCTGATCAGCGACGGTGGTTCGTTCACGGTCAACCTGTGGTCGGCCGACGACACGCGGGTGTTCGTGAAGTTCTCGAAGCCGGCCGAGCTCGACCTCGGGGCGATGACGCTCAACGGCCGGCCGGTGCGGGCCGGCGCGACCGGGGCACCGATCTTCGTCGATGCCGTCGCCTGGTTCGACTGCGAGGTCCGCCAGGCGATCGATCTCGGCACGCACACGTTGTTCATCGGCGAGGTCGTCGATGCCGGCATCGCCGACGGCGCCGAGGAGGTCCGCGTCGCGTCGATGTCCGACACCCGCATGAAGTACGGCGGCGTCAAGCGCCACTAGCGTCGACGCCGTGGGTGGACCGGCAGGGCGTGAGCACCCGGATCCCCTCGACCCGCTGATCCTCGGCGCGCGCGGCGTCACCGCCCCTGACGTGGTCGCCGTCGCCCGCAGCGGGCGGACGGTGGCGCTCGGCGCCGAGGCCCGTGCCGCGATCGATCGCGGCGCACGCGTCGTCGACGAGCTCGTCGGCAGCATCGAGCCGGTCTACGGCGTGTCGACCGGGTTCGGTGCGCTGGCCAACACCGTGATCCCCGACGAGCGCTCGGCTGAGCTGCAACTGGCGCTGGTGCGGTCCCACGCCGCCGGCCTCGGACCCGAGATCGAGCGGGAGGTCGTGCGAGCGATGGTGCTGCTGCGAGCCCGCAGCCTGGCCATGGGCTTCTCGGGGGCCCGGGCCGTCGTCGTCGAGACGATGCTGGCGGTGCTCAACGCCGGCATCGCACCAGTCGTGCGCGAGCACGGCTCGTTGGGCGCCAGCGGCGACCTCGCGCCGCTGGCGTCGGCCGCCCTCGTGCTCGTCGGCGAGGGCGAGGCCCGCCGCGCCGACGGCACCCTGGTCGACGGCGCGACCGCGCTGGTCGAGGCCGGGGTCGCGCCGGTGGCGTTGCGGGCCAAGGAGGGCCTCGCGCTCATCAACGGCACGGACGGGATGCTCGCCATGCTCGTCCTCGCGCTCACCGACCTCGACGTGCTCCTGCGCGTCGCCGACGTCGCCGGCGCGATGTCGACCGAGGCGCTGCTCGGCACCGACCGCGCCTTCGCCGCCGATCTGGTCGGCATGCGCCCACAACTCGGCCAGGCCGTCAGCGCATCGAACCTGCGGGCCCTGCTCGCCGGCTCGGCGATCGTCGCCAGCCATCGACACGGCGACGACCGGGTCCAGGACGCCTACTCCTTGCGCTGCACACCCCAGGTGCACGGCGCGGCCCGCGACACGATCGAGCACGCCCGGGCCATCGCCGAGCGCGAGCTCGTGTCGTTCATCGACAACCCGGTCGTGCTGCCCGACGGGCGCGTCGAGTCGTGTGGCAACTTCCATGGCGCGCCCGTCGCCGCCGTCGCCGACTTCCTCGCCATCTCGATCGCCGATGTCGGCGCGCTGTCGGAACGGCGCACCGACCGCCTGCTCGACCCGATGCGGTCGCGGGGCCTACCGCCGTTCCTCGCCCCCGACGCCGGCGTCGATTCGGGCCTGATGATCGCCCAGTACGCCCAGGCGGCGATGGTGGCCGAGAACCGCCGCCTCGCCGTGCCGGCGAGCACCGATACGTTGCCGACGAGCGCGATGCAGGAGGACCACGTCTCGCTCGGCTGGTCGGCGGCCCGCAAGCTGCGCACCGCGGTCGCCAACCTGACGCGGATCCTGGCCGTCGAGCTCACGGCGGCCAGCTGGGGCCTGCAGCTACGGGCGCCGCTGCGGCCGGCCGCCGGCACCGGTGGCGGCGCCGACGTCGTCCTCGCCGCCGCAGGAGGCCCCGGGCCCGACCGTTGGCTGGCACCACGACTGGCGGCGGTCGAGGTCGCCGTGCACGACGGCAGCGTGGTGGCCGCCGCGGAGGCCGGGATGGGCGAGGCCGTGCGCTGACCGAACCGTGAGCCGAGCGAGTCCTCGAGAGCGAGCCGAAGCGGGCCCGTGAGCCGAGCGAGTCCTCGAGCGAGCGAACGAAGCTGGCCGGTCAGGCGATCCAGGTCATGCGGGTGCCGGACGGGTGGGCGGTGGCGAGGACCTGGTCCACCCGCCGGCCGCCGACCGCGCCGACGACGGACAGCAGCGCGAACACGCCGCCGGCGCGGTTGCGAGCGACGATCGCGGGATCGACGGGCAGGCCGTGGACACACCGCTGGGCCGCCGTCCCCAGGGGCACGAGCGGGTCGAGCGAGATCCACACCGCGTCACGACCGCACGTCTCGACGGTCGACCGGATCGCCGCCCTGGCCGTCTCGTCCAGGAACACCGCCGTGTAGCTGTCCACGACGACGACCACGGCGTCGGGCGTCAGGGAAGCGAGCACGCCCGGGAGCCGGGCGGCGCCGTCGCCCTCGAGGATCGGCGCGCCCGCCGCCCGTGTGATCTCGACGGCGCCGGCCAAGCGATCGGTGGCGCCGGGCACGGGCGGGAGGCATGCGCCCAGCCAGGCGACGGCATCGACGTCGTCGAGATCGATCGGCGCGACGTCGATGCCCACGCGCTCGACGATGTCCGGAGGTCCCGGCGGTACCGGCACGTCGCCGTCCACCGCGCACACCAGCCGGACCGCCGACGACGCCGGTCCGAACCTGCGCCCGCCCCCGAGGTCGACGTGGTAGCGGTCGAGGTGCAGACCGAGCCCGGAGCCGGCTCCCACATCGACCAGGGCGATCGGTCGGCCCGGCGCACTGGCCTGCACGACCCCGAGGGCCAGCACGCTCTGGACGGACCGGCCGACCTCGTTCATCTGGTAGTAGCGGCCGAACCACCGCCGTACGTCGTCCACGTGCTCGTCGACGAACGACCGGAGGGCAAGCCCGAACCCGGCGTCGGTGGGGCGCTGGGCCGGGCCGGGGTAGTAACGGGCGAGCGGCGTCTCGGGGTGGTCGGCGACGGCGCGCTGGATGCTGGCGACGAGCAGCAGCGCGGGCAGGCGGGGCAGCGGGATCTCGGCGGCCAGCGCGACCAGCGCGTCGTCCGTCGCGACGGCGTCGAACAGCGCGGCGACCAGGGCCCAGCCGGGATCGGCGTCCGGGCCCGACCAGCCCCGACCGACCTCCCGGGCCTGGTCCCGGATCACCGCGCGGGTCTCGTCGTCGGGATCGGGCACCATCGGCGCGCACGATACCGCGGGACGGCGCGACCCGTCGACGCCCAGCCACCGCGTTCCCTCGCTCGCACGACGCGTCGCTCGGCGCACGATCGGGAACCTGGTGACGCCCAGCGGTGTAGGGATGTCATGAGGACGATCCTGCGCATCCTGCTCCTGGCGGCGGCCATCGTCGCCGTCCCGTCGATCGGCCACGCGGGCGGCTGGGCGGTGGCGTCGCTCGACCCGCTGCCGGCGTTCGTGCCCGGCGAGCCGGCGACGATCGGCTTCCGCCTGCTCCAGCACGGCGTGACCCCGGTGCACGCCGCCGAGTGGACCGATGCCGAGATCGGCGTCGCCGTGCGGGACGCGGTCGGCGAGCACTTCGTCCTGGCGACGCCGTCGGGCGCGCCGGGTCACTACACGGCCACGATCGACGTGTCGCCCGAGGGCGGACCGCTGTCCCTGAGCGTCGCGATGCGCAACGGCCTCGCGGTCGCCGAGGAGTGGATCGACGTGCCGGTCGGCGCGGACGCAGCAGTGAGTGCGGCATCGACCAGTGACGGCTGGCTGCCCATGTGGACCGTGCCGGTGTTCGCACTCGCCGCAGCGGCGTGCGGCGGCGTGCTGGTCATCGACGCACGCCGACGCGGGGGCGCGCCGGCGGCGTGAGCGTCCCCTCGTCGGCCCGCGGGACAACGCGTCCGGTATGCACCGACTCGCCACGGTCGCCCGCTCCGCTCCTGCGGACGACGCTCGCCGCCGTCGGACTCGTCCTCGCCGTCACCGGTGGCGCCGCGGCGCTCGCCCGGGCCGGGGCGTCCGGTGAACCGGTCGACGCATCGCCGCCTGCCCTCGACGGGGCGGGACTGTTCGCCGCCAAGGGCTGCGCGACGTGCCACGACGGACCGGGGTCGCTGGCGTCGGTCGAGGTCGGACCGTCGCTGGCCGGCGCGACCACCTGGGCGGCGACGCGGCGCCCGGGCATGGACGCCGCCGCGTACCTGCGCGAGTCGATGCGCAACCCGAGCACGTTCCGAAGTCCGGCGACCACCTCGGACGCGATCATGCCGGTGCTCACCCTCGACGACGACGAGATCGACCGTCTCGTCGCCCACCTGCTCGACCGCTGATCGGTGGGCTCGCCACGGTGCGATATGAAGCGACGATCCTGCCCTGCGACCCCACCCGCTTCGACGCGCTCGTGCGCGACGAGGCCGCGGTCGCGCTCCGCCTCGCCACGGTCGTGCTCGGGACGTCCGAGGGCGCCGAGGACGTCGTGCAGGTGGCGATGGAGCGGACGTGGTCGGCGATCGACCGCTACGACCCGGCCCGGCCGTTCCGACCGTGGTTCCTGCGCATCGTCGCCAACACGGCCCGCAACGACCGGCGCGCCCGCGGTCGCCAGGCCGCCCTGGCGATGCGGGCCGGCGGCCAACGGGGCGGCGACGTCGGGATCGAGGACGCAGCGATCACGCGGCTCGAACGCGAACGCGTCCTCGACGCGATCAACCGCCTCGACGTCGAGGACCGGACCGTGATCGCGCTGCGCTACTTCGAGCACCTCGGCGAGAGCGAGATGGCCGAGGTCCTCGACGTCGCGCCGGGCACGGTGAAGTCGCGTCTGGCCCGGGCCCGTGACACGCCTGCGCAGTCACCTGGAGCGCGGCGATGGCTGAGCCGCTCACCGACGACCGGCTGGACGCGATCCTGGCATCGCTCGCCGCCGACCTCGAGGTCCCGGGCGTGGGCTCGCTCGACATCGCCTCGATCACCGTCCAAGCGGCCGACGACCGCCGCCGGACGAGCCGACCGTCGGTGGCCACGCCGCGGCGGATCCTCGCCGCGGCCGCCGTGCTCGTCGGCGTCCTCGTCGGCGTCGTCCTCACCGTCGCACCGGCGCGCGAGGCGGTCGCCCGGTGGTTCGGCCTCGACGTGGAGCGCGACTGATCACGCCGTCGCCACGGGCTCCTTCGCCGACGGCGTGGCGCCGCTCGATGTCGCTGCGGCGATCGCCGCCACGGACCTCGACCTGGGACGGGTCGCGTCGAGCCCCCTCGGTGCGCCCGACGCGGCGGGCGTCCCGCCCGAGGGTGGTGTGCTCCTCGCGTGGGACGACGGCACGACGCTGTGGGTCCGCCAGGTCGGCGACGACATCACCGTCGTCAAGCGCCTCGGCGAGGAGGATCGCGTCGACGACGTGCCCGGCGTCGGCGACTACGCGGTCCTCATCGATGACGAGCACGTGCTCGACACGCCGGCGCGGCGGGTCGCCGCCGACCGCGTGCTCTGGTGGATCGGCGGGGACCGCGAGCACCGCCTCGAGTCCGACCGCCCGGCCGCCGAGCTGATCGAGATCGCCGGGGCCCTGGCGGGTTGATCGGGCGGGCGGGCGGGCCCACCGCCGGGCGCCGGATCTGTGGAACAGTGAGCGCGTGAGCGCCGGTGCCCGTCCCGTCCGAGCACCGCGTGGCAGCGACATGAGCTGCCGGGGGTGGCCGCAGGAGGCTGCGTTCCGCATGCTGCAGAACAACCTCGACCCGGATGTCGCCGAGCGGCCCGATGACCTCGTCGTGTATGGCGGGACGGGGCGGGCGGCGCGATCCTGGGACGCCTTCGACGCCATGCTCCGCACGCTCCGCACGCTCGGCGACGACGAGACCATGCTCGTGCAATCCGGCAAGCCGGTCGGCGTCTTCCGGACCCACGAGTGGGCACCCGCGTGCTGATCGCCAACTCCAACCTCGTGCCCGACTGGGCGACGTGGTCCGAGTTCCGCCGGCTCGAAGCGGCCGGACTCACCATGTACGGGCAGATGACGGCCGGCTCCTGGATCTACATCGGCACGCAGGGCATCCTCCAGGGCACCTACGAGTGCTTCGCCGAGATCGCCCGGCGGCGCTTCGGCGGGACGCTGGCCGGCACGATCACGCTGACGGCCGGGCTCGGGGGGATGGGCGGCGCGCAGCCGTTGGCGATCACGATGAACGACGGCGTGGCGCTGTGCGTCGAGGTCGACCCGACGCGCATCCGGCGCCGGCTCGAGACCAGGTACCTCGACGAGGTGGCCGACGACGTCGACGACGCGGTCGCCCGCTGCACCCGCGCCCGTGACGAGCGGCGGGCGCTCTCGGTCGGCCTGCTCGGGAACGCCGCCGCCGCGCTCCCGCACCTGCTCGACCGTGGGTTCCCGGCGGACATCGTGACCGACCAGACGAGCGCCCACGACCCGCTGTCCTACGTCCCCGTCGACCTGACGCCCGACGCCGCGGCGCGGCTGGCCGGCACCGAGCCCGACGTCTACGTCCAGCGGTCCCGCGAGTCGATGGCCATCCACTGCGCGGCGATGGTCGGCTTCCTCGACGCCGGGGCCGAGGTGTTCGACTACGGAAACAGCTTGCGCACCGAGGCCGAGCTCGGCGGTTTCGACCGAGCGTTCGCCTATCCGGGCTTCCTCCCGGCCTACATCCGCCCGCTCTTCTGCGAGGGCAAGGGCCCGTTCCGGTGGGTGGCGCTCTCCGGAGACCCGGCGGACATCGCCGCGACCGACCAGGCCGTGCTCGAGGAGTTCCCCGACGACGAGGGGCTGCATCGCTGGATCCGCCTGGCCGGGGAACGGGTCGCCTTCCAGGGGCTGCCGGCCCGCATCTGCTGGCTCGGGTACGGCGAGCGGGCCCGTCTCGGCGCCCGGTTCAACGAGATGGTCCAGCGCGGCGCGGTGTCGGCGCCCGTCGTCATCGGACGCGACCACCTCGACTCAGGCTCGGTGGCGTCGCCGTACCGGGAGACCGAGTCGATGGCCGACGGGTCGGATGCGATCGCCGACTGGCCGCTGCTCAATGCGCTCGTGAACACGGCGTCGGGCGCCTCGTGGGTCTCGATCCACCATGGTGGCGGTGTCGGCATCGGCCGGTCGATCCACGCCGGCATGGTGGCGGTCGCCGACGGCACCGCCCTGGCCGCCGAGAAGCTGGCGCGGGTCCTCACGGTCGAC
This sequence comes from uncultured Acidimicrobiia bacterium, assembly GCA_963822315.1. Lineage (GTDB taxonomy): Bacteria > Actinomycetota > Acidimicrobiia > Acidimicrobiales > Ilumatobacteraceae > JALZMG01. The sequence continues at coordinate 400,981 of CAWGHB010000013.1, forward strand.
CCGGGCATGGGGGTGATCCGCCACGTCGACGCCGGCTACGACCGCGCCCGTGACGTCGCCGCCGAGCGGGCGGTGCGCATCCCGATGGCCGAATAGCCGCACGCCCTCCTGCTCCTCCCCGCCCACCTCTCCGATCCTCCCCGCCCACCCCACCCCTCTGCTCCTCCCCGGCGGCGCCGGTCGCTGGCAGGATGTCGGCGTGCCGAGCGTGCGCGTCGATGCGGTGCGCGACGGCTCCTTCATGGTGGCGTCGGCTGCTCTCGCCGTCGTGATGCACCGGGTGGACGTGGCGCCGGCGATCGCCCCCGCGGATGCGCCGTGGTGGAGACGCGGTCATCCGCCAGACCGCCCGCATCGGCGACTACGCGCCGAGGGCGCCGATCTCTTCGACGTCGCGCTCCAGCCCGACCCGATGGGTCGGGCCTGACGCGCGGACCGCAGCGGCGACAGACTGGCGGCGTGATCATCGAGGGCGACGTCGCACTGCGTGACATCGACGTTCGCCACGACGACTTCCGCATCCTCGGGTGGGCCGCCGAGCCGGGCGACATCGTCGGATTCCACATGCTCACGCTGTTGCCGATCGTGTGGACGGCACCGTGACCGTCCGTCCGATCGCGACCGTCGGGCACCCCGTCCTGCGCCGGCCGGCCCGCGAGGTGGCGCCCGAGGAGCTGGCCGGGCCGGCGATGCAGGCACTGATCGACGACATGATCGACACCATGCACGACGCTGACGGGGCCGGCATCGCCGCCAACCAGGTGCACGAGCCGGTCCGCATCGCCGTCATCGAGGTCGACCACAACCCGCGGTATCCGTACAAGCCGCCGATCCCGCTGACCGTCGTGGTCAACCCGGTCATCGAGCCGCTCGACGACGAGCTGGTGGAGATCAACGAGGGGTGCCTGTCCGTGCCCGATCTGCGCGGCAACGTGTTCCGCCACGTCAACGTCCGCGTGCGCTACCTCGATCGCCACGGCCACGCCCACGACGAGATCAAGCGGGGCCTCACGGCGGGCACGTTCCAGCACGAGTGCGACCACCTCGACGGCGTGCTCTTCCTCGACCGCGTCGCCGACACCCGCACGCTGACGACCTGGGAGCAGTTCGAGCGCCACCATCGCGACGCGTTCGTCGCTCGGATCACCGAGTTCGTGCGCCGGGTGGGCTCCTGAGAGGGGTGCGGTGCGCCGCACGCGACGTTGGTCAACCCTGCTGGCCGGCCGGGTTCGTCGGCGGTGCCGTGGTCGGGGTTGGCGGGGCGACCGGTGCCGTCCCGGTGAGCGCGGCCAGCTCCTCGGTGACGAGCCGGATCACGAGCTCGTCCAGCGCCAGCTCCTCGTAGTCGGTGCTGGCGATGTCTGTGTGATCGCCCGTGGCGAGGCCGCCGGCCCCACCCGAGAGGAACACGAAGCGCGCGCCGGTGGCGACGGCGATCTGGCGGAACACGGCCTCGGCCAGGTCGTCGCTCTCGGACGACGCGATCGGGAACACCTTGATGCCGCGGCTGACCGCGGCGGCGATCGACTGCACGTACGTCACGTCGACCTGGCGGGTGACCTGGGGCGGCGCGTCGGCGACGAGGAAGACGAGCTGGACCGTGGTCGCCGGGTCCCGCCACGACGGCGCGGCGAGCGCCTCGGCGAAGCCCTCGTCGAGCGCCTCGGGATAGTCGTCGCCGCCGTCGGCGACGACGCTGCCGAGCGCGCCCCGGAACGAGGCGATGTCGCCGGTGAAGTCGTAGGTCGACGTCACGAACGAGTCATCGAGGTCGCGGTAGAGCGTCATCGCGAAGCGCACGTCGGGATCGGTGTCGAGCGCCCCGACCCGCTCGGCGACGGTGTCGATCGTCGACTTGAGCCGGTCGATCTCGTCACCCATCGAGCCCGTCGCGTCGAGGAGGAACAGCACGTCGAGGGCCACCGGCGCCGCCCACGTCGGCGCGTCCACCACCAACGTCGCCGCACCACCGGAGTCGGCGATCGCCGCCTCCCCGCCGGCGCGCAGCTCGTAGCGGGCCGCCGGGTCCCCGTAGAGGTGGGGCAGGAAGCGGGCCGTGCCGTCCGCTGTCGTGCGCACGGTGGCGATCGGCGATCCGCCTTCGGGCGCGACGGTGACCTCGACCCCGGCCGCCGGCCCGCCGTCCGGACGAGTGACGCGCACGACGACGCGTCCGGTCGCGTCGAAGGGCCGGGTGGCGATGCCGAGCGTCCGGATGCGGGCCAGGTAGTCGAGGAAGCGTCCGAAGTCGGCGTTGTCGTCGACGTTGCCGGCCCGCAGGGGGCTGACGTCGACCGGCCCGCCGGGCCCGGGACCGGGCGTCACCGGCGCCTCGTCGGCGACCGTCGCCGTGCCTGCCGCCGCCGCCACCGTCGCCGCGTCCGCGGCGAGAGCAGCCTCCGCGGCCGGCTCTCCACCGGCGGTCGCCGAGAAGTCGGGTGGACCGCCGATCCAGGCACCCGGGCCCGGCGCCGACCCCGAGGCCGTCACGGGTACCGCGCCGGGCAACGTCGGATCACTCGACCCACCACCACCGCCGCACCCGGCGACCAGCACCCAGAAGGGGAGGCCCACCGTCAACGCCGTCGTCAACCCCCGCCGTCGTCTCATGTCGACCCTCCGTGCCGTCGGCGTCCCGGGCCGACGGTGTCGGTTGGACGTCACCAAGACACCCCGGGGTTCCCGACGCCGGCCGGGCCTAGGGTGCGGCGGTGGAGCACCGCTCGTTCGCGGGCATCGAGGTCCCGGTCGTCGGGATGGGCACGTCCAAGACGTTCGACGTCCGGGTCGTCGACGCCGACCGCCGGCGCGTCACCGACGTGGCCCTCGCCACCGGCGCCTGCTTCGTCGACTCGTCACCGATGTACGGCCACGCCGAACGCATCCTCGGCGAGACATTGGGCGACCGCCGCCGCGACGTGATCGTCGCGACGAAGGTGTGGACCCCGGACGACGACGCCGCCGAACGGCAGATCGACGCGTCGCTGTCGTACTACGGCGGCCACGTCGAGGTCCTCCAAGTCCACAACCTCGTGGCGTGGCCGACCCGCCTCGACCAGCTGGAGCGGCGGCGCGACGCCGGCCAGATCGACCTCCTCGCCGCGACGCACTGGCAGGCGTCGGCGTTCGCCGAGCTCGAAATGGTCATGCGCAGCGGACGGATCGCCGCGGTGCAGGTGCCGTACAACCCCCACGAACGCGACGTCGAGCAGCGCATCCTCCCGCTCGCCATGGACCTGGGGATCGGCGTCATCCTCATGCGCCCGTTCGCCGCTGGCGGCCTCGTCGGCCACCGCCCCGACCCGTCGGTCCTCGCCCCGCTGGGTCCGTTCGGCGTCACGACCTGGGCCCAGGCCCTGCTCAAGTACGGGCTCAGCCACCCGGCGACGAGCGTGACGATCCCGGCGACGACCCGACCGGAGCGGATGGCGGAGAACGCGGCCGCTGGCGACGGGCCCTGGTTCGGCCCCGACGAGAAGGCGCTCGTGGAGCGCCTCGCCGGCTGACCCGTCGGTGGTCCGTTCGTCCAGTCGAAACGCTGGACACACGGTGCGCCGTACCGAAGTCGCGAGCGGTGCGATGATCAGGCCGTGCCGACGCACTACCACTGCGAGCTGGCGTGGTTGGGCGACGGACACGCCGAGCCGGACGTGCTCGTCACCGTCGACGGCGCCCACATCACGGCGTTGACCGCCGGAGTCACCGCCGCCCCGGTCCGCAGCGTGCGGCTCGCCGGGTTGACGCTGCCGGGGTTCGCCAACGCTCACAGCCACGCGTTCCACCGTGCGCTGCGGGGGCGCACGCACGCCGGCACCGGGACGTTCTGGACCTGGCGCCAGCAGATGTACGCGGTGGCGGAGCGGCTCGACCCGGCGTCGTACCTGCGCCTGGCCCGCGCCACGTACGGCGAGATGGCGATGGCCGGCATCAGTGCGGTCGGTGAGTTCCACTACCTCCACCACGGGCCCGGTGGTCAGCCGTACGACTCGCCCAACGAGATGGCCGACGCGCTGGTCGAGGCAGCCCGAGGCGCCGGCATCCGGCTCACGCTGCTCGACACGTGCTACCTGCGCGGAGGCCCGGGACGCCGGCTCGCACCGGTGCAACGGCGCTTCTCCGACGGTGACGCGGAATCGTGGGCGGCGCGGGCCTCGACGCTGCGCGGCGGCGACGCCGTCCGCATCGGCGCCGCCGTCCACTCGGTCCGGGCCGTCGACCCGGATTCGATCGCAGTGGTCGCGGCGTGGGCCGAGTCCCGCCGTGCGCCACTCCACGCCCACGTCTCGGAGCAACCGGCCGAGAACGAGGCCGTCCTCGGCGCCCACGGGGCCACCCCTGTCGCCGTGCTCGGCGACGCCGGGGCCCTGTCGACGCGGTTCTCGGCCGTCCACGCCACCCACATAACGACCGGGGACATCGGCCTGCTCGGCGCGGCGGGCTGCTCGTGCTGCGTGTGCCCGACGACCGAGCGCGATCTGGCCGATGGGATCGGCCCGACGGTCGCGCTGCGCGACGCCGGCGCGCGCCTCACGCTCGGAAGCGACTCGCACGCGGTGATCGACCTGCTCGAAGAGGCGCGCGGCGTCGAGCTCGACGAGCGCCTGGCGACACTCGAGCGAGGCCATCACGACCCGGCCGCGTTGCTGCGCATGGCGACCGCCGACGGGCACGCCAGCATCGGGTGGCCCGACGCCGGACGCCTGGCGGTCGGCGCGATCGCCGACCTCACGTCGATCTCCCTCGACTCGGTCCGCACCGCCGGCGCGACGGCGGCCACTGCGATCGCGACAGCCGTGTTCGCGGCCCAGGCCGCCGACGTCCACCACGTCGTCGTCGGGGGCCGCTGCGTGGTGCGCGACAGCCGGCACGTCGCCATGGACGTCGCCGCCGAGCTGCGGGCGGTGCTGGCATGACCGCGTGGATTGTGGAAGGGATCGGCCGGCTCGTGACGAACACCGGCGACGGGCTGCTGACCGACGCCCATGTCGTCGTCGACGGCGAGCACGTCGTCGCCGTCGGCACCGGACCGCCGCCACCGGCCGACGAGCGAATCGCCGCGGCCGGTCGCTGCGTGATCCCGGGCTTCGTCGACAGCCACACCCACCTGGTGTTCGCCGGCGACCGGTCGGCCGAGTTCGCGGCGCGGATGGCCGGCGCGCCCTACGAGGCGGGAGGCATCGCGGGACGATCGAGGCGACCCGCGCCGCGCCCGACGACGCGCTGCGGGCGCTGGCCGCAGCGCGTCGGGCCGAGGCGCGGGCCGCGGGCATCACGACCATCGAGATCAAGTCAGGGTACGGGGAGACCGTCCACGACGAGGCCCGCCTGTTGCGGCTCGCCGGCGAGCTGACGGACGAGACGACGTTTCTCGGCGCCCACGTCGTCCCTCCGGAGCTGGCCGGCCGGCCCGACGACTACGTCGCGCTGGTCTGCGGCGACATGCTGGCCGCAGCGGCGCCGTTCGCCCGCTGGATCGACGCGTTCTGCGAGACCGGAGCGTTCGACGCTGACCAGTGCCGCGCCGTGCTCGAGGCCGGGCGAGCGGCGGGCCTCGGGCTGCGGCTCCACGCCAACCAACTCGGCGCCGGGCCCGGGGTGCAGCTGGCCGTCGAGCTCGGCTGCGCGTCGGCCGACCACTGCACGTACCTGTCGGCGGCCGACGTCGATGCACTGGCGGGGGGCGGCACCGTGGCGACGTTCCTGCCGGCGACCGACTTCTCGACCCGCCAGCCGTACCCCGACGCCCGCCGGGTCATCGACGCCGGGGCGACCGTGGCGCTGGCGACCAACTGCAACCCGGGCTCGAGCTACACGACGTCGATGTCGTTCGTGATCGCGCTGGCCGTGCGGGACATGGGGATGACACCGGACGAGGCGCTCACGGCGGCGACGTTGGGCGGGGCCAGGGCCCTGCGCCGCGACGACATCGGCTGGCTCGGGCCGGGATCCCGCGCCGACCTCGTGATCCTCGACGCGCCGAGTCCCGACCACCTCGTGTACCGCCCCGGCGTCCCCCTCATCGCGACCACCCTCATCGGCGGCCGCTGACGTCCGCTGCCGCCAACGTTGCGGTGCGACGCCGGTTCTCGGCCGTTCTGCCGGAAGTTCGCGGATTGGCGGTCACGATCGCCATCGGCCGGGCCGTCAGCGGTCGCGGCCGGTGTCGCGGTCGCCGGGGCGGTCGCGGAGGAAGGGCGGGGTCTCGCCGAAGACGGCGAGCGCCTGCTTCAGCGGCACGAGCCCGGCCGGTGGCCCGGCCCTGGTCGTGGCGTGCTCGGCCTGCTTGCGGGCCTCGGCCAACTCGTCCTTGAGCCGCTCGTTCTCGTCCTCCAGCTCCATCACGCGGCGGATGCCCTCGAGGTTCATGCCTTCCTCGGCCAGTTGGGAGATGCGCCGCAGGACCTCGATGTCGGCGTCGCTGTAGCGGCGGTTGCCGCCCTGCGTGCGGGCCGGCTGGACCAGGCCCCGGCGCTCGTAGATGCGCAGCGTCTGGGGGTGCATGCCGGCCAGCTCGGCGGCGACCGAGATCACGTACACGGCCTGGGTGCGGCGGATCATGGCGCCGGCTCCCCGGTCGTCGAGAACGTCGCGTCGGCGCCCGCTGCGGCGAGCTGCTCGATCGCCGTGCGCTCGGCCTCGGACAGCGACGTCGGCACCGTCACGTCGACGGTGACGATGAGGTCGCCGGTGCCCTTCTTGGACTCGATGCCCTTGCTGCGCACGCGGTGCCGGCTGCCCGACTGCGTCCCGGGCTTCAACCGCAGCGTCACGTTCGGTCCGTCCAACGTCGGCACCCCGACCTCACCGCCGAGGGCGGCGGTCGCGAACGGCACGGGGACGCGGACGGTCAGGTCGTCACCGGTCCGCCCGAAGCGGGGATGCGGCGCGACGTGGATCTCGACCAGCAGGTCGCCGGCCGGGCCGCCGTTGCGTCCGGGCGCGCCCCGGCCCTTCAGCCGGATCGTCTGCCCGTCCGACACGCCGGCCGGGATGCGGGCCTGCACCTCGCGGGCCCGCTTCTCGACGCCCGTGCCACGACACGTCGGGCACGGGTCCTCGATCACGGTGCCGGCGCCGCCGCAGCGGCGGCACGGCGTGGAGAACGAGAACAGGCCTTGGTTGTCGTCGATGACGCCGCGCCCGCCGCACTGCGGGCACAACTTGGGCGTCGTGCCGGGCCGGGCACCCGAGCCGTCGCACGTCGAGCACTGGGCGTCGCTCGTCAGGTGCAGCGTCGTGGTCATCCCACGCGCCGCGTCGACGAAGTCGAGGGTCAGCTCGGCCTGCACATCGGCGCCCCGCCGAGGCCCGGCCGAGGCCGCGCCGCCGCCCGCCCCACCGCGCCCGCCGCGCCGCCCGAACATCTGCCCGAGGAGGTCGCCGAGCCCGCTCGCGTTGGCGTCGTCCATGTTGAACGTGAAGCCGCCCGGTCCGCCGGGACCGCCGACGGGACCGAGCCGGCGGACCTCGTCGTACTCGCCCCGCTTCGTCTCGTCACCGAGCACGTCGTAGGCCGCCGAGACGGCCTTGAAGCGCTCCTCGGCCGCGGCGTCGCCCGGGTTCTTGTCAGGGTGCAGCTCGCGCGCCAGCTTGCGGTAGGCCTTGGTGATCTCCTTGGCCGTCGCGGTCTCGGGGACCCCGAGCGTCTTGTAGTAGTCCTTCTCGTACCACTCGCGTTGCGCGGCCATCGGCTGCCTCCTCCCCGTCGTCAGTCACGCGTGCGGACCATGGCCGGCCGCAGCGTCCGGCCGTTCCATGCGTAGCCGCTGCGCAGCACCTCGGCCACCACGACGTCGCCGCCGTCGCCCGGCTCGTGGGCCACGGCCTCGGCGACGTTCGGGTCGAAGGGCTGGTCGAGCAGGTGCATGGCCTCCAGCCCCTGCTTGCGCAGCTCACTGAGCATCACGTTGAGCAGCGGCCCGACCTCGTCGGGGTGCCGCAGGTAGGCCGCCTCGGTGGCGTCGAGCACGGGGAGCAGCGCTTCGGCGAGGCGCCCGGTCGCCCGGTCGGCCTCGTCGCGGATCTGGGCCTGGACGCGCTTGCGGTAGTTCTCGAAGTCGGCCTGCAGGCGCTGGGCGATGTCCTTGTACTGGTCGCGCTGCTCGGAGAGCTCGCGGATCTCCGCCGCGACCTCCGATGCCAGCTCGTCGGTCGTGTCGTCGACGTCAGTGTCGGAGGGCGCGTCGGGCGCCCCCTCCGACACGACGACCTCGACGTCGTCCGGGGCGTCGGCGTCGTCGGTGTCGGGCTCGGCCCGCTGTTGGTCGGTCACGGCCACCGACCTCAGGCGGACTTGTCGTCGTCGACGATCTCGGCGTCGACGATCTCCTCGTCGTCCACCGAGCCGGCGCCGTTCGTCTGGCCCGAGGCCGACGACCCGGCGGCGTTGGCATCGCGGGCCGCCGCCTCGTACAGCTTCTGGCTGAACGCCTGGCTGGCCGACATCAGCGTCTCGCTGGCCGTCTTGATGGCCGTGGTGTCGTTGCCCTCGAGCGCCTTCTTGAGGTCGGCCAGTGGGGCCTCGACGGCCGCCTTCTCCTCGGCCGGGACGTTGTCGCCCTGGTCGCGGAGCACCTTCTCGGTCTGGTACACGAGCGAGTCGGCGTTGTTGCGGACCTCGGCCTCCTCGCGGCGCTGGCGGTCCTCTTCGGCGTGGGCCTCGGCGTCCTTGACCATCTGGTTGATGACGTCCTTGTCGAGCGACGACTGACCGGTGATGGTCATCGACTGCTCCTTGTTCGTCGCCCGGTCCTTCGCCGCCACGTGGACGATGCCGTTGGCGTCGATGTCGAACGTGACCTCGATCTGCGGCACGCCGCGGGGCGCCGGCGGGAGGTCGACGAGCTGGAACTTGCCGAGCGTCTTGTTGTAGCTGGCCATCTCGCGCTCGCCCTGCAGGACGTGGATCTCGACCGAGGGCTGCATGTCCTCGGCCGTCGTGAAGACCTCGGTGCGCTTGGTGGGGATCGTGGTGTTGCGCTCGATGAGCTTCGTCATCACGCCGCCCTTGGTCTCGATGCCGAGTGACAGCGGGGTGACGTCGAGCAGCAGGACGTCCTTGACGTCGCCGCGCAACACGCCGGCCTGGATGGCGGCGCCGACGGCGACCACCTCGTCGGGGTTGACCGACTTGTTCGGCTCCTTGCCGGTGAACGTCTGCACGAGATCCTGCACGGCGGGCATGCGGGTCGCCCCGCCCACGAGGATGACGTGGTGCAGGTCGCCCTTGGAGACGCCGGCGTCCTTGAGCGCCTGCTCGAAGGGGACCCGGCAGCGCTCGATGAGGTCGGCCGTCATCTCCTGGAACCTGGCCCGGCTGAGCGACTCGTCGAGGTGCAGCGGGCCGTCGGCGGTGGCCGTGATGAACGGCAGGTTGATCTGGGTCTGCTGGACCTGGCTGAGCTCGATCTTGGCCTTCTCGGCCGCCTCCTTGAGGCGCTGGGCCGCCATGCGGTCGTTGCCGAGGTCGACGCCGTGGGCCGACTTGAACTGCTGGATCAGCCAGTCGATGACCCGCTGGTCCCAGTCGTCGCCACCGAGGTGGGTGTCGCCGTGCGTCGACTTGACCTCGAACACGCCGTCGCCGATCTCCAGCACCGACACGTCGAACGTGCCGCCGCCGAGGTCGAACACGAGCACCGTCTCGTCCTCGGCGCCCTTGTCGAGGCCGTAGGCGAGCGCGGCCGCGGTGGGCTCGTTGATGATCCGCAGGACCTCGAGGCCGGCGATCGTGCCCGCCTCCTTGGTCGCCGTGCGCTGGGCGTCGTCGAAGTACGCCGGCACGGTGATGACGGCCTGGCTGACGGTGTCACCGAGGTAGCTCTCGGCGTCGCGCTTCAGCTTCATCAGCGTCCGGGCCGAGATCTCCTGGGCCGTGTACTTCTTGCCGTCGATGTCGTCGGACTTCCAGTCCTCGCCCATGTGCCGCTTGATCGAGCGGAACGTGCGGTCGGGGTTGGTGATCGCCTGGCGCTTGGCGACCTCGCCGACCAGGACCTCGCCGCTCTTCGAGAAGGCGACGACGGAGGGGGTCGTGCGGGATCCCTCGGCGTTCGGGATGACGACGGGATCGCCGCCCTCCAGGACGGCGACGACGGAGTTGGTGGTACCGAGGTCGATGCCGACGGCCTTGGGCATGGGTCTGTCTCCTGATAGCTGGAACTGCGAAGTGCAGGCACCAGGCTACGAGCGATGGCCCGCGGGTAGCAACTCCGTGATCAGAAATCTTGAGCGCTCTCGACTCAACCTTGGCCGGCGCAGTCCGCGCACCGGCCGTACAGGTCGACGCTGTGACCGTCGACGACGAAGCCCAGGTCGGCGGCCAGCTCGACGGCCTCGGCGGCCACCGCCTGCTCGAGGCGCGGCCCCGCCGGCACGTCGAGCACCGTCCCGCACGACGTGCAGTGCAGGTGGTGGTGGTGGTGGCCGCTGAGGTCCTCGTCGAGCTCGACGAGGTCGAAGTCGCCCCCGGTCGGCAGCCGGCGGAGGACACCGACGTCGGTGAGGACGGCCACGTTGCGGTACACCGAGCTCTGCGACAGCTGGTGCCCGCTCGCCGCCAACAGCTCGGGTGCCGTGACCGGCCGGCCGGCGGACGCGATCACGTCCACGATGGTGCGCCGTTGCGCCGTGTAGCGCTGCCCGGCCCGCTCGAGGCGGGCCGCGATGACCGTGTCACGGTCAGCCCCGGCCACCACCGCACCCTACCGGCACCGCCACTGGCTGCTCTCGACCGGCTCCTGGTCGCACGCGTCAGACCAGGTGTCCGGGGCCGAAGGATCCGGGGAGGAGCTCGGCCACGGTGAACGTCTGGCGGACGCCCTCGGGCCCGGCGGCGTGGACCGGCGCGTCGGGCCCGGCGAACTCACGGATCCGCTGGCGGCAGCCGCCGCAACACGTCGTCAGCTGGTCACCGTCGGCGACGGTCAGCGCCTCGATGATCTCCCGGTCACCGGCCGCGACCATGGCGCCGATCGCCGCCGTCTCCGCGCACATGCCTTCCGGGAACGACGCGTTCTCCACGTTCGCGCCGGCGTAGACCCGACCGGACGCGGCCCGCACGGCCGCGCCGACCCGGAACCCGGAGTACGGCGCATGCGCGTTGGCTTGCACGGCGCGGGCCGCGACGAGCAGCTCCTCGATGCCGGCGGCGGCGGTTGGGTTCGTCACGCCGCCAGCGTACGGGCGCCGCCCCGACGCTACGTTCGGCGCATCAGCGACACGCCCGACACCCCGCAGCGCGAGTACCGCCAACGACCCTTCCGCCGCCCTCCCGGGTCGACGGAGCTCATCATCGTCCGCCACGGCGAGTCCGAGCCGATGGTGCCCGGTCGCCCGTTCCCGCTCGTCGACGGCCACGGCGACCCGGCCCTCGCGCCGGAGGGCAGGGCCCAGGCCGAACGGGTCGCCGACCGGCTCGCCCGGCTCCACATCGACGCCATCTACGTCACGACCCTGCGCCGCACGCACGAGACGGCGGCGCCGCTCGTCGCCCGCACCGGCGTCACGCCCGTCGTCGAGCCCGACCTGCGCGAGGTCAACCTCGGCGAGTGGGAGGGCGAGCTGTACCGCCAGAAGATCGCCGAGGGCGACCCGGTGGCGATGCAGGTGTTCGTCGAGCAGCGCTGGGACGTCATCCCGGGCGCCGAGAGCGTCGACTCGTTGCGGACCCGGGTCGGCGACGCGCTCCGGCGGATCGTCGCCGCCCACGCCGACCAGCGGGTCGTCGTCGTGGCGCACGGCGGCGTGATCGCCGAGATCATGGCCCAGGTCACCGACACTCGCCGCCCGTTCGCGTTCATCGGCGCCGACAACGCCTCGATCTCCCATGTCGTCGCGTTCGGTGACCGCTGGATCCTGCGCCGGTTCAACGACACGTCGCACCTGGTGCGCGATCTCGACGCCGATCTGGACCCGACGCCTTCACTGCCCGAGGGCTGACGACGCCGCGCCGCGGGGCGTACCGTTCGATCGGGGGTGGTCGCGGTGACGCCAATCGAGTTCGACGAACACCTGGCCGATCGGATGGAGGTCCTCTACCGGTCCGGCGACATCCGCCGGCGCCGACGACTCGTGTACGACGCGCTGGGCGCGGGTCCTGGTGACGACGTGCTCGACGTGGGATGCGGACCCGGCTTCTACACGGCCGAGCTGCTCGACGTCGTCGGGCCCGACGGCACCGTGGTCGCGATCGACGCCAGCTCGGCGATGCTCGCCATCGCCGAGCGACGTTGCGGCGGCCGCACCAACGCGACCTTCCACCTCGCCGACGCCACCACCCTCCCCGTCGCCGACGCGTCCGCCGACCGGTCGGTGTGCGTGCAGGTGCTCGAGTACGTCCCCGACGTCGACCGCGCCCTGCGCGAGCTCCATCGCGCCCTGCGGCCGGGGGGCCGCGCCGTCGTGTGGGACATCGACTGGGCGACGTTGTCGATCCACTCCCACGACCGCGCCCGCATGGACCGCACGCTGCGGGCGTGGGATCGCCACCTCCACGACCCATCGCTCCCCCGCAGCCTGTCGCCGCGCCTGCGCAGGGCCGGTTTCGTCGACGTGACGATGACCGGGCACGCGTTCACGACCACCGAGTTCGGCCCGGACGCGTTCGGCAGCGCGCTGCTCTGGCTGATGGAGGAACACGTCGCGAGCGTCGAGGGCATCGGTCCCGGCGGCGCCCGGGCGTGGGCCGACGAGCTGCGCCAGCTCGGTGCGGCGGGTGAGTTCTACTTCGCCGTCACCCAGTGCTGCTTCTCGGCGCAGCGCCCTCCTCGCTGACGACCGGCAGCCGTTCGTCGGCCAGCCACTGCGACGGGCTGGAGCCGGCGAGCGCTCGCCACTCCCGCGCCATGTGGGCCTGGTCGGCGTAGCCGCACTCGGCGGCGATCGCGGCGAGAGCGGTCGCGTCTGGGGCGACGAGCTTCCAGCGCGAGCGCTCGAAGCGCATCACCCGCGCCATCTGCTTGGGTCCGACGCCGTACTCGGCCCCGAACTGGCTCGACAGGTGGCGCCGGCTCCAGCCCACGTCGCCGGCCAGTGCGGCGATGTCGCGGCCACCACCGCTGACGGCGAGCCGGCGGAACGCCTCGACGGCCTCGGGGCGGGCGTCGAGCACGGCGCCGGGACGAGCGGCGAGGACCCCGACGAGCGTCCGCTCGAGCACGTCGAAGCGGGCCGCCCATGACGCCGCGCCGTCGAGGCGGTCGAGCAGCTCCGCGGCCGACCGGCCCCAGATCGCGTCGAGCGGCACGGCCTCGGCGGCCAGCTCGCCGGCCGGCATCCCGAACAGGGCGCGGGCGCCGGCGGGCGTGATCGCGAGCTGGATCCCGTGCTGGGTGCCGTCGTGGCGGATGATCGCCGGCCGCGTGTGGAAGCCGCTGACGACGGCGTCGAACCTCGACGGGCGGCGCCGTCCGTCGGGGAGCACGACCAGCTCGAGCGGCTCGTCGAAGCTGATGACGAACGTGAGGTGGCGGGACGGGAGACCGATGTGCTGCCCGGCCTCGAAGCCGGCGTAGCGGTACCCGACGTAGTGGTCGACGTACGGCAGCAATGCGTCGACCGGCCGTCGGGCACGGTGCTCGGCGACCTGGTCGACCGGCTGCTCGACCCGCTGCTCCAAGACGTCGGGGGCCACGCGCCGAGGCTACGCGGTCCGACGCGACGCGGCCGGTCTCAGAGCAGGGCGATGACGGCGGCGACCTGGTCGGCGACGGCCGCCGGCAGCAGGCACAGTTCCGGAGCGACCGGCGCCTCGTAGGGATCGTCGATGCCGGTCATCCCGGTCAGCTGACCGGCCCGCGCCTTGGCGTACAGGCCCTTCGGGTCGCGCTCCTCGCACAACGCCAGTGGCGTGTCGACGAACACCTCCACGAACGCCAGGTCGGCGGCGGCGTGCATCGCCCGGACGCCGTCGCGGTCGGCGCGATAGGGGCTGATCACCGGAACGAGGGCGACGAGGCCGGCGTCGGCCATCAAGCGGGCGACCTCGCCGACGCGGCGGACGTTCTCGGTCCGGTCGGCGGCCGAGAACCCGAGGTCCCCGTTGAGGCCGTGGCGGATGTTGTCGCCGTCGAGCAGGTACGCGGCGCGCCCCTCGGCCAGCAGGTGCGTGGCCACGGCGTCGGCGACCGTCGACTTGCCCGAGCCCGACAACCCGGTGAACCACACCGTCGCGCCGCGGAGCCCGAGGCGCTCCCACCGCTCCGCCCGCTCGACCGTCGCCGCATGCCAGTGGACCTCGGCGGTCATCGCCGCCGTCGGTCGCGGGGCGCAGTTGCGGGCGGCACGGCGTCGGAGCGTACCCGTGTCCGCACGGACGGGTCCGGCCCGGGACGGCTCAGCGCGCGCCGAGCACGACGTCGACGGCGGTCGTGCCCGCCCGCGCGTGGCCGACCGTGGCGCGCACCGTCGTGCCCGCCGTGCCCCGCACCACCCAGGTCACCAGCCGGCGGTCCGGCGTGCCGTCATGACCCTCGCTGAAGCGCATCGAGGCCCGGCCCGCCAGCTGACCGAGCTGCACCCGCTCGACGCCACCGAGCAGCGTCACCCCGGGATCGCTGACGTCGAGCTCGGCGACGATCGGCAGCACGAGGGACTCCTTGGCGGCCCGCGCCGACACGTGGGTCGGCAGCCACCCCGTGTTGCCCACGCCGATCTCGACGCGCCAGGTGTCGGGGCCGAGCCCGACCGTGCGGACGTGGCGCACGGCGAGGCAGGGCGCGGCCAGCGCCTGCGCGACCGCGAACGCGGCGTGCGGCACGACCTCGTCGCGCAGCATCGTCGGGGGTGGGTTGGTCCAGATCCCCATGTGGTGCCAGGCGCCGAGCTCGACGGGCCCGAGCTGCGGGTGCTCGAACGGGTACCAGTCGACGTACTGGTCGGGCGCGTGCTCGTCGCACCAGCGCAGCACGGCGAGCGCCTGGGCATCGGTCGGACCGAGGTACCAGAAATCGGTCGACTGCTTCTCGCCCGTGGCCGCCAGGACGACGTCCCAGAACTCGGTGGTCCAGCTGAAGACGCCGAGGTGCTCGTAGGCCCAGTCGTCGGCCGCGCCGCTCATCGTGACCGCCTTGTCCCACGTGAAGTCGTCGAACACCGAGTGCGTCGGGTAGCTGGTGAGGGTGGTGCCGATCGCCCCCAACTGCTTCCACACCCACACGTCGAGCGGCGGCAGCGCGGCGTCGGCCACCGTCGACGACGGACGCAGCAGGACCCCACCGCTGGTGTGGAACGCGTTGTATCCGCAGATGTTGGGGCGGGCGACGATCGCCCGGACGAGGGCGGCGACCTCCGGCTCGGACAGCGGGTGGTCGCCGGAACCGGGTACCCCGGTGCCCCAGCCGGCCGGGAAGTTGCGGTTGAGGTCGAGCCCCTCGGGCGGTCGCGGCGTCGGGATCGTGAAGCCGTCGTGGTCGGTCACCGTGCCTTCGTGCACGAGGCGGTAGCGAACGGTCCCGGCCGGCGCACCGGCGGGCGGCACCGGCACGAGCAACCGAGCATCGTCGGGGTGGGCGGTCCACGCGCCGTCGGGGTCGGCGATGCGCATGTGCAGCACCCGCCCGTCGCCATCGACGTCCTCGACCTGCAGGCCGGGCCAGCGGTGCGCGTCCGCTCCGATCACGGGGTAGCGCGGCCAGGGCCGGGTGCTCGAGCGACGGAACCGCGGCCGGTCGGCGAGCGCCCACTCGGCGCCGTCGGGGTTGACCCGCGGCACGACGTAGAACGTGCGGGTCCGCACCGCCTCGGTGATCGTCGGATCACCGGCGGCGTGGCCGTCGACGAGGTGACGCAACAGCGCGCACGCGGCGACGGTCGCCGTGAGCTCGACGGCGTGGATGCTGGCGTCGACCCAGTGTGCCGGCTTGGCATCGTGCGCGCCCGCCGCCGTGTCCGTCACCGTCACCAGCCAGAGCGGACGGCCCTCGGAGCTGGTGCCGTACGACTCGACGGCGACGAGGTCGGGGTGCTCGGCGGCGAGCGCGTGGAGCCATTCGGTGAGCTCGTCGTAGCGGAGGTGGCGGTCGAGCTCGTAGGCCATGATGCTCCCCTCTTCCTGCGGCGGTACCGAGGCGCTCAGGTCACGGCCGGCGCGAGCGCCCGCCACTGGGCGAGCGGCAGGTCGCTGCCCTCGGCTCCGAGGACCTGGATGCAGACGTGATCGGCGCCGGCATCGCGGTGGGCGGCGACCCGCGACGCGATGGCCGCCTCGTCGCCCCATGCGATCAGGGCATCCACGAGGCGGTCGCTGCCGCCGTTCTCGGTGTCGGCCTCGGTGAGGCCGAGCCGGAACCAGTTGTTCCGGTAGTTGGGCAGATCGAGGTAGTGCGTCAGGGCGTGGCGACCGGTGTCCCGAGCGGTGGCCGGGTCGTCGTCCAGCACGACGCCTTGCTCGACGGCCAGCAGCGCGTCGGGACCGAGGATCTCGCGGGCCAGGGCGGTGTGCTCCGGCGTGACGAGGTACGGGTGGGCGCCGCCGCTGCGGTCCCGAGCCAGCTCGAGCATCTTCGGGCCGAGCGCCGCGATCACCCGGTCGCCAACGGCCAGCGGGGGCGTCGCCGCGTCGAGCCCGTCGAGGAACGCGCTCGTGCGGGCCAACGGCCGTTGGTAGGTCCCGTCCCGTTCGAGGATGCGGTCGACCACCGGCCCGTGGCTGACGCCGATGCCGACCAGGAAGCGTGGGCCGTGCTCGACGGTCAGCGCGGCGTGACCCTTCGCCGTCTCCTCCGCGGTGTGCATCCAGAGGTTGAGGACACCCGTCGCCGCGACCATCTGCTTCGTCGCCGCGAGCAGCACACCGATCGGCGTGAACACGTCGCCGCCGACGTCAGGGATCCAGACCGCGGTGTACCCGAGCTCCTCGAGCTCGGTGGCCGCGGCGGCTGCTGCCGCCGCGTCCCCGAAGCGCATCGTGGTGCTCCAGATGCCGGTCCCGGTCAGTTGCATGGGGGTGAGCCTGCCATCCACGGGCACCCTCGTCCGACTCCTAGACTGCACTGCGTGACGCCGGAGGGGATGGTGGCCGTCAGCCAGCGCTGGTGGGACGACATCTGGCGCGACGGCCGGCTCGAGGTCATCGACGAGATCTTCACCGACCCGTTGATCCGCCACACCGGTTCGGGCACCGAGCGCGAAGGGTCCGCCGCCTACAAGGGCCGCATCGCGGAGTTCCAGCGGGTGCTGTCACGGGTCAAGACGACGATCGACGACCGCGTCGTCGACGGCGACAAGGTCTGGACGCGGGCTACGAGCATGGGCATCAACCGGGAGACCGGGGAGCGGTCGATCGTGTCGTGGATCCTGATCCAGCGCTTCGACGGCGAACGCATCGCCGAGCAGTGGGTGGCCACCTTCCCGGGCGTCGACTGGACGGCGTGACACCGACGTTCAGGCGAACTCGACGCCGACCAGCTCGCGTCGGTGCTGGGCCCGCTTCAGGACGTACAGCCCGGAGACGACGAGGACGACGACGCCCATCAACGCCAGCGTCACCTCCAGCGTCACGGCATCGGCGAGCAGGCCGAGCGGCAGGGCGGCGAGGCCGAACCCGCTGAACCCGAGCACCACCATGCTCTGCATCCGACCGTGGTAGTCGACGTCCGACAGCGCCAGCATCTGGGCCTGCGTCGTCGTCTGGAACACGAGCCCGGCGCCACCGAGGGCCAGCAGGGCGAGGAGCGCGGTCCAGAACCACGACCGCGGCAGCGAGGGCGATGAGCGACGCGCCGAGTGCGAAGCCGGACGCCGCGATCGTTCGCCAGGGTCGGCTGGCGACGGAGCGGAGCCGCGGCGCGACGACGCCGGCGAGGACCGCGCCGAGCCCGGCGACGCCCGACATCAGGCCGTAGCCGCCGGCGCCGACGTCGTAGCGCTCGTCGGCGAGCGTCGGCAGGAACGTGAGGTATGGGAAGCCGACGATCACGACGCCGATGGTCGTCATCGCCACCAGCCCGAGGGTGCGGCGGGAGCGCACGTAGCGGTAGGCGTCGATGACCTCGGCCAGCGGTGAGCGCGACGGGAGCGTCCGCGCCGCGCCGGGCGGGAGGCTGACGAGGAGGCCGGCCGAGAGCAACGCGGTCGCGGCGCCGACCATGAACAGGCCGCCGACACCGAACCACGACAAGCCGATGAGGACGCCGGCGAGGGCCGGCGCGACGACCCGCATCGCCTCCTGGGTGGTCTGGCTGAGCATGACGGCCGGCCCGATCTGCTCGGGCTCGACGACCTCGACGATGAACGCGATCCGGGCCGGCAGGTAGAGGGCGAACGCGGCGGCCTGCCAGCGCTCGTGGCGACGAGCATCCAGTACTCGATGGCGTCGGCCAGCACGGCGATGCCGACGAACAGCGACGAGGCGAACAGCATCACGACCGAGATGAGGAGCACCGTGCGCTTGGGGAACCGGTCGGCGGCCACGCCACCCCATGGCGTCACCAGGAGCATCGAGACCCCGAAGGCCAACATCACGCCACCGAGCCCGGCGTTGCTGCCGGTCAGGTCCTTGGCCAGCCAGCCCCGCCCGACGGCCTGGGCCATCACACCGAAGATGACCGCCGAGGCGCTGTAGAGCAACCGGCGGTAGCCGGTGGACTCCATCACGGAGGACACGCGGGCCAGGGTAGGTGCCACCCACGCTGCGCCTCGGGCCGAACGTCGGCCGGCCGCCAAGATGGCAGCGATGCGCTACGTGAAGTTGGGATCGACCGGGCTTGGACGTGTCCACCATCTGCCTGGGCTGCATGAGCTACGGCGTGCCCGAGCGGGGCGGCCATCCGTGGTCGCTGCCCGAGGACGAGAGCCGACCGTTCCTGCGCCAGGCGCTGGAGGCCGGCATCAACTTCTTCGACACGGCCAACGTCTACTCCGACGGCACCAGCGAGGAGTTCGTCGGGCGGGCCCTCGGCGAGCTTCGCCGACCGCGACGAGATCGTCGTCGCGACGAAGGTCCACGGCCGCATGCGCCGCGGGCCGAACGGCGCCGGGCTGTCCCGCAAGGCGATCATGTCCGAGATCGACGCCAGCCTGCGCCGCCTCGGCATGGACTACGTCGACCTCTACCAGATCCACCGGTGGGACGACCGGACGCCGATCGAGGAGACGATGGAGGCGCTGCACGACGTCGTCCGGGCCGGCAAGGCGCGCTACATCGGCGCCTCGTCGATGTGGGCATGGCAGTTCTCGAAGGCCCAGCACGTCGCCCGAGGCCAACGGCTGGACGCCGTTCGTCACGATGCAGGACCACTACAACCTGCTGTACCGGGAGGAGGAGCGGGAGATGCTCCCCTGTGCCTCGACCTGGGTGTCGGCGTGATCCCGTGGAGCCCGCTGGCCCGTGGCCGCCTGACGCGGGACTGGGACGCGACCACGCGCGCAGCGAGACCGACGAGTTCGGCACGGTGCTGGACGCCGACGCCGACCAGGCGATCGTCGCCGCCGTCGCCGCGATCGCCGCCGAGCGCGGGGTGCAGCCGGGCGTCCAGGTCGCCTTGGCCTGGGTGTCGCGGCACCCGGCCGTCAACGCACCGATCGTCGGCGCCACCAAGCCGTCAGCACATCGACGACGCCATCGCCTCGCTCGACATCGAGCTGACCGACGACGAAGTCACCCGGCTCGAGTCGCCCTACACCACCCGCCCCACGGCCGGCTTCGCCTGACCTTCGGTTCTCCGCTTCGGGGAGGGAAATGGATGAGAAGCTCAGTCGCGGGCCATCGACGAGATGGAAGGCGGGGTAGGTCAGGCCGTCGTCGCCCTTGCAGGTCAGTGGCGTCGGCGACGGCGCCGTCGTACGGGCGATGGCGACGACGTAGGTAGCATGGTGGTCGCCGGCGTCCACGTGGACCCGGATGCGGCCGTCGTCGAGCGACTCGACCGACTGCACCGCGTCGAGCGCATCGAGCCCGGACTCGGCTCGGACGAAGTGCTCGGCCGCCTGCTCGGCGAGCCGGAACGTCGAGCGCCCACGGAACCGCGACAGGTCGAGCCGGCCGTCGTCGTGCGCGGTCAGCACCCGCTCGGCGTCCTCGGGGTCACAGTGCCCGAAGTACAGGCTGTCGGGCAGCAGCACGACGTTGCCGGCGAAGCGGTCGCCCCCGACGTGGGAGCACTCCCACACCTCGTCGCCCCATTGCGACTCGCGCAGCGCCCGCGCGAGCGGCCGGCCGTACGTCGCACAGCAGGCGTCGTGGCGCCCGTTCGTGCACACCAGCACGTAGCGCTCCGGATCGGGCTCCCATGAGCTGTCGACGCCGTGCCCGTCGGCGAGCGACGCCGTCACCGACACGACCTCGTGCAGGTCCGAGACGGTGCGTCGCCACGTGCCGCCCGACGCTCACCGGGCCGCGGTGCGACGACGTGGACCAGGCGATGACCGGGGTGCTCGGCCTCGTGGTGGCGGTTGACGTCGCGTCGGATGGCGATGGTGCGGATCGCCCTGGCGACGGATCGCCCGGCGCCAGATGGCCGGTGCGTGCGGGCCGAGCTCGCTGTGCCCGATGGCGTCCTTGCCCCACGGCCCGTTGACCTCGATGAGGAGCCAGGCGGACACCTGCGACGCCGTCGCCGCGACCGGCTCGTCCCGGTCCCGCGCCGCCACCGCGCACTCGAAGCGGTCAGACAGGGGCGATCACCCCTTCGACGGCGAGACGGCGGCCCACGACGACGCGGGACTCGACGTCGAGCGGCACGTCGAGCGCGGCGAGCGTGAAGCGGTCGGGCGTTCGGAGGACCGCGTCGACCAGCGGCGCGGCCTCCGCGGGCAACGACAGCACCCGGTCGCCGAGGCCGAGCTCGACGCGGTCGCCGGCCGGGCCGCACCACAGCAGCGGTCCCGGGGTCACGGCCACCGCCGTCGACTCGTCGACGTCCGGCGGGCGCAACGGCCGCAGGCGGGTCGACGGCTGCCGCTTCCACACCTCACGCACCATCCACCGCCGCACGGCGCCGGGTTCGAGCCGGGCGGACACGTCGGCCAGGTCCGGCACCGCGGTGACGTCGCCCGGGATCGACGTGCGCAGCACGCCGTCGACGGCGACCGCGTCGTCGGTGGCCTGACGCACGGCCTGCTGCCACGTCAGGGCCATCACGCCGACGTCAGGTGACCCGACGCCGACTCGACCGTCTCGGCGGCGTGCGGGAAGCCACGCGGGAGGTACAGGCAGTCTCCGGCCTCGAGCGTCGCGTCGAGCGTGGGCTCGCCGAGCTCGTCGAACGTCGGCATCGGCATCCGTGGCCCGACCCGCACCGGGTGGCGGGTGCGATCGAGCGGCTCCCACACCCGCCACCGCTTGCGGCCGTCGAGCTGGAGGACGAAGACGTCGTGGTAGTCGAAGTGCAGCTCCAGGCCCTTCGCCGCGACCGGCGAGACGTAGGCGTTGATCTGGACGGCGTGCCCGAGGTCGAGCGCGAGGTTGTTGGCCACCCGGGCCAGGTGCGGATCGCTCAGCTGCAGGCCCTGGAAGACCATCGTGGCGCCCGCCGCGTGTTCCTCGAACGCCCGGTTCGGCTGGATCACGTCGTCGATCATGCGGTGCCCCACGCCGGCCGTGCGCGACGTGCGTGAGGCCGGCGAGGGTCGCCCCGGACCGGACGAGTCGGAAGAACGGCGTCCGCAGGCCGCGCGTCACCGCGTCGGCCCACAGCTCGTCCGACGAGCCGAAGCCCGGCCGGGACGCGCCACCGTTGCCAGTGCATCGACGCGGCGGAAGAGCGTCGATGCCACGAAGGTCGCGGGATCGGCCACGAGGTCCGCCAACCCGGGTACACCGGGATGGGGTTGGGCGCGACGTCACCCAGCCGGTGACCGCGTCATCGGTGACACACGCGGCGCTGCTCAATCAGCCGTCGGTGCCGTCGCCGTCGCCGTCGGTGCCGTCAGTGTCGCCGTCAGTCCCGTCGCTGTCACCGCTCTCGCCATCCGTGCCGTCACTGTCGCCGTCGGTGCCGTCGGCGTCCATGGTGATGGCGAGCGTGTCGCCCGGCTCCCACTCGGCCCGGATGTCGTCGTTCGTGATGCTCATGTGACGGACCGTACCCCAGCGGCGGCGAGCCAATCGTCGGCTGCCTACGATGCGCCGCGTGACCCCGAACGAGTCCTCCCTCGAGCGGACGACCCGGCGCGACCCGGCGACGCTCGTGCTGCTGCGCCACGGTGAGAGCGAGTGGAACCAGCGCAACCTCTTCACCGGGTGGGTCGACGTCGACCTGACCGCGAAGGGCGTCGCCGAGGCCGAGCGGGGTGGCGAGCTCCTCGTCGAGCACGACGTGCTGCCCGACGTGGTGCACACGTCGTTGCAGCGGCGGGCCATCCGCACCGCGGAGCTGACGCTGTCGACGGCGGACCGGATGTGGATCCCCGTGCGGCGGTCCTGGCGGTTGAACGAACGCCACTACGGCGCGCTCCAGGGCAAGGACAAGGCCCAGACCCTCGCCGAGTTCGGCGAGGAGCAGTTCATGCTGTGGCGGCGGTCCTACGAGACGCCCCCGCCGCCGCTCGACGTCGACGCCGAGTGGTCGCAGTTCCACGATCCCCGCTACGCCGGCCTGCCGCCGAGGTCCGCCCGCGCACGGAGTGCCTGGCCGACGTCGTCGCCCGCATGCTGCCGTACTGGTACGACAGCATCGTGCCCGACCTGCGGTCGGGCGCGACCGTCCTCGTGGCCGCCCACGGCAACAGCCTGCGCGCGCTGGTCAAGCACCTCGACGACATGGGCGAAGACGCGGTCGTCGGCCTCAACGTCCCGACCGGCATCCCGCTGCGCTACGACCTCGACGGCGACCTCCGGCCGCTGGACCGTGGCGGCACGTACCTCGATCCGGACGCCGCGGCCGCCGCCATCGAAGCGGTCAGGAACCAGGGCAAGCGCTGAGCGACCGCCGGCCGGGCCGGGCCGTGACGCCGGTCACCCGAACGTCGTACAGTCACGAGCCATGGCGAGCAAGAAGGCCTACGTCGACCACCTCCGCAGCGTGCCGCTCTTCGCCGGGTGCACGCGCAAGGAGTCGAGAGGATCGCCCGCGCCGGTGACGAGATCCGGATGACGGCCGGCTCGCTGCTCGTCGACCAGGGCCAGACCGGCCGGGAGGCCTTCGTCGTGCTGGAGGGCGAGGTGACCGTGAAGCGCAACAGCCGCAAGGTCGCCACGCTCGGGCCGGGCGCGATCGTCGGTGAGCTGTCGCTGCTCGACCACGGCCCACGGACGGCGACGGCAGTGTGCGAGACCGACTGCACGCTGTACGTCATCTCGCAGCGCCACTTCCTGGCCGTGCTCGACGATGTCCCGGCGATCTCGCACAAGCTGCTGGCCTCCCTCGCCGGTCGCATCCGGGACCTCGACCGCGCCTACTACGGCTGACCCCGCCGTCAGTCGGTCCAGGTGATCGTGCGGACCCCACCGTCAGATTCGGTCGTCCGCGCACTTGCCGTGAAGCACGGCTGGCCGGCGCCGACGAGGCGCAGCCCCTCCACATCGCCGGACCCGTACTCCTGACGGAACGGCGCCGCGCGGTCGAGAACATCACCTGCCCGGCGTCGGCCACATGACCGAGGCCGACCGTGTGACCGAGCTCATGGATCAACGCCAGCCGGCGGAGGTCGCCGGCCAGCCCGGCGAGGACGTACGCCGTCCCCCGATGACCTCGACGGTGCCGCCGGCGACCTCGATCGAGCCCTCGCCGATCTGACCAGCCGACGGGAACGACTGGCGGTAGCCGATCATCGCCTCGGTACCCGGCGAGCGGACCCCGGTGCTGCTCGTCCCGACCAGCTGGAACGCGTGGCCGCTGGCCGCAGCCACGCTGGCCACCGCCAGTCCGATGGCGGCCAGCTCGTCGGCCGTGCCCGCCCGTCCGTCGATCTCGTACCGGATCGGCGCGTCGCACGGGTCCCAGCGCGCCGGCCGCCCCGCGGTGTCGGTGAACAGGAACGCGTAGGCACCCGGAGCGACGCTCGTCGTCGGGACCGGTGGCGGCGGGATGTCGCAGCTCGATGGGTGGCACTGCAGCAGTAGCGCAGGGATGGCCATCAGGCCCAGGTACCGACGCTGGATCACAGAGGCGCGACCCTACCCAACCGGCGGTCCATGGCTCAGGCGGGCCGGCGCCGACCGGAGGCGGTGGCGATCGCGGTCGGCCACTAACTTGTCGCGTGCCATGAGCACACACGTCGAGGAAGACGAAGCGGCCGACACGAGCACGGCAACGGGCCGGATCCGACCGCACCACCTCGCCATCGGTCTCGGCGTCGGGATCGCGCTCTTCACGGCGATCTCGGGGGTGGTGCCGCTCATCACCGACTGGCACAACGACAACGAGGTCCACCGGGTCGTCTTCATCGACGTCCCGGGACCGCTGAAGCTGGCGTTCTACACGATCATCCCCGTGATGCTCGTCTGGGGGGCGTTCCAGTTCGCCGCCCGAATGAGGAACTGGGAGCGCGGCCGCCCAGCCCCGACCCGCCGCACCAAGCCCAAGAACGCCGGCGCGCCGGTTCGGCGACTACCGCGCCGGCGTCTACATGCGCACCCTGCTGCGCGACCCGGCGGCCGGGCTGATGCACTCGATGATCTACTTCGGCTTCCTCGTGCTGCTCGGGGTCACGACGGTGCTCGAGATCGACCACCAGATGCCCGAGGACCTGAAGTTCCTCCAGGGCCGGACGTACCAGGCCTACGCGTTCGTCGGTGACGCGGCCGGCCTCGTGTTCACCGCCGGCGTGATCTGGGCGATCCTGCGCCGCTACGTCCAGCGGCCGTACCGCATCCGGATCAAGACGAAGCCCGAGCACGCGCTCATCCTCGGCACGTTCCTCGTCATCGGCGTGAGCGGCTTCGGCGCCGAGATGTTCCGGATCGCGCTGCAGTCGGCGCTGGGCGAGGACATGAGCTACGAGAAGTGGAGCTTCGTCGGCTGGCCGCTCAGCCAGCTCGTCGACGGCGCCTCGGTGACGACGCTCCAGACCTGGCACCGCTGGTGGTGGCTCGGCCACGTGATCGCGTTCATCGCCTTCCTGGCCATCCTCCCGATCACGATGCTCCGGCACATGTTCACGTCGCCGCTGAACATGTACCTGCGCGACCGCGACCGCCCGAAGGGCGCGATGAAGCCGATGCCGAACCTCGCCGAGACCGAGCTCGAGACGTTCGGCGCGTCGGTCGTCGAGGACTTCACGTGGAAGCAGCTGCTCGACACGGACGCGTGCACGATGTGCGGGCGCTGCACGAGCGTGTGCCCGGCCCACGCCACGGGCAAGCCGCTCGATCCCCGGGAGATCGTGCTCAAGACCGGCGAGGTGATGGCGGCCACCGGCAGCCCGGTCGTCGCACCGCCGCTCGGCACCGACCCCGGGATCAAGATCGGCGCCAACTCCCTGTTCGAGCGGATCACGGCCGAGGAGCTCTGGGCCTGCACGACCTGCAAGGCGTGCGACGAGATCTGCCCGGTCAACATCGAGATCCTCGACAAGATCCTCGACATGCGGCGCTACCTGTCGCTGATGGAGTCCAACTTCCCGTCCGAGCTGGGCAACGCCTACCGCGGCATGGAGAACCAGGGCAACCCGTGGGGGATGAACCAGAGCGATCGCGCCGACTGGGCGAAGGGCCTCGACGGCGTGCAGGTCGTCGACCCCGGCGAGCCCCTGCAGGCCGAGTACCTCTACTGGGTCGGCTGCGCCGGCAGCTTCGACGACAAGAACAAGCGGGTCACCCAGGCGATGGCCAAGCTGCTGCAGCGGGCCGGGATCACCGTTGCCGTCCTCGGGCCCTCGGAGATGTGCACGGGTGACTCGGCCCGCCGCTCGGGCAACGAGTACCTGTTCCAGATGCTGGCCATGCCGAACATCGAGATGCTCGACGGCATGGGCGTGAAGAAGATCATCACGCAGTGCCCGCACTGCTTCAACACGCTGCTCAACGAGTACCCGCAGCTCGGCGGCTCGTACGAGGTCGTCCACCACTCGCAGCTGCTGGAGACGCTGATCGCCGACGGCCGGCTCGATGTCAGCCAGGCGACGCTCGAGGAGCGCCTCACGTACCACGACTCGTGCTACCTCGGGCGGCACAACGACGTGTACCTCGCGCCCCGCAAGGTCGTCGGCTCGATCAAGGGCATCGAGGTGGTCGAGATGCCGCGCAACGGCACCAAGGGCATGTGCTGCGGTGCCGGCGGCGCCCGGATGTGGATGGAGGAGTCGAACGGGGTCAAGGTCAACGACGAGCGGGCCAAGGAGGCCCTGTCGACCGGCGCGACCCGCATCGCCACCGCCTGCCCGTTCTGCTACATCATGCTCGACGACGGGGCCAAGGCTGCCGGGGCCGACGATGACGTCAAGGTCGGCGACATCGCGATCCACCTGCTCGACGCCATCGAGGCCGGCGAGCGCCGGTTCGACCAACCGCCCGCCCCGCTGGCCACCCCACCCTCCCCCGTCGCCGGCGACTGACCGCCGCGCGCAGGTTCTGACTCCGTTCCGGGGCCAGAAGTGGCCCCGGATCTCACGAAGAACCTGGTCCCGGCGGCCAGCGCGGGGCGGCAGATGAGGTTCGGACGGCCGAGCCGCTGGGGTAGGCCCGGAGGCGTGAGCCTGCCAGACGTCATCGCCCGCCCGCTGATCGCCGGGATGTTCATCTACGGGGGGGTCGACTCGGCCCGCAAGCCGGCGGCGAAGGCCGACGCGGCAGGCAAGGTGACCGCGCCGCTCACCGACGTCACCGGCTTGTCGACCGCCGACCTGGTGCGCATCAACGGCATCGTGCAGATCGGCGCGGGCGCCGCACTGGCGCTGGGCTTCTTCCCCCGTCCCGCCGCCGTCGTGCTCGGCGCGTCGCTGATCCCGACGACGCTCGCCGCCCACCGCTTCTGGGAGACGTCCGGCGGCGAGCAGCGCACCCAGACCATCCAGTTCCTCAAGAACACGGCCATGCTCGGCGGGATCGTGCTCGCTGCAGCCAGCCACGGCGGTCGCCCGTCGTTCCCGTGGCGGGCCCGCCGCGCCGTCCACAAGGTCGTCGAGGGTTCGGCCGATCGCCTGGCCGAGCTCCCGCTCGTGCGCAGCTGACGGCGACGTGTCGCTCGCTCGAGGACTTGCTCGGCTCCCGCCCGCCGCCGCCTCAGGCCGTGGCGTTGAGGATGTCGGAGGTCGGGGCGTCGCTTCCGCCCGCCGGCTCCTCGGTGATCGCCCACACGCTCGGCGCTCGCCGGGTCGAGGCCGGGGGCGTAGACGCTCAGCCGTCCGTCGTCGTCGGGGCGGAACGTAGCGAAGCGCTCGGGGGTGCCGCCGCGGATCGCCCACAGCTCGTAGACCCGATCGCCTTCGGGCACCGGCACGTCGTCGGCGAGCAGGACGGCGGCGTCCTGGTCGGCCGAGTGCACGATCGTCAGACCCGGCAGCTCGCCGGGCATCGGGATGTTGACGGCGTCGTCGGCATCGACGACCGCAGCGACCTCGTCGCTCGTGCCGTCGCCGCCGAACGGGTCGGCGACGACGAACCCGACGAGCAGGATGACCACAGCGGCGGCGACCGCACCGACGGCCCACCAGCGCCGGCTTCGGCCGGCCGAGATCGGCACCACGGGGGCCAGCGGCTCGTCCACGGCGGTGCGCCCGGCCCCGCGCTGTCTCGGTCGCCGGCGCGGCCGGTGCCTCCGGGGCCAGCTGGGGCGTCGTGGCGATGGCGTCGAGCAGCGATGCCCGCAACGACGGCGGCGGGACCTCGGCGACGGCCTCGGCCAGCGTCGTGGTGATCGCCCGCAAACCGTCGAGCTCGGCCTGCAGGTCGGGTCGGCCTTCCAGCGCGGCTTCCACGTCGATCAGCTCCTCGTCGGTGAGCGCTCCGACCGCGGCGAGCGGCAGCATCTCACGCAGCTCGTCGTCGGTCATGCCTGCGCCCCCATCACCGTCCGCAGACGGATCAGGCCGTCGCGGATCCGTGTCTTCACCGTACCGAGCGCGATGTCGAGGCGATCGGCGATCTGGACGTGCGTCAGGCCTTCGTAGAACGCCAGCTCCAACGCCTCGCGCTGGAGATCGGACAGCGCGGCCATGGCGACGCGGGCCCGCTGGCGGTCCTCGAGCTCCATGGCCGTGTCCTCGGGCGTGTCGGCGAGATCGCGCTCACCGGTCGCGATCCGTTCCTGGCGGTCCCGGTGGGCCTGCTCGCTGCGCACGCGGTCGACGGCGCGGCGGCGGGCGATCATCACTGCCCACGTCGGCACCGAACCCTTGGCCGGGTCGTAGCGGGCGGCCTGCCGCCAGATCTCCAGGAACGCCTCCTGGGTGACCTCCTCGGACTGCGCTGGATCCCGCAGCACACGCCGGATCACACCGAACACCGTCGGGGCCAGGCGGTCGTACAGCGTGGCGAACGCCGCCTGGTCGCCGGCGGCGACCTGGGCGATGATCGTGTCGAGGTCAGGATCCAAGCGACCCATAATCTGCCAGACCGGAGCCACGACGACCGGTGATGACCTCGACGACCGCGCAAGCAGCCGGCGCAGGTCCCGCCGTCCCGGCACGAGCACCGGGACGAAGGTCGGGGTCATGGCGATCACAGCCGAGGTTCGGAACTGTGCCGCCGCCGGATTCCCCGCTCATACCGTGTTGTTCGGCGCCGTGGCCGTCGCAGATCACCGCGACGTGCCGGGCACGACCGGGCACGCGCCGAAGGCGAGGGACCTCATTGTCCCTCGCCTTCGTGTCGGTCCGCCAGGCTGCTGCCGAGGACACCGCTCCTGGCGCCGGCGTCAGGAGGCCGGCAGGAGCACCGTGTCGATGATGTGGACGGTGCCGTTGGCCACCGGCACGTCGGCGCACACGACGGCGGCGGGTCCGCCACCGGCGTCGACCATGACGCTGTCGCCGTCCTCGGTGATCGTCGAGCTCGCCGTTGAGGCTGTCGACCGTCCCGGCCGCGACGAGGTCGGTGCTCGAGAGCGCCTCACCGTTCACGACGTGCACCGTCAGGATGTCGGTCAGCGAGCCCGCCGGATCGGCGAGCAGCGAGTCCAGCGTGGCCGGGGGGATCTTGGCGAAGGCCGAGTTGGCCGGGGCGAAGATCGTGAACGGGCCGGGGCCGTTCAGGGTGTCGCCGAGGCCGGCCGCCGTCACCGCGGCCACGAGCGTCGACAGCTCCGGGTTGTTGCTGGCGGCGGTCGCCGCCGGATCGTCGGCCATGCCCTCGAAGGAGCCCTCGCCGCTCGTCGGGACGCTGCTGCACGCCGGCCCGGAGGGGGCCTCATGCCGTCGGCGCCGGGCGCCATCGTCGTCGCCGTCGCGCCGTCGGCCGGCGGCATCAACACGCTGTCGATCAGGAAGACGGTCGCGTTGGCCGTGGGGACGTCGGCGCACACGACGTTCGCGGCGCCGCCGTTGATGGTCAGCACGTCGCCGTCCATCTCGACGGTCAGGTCGGCACCGTTCACGGTCGTGAACGTGCCAGCCTCGGTGAGCTGCTGGCTGCTCATCTGCTCGGGCAGCACGTGGTAGGTGAGGATCGACGTCAGCGTGTCGGTGTCGGCGAGCACGGCATCGAGGTCGGCGGTCGGGATCTTGGCGAACGCGTCGTTGACGGGCGCGAAGATCGTGAAGGGGCCGGGGCTGTTGAGCGTGTCGCCGAGGTCGGCCGCGGTCACGGCGGCCACGAGCGTGGACAGCTCCGGGTTGTTGCTGGCTGCCGTGGCGGCCGGGTCGTCGGCCATGCCCTCGACGCTGCCCTCACCGCTCGTCGGCAGCGAGGCGCACGCCGGACCGGTCGGCTCCATCGTGGCGCCGTCGGACGTCATCGGCTCGCTCGTCATCGCGGCATCGCTCGCTGGTCATCGGCTCGTGGCCGGCGCTGCCGGTGCATCCGCCGAGGCCGAGTCGTCGTCATCGCCACCGCACGCAGCGGCCACGAAGGTGAGTGCAGCAAGTCGCTGCGAAGGCGCTGTTCCGCGCGCGGGTACGGCGAATCCTCATGGGGAGGGGTCCTTTCGAAGGATGTTCACGAGACGGTCACTGGTTGTCATTCGACGATCACCACGATCTGGTGATGTCCGGACGCACCGTCTGGGATTGGTTCGGCGCGCTCGTCGGTCTGGATTGCGCCAGTCGCGTCGGTCGCACGGACCGTGATGGCATGACGGCCCGGCGTGGCGTCCCAGCGGTGCACCCATTGCCGCCAGGTGTCGTTCGAGGGCGCGTCCGCCAACTCGGCCGGTTGCCACGCGCCGTCGTCGATCGAGACCTCGACCGCCGCGATGCCGATCGTCTGGGCCCACGCCACACCGGCGACGGCCGTCGGCCCGGCGGGGATCTTGGACAGGCCCGCGAGGGGTGTCGATCCTCGACATCAGCTTGATCGGCGCCTGCTGCGCCCACCCGCGTCGCAGCCAGTAATGATCGAAATCGGCGAACGTCGTGAGCTCGATCTCGGTCAGCCACTTGGTAGCCGACACGAAGCCGTAGAGACCGGGCACGAGCAGTCGCACGGGGAAGCCGTGCTCGATCGGCAGCGGCTCGCCGTTCATGCCCACGACGACCATGGCGTCTCGACCATCCATTGCATTCGCAACGGGAAACCCACACTCGAAGCCGTCGATCGAGCGGCCGACGACCTGATCGGCACCGGGCTGGACACCGGCGTCGTCGAGCAGGGCGTCGAGACGAGTGCCGAGCCAGCGGGCGTTGCCGACGTAGCCGCCCCCGACCTGGTTCGAGACGCACGTCAACGTGATGTCGCGCTCGATCATGTCGCGCGCCAGCAGGTCCTCGTACGAGAGCTGGAGCTCCTTGTCGACCATGCCCTTGACGGTGAGCGTGTAGCCCTCGGTGGGCACCTGCGGCGCAGTGAGCGCGGTGTCGACGCGGTAGAAGCTGACGTTCGGGGTGACGAACGGCGTCATGCCGTCGACGGGCACCGCGACCGTGGTCGGCAGTGCGGGAAGCCGCTCGGCCGGCGCTGGCAACCGGACGTCGGCCCGGGAGCCGGCGGCGTTGAAGCGCTGACCGAGCTGGCGGCCGAGCCCCCCGATCAGTGCCGCGCCGACGGCCAGCGACCCCAGCACGAGTCCCGAGTGGTGCAGGAACTGCCGACGGCCGGTGACTTCGGCCAGATCGGTCGCGTCCGCGGCCAGGCGCTCCCGGAACGACTCACGGATCAGCCAGAGCGCGCCGATCCCGGCGAGCGGCGCCGAGCACGCTCGGCAGGACGGCGTGCCACGGCGTGGCGACGCGGCGGCTCGACGACGCCCACGTGCCGATCGCCCCGAACAGCGCGACGCCGGCGACGCCCACGACGAAGCGGTGGCGCAGCGCGACGAGACCGACGATCGCCGCGTACACGGCGAGGAAGACCCCGATCCCGATGAGCAGGGCCGGCTTGTCGTTCGTTCCGAACGTGTTGATCGCGAACTCCTTGACGAAGGGCGGCGCGGCGTCGATCAGCCGGTCGCCGACGTCGAGCACCGGCGACCGCCACGCCCGGTGGAGCCCGGCGAGCACTTCCGCGACGGCGAGAGAGACGCCGGCGACCACCATGCCGGCGAGCAGCGAGAACACCCGCGACGGTCGGGCCGGGGCGGACGCCGCCGGCTGCGTCGGGGCGGGCGACGTGGGGGACGGCGGTCCGTCGTCGGCCGGCGCGTCGGCGCCGGGATCCGTCAACTGAGAGGTGTTCACACCCGCGGGTTCGACACCCTCGGCCCGCCGGATGGTCGATCCGCGCGGTGCGGCATCCCGCGTCAGTCGCGCAGCAACCGCAGCACGGCCCGCTCGATCACCTCGCGGGTCTCGTCCGGCGAGCGCCGGCCGCCGCCGAGCCGGCGGATCGTGGAGGCGATCGTGCGACCGCTCTCGTACAGGTCGACGAGGCGCGGGTCGACGTAGGAGGCCCTGGCGACGGCCGGGGTGTTCCCGAGGTACTCCGACACCTCGACCATCGCCGCCCGCTCGGCGCGCTTGCGCCGCGTCGGCGAGGCGGACACGTCCTCGGCGCCGGCCAGCGCGACGGCGGCGAGGACCGTGCCGTGCCACGTACGGAAGTCCTTGGCCGACACCTCGCCGCCGACGACGTCCTTCACATAGCGGTTGATGTCGTCGGACGTCACGTCGCGCCAGCGTGAGCCGGTGCGGTACGCCAACAGCTCGTCACCGCCGCCGCGTCGCCGGCGAAGGTCGCGGATCGCGTCACGCACGGCCTTGTCGGCCACGGCGACGACGCGCTCCTGGTGGGACTTGGCGACGTACTCGAAGACGACCTCGTCGCCCTTGACCGCCACGTCGCGCTTGGCGATGGTCGCCAGGCCGTAGCTGCCGTTCTCCTCGGCGTAGTGCTCGCCGCCGACCCGGAAGAACCCGAGGTCGAGCAACCGGAAGGCGGTGCCGAGCGCCCGCTCCTTCGGCATCCCGGGCAGCATGAGGTGCTCGCGCACCGTGCGGCGGGCCTTCGGGAGGCGCATCGCGACCTCCAGAACCCGCTCGTGCTTGGCCTTGTCGCGCTGCTCACGCCACGTCGGGTGGTAGAGGTACTGGCGACGGCCGGCGTCATCGGTGCCGACGGCCTGGATGTGCCCGTTCGCCGCCGGACAGATCCACACCGCGGTCCACGCCGGCGGGATGACGAGTGACTTGCAGCGCGCGACGTCTTCGGCCCCGAGCGGGCCCCCCGACTCGTCGAGGTACCGGAACCCGGCGCCGTGGCGGACGCGTGACCACCCTGGCTGGTCTGGGGCGACGCGGCGGAGGCGGGGCATGGCACGTCGGCGGTACCCCGCGCCCGGGGCGACCAACCGCGCCGGCTCAGCGGAAGTTCTCGAAGTACCGGCTCGGGGTCGGGCCCCGCTGACCCTGGTACTTCGAACCGGTGGCCCCCCGTCCGTACGGCCGCTCGGCCGGGGTGGTCATGGTCATGAAGCTGATCTGGCCGATCTTCATGCCGGGGTAGATGGTGATCGGCAGGCTGGCGACGTTGGCGAGCTCGAGCGTGACGTGACCGTCGAACCCGGCGTCGATGAAGCCGGCCGTCGAGTGGATCAGGAGGCCCAACCGTCCGAGGCTCGACTTGCCCTCGATGCGGGCCACCAGATCGTCGGGCACGGCCACCCGCTCGAGCGTCGAGCCCAGCACGAACTCGCCCGGGTGGAGCATGAACACGCCGTCCTCGGCGATCTCGACGAGCTCGGTGAGACCGGCCAGGTCGAGCTTGACGTCGATCACGCCGGCGGTGTGGTTGCGGAACACCCGGAACAGCCGGTCGACGCGCACGTCGATCGACGAGGGCTGGATCGTCGCCGGGTCGAACGGCTCGACGACGATGCGTCCGCCTTCGATCGCCTCGCGCAAGCTGCGGTCCGACAGGATCACGGCCGGCACCCTAGCCAGGGCCTCGATGTCACCACCCCGGTCCCGACCGCTAACCTCTGGGCTGCCTGCGGATGTAGTTCAATGGCAGAACATCAGCTTCCCAAGCTGAATACGGGGGTTCGATTCCCCTCATCCGCTCCCTCCGGATGACCAGGCGAAATGCCTGGTCATCGGCAGTTTTCGGCTCCGGTCCAAGCCCCCGTCGCTCAGGCGTACACTCGGTCCGTGCCTACAACGTGCCTACAAGAGCACGCTCCAGGGGTCGACAGGTGAGCCCAGCGCGCCAATTCGGCACGATTCGCCGCCTGCCGAGCGGCCGCTACCAGGCCCGCTACTGGCACCTCGGCGAGCAGGTGTCAGCTGGCACGACCTTCGCGACGAAGACGGACGCTCGAGCCTGGCTGTCCTCGGTCGAGACCGATCTCCGGCGTGGCGATCACGTCGACCCCAGAGCGGGTTCCGAGCGATTCGGCGACTACGCCCGGCGCTGGCTCGACGACCGCGATCTTCGGCCACGCACCCGCGAGACGTACGAGTCTCAGCTCGAGTGGATCCTCAACACCTTCGAGTCCGTGCGTCTGCGTGAGATCGACGCTGCGAGCGTGAGGTCCTGGTACGGACGAATGCACAAGGCCGGCCGGTCGTCGAACACCGTGGCGAAGGTGTACCGACTGTTCCGCACGATCATGTCGACAGCGGTCGACGACGGACTGCTGCGATCCAACCCGGTCTCCATCAAGGGCGCCGCCGCCGAAGAGCATCACGCCCGCCCGGTTCCGACCTTCGAGGAGGTGGCACGGCTCGCCGACGCGATCGAACCGAAGTTCAGCGCGCTGGTCTGGCTGGCGGCGACGTCCGGGCTCCGCTACAGCGAGTTGACCGCACTGTGTCGCTCACACATCGACCTCAAGCGCTCCACCGTGCGAGTCGAACGAGCGCTGGCGTTCGAGCGCGGCGTCGGCGCCGCCTTCGGCCCACCGAAGACACCCGCTGCTCATCGAAGCGTCGTCATCCCGGCCGGCACCATCGACATCCTCGTGGCGCATCTCGACGAGTACGTCGCACCGGCCCCGAACGCCCTGGTCTTCACGTCGGTCAAGGGAAGCCCGCTGCTGTATCGCTACTTCGCCCCCTACTGGACACGCGCCAAGGCAGCGGCCGGGGTGAGCGAGGCCGTCCACTTCCACGACCTACGTCATCTGGCCAGCACCACGGCAGCCAGTTCCGGCGCGTCGGTCCGAGAGCTGATGGCTCGCATGGGGCACGCCACGAGCGACGCCTCGCTGCGCTACCTCGAGGCCTCGGCGCGACGAGACGCCGAGATCGCCGCGGCGATGGAGGCGCGGATCGCCACCAGCGCGTCGCCAGAGGCCCTGAAGGC
Organism: uncultured Acidimicrobiia bacterium; assembly: GCA_963822315.1. GTDB lineage: Bacteria > Actinomycetota > Acidimicrobiia > Acidimicrobiales > Ilumatobacteraceae > JALZMG01. Next base: position 435,692 of record CAWGHB010000013.1, read on the forward strand.
GCACCTCAGCGCAGCACTTCAGCTCGCCGGTGGTCGAGCCACTGTCCGATCTCATCTGGGTCGAACCGGATGAACTTGCCGACCTTGAAGAAGGGGATCCGTCGCTGCGCGACGAGACGACGCACGAAGCTCTCCCTGACGTCGAGCATCACCGCGACGCGAGGGATGTCGTACAACTCCCGTCCAGACGCTTCGCCTGGATTGAACCTGCGCTGAACCACCAGAGCCTCCCAACCAGCTGCCTTGAGGGTCACTTCGACTGCACTGGTTGATGGGACATCGGGCGCGACCCTGGTCACTTCCATGCCACCGACCGGCCCGTGTGCGTCGCCACCTGTCGACGTTGACCGGGCAGCCGTCTCGCTACACCGGCGTTACCTGCCGGCGCCGGCGAGGCACAGTCGGGGGTATGCCTCCCTGTGCGGCCACCGGTCGACGTGATGTTGGCCCGTGCCCGTCCAGGCCCTGCCGCCGCGAGATCCCCGGAGATCGAGCCACAGCCCTCCATCCGGGGCGAATTCCTCAACATTGACGAGGGGCGCCACCGACCCCGTCCATACCGTGACGGCGCTTGCCCAGTCGCCGTTGTGGCACAAGCTGCGGGCCGTCCAGAAGCGGATGCCGTAACCCCGAAAACCAAGCCCGGGCCTTTGCTGTCACACGGCCCGGCCGACCTAGGGACCTGCACGGAGGCACCTGCAATGACTGACGATACGAACACCGAATGGGCGCCGCCCACTCCCGACGACAACACCTCAGCTCGCCTGCGGGCGGCGGCGCAGGAGCGCCAGTCGCAAGACCCGCCGAAGCGTCGTCGGCGTTGGCCCTGGATCGCCGGTGGCGTTACCGCCGCGGTGATCGTCGTTGCCGCCGCCACCGGCGGCAGCAGCACGGACGAGGCCCAGGCCGAGACGCCCGTGACGGAAGCTCCGGCGGCCACGCAGGCGCCCATTCCTCAACCGACGCCCGCTCCTGAGACCACCCCTGCTCCTGCTCCTGCGCCGGGGCCGCCGACCACGGAGCCCCCGGCTCCGACCGTTCCCCCGACCACGGCCGCTCCTGCTCCCACTCCTCCCGCTCCAGCTCCGACACCCCCGGCCGCGGACCCTCATGCTGGCGAGACGGCCAGCCAGAGCAATGCGCGGGAGTCGGCATCCGACTACTTGGACTACACAGCGTTCTCCCGCAGCGGCCTGATCGATCAGCTGGAGTTCGAGGGCTTCTCCATGGAGGACGCCACCTACGGCGTCGACGCTCTGACCGTGGACTGGAAGGAGCAGGCGGCGAAGTCGGCCGCCGACTACCTGGACTACACAGCGTTCTCCCGCAGCGGCCTGATCGATCAGCTGGAGTTCGAGGGCTTCTCCACGGAGGACGCCACCTACGGCGTCGACGCCGTGAACCCGGACTGGAACGAGCAGGCGGCGAAGTCGGCTGCCGACTACCTGGACTACTCATCCTTTTCCCGCAGCGGCCTGATCGACCAACTCGTGTTCGAGGGCTTCACCCAGGCGGAGGCCGAGTACGGCGTGAGCACCACAGGCCTCTAGTGCTTCCCGGCCGGAGGTCGAGGTGACAGGTGGTGGTCCCTGTGGTTGGTCATGATCCGCGGTGGGGACGGTGCTTGTCGAGGAGCTCGGCCGGTGTGCGACCGCGCATGTAGTCGCTGTGGTTGCGACGGCGGTGGTGGTAGCGCACGAGCCAGGTGTCGGCTCCGGCCTGTAGCTGGCGGATGGTGGTGAAGCGGCGACGGTGGAACGCGGGGCGCCAGCACTCCTGCAGGGCGGTGCCTTGGAAGCGTTCGCACACGGCGTTGTGGTTCGGCGAGCGCGGCGGGATCCGGTGATGCTCGAGGCCGCGGGCGGCGAGGTGAGCGCGGAAGCCACCGGCGATCCATTCCGGTCCGTTGTCGGTGAGCACCGCCCGCACCGACACCCCGAGACGCCGGAACGTCTTGATGGCGTGGTCGATGAAGCCGATCGTGTGGCCGGCGGTCGGCGGGCCGATGACGATCAGCATGATCGCCCAACGTGTGGCGACGTCGATGGCGGTCAGCTGGTACACCTTGCCGACCCCTTTGAGGTTGCCGATGTAGAAGCTGTCAATCGCGACCTGGTGGCCGGGAGCTGGGCCGTAGTGGCAGAACCCGAACGGCTCGCTGTGGCGGGCGGCGTCGGTGGACAGTCCCGTCGTCGCCGCGGTGATCGCCGCGGCCCGAGCGACGCGCTGGACCCGCCGGCCCAGGCCGTGATCGACGAGCAGCTTCTGCACCGTCGTCTTGCCGATCCGGTAGCCGCGTTCACCGAGCCGGTCGGCGTACTGACGACACCCCAGCGTCGGCTCAACGACCGCCAACGTCAGGTCCTCGACGACGTGGGTCGGTGTCGCGTCGGGAAGCTGCGGCCGGCGACGATCCTTCGGCATCAACGCCTCCAGCCCGTAGGCGGCCACGATGGTCCGCCACTCGTAATAGCGGGTGCGGGAGGTGCCCATCTGACGACAGGCCGCCGAGACGTTGCCGAGCTCGTCAGCCAAAGACAGCAGACGGACACGGCGGTGGTAGATGATCTCTGCAGGGGTCACGGTGGTGGGTTCCTTTGGGTCTGTGGAAGGAACCACAGGGTCCACCACCGTCCCCACCAAGTGGTGGACCTGCCACCTCAACCCCCGGACAGGAAGGTCTAGACGCGACCAGGTGTCGGCCCGAAGCGCGACGGCGGCCACGCGGCTATCGTTCGTGCGCCGCGGTACGCTCGTGTGCCGCATGCTGACTGCGGTGAGCCGCCCCGGGTCGCGTGACTGCTGTGGCTATTGGGTGACGGCCTCGGTGGCTGTCGTTGCTTGACGGTAGTGGGCGGCTTCGGCTTCGGCCGGGGTGGTGTAGCCGTTGTCGGCGGTGATCTCGCCGTGGAGGCGGCGGTGGTTGAACCAGTCGACGTAGGTCATGGTGGCGAACTCGACGTCGTCGAGGCCGCGCCACGGTCCCTGCCGGTAGATGTGCTCCCACTTGTAGAGGCCGTTGAAGCTCTCCGCCATGGCATTGTCGAACGAGTCGCCCTTCGAGCCGACCGAGGCGATGATGGCGTTGTCGGCGAGCCGTTCGGAGTATCGGATGCTGAGGTATTGACCGCCGCGGTCGCTGTGATGGACCAAGCCGGTGAGATCGGCGCCGGCGCGTTGACGGTTCCACACGGCCATCTCCAAGGCGTCGATCGCCAGGTCCGAGCGCAGCGAGCGGGAGGCCTGCCAGCCGACGATCATCCGGGAGTAGACGTCGATGATGAACGCCACGTAGACCCAGCCGGTGTGGGTCTTGACGTAGGTCAAGTCGGCGACCCACAGTCGGTTCGGGGCCGGCGCCCGGAACTGGCGCTCGACCAGATCAGCAGGGCGTGCTGACGGTCGTCGGCGCGGGTCGTGACCATGAACGCCTTGCCGCGCCTGGCTCCGGACAGGCCTTCGGCGCGCATCAGCCGCTCCACGGTGCACCGGGCGACGCGGATGCCTTCCCGGTTGAGTTGGGCCCACACCTTGTCGGCGCCGTAGACGAACAGGTTCTGCTCATGGACCCGGCGGATCTCCACCACCAGCTCGGCGTCTCGGCAGGACCGCTTCGACGGCGGCCGCTTGCGGGCCACCCAGTAGGTGTTCGGGGCGATCTTGCAGCCGTGCTCGGTGAGCACCCGGCAGATCGGCTCGACCCCGAACCGCTCACGGTGTGCGTCGATGAACGCGATCACCTCGGCGACTGGCGGTCGAGCTCCGCCCCGAAGAAATGCGCCGCCGCCTTCAAGATCTCGTTCGCCCGGCGCAGCTCCCGGTTCTCCCGCTCGAGCTCCCGCATCCGCGCCCGCTCATCGGTCGTCAGCCCGGGCCGGGCGACCGGCGTCGGTCTCGGCCCGGCCGGACCCAGTTCCGCAACGTCTCATGGTTGATCGACAGCTTCGCTGAGATCGACTCGATCGCCTTCCACTGCGACGGGTACTCGCGCTGGTGCTCGAACACCATCCGCACCGCCCGCTCACGCACCTCCGGCGGATACGGCGGCCGACCCGCCCTCTTCGGCTCTGACATCTGCTCATCCTCTCAAGGAGACGATCACGTCACGACCAGCGGCCTGGTAGGTGGCGGCGACGGAGCGCAGCACTGTCGTCTTCCCGGCCCCCGCCGGTCCGACAATCGTCGCCACCCGGCCCCCACCACCGGCGATCTCATCGACCGCCACGACCTGATCATCACCGAGCGCCGGGTCCTGGACCGTGTCGACGGCGAACGCGGCCCGCTCCTCGGAGGCGGATGACAGGACACGTTCCTCAGCCATCTGGATCGTCGCCGACGTGTACTTGGCGGCACCCCAGTCGGCGTACTCGGCGTCGTCGTCGACCTCGAGCGACACACACCTGGCGATGATCCGCTCGGTCTCGACCTCGATCGCCTCCGATGTCGGGTCGGCGATCAGTCGGGCCACTTCACCGGTGACATGGGCTCGGGTCCACCACGCCCGCTGCTCGTGCAGCTCGCTGAACACCCGCCCCGCCAACTGCGGCGAACCAGCCGGCAGGCGGCCGCCGTCGCTGATCTCGACGCCACGGGCGGTGACGTCGCCCAGCGCGACAAGCTCGGCGTCGGTCACATCAGCCCGCCACTGTTCGTGCAGGTCGACGTCGCCGCGGGCCTTGCGGTAGCGGCTGCGGGTGGTGGCCTCGTCCATCATCCCGGCCTTCTCGGCATGCGTCGGGGTGCGCCCGTGGATCGCCCGCCACTCGGCCTCCAGGCGCTCGTACGTCGCCAGCACGGCCGCCCGACGCGTCGAGAACCGCTCGATCAGACCTTCTGGGACACCGGCGATCTCGCGCATCGGCACCCGCCGATCCGGTGTCACCCACGACACCCCGAGCCGCACCGACAACTCCCGCTCCAGGATCGCCCCGTACACGGCACCGGCCGCGTGAGCGTGGCGGTAGATGGCTCGCGAGTCGAGCGTGCGCCACTTCCCGTCGACCCCACGGATCCGGTTCAAGATCGCGCAGTGCGAATGCAGCTGCGGGTCACCCACCCGCGTCGCCGGGTCCGTCGAGCGCGACGAACGATGCCGGAACTGGGCGATCACGAACCCGTCGCTATCGATCTTGCGGACCCCGCCGTCACCGGCTCGGGTGTGCCCGGCCGTCTCATCCAGATAGGCCAGCCCGGCCGCGACCGCTGCCTCGTGCGCCTCGACGACGATCCGACGCACCTTCTCGTCGCCGGTCAGACCCCACAGCACCGAGACGGACTTGGACGGTGAGAACGTCACGTCGAACGCCGCGATCGGCTCGGCGACCGACCCGTCGGCACGCGTCTTGGCGACCACATTGCGCCCCAGCACCTGCTCGGGCTGCCACCGCCCCGACGGCAACCGGACCCCGCTGGCCGTCGACGGGACGACGAACCGCCCGTACAGGACCGCCATGTCCATCGGCGGCGACCTCGCCGGCGAGGCCGATCAGCGGAGCGCCCCGGCCGGTCCACACGCCGGGTGCTTCGCCCTTGCCGGTGTAGTAGTCGTGCTTCGACGTGGCGACGTCGCGGGTCAGGTAGTCGTACCCGCGCCCAGCGGTGATGCGCCCCACCGAAGCCACCATCTGAGTCGGCGATCTCCCTTACAGGACGTGGGAGATGCGCGCGCATCTCCTCACCCCATAAGGGGTCGCGAGCCGCCGCGCGGTCACAGCTCTGCGGGACGCCGGCCGAGCATCAGCATGAGTCATGCCAGGGTGTGACCCAAGATCAGCGTCACCAGGCACCACGTGGAGGGCCCGGAACGCGCGCTGGTAACGACCGGCGCCCGAGCCCGAGAACATCGCACCACCCGGCCGAAGACGAACCGCAGGACCCTCAGATGTGACCGAGCGGACGCTCGAACGCCCTGTAACCGGTGTGAGGAACGACCACGACCTGCGCACCACGAACGCCTCGACGCGGCGCGGCGGCGACAGCACCGTTGGCTCGAGACGCCGCGCCGCGACCGAGGCCCACCTGCGAGCGATCAGCACGATCAACGCCCTGTTCGACCGGATCGACGACTCACGGGCGCCGAGACGGTTCACTGGCGGCGCTCGGCGGCACGGGCGGCACCCCATCCGTGGCGGTGCCTGAAGCTCGCCGGCTGTCAACCTGGCGTTCGCGGGGGTCTGTCGGCGGCGGTCGACGCGTCAGTTCATCGTCGGCGAAACGACCTGGCCGCCGACGTCCGTACCAAGGTCAACCTGCTGTTCCCCCGGCCCGGCCGGGACACCAGCACCGCGACTACCACGATGACGACGTGGTCGACCCGAGCTACGACGAGACCGACACTGCGACCGGCGAACACGCATCAGCGGCTGGATGACCCTCGGTTCGGGCCATAGTGCGAGCTGAATCGGGCGACGAAGGAGCTCGGCGATCTGCTGTCGTCGCGACGCCCGGGGGGCGGTCCGCAGCGTGTAGGCAAGCGCCGGCCACTGCCGTGGGCGGGTCCGTGCATCGCTCGTCCCGCGGCAGCGTCGAACGGTGTCGGCGACGTTCTGCGCCCGGGTCCCGACGACCAGGTGGTCAGATCGGACGCAGCATGTGACGTCGCAGCGATGCCGCACGACCGCCTGGCAGGGCGGGGATGGGTGTGATCTACGAGGTGTTGCGCGGGCTGGCGCTGCGCCGGCGGGACGGGCGGCCGTTCGGTGACGCGGAACAGCAGGCGCGTGCGACCGGCGTCAGCGACGGATGACACGCGTCCACCTGGTCCGCCACGGCCGCACGGCCTCGAACCGCGAGCACCGGACGATGGGGTGGTGCGACGAGGGCATCGAGCCGGGCTGGGTGCGGGCCGCCGGGGCGGTCGCCGACGTGCTTGCGCTGGAGCCGGTCGACTGGTTCGTTTCGAGCCCTCTCGTCCGTGCGGTGCAGACGGCGGCACCCCTGGCGGCGCGTCTCGGCCGTGCGCCGATCGTCGACGACCGCTTCGGGGAACTGCGGGTCGGGCTGTGGGAGGGCTATGCCGAGGACGAGATCGCCGAGCGGTGGCCGGAGCAGTGGCAGCGATGGCGGTCGGAGCCCCACGCCCTCGAGGTGGAAGGCCGGGAGACCCTGGCCGACCTGAACGCCCGCGTCGCAGGCGCGCTGGACGACCTGTTCGCTGGCCTACTCGAGGGCCGCGTGGCCGTCGTGTTCACCCACGACGCCGTGGTGCGCGCCGCCGTCGCCTGGGCGCTCGACACCGGCCCCGAGGTCTATCGGCACGTCGAGGTCGCCAACTGCTCGATCACCACGGTCGGGGTGGTCGCCGGGGTACGCCGGCTGGTGCGGATGAACGAGAACGCCCACCTCGAAGGGCTCGCTCTCGAACTCTGACAGCCCGGGGGCGGCCGGGGGTGCCAGGATCGGATGCTGGTGTGCGTCCACCGTCACCGGGGAGCGGACGGCTTGGAGGAGGTCGGCGGCCAATTCGGACAACGAGCCGACGACCTTGGCGCCGCTGCCGGCGAGGGTGTCGGGGTGGCCTGCACGTACCAAGCCGACGAATCGGGTGCCTGCGGCGCGGGCCACGTCGGCGTCGCGTCGGGCGTCGCCGACGAAGACGACCTCGTGGCCGGCGAAGCCGGCGGTGGCGACCCCGGAAACGAGCTGCACGCATTTGGTGTGCCCTGGGCGCCACCCGTCGACTGAGGCGAACCTGTGGAGCAGCCCGTAGCGGTCGCAGAACTCGCGCACGAGCGGCGCCCGTGTGCTGCTGCACAGCAGGACCGGGATGCCAGCGGCGGCGAGACGTTCGACCGCGGGGACGACGTCGGTGAATATCTCGCATTCCCGCATCCATCGTGTCTTCTCCGCCTCGAAGCGGCTCGCCAGCTGCGTCAGCCCGGGCTGGCCGGGAGCGAGCTCATCGAGCTGGGTCGCGAACTCGGACCCGGCCGTGGTGAGGTACTGCCGGGTCGCCTCGGCCCGCTCGAAGCCCAATTCGTCGACGAGCAGCCCGACGGCCACGTCGGTGAGGAAGCCCATCGAGTCGGCGACGGTGCCGTCGAAGTCGAGAGCGACGGCGCGCACGCCGGCGTACTGGGAGCCTGGCCCGGCCGCCCACCACGACCGGTGGAGCCGCACCACGACGATCCAGGTAGAGAGCAGCGCCACCGCTGCGAGGGCCACGAGCAGGGCCACCGGCTCGACCGCCGCCGCCACCGCACCCACGGTGACCAGGAACAGTCGCAGGTCACGGCCCCGGCCGCCGCCGAGCAAGGTGCCGTGGTAGCGGTGGCCGAGGTCGAGCTCCGCCTTCGCAGTCGTGTAGCTGACGAGCAGGTGGCCGACCAGGGCGGCCCCACTCACCGCGACGGCGAGAGGCACCTGTGCCCCGCCGAGCAGCTCGCCCAGGTCGGCGTCGGTGGCGAGGTAGATCGCCACGCCGGTGAACAGGATGCCGTCGGCCGCCCGGTCGAGCACGGCGTCGAGAAACGCGCCGTACGGGGACGACCGGTAGGTGAGCCGGGCGACCTCGCCATCGCTGCCGTCGAGGACGCTGGCCAGCGCGACGAGCAGGGCCCCGGCGATCGGAGCCCCCGCCGCGAAGCCGGCGGCCGCCGCCACCGCGACGGCGAAGGCGATGAGCGTGACCTGGTTCGGTGTGATCCGCGGGACGAGGGCGAGCAGCGCCGGGGTGACCACCCGCTGCGAGAGGGTGCGGTTGAGCCGGGCGGCGATGGCGCCATCGAGCGGCTTGCCCGTGACCCGAAAGACGTGGCGGCTGCCGTTGCGATGGTCGCGCCGTGTGTCGACATCGAACCACCACTCTCCGTCGCCGATGGGCAGCGCACGGGCGACACCGGCGTCGGCGAGCACCTGGATGGCACCGGCGAGACTGGAGTCGCCGGCGGCCACCGCCATCTCGATGGCGTCGAACAGGGCCGGGCCGCAGACGAAGGCGCCGACGTCGAAGGCGTCATACACCACGAGCTGCTTGCCGATCGCTCCGATTGAGCCGTCGACGATACGAACCTTCATGGCGTCGCCAGGATCGACACCCGCCGCCCGACCGAGCCCAGGGTCGACCCCCACCAGCACCTCGCCCGGCTCCACCGACGTCTGCTTGAGCCGCTGCAACAGCGAAGGCGAGAACACATGGTCGCCCATCACCAGGGCGAAAGGCTCACAGCCGACCCCGTCACGCGCCGCCAACGCGGAAAGCCCGTTGCCCTCCCGATAGCGCTCGTTGTGCACCACCGTCACGGCGATGCCCCGGCCCCGGCTCACCTCGAGCACGTGCCGGTCGATCTGGTTGGCTCGATGGCCGGTGACCACCACGACCTCGTCGAAACCGGCCTGCCGGGCGCCGGCGAGGGCACGCTCGACGAGGCTGATACCCCCTAACTCAACAAGCGGCTTCGGGCTTGTCTTGGAACGCAGCCGCGAACCCATACCGCTGGCGAGCACCACGAGCCGAGCCGGTTGCATGACGCGGTCGACCTCCTTCATCCCTGATCGGACTGTCCAAAGGTGACCCTGTCTAGCCGCCCCAACGGCAACGGCCTGCCCGGCCAGTGCCGCATTGGTCCCGCGCCCGGCGAACGCCAAGTCACGTCCGAGCCGAGTTCCCGCAGCCGCAGGGTTGAAGGCCCGGCGCGTACGGCGCCGGCCTGGGCCCGGCACCGGCCCGGCCACAAGCTCGAGGGGATCGAAGTCGACCGGCCCAACGCTGGATCGCCGGCATCGCCCGGCCGCCGACCACCCCGCCGAAGCGGCGACAACCGTTCACGTCACGGCGAGCCCGCTGTCACCTCTCGTTCAAACTGTCTCGCGAATGACCGTCCGTCGAGGTCCCTCGCTGTGGAGTCGCACCCGACGCAGCGGCGTGGTCTGCGCCGTGGGCGTCCTCCGACGTTGCGACGTGAGCGATTAGCGTCGCCCACGTGGGGCGAGGTGACCGTAAACCGGTTAGGTGGCACAACGAGCGTGTCCGGCGCGCCAAGCAGCGGGCGCGACGCCGCGCTCAACGTGGCAAGGCCGGCTCGTCGTCATCGGCCACGGAACAGCCAAGTCACCGGACCGGCCATCGAAGGGAGCTTGATACGGTGGCAGGGGGCCGACCGATTTGGCGACGCCGCGCCTGCGGGCCGCCCGTCGGGCAGGAGGGTGGCGAGGGTTGGGCCTTCGCGAGGCGGACGATGTCGCCGCTCCCGTCGTCGTTGTCGTCGAAACGGCATCGACGCCAGGTTTCATTCGTCGTGGCCCCGTCCGGAGCAACGCCGCCCACCAACGAGCATTCCCCTCCAGGGTTCTCTGCGTCTTGTGGCCGACGTGCCCTGATCGTGCCCGTATCACCCTGAGTATTCGCTGCCTCGTCGATCGGCGACAGGCTGCTACCGGGTTGCTACGCCCGTGGGCTTGCGACAACGGGGTCCCGGGCCAGGTGTGTCGAGGCGGGGTGGTCCCGCGACGCGCCGATTGATCGACTGGCACGACAACGTCGAGCGCTCGCCTGCGATGGCCCGTGCGGCCTCGTGGCACCGGTGTCTACGGGAAGATTTCGATCGAGGCGGTGAAGCCGTGGACGGCGATGCGGCCGCCGACCGGACCGAGCTCCCCGGCGCAGAACATCCCTGCCAGCGCGGAGGTGCCGAGCAGGTCACCGACAAGAATGACGTCGTGGTCGGGCGTGCCGAACAGCCGCCGCCCGCGCCCGTTGCAGGTGAACACGAGCGCGCCACGGGCGGCGCGTCCGGTCAACAAGGCGTGCAAGTCCTCGTCGGCGCTGGCCGCATCCCGCACCTAGAACTGGAGGGTCGAACCCACCGCAGGGCTGTCGCCCACCGCTACGGCGCCCGAGTCACGATCGACGCCGAGCACGCCCCGGATGAGGAAGTCGCCGCGCTCGAACTCGTCTTTGGTTTTGTCGATGACGACACCGCAGTGCAGGCCCTGTTCGGCAAGTTGACGGTCGTCGGGTGGCAGCCGCTTGAGCGTGGTGAGTAGCCGTTCGACGGCCGGTCGGCCGCCGAGCTCGTAGATCATGTGGCCGTCGGCGCGGGTGACGACGTAGGGCCGCCCGATCGGCCGGCAGCCCTGTGACACGACGGCTTGCGGGGAGACGTCCTCGGCGAGAAGCGCCCCGACCGCCCCGTCGGTGTAGGACGAGTCGTCGACGAGCAGCCGGTTGTCCCCGGGTGCGTTGGCCGCCGACGCCATGCCGCCCACGACCGCCAGGCCCGGCTGCGTCCTTGCGAGCTCGTCCAGCAGGGCGTCGACAGGAAACGTGAACGGATCGGCGACCAGGAGCAGCGACCGGGTACCGGCGACATCGGTCGGGAATCCGCTGATCTGCCAGCCTTGGCCCGTCCGCTCGGCTCCGAGGCGGACGGGGACCGCCGGGGAGCCAAGTCGGGCGGCGAACAGCGAGACGCCCGGTGTTCTTCGACTTCGCGTCGGGGGCCGAGCACGGCCACCGCCGGCGCGCCCAGCAGGCTGACCGGCTGCAGCACCTCACGGACGACGTCGGCGATGTCACCCACGGCGTCCCGATGCGGCGGCGTCACGAAGAACACAGCCAGCTCCGGCACCGCGCCAAGCCGCTCGAGGACCGGGGCGGTCACCTCCGCCGCCGCCTGCGCCGAGTCCGGATGCTGCGACATCGCCGACACGTAGCAGCGCCCAATCCCACCGCCCGGCTCGGTGTCCATGACAGGCATGATGGCCCCGATCGGGTCGGCTCGCCACCACACCTCGGTTCCCGGTACCGGGCGGCGATGCGCACGGTCACGGCGACGGCGATGGTGCGGCGTGCTGCCCTTGCGGTGCAGGACGCCGCCTCGCCAGTCCTCACCGGCGACCTCGACGATCGACCCCCTCGGCGGGCCCACCGGGACGACATCGGACAGGGCCACGACATCTCGGCCGGTGTCGTTGAGATCGCACCGGTGGCGGCGCGGGCTCGAGCAGCTCGCTCTACCCTGACACGTACCGGGAACCCGTGAGGAGATGCACACGCCATGCCAAAGCCGCAGCCCATCGTCACGGAGGGCTCCCCGGTTGTCACGGCCCTCGAGGACGCCTGGACGACGATCCGCCACCACCACCCCGAGCTCCCCGAAGTGTTCAACGTCGTCGGCGCCGGGTCAGGAACCAGGCAGCACCTGCGCCACGGGCACCCCGCCGCGATGGCCTGGCAGCGCGACGATCAGCGGCTCAGCGTCGACGGGGATGGGCTGAGCAGGGGAGCGGTCGTCGTGTTCGGCACCTTGCTCCACGAAGCGACCCACGCCCTGGCCCAGGTGCGCAACATCAACGACACCTCCCGCCGCGGCCGCCACAACAGGCGCTTCGCCAAGCTCGCCGAGGAACTCGGCCTCGAGCACGACCGACGCCTGGGCTCGACGTCGTCCACGCCGACGACCGACAGCATCGCTCGGTACCGTACGGCCCTCGACAACCTGGACCGAGCATTGCGCATCTACCGCCACCCGCAATCCACTGGCGGCGGCAACACGACATCATCGGACCACCCCGTGGCGTGCGCCTGCGACGGTGGCCGATACATCCGGGTGTCGCGAACCAACCTCGGCGCCGGTCCGATCGTCTGCCAGATCTGCGGTAGCCAGTTCGACCCTCACTGAACCAAGGCGTGCGCCGCCGGGCAGATACCCCTTGCCTGCCAGATCGGCGCCGCCGCCGACAAGGCCGACCAGCGTCATCTGCTCGGGCAAGCAGGGTTCGTCGCGGACAACCGCTGCGCCCGCTTCTCCGCTCCTACACGGCGAGGAGGTCGCGGGCGCCTCGGTCGCTCGACGGATGGCGCAGCTTGCTCATCGCCCTGGCCTCGATCTGGCGGATGCGCTCGCTTGACAGGTTGAAATGCTCACCGACCGCTCTCAGCGTCCACGGGTCGCCCCGGTCGAGCCCGAAGCGGAGCGTCAGGATCTCCCGCTCGCGCTGGTCGAGCGGGGCCAGCAGACGGGCCAGCGCCGCGGGGACCAGTGCCGCGGCGGCGACCTCGAACGGGCTCTCGGCCGAGCGGTCCTCCACCACGTCGCCGAGGTCGGCGTCGCCGTCGTCGCGCAGCGGCTCCGACAGCGACAGCGGCTCGACGGCGAAGCGCAGAGCTTCGGTGACCTTGCCCTCGGGCATCTCGACCTCGCCGGCGAGCTCGGCGAGGGTGGCCGGACGGCCGTACTTGAGCTCCAGGCGCGCCTGCGCCTTCTGCAGGCGGGCCAGCGTGTCGCCGACGCTGACCGGGAGGCGGATCATGCGACCGGTGTTGGCGATACCACGCGAGATCGCCTGGCGGATCCACCACGTCGCGTACGTCGAGAACTTGAAGCCCTTGCGCCAGTCGAACTTCTCGACGGCGTGCATCAGGCCGAGGTTGCCCTCCTGGATGAGGTCGACCAGAGGCAGCCACGACGCCTGGTACTTCTTGGCGATCGACACGACGAGACGCAGGTTGGACTGCACGAACTGACGCTCGGCCTCCTCGCCCCGGTGAGCGGCACGGCGCAGCTCACGCCGGCGGGCCTCCGTCACGTCCCTGCCGCCGGCGTCGAGCGCTTCGAGCGCTTCTTTGCCCGCCTCGATCGCCTTCGCCAGCCGGACCTCATCGTCCTTGGTGAGCAAGGTGTATTGACCGATGTCGGTCAAATACAGCCGAACGAGATCTTCGTAATCGCGCCCGACACGATCAATGGCCACGGCAGCTCCCTGTCGAGCGGCCCGGACCGGGTGGGTGACGAAGCTCCACCCCGATACCCGAGAGGACCGACCCAACCATATCGGCCCATCGCCGGGGAACCGGATGAAGAGCGACTGCTTCTACGAGCGAGAGACGTCCAGGGATCCGCAGCGCCGCTCCAGCCGTCCTCTCATCTCAAGGGCCAACCCAGTTGGTGCAACGGGGCTCACCAAGTTCGGCCCAAGGAACCGATCTGGTTCCCGACTCGGCAGAGCATCGACCAGCGCACTGTGACAGCGCAGTCGCGGTAGGGACCGCCCTTACGGGTGGCCCCGCGCAGATCCCAGCGTGCGGAACTACCGCACTGGGCTCCTGGCTCGGGTCAACGTCGCACGGGCCTACTCCGAGGAGTGACGTGATCGACGTCCCTCTGCCCCCGGCACCCGTAGGGCGCACCCGATCCGGCACGTGGGGCACGCCTGACCCGGCTCTGTGTCCGGGGCGTGTCGTGCCGTCCGGGTTCCCCTCGCCTCGCCCCCTTCCCTCCACCACCTCCGCAGCGATTGCTTTGTTCGGCGGCTTCGTCGGTACTACGAGGCGATCCGACTTCCCACGCTCGTCCATCCCAGGCGCGCGGCCGCGGCCTTCCCTGGGCGGCCCGACCCCGATCAGCGGGACGGGTAAGCGTGGGATCTCCCGGTTCTCGCGCATGGAGACTCCCTGCATACAAACGTTCTCTGACCACGCGGGGTCCGCCGACGGTTCCGCGTATGACGCCGCCTGCGATGTTGCCTTCCGCTCATTCGGACAGCGTCGGCACCCCGAACCAGGCATGTCACCTCTGCAGCGACTGTAGACGTCACGCCGACCATGCGGCTTCGACAGCGTCGGCAACCTGCCCGGGTGGGTCACGGCCCACCTTGGTCCTGTCCAGCGACCGCTGATCGGCGGACCAGGGTTCCCGATGAGCTACCTGGCGCAGCGCTCGAAGGTGCTCGCGAAGGAGCTGCGGTCCCGGCTCGACGACCTCGACGGCTAGGACCCGACGCGGGACGCCGTCGACGCCATCATCTCCATCGCCGAGCGCCTGCGCCTCGTTGCCTCGCCCCGTGGCACCACCATTGGCTGGCTGACGGCGCTGCTGCACTATGGGCACACGCTGAGCGGACCGATGACGGCCATCGACCCAGCCGAAACCCACTGCTGCGACAGCTCGTCGAGCGCACGGGCCTGCCGATCGACGTCGAGCGAAAGGCGGCCCGAGACGAGGCGAACGGTCGCTGGCTCATCTCGTACACCAAGGGTGTTATGGACACCGACGCCCTCACCGACCTCGTGTACGGCGAGCTCTACGTGCCCCTGTGAGCAAGCTGTGGACAAGCGTCGTTCGGTGCATCTCACTTGCTGATCGGCGACGGGGGTGTCGGCTCAGATGACGGCCGAGCGTCTTTTCGGTGTCGGTCGGCTGGATCACTCGGGATCCAGCCGACCGATCGAGACCGATACCTAACGAGGGCCCGTCGCTACGGTGGCGGGCCTTCGTGGCGCCCGGGAGATAGCTTGAAAGGCATGGCGCCCCGTCGCCCAACTCGCGATGATTTAGACGAGCGCGTCGCCATCCTGCTCGACCCTGAGACGGCGCTGCGCGGCCTGCTCGCCGTGGAGCCCGACGACGTCCTCGAAGAGGACGAGGACGCCCCCGCGAAGTAGCGGAGATGCCTTGGACGCCCGGGCCACTTTCGCCACCATCGGGCAGGCGGAAGGCGTGCTGATGGAGCTGCTCCACGTTGATGCGGCGGAAGCCCTGTCGTGGCTGATATCGATCGCTGCCCATCGTGGCCAGCCTCTCGCGGAGCTTGCAGCCGAGGTAGTCGAACGCCGGTCGATCTGAGTCGGGGTTTGTCAGGTCACACATCAGCGTCTTTTTCCTCTCGGGTCCGCGTTGGCGCCGGCTTCAAGGCTCCAAACTGGTGCGCTGGGCGGCAATCGAAGCCGCCCAACAACTGCGGCCGCGACTCGTGGCTGCACGCCGAACGAGAACGCCTCGCCGAACGACGCAACAGCCGCTCGATCGCCAAGACAACGATCGCCCGCAAACTCATCACCCTCATCTACTACGGCCTCCGCGACGGCAACATCCGGTGCCTCGAGCGAGCCGCATGACCCACCACGGGTCGCGACCAGGATGCGCACGCGTGTGTTGTCTGACCCCTCGCGGCGTGGTCGTCCCCTTGATTGCGTCCACCTGATCGCTGCCGAACCACACCATGCCCGACCACCGGGCGAAGAGATGACCGACACCCCGGGACACCGGCGAGGCCACGTGCAGGACACACCTGGCGACGGCAACCCCAACAAACCACCTCACCCACGATCACCACATCCCAGTGGTCCAACCCACCGCGCCCCACAAGCGGACTCGCCTACGGCGACACGCCACTTGACAAGCCCCACTCCTTCAGAGATGACAACAAGGAGGTAATCGTTCTGGCGCGCCTCATGCGGCCGACTCAGCGTCGTTCGGTTCGTGCGTTCTGGCGCGTCAGATCGCGGTCATTCCGTGGCCACGCTCCTCGCTCTGGACGTGGTCATAGCTTCACGCTGATCGGGTGGCTGTCGTGGCGTGGAAGGCCGCCTGTTCGTCATTCTTCTGACTGTTGGTCTTGGTCGTCGGTCGGTTGGGCGAGGAGGTGGGCGCTGAGGGCGAGGGCGGCGGCGACTGCCGCGGCTCGCTCGATGACGGCGGTGAAGTAGTGGCTGGCGATGACGCTGCCGGCGATCATCGGTGGATCGCCGAGGGATCGGAGGAGCGCGCCGACGTCGTCAGGGATGGTGATCGGTTCGACGTCTGGCAGTGGGCCGCCGGTTCGCCAGATGTCGACGGGGGAGGGCCGTTTCCGTTGGGCGGTGCGGCGCTGCTTGGGCCGCTTGCGATCGGGCTGGTTCATTGGTCGTTGGTGAGGAGTTCGTCGGGTCGTAGCCCGAGCGCGAGGCGCAGTTGGTTGGTGTTGAGATCGGCGATCGAGCTGGAGCGGGGAAGGACGAGCTGGGCGATGTGGCGCTTGCCGGCCACGACTTCCTCGACGCGTTCATCGACTGTGCCGGGGCAGACGAGCCGGTGCGAGATGACCGTTCGGTGCTGCCCGATCCGCCAGGCTCGGTCGCGGGCTTGGTCCTCGACGGCGGGGTTCCACCACCGGTCGTACAACACGACGTGGTTGGCGGCCGTCAGGTTGAGTCCGGTTCCCCCTGCTTTCAGCGAAAGCACCAGTGCGCCGGGGCCTTGGCCCTGCTGAAACTCGGTGACGAGTCGGTCGCGGGTGCCTCGTGCGAGGCTGCCGTCGTAGGAGGCGATCGAGGTGTCGGTGACGTCGCTGAGGTGTGCGGCGAGGCGACGCCCCCAGGTCGCGAAGTGGGTAAACACGAGGATCCGCTCGTCGGCGGCGAAGACCGCGTCGACGATCTCCTCGAGGCGGGCCAGCTTCCCGGATCGGCCGGCGAGCGGCTGCCCGTCATCGCGGTAGGCGGTCGGGTGGTTGCAAATCTGCTTGAGCGCGGTGATGGCGGCGAGGATCGCGCCCTTCTTCCGTTCGCCAATGGAGTCCGGGTCGGCGACGTCGCTGACGAGGTCGTCGAGCACGGCTTGGTAAAGCCCGATCTGCTCGACGGTCATCGTGCAGTGGTCGAGTTCGTCGATCTTGTCGGGGAGCTCGGCTGCGACCTCTGGTTCACTCTTGGTGCGCCGGAACAGGAGGATCCCGTTCAACGCTCGCAGGGCGGTTTCGCCGTCGCCGGACAGCTGGGCGATGAACGCCGGTCGGGAGCCGACGAGGCCCGGGTTGGTGAAGTCCAAGATGGCCCACAGATCGCCGAGCCCGTTCTCGATCGGTGTGCCGGTGAGCGCGAGGCGGGTCCGCGCGGGGATCCGTCGCAGCTGTAAGGCGGTCTCGCTCGACGGGTTCTTGATCGCCTGAGCCTCGTCGAGCACGATCGTTCCCCAGCTGACCGCAGCCAGCGCTTCGACGTCGCGGACCGCCGTGGCATAGGTGGTGATCACGACGTCCGCCTCGGCGATCTCGGCTTCGAGCTGCGCTGCGGCCGACCGCGAGGCCCCGTGGTGGACAACGACACGCAGGTCAGGCACGAAGCGGGCGGCTTCGGCGGCCCAGTTTCCGACGACCGCAGCAGGAGCGACGACCAGGGCCGTGCCCGACGCCGTCGTGCGGGCGAGCTGGGCGAGCACGGTCGGGGTCTTGCCAAGGCCCATGTCGAGGGCCAGGCATCCGCCGAGCTCGGCGGCGTCGAGGAACCCGATCCAGGCGAGAGCCTCGGCCTGGTAGGTGCGGAGCTCTCCGGCGAACCCGTCGGGTCGGGTCACCGGCGATGTCGACGCCGCGCCGGCCCGGTCGATGATGTCGGTGGCCCAGCTGTGGCCATGCACGTCGATACCACCTCGGAGCCCTGGCCCGTCGAGGCCGATGCTGTGGCGCAGGATGTCCGCTCCAGTGAGCTGGTTGGTCTGTTCGCGCTCGGCGAGCGCAGCTGCGGCCTGTTCGAGGTCGACCCGGTCGATCTCGACCCAGCCGCGGCTGGACTGCACGAGCGGGCGGGCCTGCCGGGCGAGTTGCGCCACCTCGGCCGCGGTGAGCTCCACGTCGTCGAAGAGAACCGACCAGGCGACGTTGCTGAGCTGAAGCGCTCCCACCACCGAGCCGGCCGGTGTCTCCGCGAATAGTCGGAGCGACGGAGTCGCCCGGCGGCGCGACAGCGCCGGTGCCCGCACGTCGAAGCCGACAGCGGCGAGGCCGGGACCGTCGACGGTCATGAACTCCCACGCTTCGTCCTGGCTCAGCGCGACCTGTCCCCGGCGCTGCGCCGCCGATCGGTTGAGGGCCGGGAAGAGCCGTCCGAGTCCGACGCATCGGATCCGCGCGATATCGGGCGCGCGGATTCGGACATCGCGTCGAGACCTCCCAGGCGTGGTCGACGGGGACCTCAGGCTCCAGATGATTGCCGACGCGAGGCCCTCAACGCGGGAGCTTCGACGTCGAAATCAGCGTCGCACGCCGCGACCACTGCGGCCGCCGCATCCTCAACCACGACACCGCCTCTCGCAGCTCGAGCGGCCGAATGGACTGTCAAACGGCGAAGAAGACCGTTTGCCGGTTGCCCTGCAGGCGGATGTCGAAGCGCAATGCGTCGCCATCGGGCTGCGCGATCAGCGTGTCGCGATCGACCCGATCGAGCTCTACGAGCACGGCATCGTCGACGTCGTCGAAGTAGCAGCGCGTCACGAGATGCCGCAGAAGACCGCGCGCGAAGACGATCACGTCGGAGTAGCCGCGGGACGGTCGCGCTGTCACGAACTCGAAGCGGCCCTCGGCGTCCGTGCCGCAGCGGCCCCACTGCGTGCTGCCGTCGCCCGGCTGCCAGAGCTCGATGACTGCGTCTGGAACAGGCGCGCCGGCACCGTCGAGGACATGCCCGACGAGCCGCACTGCGCCTCCTGGGACGACCTCGTTCTGCGGATCGCGGCAGAGGCCGATCGCGAAGAACGGTCCGACCGTCTGTGATGGAGTGCGGCCGAGCATCACTCGAACGGCGTCTGGCGCAAGACGATGTCGAACCGGTAGCCGAGCGCCCAGTCGGGCTGCGTGAGCTCGAGCTCGAAGTCCGCAACGAGCCGCTTCCGCGCATGCGGGTCGCGGACCGACTGGAGGATCGGGTCCTGGTCGTGCAGCGGGTCGCCCGGGAAGTACATCTGCGTCACGAGCCGGCTCGAGAAGGCGCGACCGAAGACGGAGAAATGGATGTGCGCCGGCCGCCAGGCGTTCGGATGGTTCTTCCACGGATAGGCACCGGGCTTCACTGTGATGAATTCATAGCGGCCGTCCGCGCCGGTGAGCGTGCGACCCACGCCCGTGAAGTTGGGATCGAGCGGCGCTGGATGCTGGTCGCCCTTGTGCCGGTACCGTCCGGCCGCGTTCGGCTGCCAGATCTCGATGAGCGAGCTCCGCACGGGCCGTCCGTTCTCCTCGAGCAGCCGGCCGGTCACGATGATTCGCTCGCCAAGCGGTTCGCCGCGATGCTGCCGCGTCAGGTCGTTGTCGAGCTCACCGACCTCCTCTTCCCCGTAGAGCGGGTTCGCGAGGTCGTCGACGCGACCGGGCAGGACGACGAATGGCCGCGTGGGAACACGCCACGTCGCCGACCGGTAGTCCGGGTAGTGGAGCGGCGGGTCGACGTCCTCAACGATGCGCATCGGCGTATCGTCGCGCGTGCCGCCGGACCCAGGCTGGCGTCGCGGAGGCCGGCGTCGTCGCGGACGCACGTCGGTTCCGGCGTGGCGCGGCCGCCCGGCGCGGCCGCCGCGGCGCGCTGTGTCGGGTGATGTTCCACCTGCAGGCGCCATCGCTCTCTTCGGCCACGGCCGCTGCCTCGTCGTCCTCAGCGAGGCGGCCGCAGAGGTACCGCTCACCGAGCAAGGCGGACTCGCTTTCGCAGTGCGTACTCGAGACGATGAGCCGGCTTCGAGGGGGAATAGAGTGACGGCCCGAAAATGGGGGCACAACGCGAGGTGGTCGCAGTCGTGGGCGGTGGCATCGCCGGCGTGTGTTCCGCGTTGGCGCTCGGGGACAAGCACGACGTCATCGTGCTCGAACGCCTCGACGCGCTTCTGACCCAGACCAGCCGATCCAACGTGGGCCGGATCCATCTCGGCTTCCACTACGCGCTCGACTCAACCATGGACACTGCATCGGTTCTGGTCCCCGGCTGGTTCGCATTCTGGGAACTCCTGGAGCGCTGGACCTTCGGGGAGATCCACGACGTGCCGCACTCCAAGCCGTACTGGTGGCTGGTGGAGCGCCGCTCGTTCGTCGGGCCGCGCCAGTACCAGCACTACTGCGATCACCTGGCGGCGATCTACCAGCAGCACCGCTCTGTCGGTGGGCGGGCGGAGAAGTTTCCGCCGGCCAGCGAGGTGTCCCGCCCGCTGTCGCGCGAGCAGTACTCCGAGTTCGCCGACCCAGACCACATCGTCTACGCGGTGAGCTCGATGGAGGATGCCATCGAGCTTCCGCTGTTCTTCGAGGTGCTGAGCCGGGCGCTCGACAGACACAAGGAAATCGACGTTCGCTGCACCCACGGTGTCACGGCGATCGAGCCTGACGGTGACGGCTACCGGCTGGAGGTCGTCGACAGCGGCGGAGGCCATTTCGAGCTTCGCTGCGACCAAGTCGTCAACGCAACCAACGCGCATCGCCTGCAGTTCGATCGTGAGCAAGGCTTCCTGCCGGGGCGCCAGTGGATGGATCGCCTCAAGGTGCTCGTCGACGTCGTCCTTCCACCCGAGCTCCACGCCGCGCATTCGATGCAGGTAGCGGTCGGCCCGTTCGGCCACGTCACCCACTACGCCGACGGAACCGCGTGCTGCGGATACATGCCGGTGTCGATCCTGGGCGACAGCGACGGGGTCGTCGGGCCACCGGAGTGGGACCGCGTCTGCGAGCAGGGCTACTCGGCAGCCGAGACCGAGCGCCTCGGCCGCGAGATGATCGAAGGTGTGGCCCGGTACATACCGCAGTTCGCGGGGGCCAAGACGCTCCGCGTATGGCCCGGGATCGTCCACGCGACAGGCACGACGCCGATCACCGATCCCCACTCCGAGCTTCACCGTCGAGCCGACTCCGGTGTCTTCTCGCTGCGCCGCGGCTATCACTCCTTCAACTGCGGGAAGCTGACTCTCGCGCCGATGCACGCGGCGCAGCTGGCGCGTCGCGTCAGCGAGCATGCCCAGCTCGATCGCAGCGCGCCCGTCTTCGCGCGCGGCTATGTGCCCGTGAGCTGAAGGGCTGTGGCGGTGCCCACCGCTGGGTCCAGTCGATCCCCAGACTGGCCGGGTTCGCACCCGTTCCCCCACACATGGTGCGCGCCACGTTCATCATGGCTGCCTGCTAGGCCGGCGTCTCGTTGCGCGACGTCCGACTGGCGCTCGTCGCGCCGACCCCCGAACCACGACCGGGTACGACCACCGGCGCCAGAGCTTCGACCACACGCCGCCTACTCCGTGGTCGCCTTCGTGACCAACGGCTGACCCCCGTTTCGGTCTCGGAGATATCCGGAAACAACGCCGAGCATCCCGAGCCGTCGTGCCATCGAACGCCGGCTGACGGTGCGCGTGACGATCCTCGCCCCCGCCACGGCGGGGAACGAGGGGACGGCACAGTCGGGCTGCAGTCGATGGAGACGCAGAAGTACGGCACGGTCTGCTACCTCCCGGCCAAGGGCTGGGCCTGACGAGGCGTGAGAACGCGTCCCGCCAGTGGCGGGACGCGTGCTCAGGCCGCCTGCGTGGAGATCGCCGGTGGCGCGTCGGCGTTAAGGTCCACCTTGAGGATGTGCCGCTGCCGTCGCCCGAACCAGGTCCTGCCGTCCGGCGCGACGTCGATCGTCAGCCACGTCGAGGTCCGGCCATTGCGCCGGAAGACGCCGTGGTACCTGGCCTCGGCCGTCACGGCACGCTCGGCGCCTTCGGCGCGGGCCGTGCCGACGAAGCGCCAGTGACCGGTGTCGTTCGCCGCCACGAGCCGACTCTTGATGATGGTCGTCGCGTCGGGCGCCTCGATGGTCAGGTTCAACGACGTGTCGGCGACTTCGTCGCCGACGACGAGCAGCCCGCGGACGACATGGTCTCCTGCGTCCGGCGGCGCGGCGAAGCGCTGGTTGGGGATTGTCCAGGGTCCTGGCGCCGGGGTCTCGACGCCGTCGATGGTGCGGATCGGGTACATGGGGGAGTCCTTTCGATGTGCCCACGGGACCGTTCCCCGAGGCTGCAGCGAGCGTGACAGCGGAGCCGTCGCCGGGGTATCGGACGATCGGTGGACCGACGGGATGAACCTGATCCCACCGATCGGAGGACATCCCACCCATCCGCCAAACTGAGCACTCCTCCGATCGCTCCTCCGGTTTGTCAGCCATCGCGTTCTCTGGCGCGGCACTCGTAACGACGCCGAGCGCCGCTCACGACCTCGGATCCACGGCCTGAGCGGGGACGCTGGCACCATCAGCGGTACTCGCCGCGACCCTCGCCCGTGCCTCCCGCCTCGGCCCCGCCAGCAACCACCCGACATCTCCGTCGCCACGCCGCCCACCCGGCGCGGTGCACGCCCATCCGACCGGCGAGGTACCACACACACGGCTGGCCAGGCTGCGCCGCACACCTCGGGCAGGGCACCGTCAGCTCGGGAGTGTCAACCATCCTCGACGGCGCGTGGACTTCCCGTCGATCTCGATCACGTCTGGAACCTGGTGTTGGCGTACACAACCCGCAACCGAGGCATTGCAGGGCAAAGGCGGTTCACTGCCACATTGCCGCTATCTCCCGCGGCTGCATCGCCGGAACGAGTACCTCATCAAGTCCCACTATCCACTCCGGGAGACTCTGATGCTCCCGATCGGTGCTGAACGCCGCACGTTCCTCAAGTCAGTGATGGACGTGACCACCGGCCTGTCAGGAACACGCAGCCTGTGGCGGGAAGTCGACGCCTGAGCAGCTGTTCGGACAACTCCGTCGGCACGACGGCAAACAGTGGCACGGCCGTCGCAGCACAGGCGGAGGCAAGCGCGTCGGATGCCGAACTGCCGCTCGGGAGCGGGATCCCGGCCCGATGCGACGCACCGAACGCTCGGAGCGCGGCTGTCCGATAGCCGCGGGGAACAACCCGGCCCTCGCCCTATCCGGGAACGCCGTATGAATGATGGGGTGACGCCGACGTCGGCGATGCGATGTCGCCAAGGGCGTGGGTGTCGTCCGGCTCGCGTTTCGAGAGAACGGCGGAGGCTGGAGGCCCGTTCACGCTGTGAGTCGATCACCGCACGGACGCCAAGTGGCCTGCTGCCTAGCGTAAGCCACGAGCCCTCCTAGTGAGCTGCGAGTTGTGGAAGACCCACAGCCTCACTCGGAGGGCTCACCCCATCGAGGACCCACGCCTCACACCACCCCGCCAGGGACAACCTCCCCGGTCGTCACAGCTAGGTGTCGGTCTCGGGCCACCCGAGTGCGTCAAAGACCGCGAGCGGGTCGAGATAGTCGCGCCAGCGCGTGACCAGACGGTCGGAGATGGTCAGCACCGAGACATAGCGGTTCGCGTACGAACGGTCGTCTTGGACCGTTCGGCCTTCGGACGCGTACTCGAGCACGACCGTTCCGGTCGCCGGGTCGCGGTGAACCGCTAGGTCGAAGCAGCGGTCGAGCTGTATGAGGTCGCCGTACGGGCGATAGAGCTCGGCGACTGCCTTGCGGCCTTCGACGCGGCGGGGGTAGCCCGGGACGGTGATGACGTAGTCGACCACGACGTCCTTGGACAGGATGTCGAAGAAGTGGACGTCGTCCACGAGGTCCCCGAGGCCGTCCTTGATGATCTGGAAGAAGGGCTCGAGCGCAGCGAAGTCATCGAGATTGGCGATTGGCACGTGTTGCTCCAATGTTCGAAGGGTGTTGTCGGGACCTCATGTGAAGGTCCGGCGGTAGACGACGCTCACCAGCACCTCGCCAACGAGTGCGTGCAGAGTCACCGCGAACCAGCCGCACTCCTTGAGCTGATCGAACGGGTCATCGAGTCCGTCCCCGCCTCGCGTCGTCGGGCGACGAGCTCGAGGACGACGACGGGAATCTGGCGCGACGTTCTGCTGATGGCGGTAGTGACCGCGGCGCTGGAGCGGGTGATGCGATCGATGAGGAGCGCACGCTCCGCGGGAGGCGCGACCCGGGCGGTCACCGTCCACCAGTCGCCGTCGATCTCGACGACGGCGGAGGGTTGGGCGATGAGGTTGTGATACCAGCTCGGATGACGTGCGGCGCCGTAGTTCGAGGCGAGCACAGCGACGCTTGAAGGCAGGGTCATGTCACGCACCTCCTCTCACGGCTCGTTGACGGGCAACGTCGGTTCGCAACCGTTTGGCCGTTGACCCCGACGCGGACCGTCCTCCCGACGAGCGCTCCGTCCGATCGGCTTCGCTCCCGGTGCTGTCGCCCATCTCCGAGCGAGGCCCTTCCGCGTTGCCGTCGTCGGCGCTGCTCGCTCGATCGAGGTTGGCGAGGACCCGATCGAACACGCGCGTGAGCACGTCGACATCCCGGCTAGACAGATGGTCGAAGAAGTAGCGGCGGGTGGCTGCCACGTGATCGGGCGCGGCGCCTTCGATCGCGGCGCGACCGGCGGGTGTCATGCGCACCAGCGCGCCGCGGCCGTCCTCGGCGCACTCCTCGCGGGCGACGAGGCCGCGCTTCTCCATGCGGGTGATCTGATGTGACAGCCGGCTGCGATCCCACCAGATCTCGCGGCCGATGTCGCGGGGGCGCATCATGCCGTCGGCCGACTCAGAGAGAGGGATGAGTATGGCGTAGTCGGCTGCCGACAGTCCGCTGCCCTGGTTGATCTCGTCGTCGAGCGCCCGCGGGAGCTCGTGGGCGACACGCAGCCAGGCCCGCCACAGGTGCGCTTCGCGCTCGTCCAGCCACCGTGGTGTCGCCATGGGAATATCCTACCCGAGTCTTTGTTGACGTATCAGCATCTCTACAATATTGTAGATGTGTCAACAGAGTTGAGAGGAGTGGTCCCCATGTCGGATCGAACCGTGAGCGTGCTCCGAACCCACGACGATCGGGTCGTCCCGGTCGCGGGCGCCTACGACATCGACGGTGCCCACACGTCGGTCGAGTTCGTCGGCCGCCACCTGATGATCACCAAGGTCCGCGGTCGGTTCACCGATGTCAGCGGCCGGATCACGATCGCCGAGGAGCCCGAGGCGTCGCACGTCGAGGTCGAGATCGGCGCCGCCAGCCTCAGCAGCGGCAACGCCGATCGCGACACCCACCTCAAGAGCGCCGACTTCTTCGACGTCGACCCCTTCCCGACCATCACGTTCCGCTCCACGAGCGTGACCGCGTTGGCCGACAACACCTGGGAGGTCGTCGGCGATCTCACGGTGCGCGACACGACCAGGCCCGTCACCCTGCAGGTCGACTTCGACGGCGCCGACGTCTCGCCGCTCGGCGACGAGCGCATCGGGTTCAGCGCCGCCACCGACGTCAACCGGGAGGACTTCGGCCTCACCTGGAACATGGCCCTCGAGACCGGCGGCCTGCTCGTCGGCAAGACGGCCCGCATCGAGCTCGCCGTCCAGGCAGTCGCTGCCACCGCAGCAGCCGCTGCCTGATCGGCGATTCCACGCAGCGCGTTGCGCGCTGCGATCCCGAGAGGAGTTGCCGCCATGCCCGCGATCACTGTCGAGGACACGCTTGTCCTGCCCCGCATCCCCCGACCCGACCCTGCCAGCTCCCGAGCCCGCCCGGTCGCCCGGATCGTGCCGTCACATGCCGGCACCGAAGGCGCCGGCGTGCCCATCCGCCGCCCGTTCCCCGGCGCGCTGTCGATGGCCGACGCCGACCCGTCCGTCTTGCTCGACCATGCCGGGCCCACGCTGAACGGCCCGGGCGAAGCGAAGGGTGCCCAGTGGCACCCGCACCGAGGGTTCGAGACGGTCACCTACATGCTCGACGGCGAGCTGGCTCACCGCGACACCACCGGCGGGGGCGGCGTCATCGCCGAGGGCGAGACCCAGTGGATGACCGCTGGCAGCGGCATCCAGCACGAGGAGCTCCCCACCGAGGAGCTGTACAAGCACGGTGGCCTCTTCCAGGCCGTGCAGCTGTGGGTCAACCTCCCACCTGCCCTCAAGATGACGACCCCTCGCTACCAGTCGATCACCACTGACTCGTTGCGGCTCCTCACCACCCACGACGGCGGTGCGCTCATCCGGGTCATCGCCGGGAGCATCGCCGGCTTCGAAGGCGCCGGCAGCACCCACACGCCGATCACCTATGCCCACGCCACCCTCGCCCCCGGCGCCCGGCTCGAGATCCCGTGGCCGCCCGAGTTCAACGCCCTCGTCTTCGTGCTCGCCGGCCACGGCACCATCGGCCCCGAGCATCGACCCCTGCACGACGGCGAGCTGGCCGTCCTCGGGCGCGGCGACCACATCGTCGTGACCGCCGCGCACTACCACGCCCAGCCGCTCGAGGTGCTCCTCCTGGGCGGGCTGCGCCTCGGCGCCCCGATCGAGCACTACGGGCCGTTCGTCATGAACACCCGCGAGGAGATCATCCAGGCCATCGAGGACTACCAGTCTGGGCGGCTCGGGATCATCCCGCCCGACCAGCGGTCGCCCCGCAACTTCGCGTAGGGCAGGCTTCAACCACACTCGGAGGTGAACGATGGAGCCAGGGTGCAGCCACACTCCCAATCTCAAGCAGGTGCAAACGACCGACCCGACGAAGCCCGAATCGAAAGCGGACGCGTAGAGATGCCCTCGCTGCCGTCCCCATGGCCCGCGCTGCCCTACGACGCCTGGCACGCAACATGCGACACCCTGCACGCACACACCCAGGTGCTCGGCAAGCTCGCCGCGGCGTTGGCGCCGCCCGAACCTCAACTGCAACACGCCGCCCTCCGGCTCAGCGCCCGCGGTTGGGAGACCCTCCCCCTTCCGGCACCCGACGGCTCCGGCGCCGTCGTCGCCGCCCTCGACCTCCGCTCACACCATGCTGTCGTCGAGCACACCGACGGCCGAACCCGCCGTGTGCCGCTCGGACCGGACCGCCCAGTCGCCCACGTCACCCGAGACGTCCTCGAAGCGGTGAGCGAACTCGCCGGCCCGGTGCGGATCAACCCGACGCCACAGGAGACCCCGTGGACGACACCACTCGACGAGGACTACGACCACGCCACCTACAACTCCGCGCACGTGGACGACTACTTCGCGGCAGCGACCCACGCTGCGCTCGTCCTCTCCGCGCTACGGGCCCCGTATCGCGGGCGCTCCAGCCCGGTCAACGCGTGGTGGGGCACCTTCGACCTCGCGGTCAGCCTGTACTCCGGCGAGACCGTCGCCCCGCCGTCGAACGACTTCATCATGCGCAACTCGGCCACTGCCCAACAGATCGAAGTTGGCTGGTGGCCCGGTGACGCCCGCTACCCTCGACCGGCGTTCTTCGCGTTCGCCTTTCCCGCTCCGGACGGGTTCGACCAAGCGACGCTGTCACCACCACCCGCGCGCTGGGACACCGAACTCGGCGAGTACCTCCTCGACTGGGACGACGCCCGTCGCACACCCGACCCACATCGCGCTGCCCTCGAGTTCGGCCTGTCCGCAGTTCGCCACGCCTGCATCGTGTGCAGCTGGGACCCAACGCTCGCGGCAAGCGCGGAGGGCATCCCACATCCGAGTACCTAGCGCCGAGAAGACCGCCGAGGTTCCAACGATGGACTGAGACGGTCAAAGTTCCGATCACCCGATGCGCCCATAACACTCAGCCCCGTGGGCGCCGTGCTCTCGCCCCAAACGCCGGGGGTGCGGCGCTACCGAACGCCGCTGGGCGCCATTCTGTCGGCGACGCGTCTCGGGAAGCGTGCGTCGAACTGGCAGATATGGCGGGTCCCCTGCGGTGATGCGGTGAACGGGTGCGGAGATGGCCCGCCGGGGCGGTCTCCGGTTTCGGGACCGCCCCGCCAATGGCAGGTGGAGGATGCGATCCGGCCTGCATTGGGAGCGGTGGTCATGAGCTCCGGCGTGCTCTCCATCGATCTCGACTCAGACCACCGGCCGGCTCTCTCGACCATACTCCTGTGGTTCGCCCTGGTCGCCTGGCTGCTGCTGGCCGTGGTGCTGGTCGTGCGGCTGGCGTACGAGCGTGATCGGTTCGTGCGCGAGGCCGGCTCACCCGCCGGGTTTACGAGCGTGGCTGCCACCGCCGTGCTCGGCACCCGGTTGGCCATTGCTGATTACGACGCTGCCGCAGCGGTGCTCTTGGCGGTGTCTGGAGTCTGCTGGGCCTTGCTGGTCATGCCGGTCCTTCGACGGTGGAAGCCCCCGACGGTCGGGATCTCCTTTGTCCTCACGATGGCCACCGAAGCACTCGCCGTGCTGGGTGCCATCCTGGCGGTCAGCTACCGCGCCGTTGGCTCGTCAGTGTCGCGGCTGCCGCAATGGTTCTCGGGCTCGCCTTCTACGTCTTCACCGCGTGCAGCTTCATCACCGGTGCGGTCGCCGACATCACCGCGATCACGGATTTCGGTCACGCCTGGACATGGGTCGCGTTCACCGGCTGGCTGCTCGCGCTCGGTGGGCTCGTGCGTCGCAGCTGGACGGTGCTGCTCGGTCAGCCATGAACGTGGATGCGTGGCAGCGAACGCACTCCATCCGGCCGTGTGACCCGACGCCGACCAGCCTCCATCGCCAGGCGCGGGTCGCCGATCGAAGTAGCGCCGAATGCCCTGACGGAGGCGGCTTCGGCACCCCCGAGGTTGTCTGACGCGGCGCTAGCCGACGACGGACGTCGTGTGCACGACCCCGTGGGCAACCAGCGCGTCGATCTCCGCGGGACCGAACCCTGCCTCGGCGAGGACCTCGGCCGTGTGGCTGCCCCGCTCGGGCGATGGGCGGATCGTCGTCTCGGTGCGGCTCAGCCGCGGTGCCGGAGCGGGGAGCACCCGGCCGTCGCGGACCACCACGGTGCCGCGAGCCCGGAGATGCGGGTCGTCGGGCAACTCGGCGAGATCGAGCACCGGTGTCCCACAGCCGTCGGTTCCGGCGAAAACTTCCGTCCACTCGTCACGGCGGCGTGTCCGGAAGATGGCGGCGATGCGCTCCCTGAGCGCCGGCCAGCGGGTGCGATCGAACTCGGCGTCGAGGGGCTCCGCCTCGAGCCCGAGAGCCTTCAGGAAGTCCGCGTAGAAGCGCCGCTCGATCGCTCCGACCGCGAACCACCGTCCGTCCGAGCACTCGTACGTCCCGTAGAACGGAGCTGCACCACCGATCGGGCTGCGTCCGCGGCCGAACCACGTCCCGTCGTTCAGCTCCTGCATCTGCGCCATCCCGAGGAGGGCCGCGCCGTCGACCATCGCCGCATCGACGACCTGCCCGGCTCCGGTGCGCTCCCGCTCGAAGAGGGCGAGCACCGTCCCCAACGCCGCCATCATCGAGCCGCTGGCGAAGTCACCGAGCAGGTTCATCGGAACGACCGGGGCGGAGTCCGGGCTCGTGCCGATCGTACCGAGGACCCCAGCGCCGGCGATGTAGTTGATGTCGTGCCCGACCGCGCCGGCGGACGGCCCGTGCTGTCCCCACCCCGTGAGCCGCGTGTAGATCAGCCGTGGGTTGCGCGCCAGGAGCACATCGGGTCCGAGACCCCGCCGCTCGAGCGTCCCTGGCCGGTTGCTCTCGAGCAGCACGTCGACGTGCTCGGCCAGGCGGGCGATGACCTCGGCGCCGCCCTCCGCGCGGAGGTCGACGATGATCGAGCGCTTGCCGCGCGAGAACGAACCTGCCGGATCCGGGTCGCCGGTCCCGGAAGCCGGCCGCAGTACCTCGATCACGTCCGCGCCGTGGTCGGCGAGGATCATTCCGCAGAACGGCCCGGGTCCGAGTGCGCTCATGTCGAGCACCTTCACCCCGCGGAGCGGCCCGGTCGGGATCATCGAACGTCGGTCCTCAGCGCTTGGCGAGGAACTGCTCGCCCGAGCGCTGTAAATCGATGAGCACCCGCCGTTCCTTGAACCGCCAGCCTTCCTCCGTGCGCACGAACGTGTCCTCGTAGTCACCGACCACGCGCTTACGTGGCGTCGATCGTGCCCGTCTGGTCAGGCAGCATGCGACAAAACAAACAAAGTTTGGTTGTCGCCAACAACCCCCAGCTGCGCGGTCGGGAAGACCCGTCAGTTCGCGACGCGGCGCTTCGCCGGCTTCGCCACGGCCGTGCGCCGCGGGCTGGACGCGCGGCTCTCCGACTTGGGTGTCCGAGCCAGGATGGCGTCGACGCCGGCGGCGTAGGCCTCGGCGAAGATCTCGTCGATCTTGACCGCCCGATTGCGCATCGCCTTGCGCAGGTGCGGGTGGTCGGCGGAGGGCATCGGGCGGGCCGACTTGCGCTCGTTCTCGGCGAGCGCGCACACGATCGCCAGCATCTCGCCGTAGTCGAGGAGCGGTGCGATCGCGCCGAGCGGCACGCCTTCCTCCTCGAGGAGCGCGGCGGTCGCATCGAGCTCCTTGACGCCGATGCCGAGCAGCTCGCGCCGCATCATGATCGGGATCAGATCAGGGTGGGCGACGAGGGCCCGCCGGAGTCGGTCGCCGTTGCGCTGGAGCCATGACTGCCACGGCTCGTCGCGGGTGTCCGGTGTGCGCACCTCGGCGAGCGCCAGTTGCGCCGCGCCGACCAAGATCTCGTCCTTGTTGCGGAAGTGGTGGTACAGCGACGCGGCGTTGACGTTCAGCTCCACGGCGAGACGGCGAACGCTCAGCGCGTCGAGGCCTTCGGTGTCGATGATCCGCAAGGCGGCCTCGAGCGTCTTTCGCTTGGAGATCAGCGGAACCTTCGGTCGCGGCACCGGGCCACCCTTTCGCTCGCGCGGCGCGAGGGTCACGCCGCTCGCACAAACCTAACAACCATCGACAGAACGCCACCGGATTCGTCGCATTGACGCTGCGAACGGGCGTGTGTTATGCCTCCGCGCACCGGCCGCCATCTGGGCCCGTCGGTATCGGGGGAAGGATGCTGCGGTGAGGCATGTCTATCGAGTGACGGAGATCGTCGGGGCATCCCCCGACGGCATCGAGGCGGCGATCGAGGCGGCGACGGAGCGGGCCAGCGAGACGCTCCGCAGGCTGGAGTGGTTCGAGGTCACGAGCTTCCGCGGCGCCCTCAGCGGCGGGCAGATCTCGGACTACCAGGTGACGTTGAAGGTCGGTTTCCGCCTGGAGTCGAGCCACGTCGAGACCGGCCTCATGGACTTCGCCCCGGGGCCAGACCCGGACTGAACAAGCACGCCATCGCGCCCACGGAAATCGCCACGCGGCACGCCAGCGATTAACCGAACGGCGGTCGGTTATAGGCGCGGGAGCGTCAGCGGTAGCCATCGCGGGCACCGTCGAGGAACGTCTGGCGCGCGGACTTCGCTCGGGAGACCGCTCGTGAGCTTGGCGCCGGTGGCCATCACGGTGACACGGTCGCACACCGACAGCACGAGGTCGATGTTGTGCTCGATGAGGAGCACGCCCATCCCGCGCGACCGGGCGAGGGCACGGATGAAACCGGCCAGCTCGGCGCTCTCGACGTCGCCGAGCCCAGAGGCCGGCTCGTCCAACAAGATCACCGATGGCCCGGAGGCGGCGGCTCGGGCGATGGCGACCATCCGCCGGCGGCCGTAGGGCAGCGACTCCGGCTTGGCCTCCGCGTCGTCGAGCAGCTCGAACTCGCGGAGCGCGGCTACCGCCGTCGGCGTGAGCCGCACCTTGCCCGGACGCACCACGTCACCGAGGTAGTTGCGCCAGCTGCCGTGGTCGCGGGCCACTGCCATGTTCTCGGCGATGCTCAGGTCGTTGAACAGCTCGAGCGACTGGAACGAACGCGAGATCCCGGCCCGGGCCCGACGCCGGGCGCTCCACCGGTTGACCGTCTCGGCGTCGAGAGTGATGAGGCCCGACCGCGGTCGCACGAACCCGGTGATCGCGTCGATGACGGTGGTCTTGCCGGCGCCATTCGGTCCGATCAGTCCGTGGATCTCACCGGGGTGCACGTCGATCGTCAAGTCATTGACGGCCACGACGCCACCGAACTGCACCGTCAGGCCTTTGACCTCGAGCACGCGTGGTGGGACCCGCTCCGCGGCCGACTCGACGTCGTAGCCGGCGAGGGCATCCCGCTTGACGGGTTCGGCTTCGGCACGCCGGCGGCGGAACACGCGCGCCACTCCATTCTTGATCTGGTAAAACGTGTGGGCGTTCATCGCGTAGAGGCCGTTCTGGTCCGTGCGCAGGATGAACAGCAGCAAGATGCCACCGGCGATGGGCAGGTAGCGCTCGATGTTGTGGAAGTTGCGGAGGAGCTCGGAGCCGACGCCACCTTGCAGCAGCGTCGAGCCGAAGATGGCGCCGCCAACGGAGCCCACGCCGCCGACGACGGTCATGCCGATGATGTTGATCGACGGGAAGACGGAGAACTGTCCGGCCAGGACGTTGGTGTTGCGGAAGGCCATGAGAACACCGGCCAGCGCGGCGAACGCTGAGGCGAGCATGAACGAGTACACCTTGGCGGCGTAGACGTTCACGCCGGCGGCCGCGGCGGCCCGCTCGTTCGATCGCACCGCGATAAGTCTCCGACCAGCAGCGCCGCGCCGGACGTTGCAGATCACGAGTGCCGTGGCGAAGAGGAACACGATGATGAGGAACCCGTACCGTTCCGGGTGCCGCAACGGGCTGACATCCCAGCCGAAGAACGACGGTGACTCGACAGCGATGCCCGTGTCACCGCCCGTGTAGTCCGAATTGTTCAGCACGAGGGCGTAGATGACCGTCGCCAAGCCGAACGTGACGATGGCCAGGTTGATGCCGCGTGTTCGGAGCGCGGGCAGGGCGACCACGGCGCCGAGCAGCATCGTCACGACCATCGACCCGAGCAGGGCAAGGGGGAACGGCCACCCCCACTCCGCCGCCAACTTGGCGGCGACCAGGGCGCCGACGCCGGCGATCACGAACTGCCCCACGGACAGCTGACCGGCGAGGCCGGTCACGACGACGACCGACATGCAGAGGATCGCGAACACCGACGTGACCGAGAACGCGTCGACCCAGCGGACCGGGAACACGACGAGCATCAGCACCGACATGACGGCGAACAGCACCGCAACTGTCACCGGCTTCACCTTCCCCGAGCCGATGAGCGGTAGGCGGTCGAGGACCTGACTGCGCAGTGGCAGTCCGCGGCCGCGGATCACGAGCACGACGATCACGACGAGGAACGGCACGCTGGCGACCCATCCGGGATTGCCGACGTAGCGATCGAGCAACGATTCGGCGACGCCGATGGCGAGAGCACCACCGAGAGCGATGGGGAACGACGAGAAGCCGGCGACCAGTCCTGCCGCGAGGGCAGGAACGATGAGCAGCGACAAGGGCGTGGGCTGGAGGAACGTGATCGGCGCGACCAGGGCACCGGCGAGCGCGGCGATGGCACCGCCGAGCGCCCAGTTGGTGACGGCGATGACGTCGGGGGAGTGGCCCAGCGTCGCCGCAGCTCGCTGGTTCTCGGCGACCGCGCTCGTGATGCGTCCGAACGCGGTGTATCGGTAGAGCATCCAGAGGACCAGCATCACCCCGACGCCGATCACGAGCAGGAGCATGCGGTCGGCGCGACCGGAGCACCGTCGATGAACTCCCACGATGACGTGGGCAGAGAGGACGGCACGCTCAGCACCTCGACGCCGTAGCGGAGCACCGCGGCGGACTGGAGCACGATCAACACGCCGAGGGTGGCGATCACTCGGGTCAGGCCGGAGGACTTCCTCATCGGCCGCAGCACCACGATGTGGGTCAGCGCGCCGACGACGGCGCCAACCACCATCGACAGGAAGATGGAGACGAGCGCTGGGAGCTCGTGCACCACCATGAACTCGTAGTGGGCGTAGGCACCGACCATCACGAAGGCGCCCTGGGCGAAGTTCAAGATGCCCGAGCCGCGGTACACCAGCACCAGCCCTTGGGCGATGAGCCCGTAGATGGCGCCGATCCCCAAGCCGATCAAGACGAAACGAATGACTTCGGTCAACGGAGCGACCCCCCCTTCAGGTCCGGAATAATCTAACGGCATATGGTTATGCGGGTCAACACAGCGCGGCGGCATGTTCGGGTGCACGCTCGTGAACGTTGACGGCGTAACCATCCCGCGTTAGGTTTTGGTCCACGTCAGGGGGTTCGATGAGCGCGACGGTGACCCAGTTGTCCAAGGAGCACGTCCTCGAGGCACGTGATCTCGATGCCGGTTACGGCGAGGTCGCCGTGGTCAAGGGCCTCAACTTGCACGTCAAGGCCGGTGAGATCGTCGCCCTCTTCGGGCCCAATGGCGCCGGGAAGACGACCACGCTGCTGACCATCGCCGGCGACATCCCTGCGCTAGGTGGTGAGGTGCTGTGGAATGGCAAGCCGACGAAGCTCCCGCTGCACCGCCGCGCCCGCCTCGGGTTGGCGCTCGTGCCCGAGGAGCGATCGGTGCTCATGTCGATGTCCGTCCGGGACAATCTGCTGCTCGGCAGCGGCGGCATCGAGACCGCCGTTGAGTTGTTCCCTGAGCTGGGGCCGCTGCTGTCTCGGCGCGCCGGGCTGCTCTCGGGCGGTGAGCAGCAGATGCTGACACTGGCCCGCGCGCTGGCTACCCAACCGACCGCGCTGCTGATCGACGAGCTGTCTCTCGGGCTGGCGCCGATCATCGTCGACCGCCTGCTCGCCCGGCTCTCCGACATCGCCAAGAGCCGCAACGTGGCCGTGCCTGCTCGTCGAGCAGCAGGCGCGGCGCGGGCTCAAAGTCGCCGACCGCTGGTACCTGATGCGCCGCGGCCGGGTTGTGGGCGAGGGTGAGGCCGGCTCCGGCGCCGCCGGCCTGGAGGCGGCGTACCTGGCCGACCACGACCCCGAGCAAGCGCCCGTCTGACGAGCGTCAGGGCGGAAGCACGGGCAGCACCTCCCGCCCGAAGCGACCGACCATCGCCAGGTACTCGTCAGCCGGAAGGCCACCCATGTCCATCTTGACGAGGTGCATGTCGACGCTGAGCAGTTCCGACAGCTCGACGAGGCGTTCGGCGACCTCGCCGGGACTCCCGACGACCGCCGGACCTTTCGTGGTCAGCCACTCGAAGTCGAACGGCTTCAGCAAGTACTCCGGGAGGTCGGGGTTGACGTCACGGAGCAGGACGTGCATCCACTCGTGGTAGGCGCGTAGCGCGGCTCCCAACGCTGGCGAGCCTCCTGGGTCGTCTCCCGCACGTTGAGGTGCCAGCAGGCGCCGATGTGTGGCTGGTCGCCGGGCTGTGCAGGCACGAACGCCTCGCGGTATACGTCGACGATTCGTTGGAACGCCGCCGGAGCCCCGAAGGCACTCGGAAGCATCAGCTTCAGACCGAGACGGCCGGCCAGCTCTGCCGTCTCGTTCGACGTCCCGCCGCCGATCCAGATCGGCGGATGTGGCTGCTGCACCGGTGGCGGCTGGAGCGGCACGCCATCGATCGGCGCCCGGAACTCACCCTCCCAGTGGACCGGCTTGCGGTCCCAGGCGGCGAGGATCAGCCCGACCGCCTCTTCGAACATGGCTCGCGACTCGCCGACGTCCTGGCCGAAGAGCTCGTACGTCGTCACGAAGAAGTTGCCGCGTCCGACGACGAGGTCGACGCGGCCACCCGAGAGTGCGTCGACCGTCGCGTAGTCCTCGGCGACGCGCCATGGGTCGAGGTTGGCGATCAGCGCCACCGCGGTGCCGACCCGGAGGGTCGTCGTGCGCTCGGCGATGGCGGCCAGGATCACCGGCGGCGACGACGTGATGTACCTGATGCGGTGGTGCTCGCCGACGTTGAAGCTGTAGAAGCCGAGCTCGTCGGCGAGCGCCGCTGCCTCTACGAGCATCCGGTGGCGCGCCGCTGCCGACAGCAGCTGTCCGGTGATCGGATCGGCGATCTGGTCGCCCAACGACATCAGTCCAATGCGCATCTTCCGTCCCCTGGCTCGATCGCCACCACCCCTGTCCAGCCGTGTGGATCTAGATCTACCATACATTGATTGGTTAAGTGGACCTTCGAGAGAGCG
Source organism: uncultured Acidimicrobiia bacterium (assembly GCA_963822315.1). GTDB lineage: Bacteria > Actinomycetota > Acidimicrobiia > Acidimicrobiales > Ilumatobacteraceae > JALZMG01. The sequence goes on from CAWGHB010000013.1 coordinate 472,050, forward strand.
AGCGACCGATGATGGGACGCGGAGAACTGGATGGGCGGGTGGCCATCGTCACCGGCGGCTCGCGCGGCATCGGTGCCGGCATCGCCCGTCGCTTCGTCGATCACGGAGGGAAGGTCGTGATCACCAGCCGCAAGCCCGACCCCCTCGAAGCCCTCGCCGCCGAGCTCGGCCCGGCTGCGGTCGCCATCCCGGCGCACGTCGGCGAGCCTGGCGCCGCCCGCCGCTGCGTCGACGCCGCGATCGAGCGATGGGGACGTCTGGACATCCTCGTCAACAACGCCGCCGTCAATCCGCACGCGGGCCCGATGGACGTCGTGACCCGCGGTCAGTTCGACAAGATCATGGAGGTCAACCTGTGGGCCCCGATCGAGTGGACCAACGTCGCCGTCGGCGCCGGCCTCGGTGACCACGACGGCTGCGTGATCAACATCGTTTCCAACACGACCCTTATGTTCGGGGTCCCGGTTGGCACGTACTCGACGAGCAAGGCCGCATTGGTGCACATGCCTCGACAGCTCGCCGTCGAGCTCGGCCGTCAACACGTGCGCGTCAACGCCATCGCGCGCGGGCGTCGTCGACACGGACATGGCCAGAGGACTCACGAGCCAGGGCGCCGCGCTGTACGGCGGCTGGCCGATCCCCCGCTTCGGGCAGCCCGACGACGTCGCCGGCGTCGCACTGTTCCTCGCCGGGCCGGCAGCGTCGTGGATGACCGGCCAGGTCCTGGTCATCGACGGTGGCGCCTCGCTGCTCTCCGCGGAGGTCACCCTCGACGGCGCTGCGACACCGTGAACCATCGCCGCGCCGTTGGCACTCGGTGGCGCGAAATGGCGCCGTCGACGGTGGTCGCCATCGTCTACGTGCTGGCGCTGGTCCTCATCATCCTCGACACGACGATCGTGAGCGTCGCCCTCAAGTCGCTCGGGGACGAGTTCGACGTCTCGGTCTCCTCGATCCAATGGGTCGTCACCGGCTACCTCGTGAGCCTCGCCGTCTGGATGCCGGCCTCGGGCTGGTTCGGTGACCGCTTCGGCACGAAGCGGACGTTCCTCGTGGCCCTCGGCATCTTCACGGTTGCCTCTTCGCTGTGCGGCCTCGCCCGGTCGCTACCTGAGCTCGTCGCGTTCCGCGCCCTGCAGGGCGTCGGCGGCGGGCTGCTCACACCCGTCGGGTTGACGATGCTGTGGCGCGCCTACCCACCGGAACGGCGGGCCGCCGCCTCACGGGCGCTGATGATCCCGCTCGCCTTCGCACCCGCCATCGGGCCGACGCTCGGTGGGCTCCTCATCGACACCGCATCGTGGCGCTGGGTGTTCCTCATCAACGTCCCGGTCGGCGGCGCCGCCCTCGTGTTTGGCGCCCGGCGGCTGCGCGAGCATCGCGAGCCCTCGGCGCAGGGGTTCGACGTCGCCGGCTTCGTCCTTGCGGGACTGGCTCTCGGGTCAGCCCTGTTCGCCCTCAGCGAGGGGCCCGACCACGGCTGGACGACCGCCCGCGTCGTCGTGTCGGCGATTGTCGCGGCGGTCGCAACTGCACTGCTCGTCGCCGTCGAGCTCCGGTCGCCGGCGCCGATGCTCAACTTGCGCCTCTTCGGCAATCGCCTGTTCCGCATCACGAACGTCGTGTCGATGTTCGCCAGCGGGACGTTCATCGGCGTCCTGTTCATGGTGCCGCTCATGGTCCAGACGGTCGGCGGCGAGTCGGCGCTCGACAGCGGGCTCGTGTCGGCGCCCCACGCGCTCGGCGTGCTCGGGGCGTCGCAGTTGGCGGCCCGCGCCTACCCACGGGTCGGTCCGAGCCGGCTGATGACCGCCGGGCTCCTCGGTATGGCGGCGGTCCTGCTCGTCATGAGCCGCATCAATGCCGCCACGCCCGACGCCTGGCTGTACCTCGAGATGTTCCTGCTCGGGGCGCTCTACGCGCTCCCCATCATCTCGCTGCAGACCTCATCGTTCGCATCGATCTCCAGCGAGGACACCGGGCGCGCCTCCGCGCTCTACAACACCCAGCGCCAGGTCGGCTCGGCGCTCGGTGTCGCGGTGCTGACGACGACACTGACGACGTTCCTGCCCGACGACGGCAACACAGCGGCCGGCTACGAGGCCTTCGAGAAGGTGTACATGGTCGCCGCCGCGTTGGCGGCGACTGGCGCGCTCATCGCTCGCCTCGTACCCGACAAGGAAGCGATGTCGGCGTTCCGTCACACGGACGTGCTGCACGAGGCGCCGAACACGGCTTGATTCAATTCACCAAATGATGTTAGGTTTACCCCCCTGATACCGACAAGGGGACACTGAATGAGCACTTGGCGTGGGCGGACGTTTGCCGCACTCACCATCACCGCGCTGCTCCTCGCAGCGTGCGGAGGCGACGACGACGACTCGGCCGAATCGGCGACCGAGACCACGGGCGCGACCGAGGAGACGACTGGCGGCGCCGAGACGACCGTCGCGGCGGAGACCACAGAGGCCGACGCGGCGACCACCGAGGCGACTGACGAGACCGCCGCAGCCAGCAGCGAGCCCGAGGGATCTGCTGCCCCGGCGACGGGTGAGCCGATCGTCTTCATGACGATCGCCCCGTTCGAGAGTCCCGCCATCTCCGTGCCCTGGCTGCAGACCGCCATCGAGGCACGCGTGGATGCCATCAACGCCGCCGGCGGTGTCGACGGCCGGCCGCTGCAAGCGGAGTTCTGCAATGACCGTTCCGATCCGAACGAGGCGGCCGCGTGCGCGAGACGTGCTGCCGAGGTCGGCGCAGTCGCCGTGGTCGGATCGCTGACCACCCAGGCGCCGGCGATCCTGCCGGTGCTCCAGGAAGAGGGGATCCCATGGGTTGGCACGCTGGGCTCCAGCGGCACGATCGAGCTCACCGACCCGATCTCCTACCCGTTGATGGGCGGAGCTCCGGCGATCAACTACGGCCTCGCGAAGGCGATGGTCGACGAGGGCGCGACGAACATCGCGATCATCGGCTCCGACAACGCATCGTCGAAGGCCAATGCGGATGCAACGCTCGCCGCCGTCGAACAGCTCGGCGCTACGGGCGCCATCTCCCTGGCCGCACCCGACGCCGTCGACTTCTCCGCCGTCGTCGCGACCGCACTGCAGGGTGAGCCGGATGCGATCATCCCGGTGGCGCTGCCGGACGTGACCCCGCGGATCGTCCAGGCGATCAAGCAGGCCGGGTTCGAGGGACGGATCGGCATGGGGTCGAGCCTGATGCCACAGACCTCGATCGACGCCCTCGGCGCCGATGCGGAGGGGCTGTTCATCGGCTACCGCTACGTGCCCGTCACCAGCACCGACAACCCCACGATCGCCCAGTTCATCGCAGACGTGCAGGCGAAGCAGGCCGACGCCCGCATCGACGAGATCGGGCTCAACGGCTGGGCCGCCGTGGGCTTCCTCTCCGAGGTCGCCGCCGACCTGGAGACCGTCGATGGCGAGAGCATCATCGCCTACCTCGAGGATCTCCCGGCACCGGTGCCGATGCACGACATCGCACCCGACTACGGCTCCCTCGAAGCGCCGCCGGAGTTCCCCCAGGCCCGCAGCTTCGTGGCCGTGGTGGCCGAGGTGCAGAACGGACAGGTCGTCCAGACCGGTGGCTTCGTCGATCCGTTCGCCGGCTGATCGGGGCGGACGGGTGGGCGACCCCCTTGCCCGCCCGTCCACCCGTCTGCTCGAGCCGCTTCGGCTCGGTCCGCTGACGTTGCCCAACCGGGCGGTGATCACGAGCCACGCCGGCTTCCCAGGGCTGTACGACCCACGCAATCCCGGCGACGACTACGCCGCGTACCTCGATCGGAGGGCGGCCGGCGGCGCCGGGCTGATCATGCTCCAGTGCGCGTTCCCGCCGTTCGTCGGCATCGACGCACCGATCGACGCCGACGGGCTCCGCGCCAAGCTGGCTCGCTTCGCGTCGGTCGCCGGCGCCCACGCTGCCGGCGTGCTCATCCAGATCGCCCACCAGGGCGCGAACGCCAAGGGCATGATGCAGCCGGACCTCAAGGCGTTGCAGAGCGTCTCCCCGATCCCGTCCGAGGTCAGCCCGGACGTGGCGCACGAGATGGAGCCGCACGAGGTCGAGGCGCTCGTCGAAGGGTTCGGTCTGATCGCCGAACTCGCGACGGAGGCCGGCGTCCACGGCGTCGAGCTCCACGCCGGTCACGGGTACCTGCTCCACCAGTCGCTCAGCCCGTGGCAGAACAGGCGCGACGACGAGTGGGGTGAGCCGATGACCCTCCTGCTCCGCGCACTCGCCCGCGTGCGCGCCGGCGTGGCTGGTGGGATCGTCGGCGCCCGCATCCCGTCCGACGATCTACGACCGCCGGATCTGGGAGGTCACACGCGAGCAGAGCTCGGCGACCTCGCGTCGACGCTCGTCCGGACCGGTCTCGTCGACTACCTCAACCCGAGCGAGGGCTCACAGATCGCCCACTACGGACGATCGGTGTCGACCTACCGAAGGCCACACGGTGACTTCCTCGACAGCGCCCGTGCGATCAGGGACGCGATCGACGGAGCCGTCCCCGTTATCGGCCTGAGCCGCATCATCACGCCCGCCGAGGCCGAGGCCGCCCTGGAGAGCGGTGCGTGCGACCTCGTCGGGATGACGCGCGCCTTCATCGCCGACCCAGACGTGATCGCCAAGTTGCGCCGCGGCGAGGCCGCGCGCATCCGGCCGTGCGTCGGCGCCAACCAGGGCTGCATCGACCGGGCGCACGAGGGCGCGCCGATGACCTGCTTCCACAACCCCGATGTCGGGCGCGAGCACCGTTCCGGGCTGCTCGTTCGGACGGCCGCACCTCTCGAGGTCGCGGTCATCGGTGGCGGTCCGGCCGGCCTGAAGGCCGCCGAGATCGCAGCCCGCCGGGGCCATCGCGTCACGCTGCTCGAGGCGACCGATCGCCTCGGCGGACGGCTGCGATCCATCACGCCGGCGACGAACGCGGGCGAGCTGGTGCGATCGGTCGACTGGATCGTCGAGGAGCTGGCACTGCTCGACGTCGACATCAGGCTCGGGTCGACGATCGACGAGCACGTGCTGGCGACGCTGGGTGCTGACGCGTTGGTGATCGCCACCGGATCCCGCCCCGGCCCAACGCCATTCGACGTCGACGGCACCATCCCCGTCCTGACCACGGACGAAGCTCTCGATGCGATGGACCGTGAGCCCCTGGGCAACGTGGTCGTCTACGACGTGCTGGAGAACGAGGAGGCCGCGGTCACCTACGAGCAGCTCCTCACCCGATGTGAGTCGGTGACCGTCATCACCCCGGCACCGCAGATCGGTCGGTACCTCGGCCACACCCACGCTGCGGATCACGTCGAGCGGCTCGTCGCCCAAGGCTGCCGCATCGAGGAACGGACGACGATCCGCTCGATCACCGGGGGCAAGGTGGAGTCCAGGTCCGAGCTCACCGGTGACCGCTCGTGGCGCAGCGACGTCGACGCCGTCGTGCTCGCCGCCCACCGGCAGCCCGCGACCGGCTTGGTTCGCGCCGCGCGGACGCGCGTCGACCGGGTCATGGTGATCGGTGACGCCTACGCCCCGCGCAGCGCGCTCCAGGCATTCCGCGAGGGAGACAACGCAGGACGGAGCCTGTGACGAACCCTGCTCCGAGTTGAGGCGATTTCACGCTTGCACGGTTTGCCAAACAGTGTTAGGTTAATTGCATGCTCGGTCTCCAGATTCCCGCCAACGAGATGAGGGTGTGCGCACGCGGTGAAGTGGTTCGAGGTGACCAACGCGGTCGCCTGCTCGGTTTTCCAACGGCGAACATCGCCGTCGACGAAGAAGGGTTCCTCGTGCCCGATGGCGTGTACGCCGGATACTTGCACCGCGACAACGGCAGTTGTCACGCGGCCGCCATCTCGCTCGGTCGTCGAACGACGTTCTACGACGCCGACGGTCTCCGCCTCCTCGAAGCCCACCTGCTCGACTTCGCCGGTGACATCTACGGCGAGGTCGTCACGGTGGAGATCGCTGCACGGCTACGGGGTCAGGTGCGGTTTGCCGGACCAGAAGCCCTCTGCGCGCAGCTCGAGATCGACGTGTCCCGATGCCGGGATGTGCTCACTCGATGTGCATCGAGCGGCCGGGAGAGCGCGCCGACGTCGGCGTGGGCGGACGATCACATCTTGCCGAACACCTACTCCACGAACAGGTAGCGAGCGCCGCTTCGAGCGCGGCCGGCGCTCTGGCAGGCTGCCGACATGACGACTCGACTCAGTGGCATCGGCACGTGGAGCAGCGCGCTCCGCTACGGGGACGCGGGCCAGGCGGCCGAGCTCGCGTCTGAGCTCGAGGAGCTCGGCTACTCCACGTTGTGGATCCCCGACGTGGGTGGCGACGTGTTCACGAGCGTCAGCAACCTGCTCGAGGCAACGACGACCACGACGATTGCGACAGGCATCCTCAATGTCTGGATGCACACGCCAGAGGAGACGGCCAGTGCTCACGCCCGACTGACCGCCGAGCACGGTCCACGGTTCCTGTGCGGCCTTGGCATCAGCCATCGCCCGTTCATCGACCGTGTCAATGAGCCCGGGACGTATCAGAAACCGATCGAGGTGATGACCGGTTACCTCGACGGACTCGATGCTGCCGAGACGCCGCTCGCCTCATCCGACCGGGTGCTGGCGGCGCTCGGCCCGAAGATGCTCGAGCTCGCCCGGACGCGCACCGCCGGCACACACCCGTACCTCGTCACGCCCGAGCTGACAAGGTCGGCGCGCGACGGCGCCGGCCCCGACAAGCTGGTGGCGAGCGAGCAGGGGGTGGTGCTGGAGACCGACCCGACGAAGGCGCGAGACATCGCCCGGGTTCACCTGCAGACGTACCTGGGGCTTCCGAACTACACGAACAACTGGAAGCGGCAGGGATTCACGGATGACGACCTGACCGACGGCGGCAGCGACCGCCTCGTCGACGCCTTGGTGGTCTGGGGCGATGACACGACGATCGCGGCGCGGGTGCAAGCGCACCGCGACGCCGGTGCCGACCACGTTTGCATCCAGGTCCTCACCGATCAGCCACGCGCGTTGGCCGCCGAGCAGTTGCGCGCTCTCGCCCCGGCTCTGGTCTGAGCGTCGGGCTGGTGCTCACTTGCGCGCCACGCGCGCAGTGTGAAGGCTTGTGTGATGGCGCTCGACCTCGCTGACGACTTCTTGCCTCCCTTCCAGAGCTGCGATTCCACCCGACCGCCAAGCGGATCCGTGCGTTCGTCGGCGGCGAGGTCGTCGTCGACTCGACGCGCGCCTGGATCGTGTGGGAGCCACGTCGAGTGGTGCCGTCGTATGCCGTGCCCCACGACGACATTCGCGGCGCACTCGTCGCTGTGACGGAGGATGCGGCGGCAGTGGAACATGTTGTGCAGATCGGCGAGCGCCGACCGGTTCTGGATCCGCGGTCTGGTTTCTCGGTCCACACCACCCCGGGCCAGGCGCTCGACATCTCCACCGATGGCGCGAACCTCTCCGGCGCGGCATTCGTACCCAGTGACCCGACGTTCGATGGCTACGCCATCCTCGACTTCCAGGCCTTCGACGAGTGGCGCGAGGAGGACGAACTGCTCGTCGCCCATGCCCGTGATCCGTTCAAAACGGTCGACACCAGGCGCAGCTCACGCCGGGTCGTGGTCGAGGTCGCCGGTGTCACGATCGCCGACTCGACTCGATCGACGATGCTGTTCGAGACGTTCCTGCCGACTCGCTACTACCTGCCTCGCGAAGACGTACGGATGGACCTGCTCCGACCGACCGAGACGATCACCGCATGTGCGTACAAGGGGCACGCCTCGTACTGGTCTGCGACCATCGACGACACGATGGTCGACGACGTGGCATGGAGCTACGCGCAGCCGCACAACTACGCAACGGCGGTCAAGGACATGCTCGCCTTCTTCAACGAACGTGTCGACATCTCCGTGGACGGCGAACACATCGAGCGACCACACACGCCATGGTCCTGAGGGCTGCCGTCGTCACTCCCTGTTCAGCACGCGGTCGCGAGAGTCGTCCAGCACGCCGCGCACCAGTTGCTGGATCTCGGCCGGTGCCTTTGACGGCGCACCGGCGTCGAACGGCGGTTGGGGGTCGTACTCGATGCCGAGCTGGATGGCCTGCGCCGTCTCCGGACCGGCCATGCGCGCGACGAGGGTGAGCGCGAGGTCGATGCCGGCGGAGACGCCGGCGGCCGTGATGATCCTGCCCTCGTCGACGACGCGATCCTCGGTCGGAGTGGCACCGAGGGCGCTGAGCGCGTCGTAGGCCGCCCAGTGGGTCGTGGCGCGCAGTCCATCGAGCAGTCCTGCGGCACCGAGCAGCAAGGCACCGGTGCACACCGAGGTCGTGAACGTCGTGTAGGTATGCACTGCGCGGATCCACTCGATGGTGGGATCACCGTCGCGGACCATCCGGTACGCGATCTGACCGCCGGGGACGACGAGGACGTCGGGTGCGGGAACGTCGTCGAACGTGGCGGTGACATCGAACCGAAGTAGCCCATGTTCGTCCGCGAGCACGCCCGTCGTCGCCGCGCAGACCACGACGTCGGCTCCGGGAAGGTACGTGAACACCTGGTACGGCCCGATTGCGTCGAGCGCGGTGAACTCGGGAAAGAGTCCGATCGCGATCTGCATGAGTTGTCTCCGATGTCGGGTAGCGAGCTGGCCGACGCGAGCCTGCTGGATCAGGTCGCGGAAGTTGAAGTCGGGACCGCAACGGTCGCGCGCTCGTCGACGCTGACGCGCCCACCCGCTGCCATGCGGCAGCGAGGGAGCGCGACGGACCGCTCACTACCGGGGCAGCGCCTCCTCGACCGCAACGAGCAACTCGGTGACGTCCATGCCGTCCGGCAGGTCCGGATCGATGGTGAAGCTCTCCCCGTCCCAGACGGCGTAACCGGTCGTCCGGTTGCAGATCGATTCGTACTCCGAGGTGTTCTCGGCGCACGAGATCGGCTGGTAGCCGAGCAGGTGGAAGTTGTCGATGGCGCCGATGGCCTCGCGCAGCGCCTCACGATCGTCGATGTCCACTCCGTCCTCGAGCGCTTGGTTGGCGATCTGGTAAGCGAAGACGATCGACGAGAACATCTGGCGCCCGAATGCCGTCTTCGGAGTCTCGGGACCGTACGCGTCGATGGCCTCCTCGCGTGCCGCCAGCTCGAACTGGATGAACTCGTCGTAGAGGTCGGGCTGCTCGACGATGTAACCCGGGACCTCGAAGTCGATGCCTTCGGATTCGGGCAGGTTCCGGATCGCCTCGCTGTCGCAGGCGGCGGTGACGTAGATCTGGGCGTCGACACCGGCTGCCCGCAGGGCCTGGATCTGGGCAGCGCAATCGGTGGCCTGAGCGCCAAGGTGCACCGCCGGGTTCTCGGCACCGGCCAGGTAATCGGCGATCTGCTGGACGACCGGGCCGATGGTGGCCTGGTCACCAGGCGTGTAGGGGAAGCCCTGGAACGCGAAGTTGTCCAGCGTGTCGGCGTAGTACTGGTAGAAGCGCTCGTGGGTGTCGCGCCAGCATTCGGTGCCGGGAGCGTTCTCGGACCAGATGACTCCGAGCCGGTCGTGACCCTTCACTTCGGCAATGAGCTCGGCGCTGGACGGGAATGCCGTGACGCAGCCTCCGAAGATCCCGTAGACGCCGGGCTGGTCGAAGTCGGCGATGAAGATCGGCAGCATCTCGACCACCGGGAAGGCGGTGAAGAGTGGGTACATCAAGGGCGTGAAGAAGTCCACGCCGGGGATGATCATGTTGGGGTTGGCGTCGGCGAGCTGGTTGGCGCATGCCTGCGCCTCGTTCTGGTCGACGAGGTGGCCGCAGTAGGCCAGCTCGATCGGGCGGCCACCGGTCCCGGCTTCGACATCGGCACCGATTCCACCAAGTCGCTCGTTGATCAGTTTGACCGCTGCCTCCGCGCCCTCCCGGACATCGGGGAACGTGCCGGCCGGATCACCCTCGAGGTTGGCGATGCCGATGACGAACGGCGGCATGCTGCTGTCGGCGGCCAGTGGCTCATCGGCCGTGGCGTCCATGGCGGCCTGGAACGCCGCCGCCCCCTGGCCGTGCAGGGAGTCGACATCACCTTCGCCTTCCGGGGGCTCCCCCTCGTCGCCGGCCTCGGTGGTCGCGGCCTCTTCGGTGCTCTCCCCACCCTCCGTCGTCTCGGTCGCTGCAGTCGTGGCGCCACCCTCGGTCGCCGGCGCAGTGGTCTCGGCCGGCTCGGCCCCCTCCGCTGCTGTGGTGCCACTCGCGCCATCGTCGTCGTCACCACACGACGTGACGAGGAGCACGGCTACAGCCGCAACCGCGACTGCCCGGAAGCGTTGAAGCGATGACATCTCGAGGCCCCCTTGGGTTTGCCAATACGGCAGCACGACATTAGCTAACTGAAGGACCCGTCAAGAAACATCGTCAAGAAACATCGCCTCGACAGTCGACACCGTTCGTGTCAGCCAGATTCAGCGTGTCAGCGGAGAGGTTGTCTTCAAGTTCGGTTCAACTCGTAGCGTTGACCGCTGTTCTGATCGCTGCGCCTGTGCCGAGCGGCTGGGCGCCCGACGAGGAGAAGCGAATGAGCGACCAACCGGACACCGTCGTCATCATCGGTGGTGGTCCCGCCGGCGCCAGCGCGGCCACCTTCACCGCGCGAGCGGGCCTGTCCACCGTGGTGATCGATGCCGACAAAGGGATGACGCGCCGAGCCTTGGTGGCCAACCATCTCGGCTTCCCGGACGGCATCACCGGGCCGGACCTGGTCGATGGAGGTCGCGCCCAGAGCGAGCACGCAGGCGCCGTGTGGGTGGACGACACGGCCGAAGCGATCGAGAAGTCGGCCGACGGGTTCACCGTGCGGACCGCCGATGGTCAGGCGTTCGCCGCCTCGAGTGTCATCCTCGCCACCGGCACCAGCGTCAAGGTTGCGGAGGCAGCCGGCGTCGCCACCTCTGCCGGCACCGAGCCGCACATCAAGGCGATCGTCGCCGTCGACACCGAAGGGCGGACGTCAGTACCGGGGATCTGGGCCGCTGGGACCGCCGCAGGCGTGAGCGTGCACACGATCGTCACCGCCGGCGACGGTGCCCGAGTCGCCATCAACCTGATCAGCGAGATTCGTGGGGAGCGACACGTCGATCACGACGTCCTGCCAGCCAACTGACAGGTCAGACTCGGTTCTCGGAACGGCCCCGTCACGCCCTCGCCGCGAAGATCGGCGTCGGCCGTGAGTCCGGGCGGCGCTCTGCTTCGCAGTCCCGTGCGGATGTTCACATCGTTGAAACGGTGACGTCAGAACAGATCCGTACCGTTGATCGTGGCGTCGAGCTGGCCGGTGACCGAGACCCCCTTTCGGTCTTCGGCCGGCTCCGCCGCGGTGACGGCAGGTTTGCGCCGGGACCGGACGCGGCAGACCATGTGACCGCGCTGACGCCGCGGTCCGCGACAAGGCGCCGTTAGCGTCGTCGCGGTGCAGCGACTCGGCGGCTTGGACACGGCATTTCTGTACCTGGAGACGCCGACCAATCATCTGCATGTGGCGTGGGCGGCGGTGCTGGACACCCGTCGCCGGCCCGATGCGGCGTCGCCGAGGCAGATCTGCGAATTGATCCGCGCTCGGCTGCACCTGCTGCCGGCGCTGCGCAAGCGGCTCGTCGATCCCCGACTGGGCTACACCCAACCGGATTGGATCGATGTCGACGTCGATCCTGCCGACCATTGCACGGTGCATCACAGTGACGACCTCCAGGCGGTCGCCGCTGACGTGCTCGGCCGCCCGCTCGATCGCCGCCGACCGTTGTGGGAGCTGCATGTCGTCGAAGGGCTGCCCGCCGGCCGGACGGGAATGATCCTCAAACTGCATCACGCTGTGCTGGACGGCCCATCGGGCGCCGAGCTGATGGTGCAGCTGCTCGATGCTCAACCCGGGCCCAGCCGCATGCCACCGCGCTCGGGACCACTTGCCGTCGACCCCGAGCCATCTCGGGCGCAGCTCGAGCGGGTCGCCTGGCGGCGGGCCAGCCGGGGCGGGCCTCGAGCGGCGACGGAGATGCGCAAGGCCCTCGATGTGTTCGCAGCCGTTCGACAGTGGGATCTCGAACACCCCGAGATCACCATGCCCGGCACCTTCGGTGCCCCCCGCACGCCCTTGAACCAGCCAATCAGCGCCGGGCGAGCGGTCAGCTTCACCGGAACGACGCTCGATGCGCTCGACAAGCTCCGCCGCGACACGGGTTCGACGGTGAACGATGTCGTGCTGGCCATCGTCGGTGGGGCCTTGCGGCGCTACCTCATGCGTGAACGTGCGCTGCCTGTGTCGTCGCTGCTCGCGATGGTGCCCGTCTCGACCCGTGAGCGCCAGGCAGCGAGCGGCGGCAACCAACTGTCGGCGCTGATCACGACGCTGGCCACGGACGTCGAGGATCCCGTCGAGCGGCTCGCCCGGATCACCCGCGTGACCAACGTCGTCAAGCGCCGACATGACGAGACCGGCCTCGGCTCACTCGTCAGGCTCACCGACGTCGTCCCGCCACGAACCGGCCAAACGGTGGCCCGCCTGGCCGGCCAGCTCGGACTCGCCCGATGGGGACCGCTCGCCTACAACGTGGTTGTCTCCAACGTGCCAGGTCCTGACGATGCGTTCTACTGCAACGGCGCCCTCGTGGAATCGGCCTACCCGATGGGTCCGATCACGGACTGGTCGGCGATCAACGTGACGGTGGTCAGCTACCGCCGACAACTCACGTTCGGACTGGTGGCCTGCCCCGACGTCGTGCCCGACATCGACCAGCTGCGCAACGACCTCGACACCGCTATCGACGCCTTGCAGCTCGCCCGAGCCGACCACCAAGCCGACGTGAAGTAGTCACCAGCCCGCGCCGCCGATCGAATTCGTCAGGGGAGGCTGACGGTGATCTGGCCCTCGACGCGGATGCGCAGGTGCTCGTGCGGGCTGGTGAAGTCGACGTCGAGGGTCGACTGGCCGGTCGTCAGGTCGAACTCCTCGGCCGCCGAGGCGAAGTGGCACCCGCCACCATCCTGGAAGTCATCCCAGACGCCCTCATGCGCTTCGACGACGCACTTGCCTGGATCGTCCTCGACCGCACTGGCCCAGAGCATCAGCGTCGGCCCGGCGTCCGACACGGTGTGGTCGGCCCCAGGGTCGAACGAATCGCCGTCGTCGAACTTCTCCTCGGGGAACGACCACTGCTCATCGCCAACACCGAGACGGAACGTGATCTCACCCCTGTTCAACGAGCCCTCGTCGCCGTCGTTGAGGACGGTGATCTTGTCGATCACGACGTGTGCCGTGGCGGGGACGGTGGCCGTGCCGTACCGCCACGCCATGTTGCCGGCGCTGTCCCATGCGATGGCCAGGATGTAGTAGGTCTCCGCCGGCACGATGTCGAACGGCTTCGACAGGAACTCGTAGCTGCTGTAGTCCGGCGCCGAGTCGAGATCGAAGGAGGTCAACGACGGCATGCCGGAGTCGGTTCCGGACGGTGGGCTGGACGACAGGCGCACCTGTTGCGCAGCAGGCACTGTGGTGTGCACGTAGACCGTGCCGTCGGTGTTCAGCCATCCCTCGTCGATGCAGTTCACGCCGAGGTGCTCACCGGGCTCGGATTCGATCATCATGCAGCCGTAGTTGCTGACCATGTCGTCGAACGGGATCGGTGACGTACCGCCGCCGGCCGGCCCTGCGGTGGCAGTGAGGACGTCCAACGTCGGAGAGTCGGCCACACTGGCATTGCCTGCAGCGACGCCGGGACCAGCGTCGCCTGGATCATCGCGGCGGATCGCCGGCTCTGTCGATCGGGCCGCCACGTCGTCTGCTGCGGCGACCACCCCGGATGACAGCCACGTCGTCTCGATGGGTTGCGCCGCGGTGTGCTCGGCGGTCAGCAGCCGATGATCATCGGGTGGTTCCTGCGCCGACACGGCAGGTCCGTGGACCGCCAACGTCATGATCGTCAGGCCGGCGAAGATGAGCGCGCCGGATGCGATGCGGCCAGGCGTGAATGGGATCGACCGTCTCGTGGCTCTGGGCATTGGGCTTCCTCCTGAAGCAGTGGTGTGCCCTAGAGAGCCGCGGAACGCCCCGACCTTGCAGATTCCTCGATGGCCGTGATGGCAGCGTGGCTACGAGCCCGCCAGGTGCTTGGCGACATGACGCTGCAGGTCATCGCTGGTGGCATCGGTCCACGACGACACGTGCGTGCCGCCTTCGACCTGCACGAGCTCCGGCACCCGGAATCGTGGCGGCCGCCCGTGCAATGTGGCTGAACGGCCGGTGCCCGAGCGAGTGCGAACCGGTCATCAGGCCCCTGGTGCAGGTCGGACCGATGAGTTCGGGGCGCGCGATGAGTCCGGGTAATGACCTTGCGTTCAACCGTGGTCGAGGTCGTAGCTTCGAGAGTCGTTGACGATGGAGGAAACATGACGCACGCAATCCAGGCCGAAGGCCTGGTCAAGCGTTTCGGTGAGACGACGGCTCTCGCCGGCATCGACCTGACGGTCCCGACGGGCACGGTGCTCGGACTGCTCGGTCCGAACGGCGCCGGCAAGACCACGGCCGTGCGGGTCCTGGCCACCCTGTTGAGCCCGGATGAGGGGCGGGCGACCGTCGGCGGCTACGACGTCGTCGAGCAGGCCCATCAGGTCCGGCAGCTGATCGGTCTGACCGGCCAATACGCGTCGGTCGACGAGACGTTGACCGGGACCGAGAACCTCGTGCTGATCGCCCGGCTGCTCGGGATCCCGCGCGACCAGGCGAAGGCTCGCGCCCGAGACCTGCTCCGGGAGTTCCGCCTCGACGACGCCGCCGACCGCGCAGCGAAGACGTACTCGGGCGGCATGCGGCGCCGGCTCGACCTCGCTGCCAGCCTCGTCGGCAATCCACGGATCCTGTTCCTGGACGAGCCCACGACCGGTCTCGACCCCGTGGCGCGGCTGGACATGTGGGACCTGGTCCGCCTCCTGGTGGCCGATGGCGTGACGGTGCTGCTCACCACGCAGTACCTCGACGAGGCTGACGAGCTCGCCGATGACCTCGTGGTGATCGACCACGGCAAGGTGATCGCGACCGGCTCCCCGGATCACCTCAAGTCGCAGGTCGGTGCGCAGTCGCTGGTTGTGCGACCCGCACGCGCCGAGGACCTCGAGGTCGTGATGTCAGTGGTGCGGGAGCTGACAAAGGTCGACCCTGAGGTGCAGGGCGAGCGGGTCACCGCGGCCGTCAGCGACCCGGCGCTGGTCCCTGCCGTCGTCCGGCGGCTCGACGACCAGGGTGTCATCCTCGACGAGCTGACCCTGCGGGGCGCGAGCCTCGACGAGGTCTTCATGACCTTGACCGGCCACCGTGTCGAAGAACCCGACGGCCAGCGCGACACGGAAGCGGTGCCGGCATGACCACCGTCGACATCTCGCCTCCAACCAGCAGCACCCGGCCGGCGCCGGTCCAGCCACAGGACGTCAAGCCCCGCGTGACCACGGTCGAAGGCCTCCGACAGACGCTGACGCTGGCCTGGCGGACCCTCATTCAGATCCGGCACAACCCCTGGGAGCTCGGCGACTTCAGCATCCAGCCGATCATCTTCGTGCTGCTGTTCACGTACGTGTTCGGCGGGGCGATCGCCGACTCCCCGACCGAATACCTGCAGTACGCGTTGCCCGGCATCATCGTCATGAACATGTTCTTCGTGACGATGTACGTCGGTCAGGGCTTGAACACCGACATCACGAAAGGCGTCTTCGACCGGCTTCGATCGTTGCCGATCGCGCGCTGGGCGCCGCTGAGCGGGCGCATCCTCGCCGACATGGTCAAGCAGGCGTGGTCGATCGTGCTGCTGCTGGTCGTCGGATTCATCCTCGGATTCCGACTCGGCACCTCGCCCGCCGGTCTCGCGGCAGCCTTCCTGCTGATCATGTTCTTCGCCCTCTGCTTCTCGTGGGTCACGGTCCTGGTGGGCGTCCTCGCCCCGGACCCCGAGAAGGTGCAGCTGTTCGGCTTCACCGTGCTGTTCCCGGTGACCTTCCTCAGCGCGGTCTTCGTCCCGATCGACACGATGCCGGGCTGGTTGCAGCCCGTCGTCAAGGCCAATCCGGTCACCATCCTCAGCGATGCGGCCCGCGGTCTCATGGTGGACGGACCAGTTGCTCGTCCGACGCTCCTCTCCCTACTCTGGGCCATCGGCATCGCAGCCGTCTTCGCCCCGCTGTCGGTTCGCGCCCTGCGCCGCCGCGTCTGAGCCTGGCGCGCCGCTGACGCATCGAGACTCCCTCGAACACAAGCGCGGCGCGGCCCGGTCGGCCTCGCCACGACCAAGAAGCCCTAATCGCTGAACGAGAACCGGTACGGCGCGAATCGGTCGATGGCGGGTCGAACGTCGGCGTCGATCATCGAGAGTGGGTCGGACGTGTCCGGCTCGGCGTCGAACACGTTGTCCTCCACGGGGAAGTCGCCGTTCATCGCGGTCAGGGGCGGCGAGATGGGGGGTTACTTCCCAGGAGAACTGGGTGCGGTTCCCGAACCGGTCCGTGCGGGCCACGAGGTTGCCGTTGACGTCGAAGCTGTCGACCCGCCCGTCGTCATAGGACAACTCGTAGGGGGAGCCGCCCGAGTTGCGGTGGAAGACGAGGTCCTGCAACGGATAGTTCACCAACCCCGACGGATACGTCCCCCCGCCGTGTAGGAGCCGCCGTTGGCCGGATACACCGTGGTCGGGGTGGCCGGATTGATGAATGACACCCCCAACGACCAGCCCGCCCCGAACCCCGACCGGTCCACACGATCCACGGCCCGGCCCTGATCCCACACCAGCGACCACGTCACCCCCGCGGAGCCCGGCCCAGCCACCGACACCACCGGCACCGACACCGAGAACAGCCCGGTCCGTTCATCCACCGACCCCGACAACCCGCCCCCCAGGCCGATCGCCCCCGACACCGG
The DNA here is from genome assembly GCA_963822315.1 of uncultured Acidimicrobiia bacterium. GTDB lineage: Bacteria > Actinomycetota > Acidimicrobiia > Acidimicrobiales > Ilumatobacteraceae > JALZMG01. The sequence continues at coordinate 489,006 of CAWGHB010000013.1, forward strand.
ACCCGCCGCCTCAACCAACGACACCGGTTGCAAGGCGGCGACCGGGAACACCAACAACCCCGCCACCAACGCCGCAGAGACGACGAACGACAACCGACGCCGGAACTGGTTCACGTCAGCGCCCTCTAGAACGGGACGGTGGAGATCGGAACGAGGATGCCGTGGGTCACCAATTCGTGTCCTTACAGTCAGCGTGGCAACCATCCCGGACGCTGGCTCGTGGAACGTAGCCCAGTCGGAGGACGGACGAAGCAGGACCGAAACACGCCGACACTGGCGCGTCGACGGCCGGTGGGCTCCGTCGCGATCGCCGCGCATGACCGAGATGTGTCAATCGAGAAGGCGCGGTCGGCTGTCGGGGAGCAGTAGCTGTTCGACGAGTGTGCGGCTGAGCCACTGCCGGTAGTGGTCGGAGTCCCAGCCGCGTCGTGTCCGGAGGAGCAGGAAGAGTTCGTAGCTACCGAGCGCCCACGCGATGTCGGTACTTTCGTCGAGGGAGTGCCGGAGGCGGTCCTCGGAGATGATGCTGATCACGGCGGTGAACGTCTCGTGCCGCCGGCGCAGCTCGGCGTCGAGGTTCTCCGCCACCGCCTGGTCGACGGCGGCCGCTTGGCGATACGCCGCTTGTATCGGTGCGGATCGTTCCCGGACGTTTGCGATCAGCTCCGCCATCATCTGGACCTGCCGTGTCGGGTCTGATTCCGCGGCAATCGCCATGATGCTCGGCCGGTCGGTCATCATCACGTCCTCGTCATCGCCGGCCACGACGAGCTCGATGACTTGCTGCAGCAGGTCGGCCTTGCTTGTTCCTGCCTTGTAGACCGACTGCATCGCGACGCCGGCTTCCTCGGCGATGTCCGACATCGTCGTGGCGGTGTAGCCCTTGGCGATGAAGAGGCGCTGGGCGGCGGCGAGGACGCGTCGGCGAGTGGCCCGCCGCTCGTCCTCGGCGCGCGCCCGTCGCTTGGTGGCGTCATAGGTCCGCTTGGGCTTGGCGCTCATTTCATTGACAGTAGAACAGTAATCTGCACAGAATCAAGTTCTACTCGATATCCGAAAGAGGGTCTCATGAAGGCCGGCGCATCCAGTCCCAGCAGCGGGCGCGGCGTGCGTCGCCGGCCTGTGATCGTCGCCGCGGCGGCCGGCCTGGTGGTGCTTGCTGCATGCGGGACGCCACCTGCCGCGTCGCCCCCCACGACGTCGACGATGACGGTCCCAGCGCCGGGATACGCAAGCGAGATGGGGCCGGTCTTGGCCGAGCTCGTCGAGTCGATGCAGGTGCCGTCGGCGGTGGTCGTCGTGCGCTCATCGGAATTCGGTGACGCCACGTTCCGGTTCGGGTCGCGGGTGCTCGGCGGCAACGAGCTGCCGGCGACCTCGGATCACTACCGGATCGGCAGCATCACGAAAACGATGACGGCGACGGTCATCGTGCAGTTGGCCCAGGAAGGCAAGGTGTCCCTCGACGATCCGATCTCCAAGTACCGGGCCGACGTGCCCAACGGCGACACCATCACGATCGCCCAGCTGCTCGACATGCGTAGCGGGCTGGCCGGCTACACCGAGAACCCCGTGTTCGGGCGGGCAGTGGACGAGGATCCCGAACGGATCTGGAGTCCCGAGGAGCTCTTGGCCCTGGCGTTCAGCGCGCCGGCGTTGTCCGCGCCGGGGACGACCTGGCAGTACTCGAACACCAACTACATCCTGCTCGGACTCGTGATGGAGGACGTCACCGGGCAGACCGTTCCAGAGCTGTTCCAGCAGCGCATCTTCGATCCGCTCGGCCTGGACAGCACGGTGATGCCGGCCCTCGACGACGCCTCGATCCCCGCGGCATACGCCCACGGCTACCAGTTCGGAACCGCCCAGCAGATCTTCCGTCCCGATCCGGCGTTGCCGGCCGATGAGCAGCAGGAGGCGGCCGACGGCGAGCTGCTGCCGACTGACTGGAGTGGGGCGAGTCCTTCCGTGGCTTGGACCGCCGGGTCGGCGATCTCGACCGCCGACGACCTCGTGGTGTGGGCCAAAGCGCTCGTCGATGGCGGGTTGCTCGACGCCGAGATGCAAGCGCAACGCCTGGCCTCCATCCAACCGCTCGATCCCGCCCAACCCGACGGCCCTGCCTACGGCTCGGGGATGGTTCGAGGCGGCTCGTACTACGGACACGCCGGGCAGATCGCGGGAAATGAATCGCAGGTGATACGTGATCCTGAGACCGACACGACGATCGTCGTCCTGGCGGCTCTGCCCGTCTCGCCCGACGGCAGGGGCCCCGCCAGCGAGTTGACCCGCGTCGTCAGGGAGCACCTGCCCGGAACCGCCAGCAGCACCACCACAGTTCCCGAGCCGGCAACGAGCGGGCCCTGACCGTTCGCGTGCCTCGGCGCTCTTCACCGCATGCTGGTGCGGCCGTCGTGCACCGCGGCAAGGACGTCGAGGATGGCGTCGGAGACGAGCACGGGGTTCTCGAGCATGATGTC